>JBGCEG010000069.1:0-41780 GCA_045106135.1 Roseobacter sp. | reverse complement strand
ATAGTGCTAAGCGCTTGAATTCTTTGGCTCCGGCGGTAGGGATCGAACCTACGACCAATTGATTAACAGATCAATGAGTCCATAAGGATAAAAATGACTTACAAGACCAATTGATTTTCAATCAACTGCTATACCCCCTGTAAGTAACTGATACAGAACGAGAAATATTTTGCGTCCTAGCGGCTGCGAAAACGTAACTAGAAAGTAACTATAGTTACGCGGTTATCCACAGGTGATGTTTGCGTTTTGTTCCCCGTGTGGCACCATGAGGCCATATGAAAATACAACTTTACATGTTCGGCCATCCTTGCGGTCCCGTTCGTGACATACCAGACAATTCGACTGAGAGGTGGAAGATGGTATTGAACCGAGCGTCGTACGCGGTAGTTGGGTTCAGCGGAAATGAGCTGGCTAAGCGACCCGTACTAAATACTGTTTGCGAATTTGAGTGGTCCGGCCAATTTGATGCAAAAACCTCAGCTCGCGTCTATAATCTTCTAGACATCTACAAGCAATAAGAGGCCGCCCCGAAGGACGACCTCCTTGTTCAAGCCTAAAGCCCGATAGACCTCGCTAGCCAGCCAAGGATTTCAAAATCCAAGGTCGTCTTCGCTCGGTACATCGTACCGTCCGACTTGCTGGCTTCGAGGATGAATACTGCCCTCATAGAGCATCCTTTCATCTCGATGTGTGAGAGCCCTTATTGCAGCAGCCATCACACGCCAGACTGGTTGCCGATTTTTGCTTTCATAACAGGTGCGGGTCTCGGCAAACCGCTGCTGTTTCGGTGTTGCGATATATATGGGTAGGCACCGCCATCACTTCAAGATGTTGTGTGGAGATTCTCTCAATATTGGCTTGGAGAAAGTAACTATAGAGTAACTATTCCCCCGGTGGGGTAAGTAGTTGTCTCGTAAGTGATTGATTTTGTTGGCTCCGGCGGTAGGGATCGAACCTACGACCAATTGATTAACAGTCAACTGCTCTACCGCTGAGCTACGCCGGACCAATGCGCGGCGTATAGCAGCGCCAAAATCTGCCGTCCAGTGGCTTCGCGCGTAAAAATGAGAAAACTAGCTGCTTGGCGGTGTCAGGTAAAATTCGCTTTCCGCATGCAGTTTATCGTCTGGCGCTACCGCCCTGCGTTGGGCGAGGTCGATCAAGTGCGCAAGGACATTTCGTGTTGCGGCGGGCAACAGGGCTGCGGGGGTGTCCTCATACACAAGTGCGGCGATCTCTGTGGCTGTGGCGGGGCGCTTTGACAGGACGGTCAGGATCGCAGTTTCGCGCGCGCGGCGATGGGTGATCAGCCAGTCCAATCTGCCAGCAGGGTCTGATATCGGCGCGCCATGGCCGGGGTAGAACCGCTGCCATGCCTGCGACTGCAGTTTGGCACAGGAGGTCATGAAATCGGTCAGATCACCATCCGGAGGCGACACCAGCGAACTAGCCCAGCCCATTACGTGATCGCCGGTAAAGCAAATGCCATCACAGCTGAAACACAGGTGGTTGCCGATGTGACCGGGCGTATGCAGCGCGCGCAGATGCCAGTTGCTCCTGTCGATCCGCGCGCCGTCCGGAACGCATACATCGGGCGCAAAGGCCGTATCGATGCCTTCACCACCCCCAACAAGACCGGAAGCTGCCAAGTCCTGCATCACGGAAGATCTGCCAGCCTCTGCTGCGCCAAATGCATAGACAAGAGCGCCGGTTTCCCGCGCCAGTGGACGCGCGAGAGGCGCGTGGTCCTTGTGCGCATGGGTGACCAGAATGTGCGTCACACGCTGTCCGGGGTCGAGGCTGGACAGGATCGCGGCAAGGTGGCTGTCATCATCGGGGCCGGGGTCAATTACGGCGATGTCCCTGTCGCCCAGCAGATAAGTATTTGTGCCTCGGAAGGTCATGGGCGACGGGTTTGGCGCGACAATCCGGCGGATGCCCGGTTCCAAGGTCTGCGCAATGCCAACAGGTGGATCGAAATTCTGTTGCGATGACATGCGCTTGGCTCTTTCTTGAACGGGCAGGCTTCGTTAGGGTTTAGAACATGTTTTTCAGCTGGCTCAAACACTATATGCCGCGTGGGCTGTATGCGCGGGCGATGCTCATCCTGCTCTTGCCGGTTGTGTTCCTGCAATTGGTGGCGACAGTCTTGTTCCTGACCCGCCACTTCGAAGATGTGACGCAGCAAATGACAACCTCTGTTGGGCGCGAGTTACGCCTTGTGCTGGATACGGTCGACGCGGCGCCAGATCCGGGATCGGTGCCGACCGAGGTGATTGCCAAACTGTCGCAACTGGCGTTGACGGCTGTTCCGGTGGACGCCGCTGACGTGCCTGATACGGACCTTCGCAACTGGTATGATTTTTCCGGCCGCACGATTTTGCGGGAATTGCCGGGGGAAGTCCGTAATCTCTCTGCGGTTGACCTGACGAATGATGAGCGCGTCCAAGTTTATGCCGAAACGCGGCACGGGCCTGTGCGGCTGTCGTTTGACCGGCGCCGGATTTCTGCGGCCAACCCGCACCAGCTGTTTGTGAACATGGTGTTTTTTGGCGCTGTCATTACGGTGATCGCAATTCTTTACCTGCGCAATCAACTGCGACCCATCAAGAAACTGGCCAATGCGGCAGAGGCCTTTGGCCGGGGCCGCAGTGAGCCTTACTCGCCCGCCGGTGCCATCGAAGTGCGCGCGGCAGGCAGCGCTTTTCTTGACATGCGCAACAGGATCGAACGCCATATCGATCAGCGTACCCTGATGCTGTCAGGGGTCAGCCACGACTTGCGTACGCCTTTGACCCGGATGCGGCTGAGCCTTGCCATGCTGGACGACGAGGAGCGTGCGCCGCTTGAACAGGACGTGGCGGACATGCAGGAAATGATCGACGCGTTCCTCAGTTTTTCCAAAGGCACCGGGCAGGGGGAGCCGGAGGAAGTTGACCCCCATGCCTTGGTCCGCGAAACGGTTGACGCGGCCCGCCGGGGGGGCAAGCCGGTGATCCTCAGGCCTGCGGAAGGGGACGGCTCTGGCATGATGAAGTTGAACCCGATGGCGATCAAACGCGCCTTGGACAATCTGATCTCCAATGCGGTGCGGTATGGTGCACAGGCGGAAGTGTCGGTCATGATGACCGAACGGTCGCTGCGACTGCGGGTTGAAGATGACGGCCCCGGCATCCCTGAGAACATGCGCACAGAAGCGACGCGCCCCTTTACCCGGCTGGACGCATCCCGCAATCAGGACAAGGGCAGCGGGGTCGGTCTGGGCCTCGCCATCGCAACAGACATTGCACGCGCGCACGGTGGCGTGCTGCGGTTGGGTGTCTCAGAACGGTTGGGCGGCTTGCGCGCCGATATTGTGATCGCCCGGTGAACCAAAGTCTGAGTGCGTCGTTTGGGCTGGGCGCTTGCGTGCTTAATTTTGCAGGTTTACTGCCGCCACACCTCCGTTGTGGGGTAAAACTGCGACCAGGCGAACCAAAATGCCTGATGGCTGCCCAGATCGCTGCCGTCGTCACCCACTGCTCTTATCCCGCCCGCATCGAGCTTTAGTCTGACGTTCTCAAATGTAATCTCGTCACCTCTTTGCAGGGCAACAAAGGCGGTGCTTCGTTGGAAGGCGACCGGTTGTCCTGACGCGGTGACCACGCCAATGATGTCTTCGTGCACAGACAGACGAGGATCGACATCCCCAACGGGAAAAATCGGGCCATTGGCGTCGCGGCCATTGCGGAAATCCGGGTCGCGACCCAGGGCATATCTCTCCAGCAACACGGTTGTGGTTGGATGTTCTTTTTTCCATGTACCCCAGTCGGTTGTGACAACCGTGGCTTGTTTCAACTGGACGTTTTTCGCAGCCAGCGGCCCTGTCACCGCGTGCCCCAAAAACGTATCAAAAACAGAATAGGTGTTTATATCAAACATCACTTTATTGGACCTGCTCAGCAACCCGGAGGTGCGCAGAACCGGGCGCTTGACCCCTAAAGGCAGCGCGTCGGTGAAATAGGCCTGCGCCGCGCCACACAAGGTGCAGTAGGGGATGCCAAGATCACGCCCGCCCAGGGTGTCGTTCACCATTTCACGCACCTCCATAATGCGCCGGGGATAGGCACGGTATTCACCATTTACCTCTATGCCAAAAACGATATCGCTGTCCTTCAACCATGTTGCCTCATCGGCGCTGCTGGTCTCCGGGTTATCGATGGCAGGGATGCAATTGCACCCGTTATCCGTTGTGTCATAGGGGCGATCATCAATCAGGACACCGCCCCAGGACACCAGCCGCCAGTCTATGTCTCCGGGCGTAAATATCTGATCCCAGCCCGGCACAAGGCTGGTGAAGATTGCCCGCTTGTAGTCCAGGTATTCCTGCGGCGCAGGAATATCCCATGCGATCAGGTGGTCGGTCACCGCGCCCCAGCTGTCGCCGTACCCGAACCGCTTGCCCAGCAGATCGGAGGCCGCGTCTGTCAGGGCTTCATTCAACTGTTGTGAAGGCACAAACCGCATCAGGTCGCTGATCAGCCACACGAGGCGCGGGTCTTGGGACTTTGCGATTTCTGCCAGTGCCAGCGTTTGGTTTTCATCCCATGTGGACAAGGCCACACTGTCAACGAACGCCACGCGCAGGGCGAATTGCATGGCTGGGCTTATGGGGCCGTTTGGGATAGCAGGTGGCGATCCAAACTCCTCTATCACATAGTCGGGCAGAGGGGGGGACTCTTGCGCCTGTGCTGCCGCCCCTATGCCAATGCTGACCGCAAGAACCGCAACGGCGAGCCGAATGCCACTATAAGCTCTGAGTGCTGACATCATGACGAGCCCTTTCATTTCATTTCAATTCAACTTCGCAGCGATCTGTCGGCACATCTTAGACCCTGACGGTTCATCCGACGTAGGCCACAGTCCGGGCGCTACTGCTTCAGGTGAGGGTGCACCTTGTGCGTCTCAACGCAAAATCACATTTGGGACAGATTTGGTGAACGCGGCGTGCTGTAGAGCACGGCCCTGCGAGGGGGCAGTGGTGATTGGGAGTGCTGAAAAGGGCAGGGGCGTCGCCAGCCACTGATGCATCAATTCAGTCAGAGTTCTGAAAGGCATGCAGTGACATATTTGGTGCCTCTCCCGACACATTTTCGGGTGGGATTGGCCAGATAAATTGTTCGTTTTCTGACGCCATGCCTAAATGCGATCTAATATGGCGAACATCAAGAGAATATCGTAAAATACTGTAAATAAATGGAAAAACAATATTTGAGGTACGCACCTCACAAAATCATAGACTTGAGGTGCGCACCTCTTATAGCCTCAGTACATACCGCGATTCGTCTTGACACATGGCGGTGGATAAACGGGAGGAACGGATGTCTTATACAAAAATGGCCACAGCCAGCGCGATCGCAATTGCGGCAAGCGGCGTGGTATCATCGGCACAGGCTGACGAATTGACACTCTGCTGGGCGGCTTGGGATCCGGCGAATGCGCTGGTGGAATTGTCGAAAGAATTCGAGGCGCAATCGGGCCACACAATGAACTTCGAGTTTGTGCCATGGCCAAACTTTGCGGACCGGATGCTCAATGAACTGAACTCAGGGGGTAAACTGTGCGACCTGCTTATTGGCGACAGCCAGTGGATCGGTGGCGGGGCTGAAAACGGTCATTACGTCAAGCTGAATGACTTTTTTGAGAGCGAGAGCATCTCGATGGATGATTTCGCCCCAGCAACTGTCTTTGCCTATTCCACATGGCCCAAAGGCACGCCGAATTACTACGCGCTGCCCGCGATGGGGGACGCCAACGGATGGTTCTACCGTAAAGACTGGTTCGAGCGGGACGACATCAAGGCCGCCTACAAGGAAGAAACCGGGCAGGACCTGCGCGAACCGCAATCGCAAAGAGAAATGCTCCAGATTGCTCAGTTCTTTCAGGAACGCGAGATTGACGGCAAAACCGTCTACGGCGCCGCAATCTTCACTGAGCGCGGGTCCGAAGGCATCACAATGGGTGTCACATCGGCGCTGTATCCATGGGGCTTCAAGTACGAAAACGAGCCCGGCTCTTACGACATGGAAGGCGCTGTAAACTCACCAGAAGCTGTTGAAGGCCTTGAATTTTATAAAGAGTTCTACGAGACTGCGACGCCTCCGGGATATACGAATTCCTACATGGGGGAATCGCTCGACGCGTTCAAATCGGGCCAGGTCGCCATGGCCATGAACTGGTTTGCGTTCTTCCCGGGCCTCTACGCTGATCCGGTCACCGGGGGCGACAAGATCGACTTCTTCGTGAACCCGCCGCAGAACATTGCAGCCTCGACCCTTGGCGGGCAGGGCATTTCGGTGGTAAGCTATTCCGACAACCAAGAGGCAGCCCTTGAGTATATTAAGTGGTTCGCACAACCCGATGTTCAGGCCAAATGGTGGGAACTGGGGGGCTACTCTGCGCATAACTCGGTTTTGCAAGACCCCGGTTTTGTCGACAGCCAGCCTTTTGCGGGTGACTTCCTCGAAGCCATGGATGGTGTTCAGGATTTCTGGCAGGAACCGGCCTATGCAGAGCTTCTTCTGGCGATGCAGAAGCGGGTACACGACTATGTTGTGGCCGATCAGGGCACCGCACAGGAAGCGCTGGACAAGCTGATCGAAGACTGGACAGAGGTCTTCGAGGACGAAGGCAAACTCTGAAACCGCTTTCCGGTGTGCGGCCTTGCTGCACACCGGCACACACATCGCGCTGACAAGCTTACCGCAAGCGCGCCCATCACATGACAGGCCGAGCATATGTCTGAACGGACAATAGATCGCGTTGCCTCTGCAACGCCCCCTCCAGTTGCGCGCAAAATCAGGGGTCTTTCCGATCGGGCAATCGCTTGGATATTCGTCGGGCCGACCATCTTTCTGCTCTTGGCGATCAACATCTTTCCCCTGATCTGGACGATCCGCCTGAGCTTTACCAACTACAAGGCCAACCGGATCAACCGTGAACCTGAATGGATTGGCCTGCGCAATTACGAACGCATCCTGACCGACAGTGACATCTGGCTGAACATGCAGGCCACGGCGCATTTCCTGTTCTGGACGATCTTTTTTCAGGTACTGATTGGCTTTACGCTGGCCTGGCTGATCAACAAGAAATTCAAAGGCAATGACCTCTGGACCACGATCATCGTGCTGCCAATGATGCTGTCACCGGCGGTTGTGGGGAATTTCTGGAAATTTCTGTATCAGCCGCAGATTGGACTGTTTAACTACATCATCGCCTTTTTCACCGGCAAAGACCCTTCCAGTTTCGAGATGCTGGGCAGCGTTGATCTGGCCCCGTGGTCCATCGTCATCGTAGACACATGGATGTGGACGCCTTTCGTGATGCTGATCTGTCTGGCCGGCCTGCGCAGTATCCCCGACTATATCTATGAAGCGGCAGAAATCGACCGCGCGTCAAAACTCAGACAGTTCTTTACCATCACCATCCCCATGGTGCTGCCCTTTCTGATGCTGGCCGTTCTGTTCCGCGGTATTGAGAACTTCAAGATGTTCGACCTTGTGGTGCAACTGACAGGCGGTGGCCCGGGCTCCACCACAGAACTGACCTCGATCAACCTCAAGCGAGAAGCATTTGAAAAATGGCGCACCGGCTACGCGTCAGCCTACGCTATCATCCTTTTCGTCACCGTCTTTGGCCTCGCGTCCATCTACGTCAAAGCCCTGAACAAGGTGAAGGAGCGTTGATCATGCCCATTATGACTTTTCTTTTGGCGATAAATACTCTCGGGGGGGGCGGGCAACGCCCGTGGGGAGCAGACAGTACCCCCGGTCCCTCCGCACGACAGGAGCACCTCGCATGAGTGGTTTTTCCATCACCGAGCCATCGAACCGCATAAAATGGGCCGCCGGGACGCTGGTCATTGCCTATGCGCTGATCACCATGCTGCCGCTGGTCTGGATCGCTCTGACGGGCTTCAAAAGCCCCTCCGACGCGATCAGCTATCCGCCCAAATACATTATCGGCAGCGATTCCGAGGCCGGGTTTCAGCCGACGCTCGAAGGCTACGTCAATCTTTTCACGACCCGCACCCGACAGACTGAGGATTTCCTCGCCGAAAATCCACCCGAAAACTGGGCAGATGAGATCGTGCGCCAATACGACATGGTCATCGTCGGGCCGTCAAAGTTTGGTGAGCGTTTCCTGAACTCGGTGATCATCGGCTTTGGCTCAACCTTCCTCAGCGTATTTCTGGGGACGCTGGCCGCCTACGCCTTCAGCCGTTTCAAAATACCGCTGGCGGATGATCTGCTCTTCTTCATCCTGTCGACGCGCATGATGCCGCCCATCGCCGTGGCGATCCCGATCTTCCTTATGTACCGGAACCTTGGCCTGTCAGACACGCACCTGGGGATGATCCTGCTGTATACCGGGGTGAATATCTCGCTTGCGGTCTGGTTGCTCAAGGGTTTCATCGACGAAATACCCCGCGAGTACGAAGAGGCAGCGCTGATTGATGGCTACACCCGGTTTCAGGCTTTCTACAAAGTGGTCCTGCCGCAAGCCGCCACTGGTATCGCCTCCACCGCCATCTTCTGCCTGATCTTTGCGTGGAACGAATACGCCTTTGCGGTGCTGCTGACGACGGCAAACGCGCAAACCGCGCCGCCGTTCATTCCGACAATCATCGGGGTCGGGGGGCTTGACTGGCCTGCCATTGCGGCTGGCGTCACCATCTTTGTTCTGCCGGTGATGATTTTCACCATCCTGCTGCGCAAACACCTGCTGCGGGGCATCACATTCGGAGCGGTACGGAAATGAGGAACTTCTTCAACGGCCTTATACGCTTTCGTCGCGGTCCGTGGGAGGTGGTGGCAACCATCCTGATCGCCCTTGGTGTTTTCATGCTGATGCAGCCCTTCGCGCTGTGGGCCTTCACCTATTCGTTCATCACAACATTGGTCGGCACGGTGATGTTCATCATCGTCAGCCATTTCCCGGAGTAGTCATGGCGCAGATCGTCATCAAAGACCTCAAAAAGCAATTCGGCGACTTTACGGCGGTGCGCGAAAGCTCATTCACCATTGAGGACGGGGAGTTTTTCATGCTGCTGGGTCCATCGGGCTGCGGCAAGACCACGACCCTGCGGATGATCGCGGGGCTTGAGCTGCCAACCTCCGGTGAAATTTTTCTGGACGGTGAAGAAATCTCCCAGCGCCCGCCTTCGCAACGTGACATCGCTTTTGTGTTTCAGATGTTCGCGCTCTACCCGCATATGAACGTGCGCAAGAACATCAGCTACCCGCTGATCAGTCAGGGCATGTCGCGCAGCGCCGTCAAAGCCAAGGTGGCGGAGGTTGCGAAGATCCTCGGGATTGAGGATATCCTCAACCGCCCCGTCGGGGGGCTGTCGGGGGGCGACAGGCAGCGTGTGGCCCTGGGCCGTGCCATCGTGCGCGAGCCCAAAGCCTTTATGATGGACGAACCTTTGGGCGCGCTGGACGCGGAGTTTCGCGAGCATATGGCAGAAGAATTGCGCGCGCTGCATGACCGGATGGGGGCAACAACCGTTTACGTCACCCATGATCAGCTTGAGGCCATGCAAATGGGTGACAAGATTGTGGTCATGAACAACGCAGTGGTCGAACAGTTCGGAACCCCGCAAGAGATATACGATAAGCCTGCCACGATGTTTGTCGCCGATTTTATCGGATCGCCGTCTATGAACTTCCTCAATTTTCACGGAAACGTGGGGACAGGCGCGCAGAGCATCACCATGCAAAATGCGGATTTTGACGTGCCGCAGACGCGCGAACCCTTTGAAGGAGACATGGCCTTTGGCGTGCGGCCTGAGCATATCGCGCTGTCGGATGATGCGCTGTTCCGGGCCGAAGTTCTGGCCACGGAATACCTTGGTACAACGCAGATCGTCACGCTGAACACGGGCGGGGGCGAGATCAAGGCGCGCATCTCGTCCCGTCAGCCCGCCAAAACCGGGGAAACCGTCGGCCTGACCTTCGATCCGGCGACCATTACTCTTTTTGACAGGCAATCCGGGCGGGCCCTGAAATCCGAATTGAATGAGGGTGTGCTCCATGGCTGAAGTATCATTGCACAACGTGTCAAAAGCCTTTGGCAAGACGCAGGCCATTGAAGACATGACCATGCGGATCGAAGATGGCGCGTTTGTCGTTTTGCTGGGGCCTACAGGGGCGGGCAAGACCACGACTCTTCGGCTGATCTCGGGTCTGGAAAAGCTGGATGCGGGCAGCGTTCATATCGGGGGGCGCGACGTGGGCAATGAGACCCCGGCGCAACGGGATGTGGCGATGGTCTTTCAGCAGTATTCGCTTTATCCGCATATGACCGTGCGGGACAACCTTGCCTTCCCGCTGCGTTCGCCGATCCTGAAGACACCCGAAGATGTGGTGGCGCAGAAGGTCCGGAACATCGCAGAGGTCCTGCAAATCCCCCACAAGCTCGACAACAAGGCCACGGAGTTGTCGGGCGGTGAAATGCAACGCGTGTCGATCGGGCGGGCGCTGGTGCGCGATCCTGCGATCTACCTGATGGATGAGCCGCTCAGTTCGCTGGACGCAAAGCTGCGCGCCGATCTCAGGGTCGAATTGAAACGCATCCATGCCGATCTTGGGTCAACCCTGCTGTATGTGACACACGATCAGATCGAAGCCATGACAATGGCCACCCATATCGGCGTGCTCGAAGAGGGCAGGCTGGTGCAATACGGCACGCCCAAGGAAATCTACGAAGACCCTGTCAGCGTCTATGTGGCCAGCAGGCTTGGGTCCCCGCGCATCAATATCCTGCCCGCCTCGCTTTTCCCAGGCTCTCATAAGGGCCCCCAGATCGGGTTGCGGCCCGAGAACATCCGGCAAGGTGACGGGATCGAGGCCCGGGTGCTGCGCTCTGAACATCTGGGCGATCAGACCCGGTTACACCTTGAGGTGCAGGGGCACGCCATCACCACCCTGACCGATCCACATCAGGACTACGCAACCGACACGATGATCAAAATCAATCCGCAAGACCCGCTTTACTTCGACGCGTCAGGCATGCGGGTCATTTAAGGGAGGACCATCACCATGGCTCAATTCATCAACGCCAAAGAGAACCTCGTCACCGAGGCGCTGGACGGGATATTGGCAGCCTCCGGGGGGGCGCTGTCGCGTCTGGATGGCTATCCGCACATCAAGGTGGTCTTTCGAACCGATTGGGACAAATCCAAGGTGGCGCTTGTCTCGGGCGGTGGGTCCGGTCATGAACCTGCGCATGCGGGGTTTGTGGGCAAAGGCATGCTGACCGCCGCCGTCTGCGGGGAGGTCTTTGCCTCACCGTCGGTTGAGGCCGTTCTGGCGGGTATTCTGGCGGTCACAGGCGACGCAGGCTGCCTGTTGATCGTCAAGAACTACACCGGGGATCGGTTGAACTTTGGGCTGGCCGCCGAACGCGCGCGCGCGCTGGGCCGCAAGGTCGAAATGGTTGTGGTCGATGATGACATCGCCTTGCCGCATCTGCCGCAACCGCGCGGCGTCGCAGGTACGCTTTTTGTGCACAAAGTCGCAGGTGCGCTGGCTGAAGGCGGCGCTGAGCTGACCGGTGTGACTGCAGCGGCCCAGTCGATTATCGACAAGGTCGCCTCCATCGGGATGAGCCTTGATACCTGCACTGTGCCGGGCGCCACCAAAGAGGCGCGCATCGGCGCTGGCAAGGCCGAGCTTGGTCTGGGCATTCACGGTGAACCCGGGGTGCAGCAGGTTGATTTCTCAACCGCCATGAACGCGATGCAGACCGTTCTGGACAAGCTGAAAGGGCATTCAAAGGGCGATACAATTGCCATTGTGAACAATCTTGGGTCCACAACGCCGCTGGAAATGGCAGTGCTGACCCATGCATTGACGGCTTCGGGGTTTGCCAAACACATCATTGGCCCGGCACCGATGATGACATCGCTTGATATGCATGGGTTCTCGGTGTCGATCATGGACGCGACACCAGCGGAGTTCGACGCCTTGCGCGCCCCGGTCTCAATGCCTGCGTGGCCGGGTCTGGTTGACGTGGTAGAGCCAAATATTGTCAGGCTGCCCGACGGGCTGACCCCTATTGAACCGATCGCCTCGAAAAATGACAAGACGCGTGAAATACTTGAAAATGTTGCTGATCTGTTGATCTCGGCAGAGGACCGTCTGAACGCGTTGGATGCGAAATCCGGTGATGGGGACACGGGCAGCACACTGGCGACGGCGGCGCGCGCGCTGAAATCGAGCCTCGACAGGATGCCGCTGGCCGATTTGACGCAGCTTTTCCCGGCGCTGGGCAACGAGCTGAGCCAGACAATGGGCGGCTCATCCGGGGTGATCCTTGCGATCTATTTCAATGCGGCAGGGGATGCCTGTGCCAACGGCGCGTCTGTCCAAAAGGCACTGGCTGATGGCCTCAAGCGTGTCAGTCAGGTGGGCGGCGCGCAGGTGGGCGACCGCACGATGATCGACGCGCTGGCCCCCGCGTTGGAGGCGTTGCCAAAGGGGATCGCGGCTGCAGCGGCGGCTGCCCGCCAAGGCGCAGACAACACCGCAGCAATCCACCGGGCAAAAGCGGGGCGCGCGGCCTATGTGCCCGAAGAAAACCTCAAAGGGCATAACGATCCCGGGGCCGAAGCCGTGGCTCTCCTGTTTGATGCTTTGGCAAAGGAAATGGTGAACTGAACTGAATAAGCCTGGCCACAAAGCGATTGTGAAACCAACGGTCAACGATATTGCCCGTGTGGCAGGGGTGAGCCTTGCCACCGTTGACCGGGTTCTGAACGAACGGCCGGGGGTCCGGGCGGTCACGATCAAAAAAGTGCACGCCGCCATCGCGGAGCTTGGGTATATCCGGGATACGGCGGCGGCCAACCTTGCGCGGCGGCGTTTGTACAAATTGCTTTTTGTCTTGCCAGACTCTCAAAACGAGTTTGTGACGGCCCTGCGCAGACAGATCGACGAGCAGGCCCAGAAACTGTCGAACGAGCGCACGGAACTGTCTCTGGCGCTCGCGACCCCCTTTGATGCGCAGGATTTTGTCGCGGTGCTGGACCGGATCGAGCCGCAATCCACGGACGGAGTTGCAATCTTCAGCCCAGAGACACCTTCGGTGCGCGATGCGGTGACGCGTTTGCGCGACAAGGGTATCGCGGTCGTCACGCTTGTGTCTGATCTGCCCTCATCGCCGCGCGATCATTTTGTGGGCATTGACAATGTATCCGCCGGACGGACCGCCGCCCAACTGATGGGGCGCTTTGTCCGGCGGGCCGGGAAAATCCTGTTTATCACCGGATCAAGGTTCGCCCGCGACCATCTGGAACGGCGTCAGGGCTTTGATCAGGTGATCAACGAAGAGTTTCCCGACCTCGAAGTCGTCGCATCCTTTGAAGGGCGCGATGACCCGGAGTTGATCTACAGGCTGCTGCCGGATGTTTTTGAGAACCATCCCAACATTTGCGGCATTTATTCCAGTGCGGCGGGCAATGAAGGGCTGATCCGGTATCTCAGGGACCGCAAGGCAGCAGACGACATCGTTGTGATCGGGCACGAGTTGACACCGCTGAGCCAGACCGCCCTGCGCGAGCGCTATTTTGATGCGGTCATCAGTCAGGACAGCGGCCATCTTGTGCGGTCCTGTGCGCGGCTGTTGCGGGCAACGGCGGACAGCACGCCCTTCAACCCGGCACAGGAACGCATCCGCGTGGACATCTACATCAAAGAAAACATACCGCCATAGCGCGTTGTTATTAAGGAGGAATGAGGATGAATACCATCAAAGGGCCAGCGCTGTTCCTGGCGCAGTTTGCGGGCGATGAGGCGCCGTTCAATTCGTGGGACGCGATCACTAAATGGGCGGCTGACTGCGGCTATGTGGGCGTGCAGGTGCCCAGTTGGGATGCGCGGCTGATCGACCTTTCAAAGGCGGCAGAGAGCAAAGACTACTGCGATGAATTCAAAGGGGTCGCCGCGGCCAACGGGGTTGCGGTTACTGAGCTTTCAACCCACCTGCAGGGCCAGTTGGTCGCCGTGCATCCGGCCTATGACACAGCCTTTGACGGGTTCGCCGCCGAAGAGGTCCGGGGCAACCCGGCAGCGCGTCAGGCCTGGGCGGTCGATCAGGTCAAAATGGCGCTGTCGGCGTCTAAAAACATGGGGATCGGCGCACATGCGACCTTTTCCGGCGCTCTGGCGTGGCCTTACGTTTACCCGTGGCCGCAGCGCCCGGCAGGCCTGATTGAAACCGCCTTTGATGAGCTTGCGGCGCGGTGGACACCCATCCTCGATCATGCAGAAGACTGCGGGGTGGACGTGTGCTACGAAATTCACCCCGGCGAGGACCTGCACGACGGCGTGACCTATGAGATGTTCCTTGAGCGGACGGGCAACCATGCGCGCGCCTGCATGCTCTATGATCCGTCGCACTATGTCCTGCAGTGCCTTGATTACCTCGACAACATCGACATCTACGCGGATCGGATCCGGATGTTCCACGTCAAGGACGCAGAGTTCAACCCAACCGGCAGGCAGGGTGTCTATTCCGGCTACCAGCCTTGGGTCGACCGGGCCGGGCGGTTCCGCTCACTCGGGGACGGGCAGGTTGATTTTGGCGCGATCTTTTCGAAACTGACGGCCATCGGCTTTGATGGCTGGGCCGTTGTCGAATGGGAATGTGCAATCAAACATCCCGAAGACGGCGCACGCGAGGGCGCGGCCTTCGTGCGCGCCCACATCATCCCCCCGACTGAAGTAGCCTTTGACGACTTCGCAGATGGCGGCACGGACGAGGCGGGGAATCGCAAAATGTTGGGGATCGACTGATGGCAGAGCGTATCAGACTGGGCATGGTTGGCGGCGGCAACGATGCTTTCATTGGGGGCGTTCACCGCATTGCGAGCCGTCTTGATGATCACTTTGAGCTTGTGGCCGGTGCGCTGTCCTCCACGCCCGAGAAATCACAGGCCAGTGGTGCGGCGCTGGGCTTGCCGCGCATTTACGACGACTTCAGGCAGATGGCCATCCGCGAGGCGCGGCTCAAGAACGGGATTGAGGCCGTGTCTATCGTGACCCCCAACCATGTGCACTACGAGGCCGCACGCGAGTTTCTCAAGCGCGGCATCCATGTGATCTGCGACAAGCCACTGACCTCCACGCTTGGCGATGCCAAGAAACTGGTCAAAGCGGCGGAAGCCTCTGATGCGCTGTTTGTCCTGACCCACAACTACACGGGCTATCCGATGGTGCGGCAAGCGCGCGAGATGATTGCCACGGGCGTGATTGGCCCCATTCGGGTGGTGCAGGTGGAGTATCCGCAGGACTGGCTCACGGTCGCGCAGGACTTCAAGCAGGCGGAGTGGCGTACTGATCCCGCGCGCTCAGGGGCTGGCGGGTCAACCGGCGACATCGGCACGCATGCCTACAATCTGGCCTGTTTCATTACCGGGCTTGAGGCTGATGCGCTGGCGGCTGATCTGGACGCTTTCGTGCCGGGGCGTCAGGTGGATGACAACGCGCATGTGATGCTGCGGTTCAAGGGCGGTGCCAAGGGAATGCTCTGGTCAAGTCAGGTGGCCCCGGGCAATGAAAACGCCCTGCGCATTCGCATCTACGGTGAAAAGGGTGGGCTTGAATGGGCGCAGGAGGATCCCAACCGTCTTTGGCATACGCCCTTTGGCGAACCCAAACGCCTGATCACGCGCAATGGGGCCGGGGCGGGGGATGCCGCGGCCCGTGTCAGCCGTGTCCCGCCGGGCCACCCGGAAGGATACCTTGAAGGATTTGCCAATATCTACAGTGAAGCCGCTCAAGCCATTCACGCGCACCGCGCAGGCGAACCGGTGCCGGAGGGCGTGATGTATCCAACCGTCCATGACGGGTTGAAAGGCGTTCAATTCGTGGATGCCTGCGTCAGAAGCTCGCGCCGCAATGCGGCGTGGGTGACGCTTTAAGCAGGCGCTTCATGCCAAAAACGACGGGGGCCGCAGCCTGTTCTGGCCGTGCGCGCCCCCTGGCGGGGCCAGCGGGGATCAGATTTCATGGAGGAATGGTAGGCCCGGCAGGACTTGAACCCGCAACCAAAGCGTTATGAGCGCTCTGCTCTAACCAGTTGAGCTACAGGCCCGCCATACGCCTTGGGTAAGCCCGTGCGCTGTCAGCGTCAAGAGGGCAGGGCGTTGCATGATGGCGGCTTATGCCTTAAGGCGCAAAACAGACGAGGCAAGAGCAAGGATCAGGTGTATGACCGGGCCGAAAAACGGTTTGACCTATGCGGATGCGGGGGTCGATATCGACGCAGGCAATGCGCTGGTGGATCGGATAAAACCCGCAGCAAAACGCACGAACCGTTCGGGCGTCATGTCCGGGCTTGGTGGGTTTGGGGCGCTATTTGATCTCAAGGCTGCGGGCTACTCTGACCCCGTTCTTGTGGCTGCGACTGATGGCGTGGGCACCAAGCTGCGCATCGCCATCGACACTGGTCATGCGGACGGGGTGGGCATTGATCTGGTGGCCATGTGCGTCAATGATCTGGTGTGTCAGGGGGCAGAGCCGCTCTTTTTCCTGGACTATTTTGCCACGGGGGCGCTGGACACGGATGTTGCTGCCCGTGTGATCGAAGGCATTGCCGAAGGCTGCGTGCGCGCAGGCTGCGCGTTGATCGGTGGCGAAACCGCAGAGATGCCCGGCATGTATCCTGCGGGCGATTTTGATCTGGCGGGCTCTTCGGTTGGCGCGATGGAACGCGGCACGGCCTTGCCGGATGGCGTGGCTGCAGGCGATGTTTTGCTGGGGCTGGCCTCCGATGGCGTGCATTCAAACGGCTACAGCCTTGTGCGCCGGATCGTTGATCTGTCCGGGCTGGGTTGGGAGGCTCAAGCACCCTGGAGCACAGAGGCCTTGGGGGCTGAATTGCTAACACCGACGCGGCTTTATGTGCAATCGTCGCTTGCAGCGATACGCGCAGGCGGGGTCCGGGGTCTTGCGCACATCACAGGCGGGGGGCTTACCGAAAACGTGCCGCGGGTCTTACCTGACGGTCTGGGGGTAGGCGTTGACCTGTCCGCATGGTCCTTGCCACCGGTGTTCGAGTGGATGGCAAGTGTTGGTGGGATCGCCCCGGCAGAAATGCTGAAGACGTTCAATTGCGGTATCGGTATGGTGCTGATCGTTTCCCCTGAGCGCGCGGACATGCTGAGCGATTTGCTGCAGACCTCTGGTGAAACCGTGGTGCCGCTTGGCGTGGTTACGACCACCCCCGGCGTGGCCTATGAAGGGTCGCTTTTGTGACAAAACGCGTTGCCATCTTTATCTCAGGCGGCGGGTCGAATATGGAAAAGTTGCTGGAAAGTATGACTGGTGATCATCCCGGAGCGCCCTGTCTGGTGCTGTCGAATGACGCGGGCGCAGGCGGGTTGGCCAAGGCGCACGGCAAGGGCGTGCCAACGGAGGTCGTCTCGCATCGTCCCTTTGGCACAGACAGACAACGGTTTGAAGAGGCGCTGACAGCCGCGATCACCCCCCACAAGCCGGACCTGATCTGTCTGGCTGGCTTCATGCGAAAACTGACATCTGGCTTTGTGGATCAATGGCAGGGGCGTATGCTGAACATCCATCCGTCGCTGCTGCCCAAGTACCGGGGGCTGAACACGCATGCGCGCGCGCTTGAGGCGGGCGATACGGAGCATGGCTGCACCGTGCACGAAGTGACACCCGTGCTGGATGATGGTCCAATCCTCGGGCAGGCGCGGTTGCAGGTGATGCCGGATGATACGGCTGAAAGCCTTGCTGCGCGGGTGCTCGAGCTTGAGCATCGGTTGTACCCGACCATCCTGCGCCGCTTTATGCTTGGCGAAAAGGAGCCTCTTTTTCTGCAGGAATAAGAACGCGCTGGGAACCTCTGGTCAAACCGGCTTGCGTCATGTAACAGTTTGACCGCTGGGTGCGGCGCAGACAAATGTAAAAAGAAACACCCCGATGAAAACGCTCACGACAACGCAAGACCTCGACGCCTTCTGCCGTAAAGCGGCCGAATGTGATTATGTGACCGTGGATACCGAGTTTCTGCGCGAGCGGACCTATTATTCCAAGCTTTGTCTGATCCAACTGGCCATGCCGGGCGAGGATGATGACGCGGCAGTGCTTGTCGACCCGCTTTCTGAAGGGCTGTCGCTGGAGCCGCTTTATACGTTGTTCCGTGACACCTCCGTTGTGAAGGTGTTTCACGCCGCCCGGCAGGATCTTGAGATTTTCTACGTGGATGCGCAGGTCTTTCCCGAACCTTTGTTCGACACGCAGGTCGCCGCGATGGTCTGCGGCTTCGGGGAGCAGGTGGGATATGAAACGCTGGTGCGCCGCATTGCGCGCCAACCTCTTGATAAGACGTCGCGGTTCACCGATTGGTCCCGCAGACCTTTGAGTTCTGCACAGAAAAAATATGCGTTGGCGGATGTCACGCACCTGCGGGACATTTACGAATATCTTGCCAAAGAACTGGAGCGCAGCGGGCGGGCGCGCTGGGTGCAGGAAGAACTGACCTTTCTGACCAGTCCGGAAACCTACGTGGTGGCCCCTCAAGAGGCATGGCGCCGTGTGAAAACACGCACAACCTCGCCCAAGTTTCTGGCCGTGGTGCGTGAACTGGCCGCCTTTCGCGAGACCTACGCGCGCGACCGCAACATTCCGCGCAATCGGGTCTTCAAAGATGACGCTCTGGTCGAGCTTGCCTCAAACAAGGCAACAAACACCGAAGAGTTGGGGCGGTCCCGGTTGCTGTTGCGCGAAGCGCGGCGCGGGGACATCGCGCAGGGTATTTTGACGGCCATCGAGGCGGGTGTTGCCTGTCCTGCCGATCAAATGCCGCAACCAGACAGGTCGCGCGAAAAGCTGCAGGTGAACCCGGCTCTGGCGGATTTGCTGCGCGTCTTGCTGAAGGCAAAAACCGAAAGTGCAGGGGTGGCTGCAAAACTCATTGCGCCTACGGCAGATCTGGATTCCATCGCAGCCGGGCTTCGTGACGTGCCGGCGTTGCGCGGGTGGCGGCGCGAAGTGTTTGGTGAAGACGCGCTGGACCTGTGCGAAGGGCGCATCGCGCTGGCCGCTGAAGGCTCGGATGTCCGGATTGTCAGGCTTGACCCCTAACGAAGTCACACATTAGCGGCGTGCAACCTGCGCATTGCTGAGACCTTCGACCCGCACACTGCGCACACCCGCAAGCGTACTGTCCGTCACACGACGCGCCGCCGTCACTGTGCGCGACGCCTCGCTGCCCAGCGGTTGCGCCCCTTGGGGGTTCACGCCCTCAAGGCGGTAGATCAGCACGCCGTCTTCTGCCGTCTCATCAAAGTTTGCGGGCGTCAGGCGTACTTCATAAACACCTTGGACAGATGCCACACCTTTGACCCTGATGATCGCACCGCCCGGTGTGCGCTCCAGTAAAACCTCATCAATGCGATTGATCGGGCTGCCCGGAAAGACCGGCAATTCGCCGCCGCCGCTGCTGCTGAACAGCCCGTCATCTTGCGGCAGAAGCGGGTTGGCGTCGCCGCTACCCTCAAGCGGTTGGGAAGTTCTGTTTTGTGAGCTGCAAGCCGAAAGGGTCAGAATGAGGATCACAAAGAGGACTATGGGCTTTTTCATGAAGCACGCCGGATCGTTGAAAGTCAGCCAAGCCCTAACGCACTTCGAACCGCTTGAAAAGCATCAAGGGGGGCTGGACCTTTTGTGCGGTTCTGCCTACCTCCTGCGGGGACGAAGGAGTGATCATGGCACAACCGGCATTTGAAGAACTTGTTGACGATTTCGAATTCCTCGATGAGTGGGAAGACAGGTACCGACTGGTGATTGAAGAGGGCAAGGCGATGCCCCCTTTGGACGATGCGCTGAAGGTGCCCGCCACAAAGGTTGATGGGTGTGCCAGTCAGGTGTGGTTGCATGTATCAACGGAGGGGCAAGTGCTGCATTTTGATGGCGAAAGCGATGCGATGATCGTCAACGGCCTGATTGCGGTGCTGCGCAAGCTTTACAATGATTTACCGCTGGCCGATGCTGCGGCAATCGATGCCCGTGCAGAGATGGCGCGCCTTGGTCTCAACGATCATTTGTCTGCCCAGCGTTCAAACGGGCTCAGGGCGATGATCGAGCGGTTGCAGCGCGAGGTTTCTGCCTAGTCTGACAGGTCTGCGAGGCTGGTTTCCAGATCGCCGTAGCCCGTAAACCGCCGTTCAAAGGTCAGCCCAAGCCGATCTGCGCAGGTCCGTGCTTTTTCGGTCAGCGTAGGATCATCGGTCTGCGCCTGATAGACCAGTTTCGTGTAATTTCCGAAATACATGTCGCGCAGTTCCGGGTGCCTGTCCAACCCCATGGGCCTTATGACAAAGGCATCAAATTGCCGGACTAGAAAGTCCGTCAGGAAAAAGGTCATCATATCATCGTCGCCACGGGCGGCAAAGGCGGCGTTGCCTTCAAAAAAGCTATAGCAGTGCGGGCCTTTGATCATTTCGACGCCCATTTCCGCACAGGCCGCCTCCAGCAGACCACCGGTGCCGCAATCGGCATAGCAGACGAAAATCGTGTCATAGGCATCGCGGTGCAGGGTGACGGCCTCGCGCACAGCCTGCGTGATTTTTTCGGGATAGAGATGCAGGTTCGCGGGCAGGCACGTCAGGTCGAGGTGCTGCCAGCCATTTCTGGTGCGCAGGTCGATGATTTCCCGCGCCAGCGCGCCACAGGCAATCAGCAGCACGGACCCGGTGCCAGAGGGCGCTAGGCCGTCGGTTGTCAAATGTTCCGGTGAGGTGCTGTCATCTGCCATGAACTCAGTACACTGTCTGCAAAAGCCGCCGAAACTTACTGCTGCGCTGAACCACAGGCTCTGTGTCGTTGCGGTGCCGGTTTTGCAGGCCAGGCACCGCGCAAAGACGGCTCGGAAGCACTGTGCTAGGATGCAGCTTTCTGGTTGTGCTTGCGCGCCACAAATTCCTTGGCCGTTTCCACCGCTACAGCCGCGTCACGGCAGTAGGCGTCGGCGCCGATTGCCCGCCCAAACTCTTCGTTCAAGGGGGCGCCACCGACCAGCACGATGTAGTCGTCGCGCACGCCCTTTTCGACCAATGTGTCGATGACGACTTTCATGTAAGGCATTGTGGTTGTCAGCAAGGCGGACATGCCCAGAATGTCAGGGCCTTCGGTTTCGAGCGCTTCCATATAGGCTTCGACCGCGTTGTTGATGCCCAGATCGACGACTTCGAAGCCTGCGCCTTCCATCATCATGCCAACAAGGTTCTTGCCGATGTCGTGGATGTCGCCTTTGACGGTCCCGATGACCATCTTGCCCACACGCGGGGCACCCGTTTCGGCCAGCAACGGCTTGAGAATACTCATGCCGCCTTTCATGGCGTTCGCGGCAAGAAGCACCTCAGGGACAAACAATATCCCGTCTCTGAAGTCTGCGCCCACGATGGTCATGCCGCCCACGAGGGCCTTGGTCAGAACATCATAGGGCTGCCAGCCGCGTCCCAAAAGGATTTCAACACCCTCTATGATCTCGTCCCGCAGGCCATCATAAAGGTCGTCAAACATCTGTTGGACAAGCTCTTCGTCGTCCAGTTCACTCAGTACGATGTCGTCTTCTTCGTCGGACATTGAAACTCCTTTCGCAGAGAGGCGGAGCGCCTGATGCTCATTTGGTTGTGACAGAATGCCGCGAGCGAACTTTGCAGTTTACGACATGGTCCGCTCATTCCGCGACGCGGGCTTTTGATTTGATCCAGTGATCAGATCACACAAAACTGAATTCTTTGTTTCTCTATCAAGGGTTGTAGCGTGTTGGCTGCTTGCTCAGGTTGCAGCCCGTCTGCGCCGTCGGCTGGTGCGACGCGGCGCGGCCTCATCCTCGTCCGTTCCGTCTGACTGCGACGAAAATCCACCCAGTTTTGCGGCAATTTCTTCCAGCGCTGGGGGGTGTGCCAGCGTCCGCGTGTCCAGTGCCTCGCGCATCTGGCGCAGGTGCACCGGCATGGTGCCGCAGCATCCGCCGATAATTCGCGCGCCACATGCCCGCGCCATCACGGCGTAATCCGCCATCAACTCTGGCGTCCCGTCGTAGTGAATATGCCCGTCCACGTATTTGGGGATGCCCGCGTTGCCTTTGGCGATGATCGGCTGTTCCGGCCCTTGAGCGGCAAAGCCCAACACTGTGCGCAACAGATCAGACGCGCCGGTGCCACAGTTTGCACCAAAGGCGATGGGGCCCGTATCGCCCAGATCGGTGATCATCTTGACCATGCCGGCGCTGGTCACGCCCATCATGGTGCGCCCGGCTGTGTCAAAGCTCATGGTGCCGCACCAGGACATGCCTGCCAGCGCAAAGCCTTCAGCCGCCGCGCGGTATTCTTCGAGGGCGCTGATGGTTTCAAGCCAGCCGATGTCGGCACCGCCTGCTTTCAGGCCATCCGCGGCCTCATGGAACATTTCCACAGCCAGACTGTGGCTCAGCGCGCCGACGGGCTCCATGATCTCACCGGTCGGCCCGACAGAGCCTGCTACGATAACCTTGCGATCCTGCTTGTCCGCGACGTCACGGCCCAGTTCTGCAGCGACCTTGTTCAGTTCATGCACTCGCTTGGCCGCGTCATGCAGTTTCAGCCGCGAGGCGTTCCCGCCAAAGGAATTGGTCAGAAAGATGTCGCTGCCTGCGTCAACCGCACCCTTGTAAAGCGCTGTGATTTTTTCAGGATGCTCAACATTCCACAGCTCTGGCGCGTCGCCAGACATCAGACCCATGTTGAACAGATTGGTGCCCGTGGCACCGTCCGCCAGCAGGATGCCGCGTTCGGCCAATAGTTGTGTGAGGATGTCGGACATGCGCAGGCTCCTGAAACTGGTGCCGCCTGATCTCACGGAAATATGATTGAAGCAAACTCATAATTCTCATCTTGGTTATGAAACAGTTTCCTGAAAACTGGCAAATTCACTGACCCTGCGTGAACAAAAAAACCGCGCAGCAGGCGCCACGCGGTTCAATCGCTTTGAACCTGTGAGGTGTCAGTGCTCTGTCATCAGTTGCGCTTTGGCCTCGATCATCAGTTCGTTCATTTTGGTGCGGATCGTTGTTTCATCGGCCAGCGCACCCAGATCCCCGGACACCTTGCGGTAGACGTCTTCGTGTCCGGCTTCTTCGAAATCCGACTTCACGACTTCTTTTGCGTATTCTGCCGCATCCTCGGCTGATTTCCCCATCAGCTCAGCGGCCCAAAGACCCAGCAGCTTGTTGCGGCGCGCGTCAGCTTTGAACTGCATTTGCTCGTCATGGGCGAATTTGCTCTCAAAGGCGTTTTCGCGATCATCAAAAGTGGTCATGTCTCTGGCTCCTGTCACAATGGCGTTTGCATAAGATATGCGTGGTTCGCGGCGCGGGCGCAAGAGCGTCTGCTTGCAGGGGGCAGGGGGTTGGCTTAAAGGGATGCGTAACCCCTCCGCGCGCCATCTGGCGCTGCTCGCGAAAGGATGCCCATGGCACGGCGCAAGAAAATCTACGAAGGCAAAGCAAAAATCCTCTATGAAGGTCCTGAGCCGGGGACAATCGTCCAGTATTTCAAGGATGATGCCACCGCTTTCAACGCTGAGAAAAAGGCCGTGATCGAAGGCAAGGGCGTTCTGAACAACCGTCTGAGCGAATTTTTCATGACCGGCCTCACGCAAATCGGTGTGCCCAACCATTTTATCAAGCGGCTGAACATGCGCGAGCAGTTGGTGCGGTCGGTTGAGATTATCCCGCTGGAAGTTATTGTGCGCAACTATGCGGCAGGCACCATGTCAAAGCGGTTGGGGCTGGAAGAGGGCCTGCAACTGCCGCGCCCCATTGTCGAATATTGCTACAAGGACGATTCGCTGGGCGATCCGCTTGTCACCGAAGAGCACATTGCGGCTTTCGGATGGGCCAGCCAGCAGGACATGGACGATATCCTGAGCCTCGCGTTGCGGGTGAACGACTACCTGTCGGGTCTGCTGTACGGCGTCGGCATTCGGTTGGTTGATTTTAAAATTGAAGTGGGCCGCGTCTATGATGGCGATTTCCAGCGTTTGATCGTGGCGGATGAGATCAGCCCCGACAGTTGCCGTTTGTGGGACATTGAAACAGGCCAGAAGCTCGACAAGGATGTATTCCGGCGCGATCTTGGCAGCCTGACTGATGCCTATACAGAAGTCGCCCGGCGGCTTGGGGTGATGCCTAAAAATTCGGCGCCGGTCACCAAGCCGACGCTTATTAACTGACAACCGCAGGCCAAGTGGATATGGAAGGCCGCAGCACAAAATCGCAGGAGATCAAGGCAAGATGAAAGCACGTGTGCAGGTGATGCTGAAGACCGGAGTGCTAGACCCGCAGGGCGAGGCCGTTCGTCATGCGCTGGGTGTTCTGGGCTTTGATGGTGTGCAGGGCGTGCGTCAAGGCAAGATCATCGAGCTTGATCTTGACGACGGCACCTCCGAGGACAGCGTCAAGGAAATGTGCGAAAAGCTCTTGGCCAATACGGTCATTGAATCCTACACAGTCGAGTTGGGTTGATGCACGCGGCTGTTGTTGTTTTTCCGGGATCAAACTGTGATCGGGATCTGGCTGTCGCGTTTGAAGATGCGGGCGCGAAGGTCACAAAAGTGTGGCACAAGGAAACCGATCTGCCCGCGGGCGTAGATATTGTCGGCGTGCCGGGCGGGTTTTCCTTTGGCGACTACCTGCGTTGTGGCGCGATTGCCGCCAATTCGCCGATCTGTGCATCTGTGGCAGCCTTTGCGCACAGCGGTGGCTATGTGCTGGGGGTCTGTAACGGTTTTCAGATCCTGACGGAAACAGGTCTTTTGCCGGGCGCTCTGTTGCGCAATTCGGGCCTGAAATACATCTGCCGCACGGTTGCGCTTGAGGTCAAGACGACCCGCTCCGCCTACACCGAAGGCTATTCGGTCGGCGACAAGATCGACATTCCCATAGCGCATCATGACGGCAATTACTTTGCGGATGCAGAGACGCTGGCGCGGTTGCGCGGCGAAGATCGCATCGCCTTTACCTACCGTGACAACCCAAACGGGTCCTTGGACGATATTGCAGGCATCCTGTCAGAAAACCGCCGCGTGCTTGGCATGATGCCGCACCCGGAGCGGGCGGCAGATATTGGCCATGGCGGCACCGATGGACAAGCGCTCTTTCGCGCATTGAGCGGCGCGCTCACGACAGCCTGACTTGAGCGCTCGCGCGCTTTCGGCGTATCCTGCGGCATGGATCGAAGTTTCAACACCAGCCGTCCCTCGCTTTCGGGCAACTGGCGCGTGCGCATCGCGCTGCTGGGTCTTTTGGTGCTGGCGGTTGGGGTTGTGGCCGTCACCAACCGGCTGTTGACGGACAGGTTTACCGACAAGACCCGTGACCGCGCGGAACTGCGGCTTGCCCTTTACAGCGGCAACCTGCTGTCCGAGCTGCGGCAGAATGCGATCGTGCCGCAGCTTCTGGCGCGGGATGCAGAACTGATTGGTGCGCTGAACTCGCAGGACTATACGGCCTCGACCCGGCGTCTTATCTCATTTGTGGAAGAAATTGGCGCGGCCTCGCTGATGCTGCTGGATATCGACGGGCGCACGGTGGCGGCAACGGACCGCAACAGGCTGGGCGAGGCGCATCGCAGTGCGCCGTTCTTTGTGGATGCCATCCGTTCAAACGCTACGGTTTTTTCCATCACGCAGAAAGAGGGGGGCGGCTACGGCTTTTTCTATTCGCGCAAGATCGTCTCAAACTCTGACGTGACGGGTGTCATTGCGGTCGAAGTGGACTTGCAAAAGTTTGGCCGCGCGTGGGCGGGTATTTCCGACGCCGTGATTGTGACGGACAGCACAGGCACGATCATTCTGACCACAGAGCCGCGCTGGCGCGGCCGCACAGAAGAAGAGGCGCTGGCGCGGCAGACCCCGCAAAACGCCATTCAACGCGCCATTCAGGCAACCGCTGACTGGACCGCCTTGCCCCCTGACGCCTATCTGCAGGGCGAGGCAGTGATGCGGCTGGAGACACGGATCCCCTTTCGGGGCTGGAAGATGGCGAGTTTTACCACCTATGCGTCGGTGCGCGAACGGGTGAATGGCGTGCTGGCGCTCGAAATCATGGGGTTTGCGATCCTTCTGGCCCTGAGCTTTTATGCGCTCAACCGCCGGTCTGCCTTGCGCGCGGCCCTTTTCCAGCGGGAATCCGCTGATCTGCGCGCGCTCAATACGGCCCTTCAGCGTGAAATCGCTGAGCGAAAAAGGGTGCAGGAAACGCTTGCGGTTGCCGAACAAACGCTGGAGCAGTCCAGCAAACTGGCGGCCTTGGGAGAGATGTCCGCCGCCGTCAGCCACGAGCTTAACCAACCGCTGGCAGCGATGAAAACCTACCTTGCGGGGGCGCGCCTTTTGTTGCGGCGCAACAGACCGGATGAGGCGCTGTCGTCCTTCGGGCGGATCGACGATCTGATCGAGCGGATGGGCGCGATTACGCGGCAGCTGAAATCCTACGCCCGCAAAGGGCAGGACGCGCTTTCGCCTGTAGACATGGGCGATGCGCTGGCCTCATCGCTGTCGATGATGGAGCCACAGCTGCGCCAAAGGCAGGTCCAGATCAACCGCATCCTGCCGGATTTTCCGGCCATGGTCATGGGCGATCGGTTGCGGATCGAACAGGTGATCGTGAACCTGTTGCGCAATGCGATGGACGCGACCAAGGCCGACGCCACGCCCCAGCTTGACCTGATCCTCAGCGTCGGGGAAACCGTGAACCTCACGGTGCGCGCCAATGGGCCGGGGATTGAAAACCTCGATACGCTTTTTGAGCCGTTTTACACCACAAAGCAGCCGGGGGATGGCGTGGGCTTGGGTCTTGCCATCTCTTCGCAGATCGTGACAGACCTCGGCGGTCGCCTGATCGGACGCAACGGTCAGGCGGGGGGCGCGGTTTTTGAGATTGAAATGCCGGTCTGGGAAAATGATCGCGGCACGCAAGCAGCAGAGTGAGTTTAAGATGGCACAGGCAATGAAAATCGCGATTGTGGACGACGAGCAGGACATGCGCCAGTCGATCAGTCAGTGGCTTGCGCTGTCGGGCTATGACACGGAAGTGTTTGGCAGTGCAGAGGATGCGCTCAAGACCTTGGGGCCTGAATATCCGGGCATCGTCATTTCCGACATCAAGATGCCTGGCATGGATGGAATGCAATTTCTCAAGAAGCTGATGGGCAGCGACTCAGCCCTGCCGGTGATCATGATCACAGGGCATGGCGACGTGCCCATGGCTGTTGAGGCGATGCGGGTTGGTGCCTTCGATTTTCTGGAAAAACCGTTCAACCCTGACCGGATGTCAGAGCTGGCCAAGAAAGCCACGGGCGCGCGGCGGCTGGTGATGGACAACCGCGCGCTGCGGCGGGAATTGTCAGACGGCAGCCAGCTGATGAAGAAACTCATTGGCACAGCCCCTGTCATGGACCGGTTGCGCGAGGATATCCTCGATCTGGGGCAGGCGGACGGGCATGTTCTGATCGACGGAGAGACGGGCACCGGCAAAACGCTGGTTGCGCATGCGCTGCACGCGGTTGGCAGCAGGGCAGGCAAGAAATTCGTGCTGGTATCCTGCAGTGCCTTTGAGGAAGAGGCGCTGTCAAAGCGGCTTTTTGGCCCGATGCAACCCGAGGACGCGCACCTGCCCGCCGTGGAAGAAGCGCGCGGCGGCACGCTTGTGCTGGAGGATATCGAAGCACTAACCGAGACCATGCAAGCGCGCCTGCTCAGCATGATCAACGAACAGGGCACACCGGCAGAAACCCGCATCGTTGCGATCTGCAACATGCAGGAACCCGGCCGCACCAGCGAAGACGCACTGCGCCCGGACCTGTTCTACCGGCTCGCGGCTTTGCGCATTACCGTGCCACCCTTGCGCCAGCGGGGCGAAGATATCCTGACCTTGTTCACCCGGCTGTGCGAACAGTTCTCCGAAGAATACGGATGCGACGCCCCCTTGGTCACCGCACAGGAAGCCGCACAGTTATTGCAAGCGCCATGGCCGGGCAATGTGCGGCAGCTGATCAACGTGGCGGAGCGGGCGGTTTTGCAATCGCGGCGCGGCGCGGGCACAATCGCGTCTTTGTTGATGAGCGATCACGAGGAAATGCAGCCCGTGGTCACCACGGAAGGCAAACCGCTGAAAGAGTATGTGGAGGCGTTTGAGAGGATGTTGATCGACAACACCATGCGTCGTCACCGGGGATCAATCGCAGCCGTTATGGAAGAGCTGTGCTTGCCCCGGCGCACACTCAACGAAAAGATGGCAAAGTACGGCTTGCACCGCTCTGACTACTTGTAGTGGCGCAGCGGTGAGGGATCGGCGAAGCCGCTTAAACCGGCTTTGCCCGGGTGCGGCGTTCAAAGAGCGCAAAACCACCTAACACCACAAGCAACAAGGGCAGGCCTGCGGGGAAGGGTGCGGGCGTCATTCTGGTTTCGAGGCGCAGTTCGGCATAGTAGACAGCGATGTAGTCTTTCTGACTGCCACCAAGCGAATTGAGCACAGAAGTGGCTGATCCGTCGGGAAGCTGTGAAATATATGCGCCAAGGTCAAAGATCGTCACATTTGGCGGTACCTGCCTTGATTGCCGCAACGCTTACAGTCGAGCCTAGGGTTTTCCCGGTGCCGCAGCTGTCTTCATCTCCTGCAAGATTGGCGATCACTGCGGCAGACGCACCAGTGGCCAGCAAGGCAAGCATCAGCCCGGCTGTGGCAAAACCATTCAAAAAAATGACGTAAAAAGCCTCCGACCCGCAAAATACGTCCGCAAAATAGCATGCAAAACCTATTCCGGGTCTTTTGTTTGAAACCTCAGGTCGTGGCCAAATGGGGCGCGTATTTCCGATGATGTGCAATTGACCATTGTATTTCCGCCCAATGTCGCATTATCTACCCATAGTTGGGGCGCGCGCTTTGGTGTCCGACCCCGCTGATAGAGATTCGCTGGTTGCAGCTTGGCATGGACGCCATGGCACGCACAGCCAGACCGATTGGGTCCGCAAGGGCTATAGAACCGCTGATGCATTGACTGGGCGACATGCCTGTTCAGTGCACAGTTAAAATGGACATACGGCCGCTGAGGCGTGCCGGTGTCGGAGAAGAAACGCGATGACGCGCGACGAAGCGAAGAGCAGTAGGACCATGGCCCCACCGGGCCGGGTCGCCCGCGCGTCCGAAATCGCCCTGACAAGACATATACCGCAGCGCTGTCCCTTGAAACAGGACAGGCGTGCGCGGTCGTGCAATTTGGACAAATGGCTAAGAAAATGCTTATCGATGCCACCCACGCGGAAGAGACCCGCGTTGTGGTGGTCGACGGAAACAAGGTTGAGGAGTTCGACTTTGAATCTGAAAACCGCCGGCAGCTTGCTGGCAACATCTATCTCGCAAAAGTAACACGGGTTGAGCCGTCGCTGCAGGCGGCGTTTATCGACTATGGCGGCAATCGTCATGGCTTCCTCGCGTTCTCGGAAATTCATCCTGACTACTACCAGATCCCGGTCGCGGATCGTCAGGCGCTGATGGAAGAAGAGCGTGCCTATGCAGAAGCGCAGCGCGCACAGGAAGACGAAGAAGAAAAACCCAAGAAACGCAGCCGCACGCGCAGCCGGTCCAAGAACCGTGCTGAAAGCGTTGAAGACAGTGATGCCAAAGCCTCGCGTGACGTGGATGCGGATCAGATCGACGGCATGGAGACCATCGACCTCGATGCTGAGGACGAAGGTCTCTCTCCGATGGAGCGGGTCGCTGAAACGCCGGTGGAAGAACCTGAGACGGTTGATGCCGCTTCAGAAAATCAAGCGTCGGAGGGCGAGGTCAGCGCAGAGGACGTGTCCGCGACGGACGAAACTGTGGCACAAGAGCCCGCGCCAGTTGCCGAAGATGAGGGCACATCGGACGACCTGTCGCCCAAACCAAGGCGGCGCCGGTCGCGCGGTAAGCCCAAATCAGAGGCTGATGAGGCGCAAGGCGGCGATACCACAGACAGCGCCACAGGCGACGCCACAGAAGACGGCGACGAGGACACACCGGCAACCGACCGCAAGGCGGACCCGGCATCCAAAGACGACTCCATTGAATCTGTCGCGGACGACGATGATCACGAAGACATTCGCCCGCCGCGCAAACCGCGCCCCCGGCGCTACAAGATACAAGAAGTCATCAAAGTCCGCCAAATCCTGCTGGTGCAGGTCGTCAAAGAAGAGCGCGGCAACAAGGGTGCTGCCCTGACGACCTACCTGAGCCTTGCAGGCCGCTATTGTGTTCTGATGCCCAACACCGCGCGGGGCGGGGGGATCTCCCGGAAAATCACCAACGCTGTGGACCGCAAGAAACTCAAGGAAATCGCAGGCGAGATTGAAGTGCCGCAAGGCGCGGGTCTGATCGTGCGGACCGCTGGCGCGAAACGCACCAAGGCCGAGATCAAGCGCGACTATGAATACCTGCAGCGCCTGTGGGAGCAAATTCGCGAACTGACGCTCAAATCCATTGCGCCCAGCAAAATTTACGAAGAAGGCGATCTGATCAAACGGTCTATCCGCGATCTGTATAACCGCGAGATTGATGAGGTGTTCGTCGAAGGAGAGCGCGGCTATCGCATCGCCAAGGACTTCATGAAAATGATCATGCCGTCCCACGCCAAGAACGTTAAGCTTTACACCGAAGGCTTGCCGCTCTTTGCGCGCTATCAGGTGGAAACCTATCTGGCGGGCATGTTCAACCCCACGGTGCAACTGCCCTCGGGCGGCTACATTGTTATCGGCGTGACCGAAGCGCTGGTTGCCATTGACGTGAACTCGGGCCGGGCCACAAAAGAAGGCTCGATCGAGCAGACAGCGCTCAAGACCAATCTGGAAGCCGCCGATGAGGTGGCGCGCCAGTTGCGTCTGCGCGATCTGGCAGGTCTGATCGTGATCGACTTCATCGACATGGACGAGCGCAAGAACAACGCCTCTGTCGAAAAGCGTATGAAGGACAAGTTGAAAACGGATCGTGCGCGCATTCAGGTCGGACGCATTTCCGGGTTCGGTCTGATGGAGATGAGCCGCCAGCGTTTGCGGCCCGGCATGATCGAGGCCACGACGCAACCCTGTGGCGCTTGTCACGGCACGGGCCTCATTCGGTCTGACGATAACCTGGCGCTTTCAGTACTGCGGCAGATCGAAGAGGAAGGCACGCGAAAACGCTCGCGCGAGGTGCTGATCAAAGCGCCCGTGGGAATTGCCAATTTCCTGATGAACCAGAAGCGGGAACATATTGCGCAAATCGAAGCGCGCTATGGTCTGTCTGTGCGGATTGAAGGCGACCCGGCGCTGGTCAGCCCTGATTTCACCATGGAGAAGTTCAAAACAGCCACCCGCACGGTGCCGGTTGTTGATGAAAAGATCGTCTCTGGTAGCACGCTTCTGATGGACGCGGTGGACGCCGATGAGCCAGACGTGGTGGACGAGGCGGACAATGCGCCAGAGGCTGTGCCTGATGAGGATGACGGGGAGGCCAAGCCAAAGCGTCGTCGTCGCAGACGTCGTCGGGGACGGGGCCGCAGTGGCAACGGCCAAGACGAAAATACAGATCAGGCACAGGCTGACGGCGCGGCGGAGACTGCCGCCCCCGAAACCGATGCGCAGGACGTGGCCGACACGCCTGTTGAAGCACCAGCCGAAGGCGAAGCAGGTGGTGACGCCGCGACCGACGACGCTGAAGCAGCCGCCGCCCCAGAACCTGTGGTTGAGGATAAGCCCAAGCCCAAGCGCGGGCGGACCCGCAAGCGCAAAGTTGAGGACGAAGGCGAGGCCAAGTCAGCCGAGGCCGAACCAGGGGCCGAGGTTGCCGCCCCCGTCGCGGATGGCGACGCCGAACAAAGTGCTGCACCGGCGGAAAAGCCTAAAAGGACGCGTCGCAAGAAAGCACCGGCCAAGACTGAGGAAACTGCGCCTGTTGCACCGAGCGACACGCCTTCAGAACCAGAGGTCGTAGCTGAGGCATCGGCAGCAGCTGCGGTTCAACCAGAAACCACGCCGGAACCAGAACCCGAACCCGAGCCAGTTGCGGCGGTCGCAGCACCCGAGACCGTGACAGAAACGGCGGCGGATGCTTCTACGGAAGTGGCAGCAGAAGTTGCGGAAAAACCAGCCGAACCGGCAAAACCCAAACGCCGTGGATGGTGGTCTTTGGGCGGGTGACCTGACACCGGTACACCCCGCACTTGAACAGGCGTTCAGACCTTCTCGATCACATAGGTCTGAACGTCACCCTCAAGGTCGGACGACACCAAAATATGCCCACTTTCCGCACAGTAATGCGGCACGTCCACAATAGCTGCCGGGTCATCGGCAAGCACCGTGAGGCGCTCGCCCTGTGACAGGCCGTTCAGGCGTTTGCGCGCTTTAAGGACGGGCAGGGGGCACAGTAGGCCCGTGGCATCCAGTATCAGTTCATCTTTGCTCATGCCGCCCATTTAGGCGGGTTGTTTCACTCTGTCCACAAGCTTGTGACCACAGGTCGCGTGACCTTCCCCCATGACTGAGGTAGAGGGTGTTTATGTTCGGGATAGAAATCATCGATGCGGGGTTGGCCCCTGCCATGTTTGTGGCGCTGATTGCGGGGGTGTTCAGCTTTCTCAGCCCCTGTGTGTTGCCCATCGTACCGCCCTATCTGGCCTATATGAGCGGTGTCAGCCTGAACGATATTCAAGGCGAAGGCTCGGGCCGGCGCCGTGCGATAATATCGGCCGTTTTTTTCGTGCTCGGCCTCAGCACCGTTTTCCTGATCCTTGGTTTTACGGCCTCCGCCTTCGGGGCGTTCTTTTTGCAGAATCAGGTGCTGTTCGCACAGGTGTCTGGCGTCGTGATCATGGTGTTTGGCCTGCATTTTCTGGGCATTTTCCGCATTGCCCTTCTGGACCGGGAGGCGCGTCTGGATGCCGGCGACAAAGGCGGCAGCAGTTTTGGAGCCTATGTGCTGGGGCTGGCGTTTGCCTTTGGCTGGACGCCCTGCATCGGCCCGCAGCTTGGGGCGATCTTGTCGCTTGCCGCATCAGAGGCCTCGGTCACGCGCGGCACGATCCTGTTGGGGGTCTATGCTGCCGGACTTGGCATTCCGTTTTTGCTTGCAGCGATGTTCCTGACCCGCGCCATGGGTGTGATGAACCGCATCAAAAAGCACATGCGCTTGATCGAACTGATCATGGGCGGGCTTTTGCTGGTGGTGGGGCTTGCCATGGTGACAGGGCTTTTCACGACGTTTTCGTGGTGGCTGCTTGAGCAGTTTCCTGCATTGGCAACACTGGGTTAACCTTCCTACTCTAGCGTTTTATGGGTAGAATGATCCGGGAAGGAAAAGGCCCGCGATGAGCAGTACCGCGCCCCAGACCACCCTGCGCAGACAAGTGTTTTATATCCCCGGCTACGACCCGTTTCCGCCCCGGCGCTACCGGGAACTCTACCGGCGCGAAGCCGTGAAGCAGGCTGCAATCTCCGGCTACAAGGTTGAGGTCACCCCACGCGACCGCAGGCAAACCTACGGTTGGCGGGTCGAGGGTGACTTTGACGGCGATCACGTCACTACTGACATTGACGTGTTGGTCTGGTCAGACATCGTGCGCGCCAGCAGACCGGATTCCATCGTTTTGACCTATGTGGATATGGTCAAAACGGCATGGATTTATCTGTGTTCGGGGGCTTTGTTCCGGCTGATGCGCCTGCGCAAAGGGCCTGTGATTGCGGCCCTCTTCCCGGTTGTTGCACTTTTGTTGCAGGCGCAACTGGCTGTCTTTGTTGGCTGGCTGGTCTGGTTTTCGGCTGGGTCTTTGGTCTCTGGTCCCGTGAAAGCCGCCTTTGTGCTGCCCGCAGCCCTTGCCGCCTATGCGGTGCTGCGCGCCTTTCAACACTGGGATCAGAAGTTTTTCGCCTATTACCTGATGCATGACTTTTCCTTCAGTGCCGCAGGCAAAGGGGCCTATGCGCCCGAACTGCACGCGCGGATTGATGAATTTTCGGATCACATTGCCCGCGCCTTGCAAAGTGACGTGGATGAGGTGTTGGTGATCGGGCATTCATCTGGGGCGCATCTGGCAGTTAGCGCGGTGAGCAAGGTCTTGCGCGACGCCCAGAAACCGCCCGCTACGGCCTTTGGCCTTTTGTCCCTTGGTCAGGTGGTGCCGATGATTACCTTTTTGCCGAAGGCGCATCAGTTGCGGGCGGATCTTAAGTTTTTGTCGCGCGCAGGGGATGTCTTTTGGGCGGATGTCAGCGCGCCCGGGGATGGCGGTTGCTTTGCGCTGTGTGATCCGGTCGTGGTATCCGGGCAGGGTGGTAAAAGACGCGGACCCTTGGTGTTTTCGGCAGCCTATGCTGACACTTTGAGCCCGGAGTTACGAAAAAGCCTGCGCTGGCGCTTCTTTCGGCTGCATTTCCAGTATCTCTGCGCCTTTGATCGCCCGCGCGACTATGACTATTTCAGGATCACCGCAGGGCCTCTGTCTCTTTCAGAGCGATATAAGGGCCGAAAATCGTCAAAATCGCGCATCCTGCAGCCTGTCACTGCCTTTAAAGACGTCGCATGACACAAACGCTGCCGCCAAAGCCACTCAGCCGACCTGAGAAGGTCTCTCTATGGCGCTACGGCAGGCTGTTTCGGCGCGATATTCTGTCTGCGCAACCAGAGAAGCTCTACCGCGCATGGATGGCAGAGTTTCGCACGCCGTTTTTTCACAGTTTCATGGCGAATGATCCCGATATCGTCCGGATGGTGCTCAAAGAACGGCCGTATGATTTCCCAAAATCTGACCGTATCGGTGAAGGTTTGCGGCCGCTTCTGGGGCGGTCGGTTTTTCTTACCAACGGGGAGACATGGGCGCGGCAACGCCGCATCATTGACCCGGCCTTCGAAGGGGGGCGTTTGCGCGACACCCACAGCGCGATGGTCTCAGCAGCGCAGGCCTTTGCGGATCGGCTGAGCGCACAAGCGGGTGACGTGTTGGATATCGAGCCGGATGCAAGCCATGCCGCGGCAGATGTCATTTTTCGCACGCTCTTTTCGCTGCCGATTGAGCATGAAATGGCGGCTGCCACCTATGCGGCCTTTCGTACGTATCAGCGCACGCAGCCGATCCTGAACCTCGCCGCCTTCTTGCCCTTGCCGCGTTGGGTGCCGCGCGGTTTCCGGCCCGGGACAAAGCGCGCAGCGGCGGACATTCGCCGTTTGATCCGCGACCTGACCGATGCGCGGCACCGCGAGATCGAGGCGGGCACCGCCCCGAAAGATCTGGCAACCAAGATCATGACAGCCGTGGACCCTGAGACGGGCGAGGGGTTTGATGTGGCAGAGATGGTGGATCAGGTCGCGATTTTCTTTCTGGCAGGTCACGAGACCTCTGCGTCGACGCTGGGATGGGCGCTTTATCTGTTGGCGCTTTATCCGGAGTGGCAGGAAAAACTGGCGCAAGAGACAGCGTCGGTTGATCTGCAGGACTTCAGCGCGCTGTCCAAACTGCAACTGACGCGCGATGTCTTTCGCGAAACCCTCAGGCTCTACCCGCCGGTGCCGATGATGGTGCGCCAAGCCGCCAAGCAGGACAGCTTTCGCAACCGCTATGTTCCTTGCGGCGCACAGCTTGTGCTGAGCCCGTGGCATCTGCACCGCCACCAACGGCTCTGGGACAACCCTGACGGGTTTGACCCGTCCCGGTGGCATAGCGAAAATGGCAAGGACTGCGCGCGGCGCGCCTTCATTCCGTTTAGTGCAGGTCCAAGGGTCTGTCCGGGGGCGGGATTTGCCATGAACGAAGGGGTGATTATGCTGGCGGCGGTTTTGCGTGATCTGAGGGTTGAACTTACCGACCGCGCGCCGCCAATGCCGGTGGCACATTTGACCGTCCGCTCAGAAAGCGGCATCTGGCTGCGGGTTGTCCGCCGCTAACATATACCATCTTTGGTCAGCTTCATTTAAAGGCAGTGAAACACATGTTTAAGAGGAACGAAAATGTCAGATTTTGAAAAGATGCGCGCGCGGGTGAACTCCGGAAAAGGCTTTATCGCGGCCCTTGATCAGTCTGGCGGCTCGACGCCCAAGGCGCTGGGTCTTTATGGTGTGGAGCCATCCGACTATTCGGGCGACGAAGAAATGTTCGCGGCGATGCACGCCATGCGCGCGCGTATTGTGCTGTCGCGCGATTTCACCTCCGCGAAAGTTCTGGGCGCGATTTTGTTCGAACGGACGATGCGCGAAGAGATTTCCGGTGAACCATCGGCGGCGTATCTTTGGAACAGCTTGGGTGTTGTGCCGTTTCTCAAGATCGACAAGGGCCTCGAAGAACAGGCCAATGGAGTGCAACTGATGAAGCCGATGCCGGGCCTCGAGGATTTGCTGGCCGAGGCGAAAGGCAAGGGCGTGTTTGGCACCAAGGAACGGTCGGTCATTCATGAAGCCGATGCCACGGGGATCGCGGCCATTGTCGCACAGCAGTTCGACGTTGGCGCGACGGTCGTTGCCGCCGGTCTGGTGCCGATCCTTGAGCCGGAAGTGAACATCCACTCCCAGACCAAGGCCGAAGCCGAAGACATGCTGGCCGCTGAGATTCATAAACACCTTGATCAACTGCCTGATGGCGTTGACGTGATGCTGAAACTGACTTTGCCCAGCAAAGCAGGCCTGTATGACGGTTTGGCGCAGCACCCCCGTGTCTTGCAGGTCGTTGCCCTGTCCGGTGGCTACTCGACCGATGAGGCTTCTGCGAAACTTGCGACCAACAAGCACATGATTGCAAGTTTCAGCCGCGCCCTGACCGAAGGGTTGAACGTCAAAATGTCGGACGAGGCGTTTGACGAGGCTTTGGGGGCCAATATCGACAAGATTTACCAAGCTTCGATCGCCGGATAAGGCACATTCACCAACGGCCCTTTGCGGGCATCTGACCGCAAAGGAACCCACGTGGCCTGCACTGTTGACGTAGGGCTCTCCCTGCGGGCTATGTGTTGCGCGCGCGACATAGCGATCAGAGTTTTGTACTAAGCGGCGCACAAGGGAGCATGGTCATTGGGCTGACCGCTTGGTGTCAGAGGCCCTCGGGTCGACCGGCCCGCGCCTTCAAATCGTTCAGGACATAGACCCGGATGGCAGAGGCCAGTCCTGCACCAACCCCGCGTTTTACATCAATATCAGCAATCAACCCATTGATTGGCAGTTTTTTTCGGGCGGCGATCAGCCTGAGTTCCTGCCAGAACTCATCCTCAAGAGAGATGGACGTCCGGTGCCCTTTGAGCGTCACCGAATGTTTGACAGGGCGTCCGGTCATCTATCGCGCTTGTGACCGTCCAACAACCGCACGGCGTCAGAACGGGATTTTTCATCCCGTTCTTTCTGTGCCGATGTGCGCCCGAATTTGACCGAATTCTCGTCGGCGCGGGCGCGCTTTTGCGCCTTTGCACGCTCTTTTCGCGCTTTATTCAGGTTGATCGGTTTGGTCACTTCGGCCCGACCATGTTTTCGGGCCGCACGACCTCATTGAACCGTTCTTCGGTCACAAAGCCCAGGTTGACGGCTTCTTCAATCAGGGTGGTGCCGTTTTTATGCGCGGTCTTGGCGACTTTGGTGGCGTTGTCATAGCCAATTTCGGGCGCGAGGGCGGTCACCAGCATCAGGCTCTCGCGCATCAGTTTGTCGATCCGCGTGGCATCCGCTTTCAGGTCATCCACAAGATTATCGGTGAATGTAGAAGCGGCATCGCCCAGCAACTGCATGGATTGCAGGACGTTATAGGCCATCATGGGCTTGTATACGTTGAGCTCAAAGTGACCTTGGCTGCCTGCAAAACCGACCGCCGCGTCATTGCCCATGACATGGGCACAGACCTGCGTCAGCGCCTCACACTGGGTTGGGTTGACCTTGCCGGGCATGATGGATGAGCCGGGTTCGTTTTCTGGCAGAATAAGCTCCCCAAGGCCACAGCGTGGCCCGGACCCCAGTAGCCGAATGTCATTGGCAATCTTGAACAGGCTCGCCGCTACGGTCTTGAGCGCGCCTGAAATCTCGACCATGGCATCGTGGGCCGCCAGCGCTTCGAATTTGTTCGGGGCGGTCACAAAGGGCAGGCCGGTGATGTCTGCCATGTTTTTCGCCACCATCACGTCCCAGCCTACAGGCGTGTTCAACCCGGTGCCGACAGCGGTGCCGCCCTGCGCCAGTTCGTAGATGCGCGGCAGCGCGGATTTGATGCGGGCAATGCCCATGGCGATCTGATGGGTGTAGCCTGAAAACTCCTGGCTCAGGGTCAGGGGCGTTGCATCTTGCGTGTGGGTCCGGCCAATTTTGATAATGCCGTCAAATTCGGTGACCTTGGCCTCCATCGCGGCATGCAGTTTGACCAGACCCGGCAGCAGCACATCGTGCGCTGTGGTTGCGGTGGCAATGTGCATGGCCGTGGGGAACGTATCGTTCGAGCTTTGGCCCATGTTGCAATGATCGTTCGGATGCACGGGGCTTTTGCTGCCCATCTCACCGCCCAGCATTTCGATGGCGCGGTTTGAAATGACCTCGTTCGAGTTCATGTTCGATTGCGTGCCTGATCCTGTCTGCCAGACCACCAGAGGAAAGTGGTCGTCCAGTTTGCCTTCGTGCACTTCCGCCGCCGCCGCCATCATGGCATCCGCCAACGCGCCGTCCAGTTTGCCAAGATCCTTGTTGGCCATGGCGCAGGCGTGTTTGATAACCCCCAGCGCCCGCACAATCGCCACGGGCTGTTTTTCCCAACCGATCGGAAAATTCAGGATGGATCGCTGCGTCTGTGCACCCCAGTATTTGTCTGCAGGGACTTCGAGGGGGCCGAAGCTATCGGTTTCGGTGCGTGTCTGAGACATGGGAAGGCTCCGTCAGATGTTGGGTCCAGAGCGGTTTAGCTTTGCAATGGCTTCGGTGCAACTGACACTTCGGTCGCAAAGCCAGTCGTTTCAGGCTTGCTTGGTGCCAACCCCCGTTGTTTCGTCCGCAAGAGTGTCTATCTTACCCGTAAACGCAATACACGGAGACGCTGTATGATTCTGCGCCAGAATTGCTTTTCACATGTTGCTTTGGGCATTGTCCTGACAATGGTCTTTGCGCTGACAGCAAGTCTTGCGCAGGCGGATATCTCGCGCTTTGTCGGGACATATGTCGGGTCTGCGGCCGTCACATTGGAGGATGGCAGCAAGCAACCGCGTGATATGAACGTGGAAATCAAACAGACGAAAGAGGGCTTCATCGTTCAGTGGAGTTCGACGAGCATTCGCTCCGATGGGTCGCGCAAAGAAAAGTCATACTCGGTTGAGTTTGTACCCAGTGATCGGGGGGAAGTCTTTGCCGCCGCGATGAAGCGCAATGTGTTCGGCCATAGCGTGCAGCTTGATCCCATGAAGGGCGAACCCTATGTCTGGGGGCGGATACATGATGACACGCTCACTGTGTATTCTTTGTTTGTCGCCGAAGATGGCGGCTACGAAATCCAGCAATTTGATCGAACACTGGCCACAGGCGGTCTGACGCTGGCGTACCAAAGCGTGCGAAACGGGCAGATCAACAGGACTGTCACTACGTTTCTCGAAGCGGAGTAGGCGGGAGGGCTATTTCCGGAAATTGTCCAGAGACACGATTTCTGCATCAGGCTTGTCGTTTTCCGTGGTGTCAGCGCCCTCTCTGTCTTCCATCGGAAGCTGTACCGCAGATGGTGCGTCTTCGGACGTTTCTTCATCTTCGTTTTGGGTCTCAAATCGCAAACCAAATTCGACGGAAGGGTCCACGAAGGTCTTTATGGCGTCGTAGGGTATATACAGCGGCTCCGGCGCATCGCCAAAATTCAGCGTCACGGAAAAGCCTTCATCGCCGACGTCCAGATTGTCGTACCAATGTTGCATGACGACCGTCATTTCACCGGGGTATCTGTCGGACAGCCAATCCGCCAGTTCGGCGTCCGGATGGCTGGTGTCGAAGGTAATGAAAAAATGATGATCACCCGGCAGGCCGTTTTCACCGACATCCGTCAATACCTTCTGGATCAGGCCGCGCATGGCCTCATGCATGAGGTTGCCGTAATCTATGCTGCGGCTCATGAATGCCCCGGTTGCTTGCGTCGATACATCGTCAAAGCATAGCCGATTCCGTCGCGGATGAAAGAGGGTCGGTCGAGAAACGCCACTATAAGAGGTTCGCTAAGACGCCAGCGCCCGCCATGAGAGAAAGTGCCTGAAGAATAGAACGTTTAAGCCCAAAAATGAGGATGGCGGCCAGTGCAAAAAGTGCCAGAGCCTGCAGATCAAGGCTCTTGGCCACTGGCAGGGGGGCGGCGTGCCACCGGGCGGATGTGACCTCAGCGAAAAAGACGTGCAGGGCAAACCAGAGCGCAAGGTTGAGAATGACACCCACCACCGCTGCCGTGATCGCCTGCAAAGCGGCGTTCAGGCGAGGCCGCGACGTCAGCGCGTCAAGATACGGAGCCGCCACAAATATCCATAGAAAACAGGGCACAAACGTCATCCAGAGCGCGGTTAGCCCGGCAATCAGCCCCAGCATCGGGCCTTGCGCCATGATACCCGCAAGAATGGCCACAAACTGCGTCACCAAAATGAGCGGGCCCGGCGTTGTTTCGGCCAGCCCCAGCGCGTCGATCATTTGCGCCGTGGTGATCCAGCCGTAGTCGCTCACCACGGTCTGGGTCATGTAGGCCAGAACGGCGTAGGCCCCGCCGAAGGTCACAACAGCAAGTTTGGAGAAAAACAGGGCGACGTCCGTGAGGAAATGCGATTCCGACCAGATCAGAACCAGAATTGGCACGGCCCAAAGCGCGCCCCACAGGGTCAGGCGCGTAAGCGTATCGCGGATCGGCACGGTGAACGGGGGTGGCGTGGGTTTGTCGCTGTCTTGCAGGGTCAACGCCCCGAAGGCCGCAGCCGCAGCAATGATCACCGGAAAAGGCAGGCCAAGGGCGAAGACACCCAAAAACGCGGCCCCGGCAAGGCCCCATGCGGCAGCGCCCACAAGCGCTTTGCGCGACAGGTTGAAAAGCGCCTGCAAGACGATGACCAGCACAGCGGCTTTTATGCCGGTAAACGCCGCCTGTACCATCGGTATATTTCCAAAAGCCGCGTAGCCATAGGCCAGAGCAAAGATCACCAATGCGCCCGGCAGCACAAACAACCCGCCCGCGATCAAGCCGCCAAGGGTGCCGCGCAGCCGCCAGCCCGCATAAGTCGCCATTTGCATCGCTTCCGGACCAGGCAGCACCATGCAGAAAGACAGGGCGCGCAGGAATTCGCTTTCGCTGAGCCAGCGGTGGTTGTCGACCAGCTCACGCTGCATCAAAGCAATCTGTGCCGCCGGACCGCCAAAGGACAGCACGCCAATGCGCCCGAATACTTTTACCAACTGACCTGTGTTTGGGTGCTGCATGAAGGGGAGCGCCGTTCGCTGTTGGATGTAGAGGGTTGCGCTGCAACCTGAACATGATCAGCGGCGCCTGAATAGTGAAATTTACTCTACAAGAAAACGCGGCGCTGCTGACAAAGCCAACGTCAATTCAACAAATTAGGGAAAAGTGCAGGCTTCTGTTGCCAGGTGCCTGCGAACCCCGCCTTAGGTCGCTAAACCCAAGGAGTTAAGTTTCAGTGGCTGAAACCGCTTACGCGGCCATCGCTACTGGAGCACGATTGTCATTTGCAATTGTACAAGTT
>JBGCEG010000068.1:0-26408 GCA_045106135.1 Roseobacter sp. | reverse complement strand
CTTCCAGCTCGACATCCGCAACACCGAAGTGCAGGAAACGAACTTTGGCGGCGGAGATGACAAAGCGGTAATCACCGGCGACGTGCTGAACCAGATCAAGCTTGATCTGGATGGGGGCGATGGCGTTGACACGCTGGATTTCAGCCAGGCTTCCGGTCCGATCGCCGTGGACCTCGAGACCGGCGCGATCGAGATTGACAATGGAGCTGGCCAAGACGCCTCTGCGGTCAATTTCGAGAATGTTACCGGGACCGAGAGTAACGATGTCATCGTCGGCAACGATCAGGACAACGTCATCCGTGGCGGCTCAGGCAACGACATCATGACGGGTGGCGAAGGGGCCGACACCTTCGTCTTCTTCGAACAGGACACGGGCATTGATGTCATCCTCGATTTCGAGTTTGGCGTCGATACGCTGGCGTTCAATACCACCGATCCTGACGTCACAACGGAAAACCTGCTCGCCAACATCTCGCAGGTTGGGGATGACGTTGAACTGACCCTCAACAACAAAGTGATCACCTTCGAGGATGCTGTGATCGCAGACTTTAGCACCGACGATTTCATGATTGCCTAGGGTAGCAGTTACCTGTCGGTGTGCGGCCCCGTCAGCCTTGTGCTGGCGGGGTTTGTCTTTGTGTTTCGCGGCGATCTTCAGGTAGTCCATCGCAAAACGCCCGCTCATCCACCGGTAGCCGGGCGCAGGTCAATCGGGGCAAATATTCTCAGCCAGAGCCAACCCGTATCCAAACTTTGCATCACGCCCTTCAGGGCCAAGCTCCGCGCTTGTGTCAGCCAGTTCTTTGCGCACATCCGCCACCGTCAGCGCCGCCGCAACCGATGGATCAGCCGCCAGACGGGCCGTGATAAGCGGCGTGGCGATTGAGGTGCCTGTGACGAAACGCGGCCGACCGGTGCTTGAGACCATGACATCCACACCGGGGGCCGCCACGTCCACATGTGGCCCGCGCACAGCGTTGCGGTAGATTTTCCCGTCAACATCAACCGCAGTGACCGCAATTACGTCCTCAAAGCCCGCAGGGTAGAGCGGATCAACCCTTGGCCCGTCGTTTCCAACCGCTGCCACCAGAATGAGGCCCCGCGCCGTTGCCCGTTCAACCGCCAGATTGAGCAGCTTGTTATAGGGCCCGGCAAGCGCGAGGTTCACGAGCCGCACGTCTTCATCTGCCAGCCAATCCAGCGCCCGCACCAACGCGTCGGCACCCGCGACAGGATCAGTGGCATCATCCTCACCGAACACATTCGCCCCATAGAGCGTGGCGCCGCGCAGGCGGTCCGGGTCAGTCAGGACCAATGCAACATCAGTGCCATGGGTCGTTTCGGCTGGGGCGCCCTCAAAAAAGGTCCTCGTGATGATTTTTGTGTCCGCCAGCGCAGGGGACGCGGTATTGATCGCTGTATCAATCACACCAATCGGGACCCGGGCGGGGCAGCCCCCTGCTGTCCAACGCATCATGCTGTCCGCATAGTCGAGGGTTGACGCAGCCGTTTGTTGTTGCAGGCGGTACGCATGGTTGATGCCGACCGTGGACAGGGGGGCGGCTGCTTCCAGCGTGGCTATGGCTTGCGCGCCTGTCACCCCCAAGGGCATCCGGTAGGTCAGCATGATCAGGTCGAGCCCGTCCAAACGGGTCACGTCCAGCGCCTCGTATCCGGCAGTCTGGGCTGCGGCACGAACGCGTCCTGCGCTATTGGTGTCCGGCACGAGTGCGATGACTTTGCGCGGCCCCACGACGTCGGATGAACCCTTCTGCGCCGGCGACGGGCCCTGCACCTGCGCACAGCCCAGAAAGGCGAGGCCCGCACTGACTGCGGCGATCCCCCGAACCATACGTTTAACCTGAAACATTCACTATTCCTTCCGACTGCCTGCGGGTTGAGCCAAAGATGCTGAACAATTTAGTCGTGTTAAGTGGCAGTTTGGTTCAATTCAGGGCTGCAAAGCTCACGCGATGTACAATTACTTTGAACCAATACGTCGGATCGTGCGACAAACATTTGTCTCAGGCAACGCAGTGAGCGTGAAATCGTGGATCGTGACCAAAATATATTGGACTATGTGCAGGACCGGCTTTCGACAGCGGATCGCGCAAAGTTTGAAGACGCCATGGTGCAGGATACATCTCTTGCCGCCGAAGTGGACGTGATGCGCTCCCTTCGGGCGGCGCTTTCTGCGGGGCCTGTACATGAAAAGGCCGATGCGGTCTGGCAAAGACTATCTACCGAGATTAGCGACGCGCCGCGCGCCGCCAATGATAACCAGAGGCCTTGGCGGCACCTGCTGAAATATGCTGCGGTGGCCGTGTTTGCTGTTGCGGCATGGCAGACCACGGTCGCACCGCGACTTCTTACCGTGCCGGAGGGATATCGTGCGGCAAGTGACGCCGCAGCAGAATTTACCTTTCAGGTGAAGTTTACTGACGGTGCAACCCTCGCGGACATTGCCGACGTACTTGCCCCGTTTGGCGGCAGGATCATCGACGGTCCAAGCGCGCTTGGTCTGGTGCGCATTTCCGTGAGTGAAGAAGACTTAGTGCAAGACGCACAGACCGCGCTGGAAATGCGCACAGATCTTGTGGAGTTTGTGGCGGAGTAGACTTTTATCTGCGCAATCCGCTTTCCAGACACCGCATCAGGGCCTGTTTTGCATGGTAAATGCGCGTCTTGATTGTACCAACCGGCACTGCTTCGACCTCTGCGACCTCCGGATAACTCAGGTCTTCCAGAAAAGCGAGGCGAATGGCCGAACGCTGTGTGCCGGACAACCCTTCGATGCAATGATGCAACCGCGCGTTCTCTGCCGCAGCGATGGCTGCTGCTTCCGGGTTGGGGGCGGTATCCTCATGGTCTGGAACCTCCTCGACAAAAGATAGTTTGCCGATCTTGCGCAGCGCATCGACCAACTTGTTCCGCGCGATGGCAAAAAGCCAGGTTTTGACGGTGGATTTGCCGGCAAAGCGGGCGGCGGTCCGCCATACATCCAGCATCGTGTCGTGAACGCAATCTGAGGCCAGTTCCGAATTGCCAGAGCGCGACATCGCAAAGGCAAAGATGGCCTGATTGTGGCGCAGGTAAAAGGCATGCATGGCGCGTTTGTCGCCCAGCCCAATTTGCCTTACCAGATCAATATCATCCATTGCCGTTGTTCCGTACAGACCTGAAAGCGATTGCTGCTGAACGCATGCCATCTTGATAAGTCGCAGTTCAACATCAAATTAGAGGGTCCGTCGATCACATCTGGCACAGCGGCACGCATCTTTTCGAAAGTCGCGGTGCGGGCAGGAAGTTACTGCTGTTTTGTCGGGCAGGCCCGTGGCGCGTCGCGACACATGATTTTTTGCGCCTATGGGTCGGCCAAAGGCTTAACCAACGCCGGGATCAACTGTTGTGCGAATGGTCTTGTTGCCACGACTGGCGACAGCCTTTCCGCTTTCCGGCGAGTCCAAGCAAAAGACTGAAGCCATATTGCGATGACTGCCGTGCAAGTTTCCGGGCGGCGCTGTTGCGTAGCCGCAAGGTGGGCTTTTGAGGAAGATCGCTCTCCGTCTGCTCAAGGTCGCGCATGAAAACCTGCCGCGGAACCTGAACTGCGCCCGCCGCAGCCGACGACGCTGAATACGCGCGGCAATGATGCCTGGTGTAGATTGGGTGAATTAACGCCGCCGCGGCGCTGCCTATTCACACAGGAGGCACAAAATCTCAAACATCATGGACACGCCGACCCATGCTGTGCCGCCGCTGGGGTCAAAGGGGGGGCTGACTTCGACAAGGTCCGCGCCCACGAGGTTCAGCCCCGACAGCCTGCGCACCATCTTCTGCGCCTCAAACGTGGTGAACCCGCCAATTTCCGGCGTGCCGGTGCCGGGGGCAAAGGACGGGTCAATGCTGTCGATGTCAAAGGACAGATAGGTTGGCTGACTACCCACAATCTGGCGGGCCTCGTCCATGATGGCGTCAAGACCTGTATCATAAAGCTCTTCGATGGTGACAATCCGAATGCCTTGGTCCAGCCCCCATTCTACGTCATCCCCACCTCGCGTGCCGCGAATGCCGATCTGGATCATGCGTTTTGGGTCCAGCAGACCTTCTTCGATGGCGCGTCGAAAGGGCGTGCCGTGGGTGTATTTGCAGCCGTTGAAATAGCTGTCAAAAAGATCGGTATGCGCGTCGAAATGCACAAGCCCCAAGGGTTCGTCCTGCGCCAGCCCGCGCAGCGCGGGCAGCGTGATCAGATGGTCGCCGCCCGCCACCAGAGGCGTGACCTGTGCCGCTTTGAGGCCTTTGAAGTAGGTGGTCACACGATCAAGCGTATCTGTCGTATCCGCCGGATTGACCGGACAATCGCCAAGGTCTGCGCAATTGCGCGTCTCAAAAGGCGCCATCCCCTACACCGGATGCCGCGCGCGGATCATTGTCGACAGGTCCCGCAGTTGTCGCGGCCCATGGCGCGCGCCGGGCCGGTTTGTGGTGCCCGTATCCCAAGGCACGCCCACCAGCCCGATGTCCACATCGGCAATGCGCGCGTCTTCCAATGCGACAAAAGGTAGGCGCATGAAGGTCGGCACACCGGCAAAGCGGGGCACATCCATGGCGGAGACAGGCTGGAACGAAAATGGGGCGTCGGTCATGAGCGAGGGGGGCTTTCTACAAAATGCGCATCAGCGCTGGGCGTTTTTGCGGTTGAGGGCCGCAGAGAATACAGCGCGCGACAGGATCACAACGGCCACAACCACGATCAGAACCACAGAGGCCGCGGCAATCGCAGGGTCGATGTTATCGCGCAGCCCCATCCACATCAAACGGGGCAGGGTGATGACCTCCACGGACGTGATAAAGATGGTCACGCCGATCTCTTCCCACGACAGCACGAAGGCCAGAAAGAAAGCGGTCAGCACCCCAAAGCGGATATTGGGCAAGAGTACTATGAATATCCGCGCATAAAGCCCGGCCCCCATCGCGCGTGCGGCAAGGTCAATGCGGCGGTCCACCTGCGCCAGCGCAACAGAGATCAGAATGGTGGCAAAGGGCACCACCATCACCGTATGCGCTAGGACCACGCCAACCATATTGTCGTATCCCACCACAGAATTGAGCTTTCCCACCGAGATCAGAAAGAAATAAAGCGTCAGGGCAGAGACCACGGGCGGGGCCACCATCGGCAACAGGGCGACGCCAATCAGCAGCCCCGCATAGCGCGGACGCAGCATCCAGATTCCCAGACTGAAAGCAAAGGCCAGACTGGTCGCCAAAAGCCCGGAGTAAAGTGCGATTTGCAACGAGGTCAGTGTCGCCTCCAGCCACTGTGCTTTTTCGATCAAGGCGTTGTAGTGGCGCAAGGACCATTCATCGCCCGGCAGGGACAGAAAGCGCTTGGGCGTAAAGGATACCGGCACCACAGCAATCAGCGGCAACAGCAGAAAGACGCCCACAAAACCCGCGCACACGACTGCTATGGGGCTCAGGCGCTGCTTCATCGGTCGGACCTTGGGGCCAGATGGCGCAAGAGGGCGGACAGGAACATTCCCACCCCAAGCATCAGCAGGACACTGATCGCGGCGGCTAGGCCCCAGTTCGGGCTTTGGAAGATACGTAGATAGATTAGCTCTGCGATCATCACGCTGCGCCCGCCGCCCAGAATTGCAGGTGTGACAAAGAAACCAAGCGCAAAAACAAAAACGATCAAAGCGGCCCCGATGATGCCATTTGCGGTCATGGGCACGAACACTTGCCAGAAAATACGGATGCGCCCCGCGCCCATCCCGCGCGCGGCCATCAACGCACGTTCATCCACCGTGCGCATAGCCGATGCGATGGGAAAGACCGCGAAGGGAATAAGAAAATGCGCCATACCGATAATGACCCCAAGATCGTTGCGCACCAACGTCAGCGGATCGCTGATAAGGCCTGTGTTCTGCAAAAAGGTGTTGACCAGACCACGGTTTGACAAAAGGGCCAGCCATCCAAAGGCACGGGTGAGCACAGAAATCCAGAACGGAATAAGGATGCACAGTTCGACCAGCAGCCTTTGCGTGCGCGTGCCCCGCACCCAGACCAGCGAAATGGCATAGGCCGCCACTGTCGAAAAAACGGTGACAAGCACGCATATTTTGAGCGTGCGCAGGGCAACAGAATGGACAAGTGGGTCCGTGAGGGCGGCGTTATATTGCGTGAGGCCCGGTTCGGGAAGTGTCACGCTCCAGCCGATGATCCCAGCGAAAGGCAGCAGGTAGCAGACCGCCAGAAAGGCGATCAGCGGGACAATCAGAAGGCTGGTGCGGCGTGTGATAGACATGACGGGATTGGCCCCGCAGACGGGCTGCGAGGCCGGATAGCTCAGGCGGACGCGATGCCAAGATAGGCGTCCAGGGCGGCACCGTAGTTTGCCTCATACCACGCCATATCCAGTGCGACCTGCTTGGGGAAGTTGGCGGGATCAACGGGATTGAAGCGTCTGATTTCTTCCGGAACCAAGGCATCGGCAGCAGGGTTGCTGGGCCCCTGGCCCATCAGTTCAAACATCTGGACCTGCTTTGCCGGGTCTTGCGCGGCTGCAATGTACTGCATTGCCACATCGCGCCCCGCCGGATTGCCCTTGATCACCGCCATGGAGCCGGGTGAGGCCAGACCGTCATCCCAGATAAACTTGATGTCGCCTTCACTGTCTTCTTCTAGGATCTTGGCGCGGGTGGACCAGATCAGCGCCATGGAGGCATCACCGTTGAGCATCAAAGACTGGCTTTCAGCCCCACCGCCCCAGAACGCCACGATGTTGTCCTTAAAGCCGTCCAGCTTGGCATGCGCACGCTCCAGATCGAGCGGGTAAAGGTCTGCGCGTGCGACCCCGTCACCCAAGAGCAAGGCCTCCCACATGCCCGCGCCCCATTTGTACATGGCGCGCTTGCCCGGAAATTTCTCAACATCAAAGAAGTCCGCCATGCCCGTGGGCGGTGTGTCGTATTTGGTGCTGTCATACGCGATGACATACGAAAAGAAGTAGGTTGAGGCGGCGTATTCCCAGCCAAAACCTTCGCGGGATTTTGCCGGGTCAACGACAGTGTAATCGATCGGCTCCATCAGACCCTGTGCGCCAAGCGCGTTGGCCGAGAACGGATCAGCGTCGCAGATGTCCCAGCTCGGGCTGCCGCTTTCGGCTTGCGCCTTCATCGCGCCCTCGGTGGGGCCAGAGCCGTCTTGCAGCACTTCGATCCCGGTCGCTTCCTCAAAAGGCGCGCCCATCACGGTGTCAAAAGCGGTCATCGCATCGCCGCCCCAGTTAACGAACACAAGGCGGCCCTCTGCGGACAAAACCGGCGTGCCCTGGCTTGCCAAGGCGGTCGTCCCCAGAAAACCCATGGCAAGCCGCGTGAATTGTCGCCGCGAAATACGGCCTTTGCGTGCTTTGTCCGCCAGAATTTCTATGCTGTCTCTAACAAATGGTTCGTTCATTTTTCTCTCCGTTGACGTGGTGAATGCCGATTGGTCGGTCTGTTATGGGGGGTGCTCTCTATAGGAAGACGCCGCGTTCCTCGGGCCAGGTGACCCAGACATCGCGGCTGGCGTGCAGGGGGGGTGACATGTCAGGCGCAGGGGCGTTCAGGGTCAGCGCGGTGCCGGATGCGGTGACAAGCGACAGCTTCGTTTCAGCACCCAGATAGGTCATTTCGTCAATCCGGGCCGGAATGGCGTTGCCGTCATTTGGTGGCGTCGGGGTGATCTGCATGTGTTCGGGGCGCAAGGCCAGAAGGGCGGTTGGCGTGCCGGCGTCTTGGGTTGCGCGGATGGTGCAGCCTTCGAACGTTGCGGTTGTCACTGCATTGCTCTGGTCCATGTTGGTGAGGGGTAGCAGGTTGATATCGCCCAGAAACTCAGCAACAAAGCGGTTCGCAGGGCGCTCATAGATGTCGCGTGGGGCGGCGACTTGCTGCAAGCTGCCTGCCTCAAAGATCGCGATGCGGCTGGACAGTGCCAGCGCTTCGGACTGGTCGTGGGTCACAAAAACAAATGTGGTGCCGGTCTCGCGGTGAATGCGCCGCATCTCATCCTGCATCTGCCCGCGCAGATTTCGGTCGAGCGCCGAAAATGGCTCATCCAATAGTAAAACAGGTGGCTCATTGGCCAGCGCGCGGGCCAGCGCCACACGTTGTTGCTGCCCGCCGGACAGGGCGGAGGGTCGTTTGTGGGCGTGGCCTCCAAGGCCTACCATCTCGATCATCTCATCGGTGCGCCGCTTGACCTCACGGGAGGCCCGGCGCTGTACTTTCAGTGGAAAAGCGATGTTCTGCGCGACGGTCATATGGGGAAAGAGCGCATAGCCCTGAAACATCATCCCAAAGCCGCGCGTCTCAGCCGGTTCATGGGTGACGTCAACGCCGTCACGAAACAACGCCCCGCGCGTGGCCTGTTCAAATCCGCCAAGCACCATCAACATCGTTGTCTTGCCCGACCCGGACGGGCCAAGGAATGTCAGGAATTCGCCCGGGCTGATGGTCAGGCTGATATCTTTGAGCGCGTCAAAAGTGCCATAGCTCTTGCCCACGTTCTCTACACGAATTTCTGCAGCGCTATGGGCCCCGGCCATAAGTCCCTCTTTCGCATGAATGGGTGCTGTGCAGACTTTAGGGGCAAACGCGGTCGTGGTCATCCATCGCCGCCTAAATCGGCCCAAATACTCTCTGCCATGGCCTTAATTTTAAGCGCTTCGTGCCAGCGGTCGGACAGTTCGCGACCTGTGGCGTCTGTCATCGCGTATTCCGGCGGGCCAAGCTCGCACAAAAACACGACATCGCCTGTCTCGTTGCGCATCCGCCAATCGGCCAGACCCTCGCGCCAGAGGTCCTGAAACAGCGACACCCATTTGGCATGTTGCGGGAAATCAATCTGCAATTGAATCTGCTGGCGGCTTGCGACGCGACCCTGAAAACTGTCAGCGCGGGCTAGACAGCGCGACATCAGATCACGTTCCCATTTGGCCAGCGGCAGCTTGAATTCGCGATCCACCATGTAGTGGGACAGGTCCGCGGCAAGACGCATTTCCGGGATGGCATCCAGCATCGAAAGCGTCGCAAAAAGATCGTTGGTGATGCAGTTACGGTGCGTTTCAAAATGAACGGGCATGCCAATCTCGTCGGACATTTCTATCCATTTGCGGATCACAGGGATCGCCCCTTCGACCGTCAGCGGGAAAACCTGCCCCACCACGTTGACATAGGGCGCGCCGAAATCCTGCGCCATGATCAGCGTCTCGCGCAGGCTTTCGACCGATTTCGGAAAGGCCACAATCAGCGGCGTGAGCCCTTCGCGTTCCAGATGGGGCCGGACCGCGTGGGCCATCTCGACGTCCGCGGCCCCTAGATCAATTGCCAGACCCGCATAGCCCGCATCGGCGACAATACCCGCGATCCGGTCCAGCGGCAGGATGTCACCGGACGCATCATGAGGCTGCATCGACCAGAGCGACTGAAAGACCTGCAGTCTTCTCACGCGGCCTCAACCCGCTGTGTGCCGCCGTTCCCGCGCGGGACGATCCAGACCTCGTCGTAGGGGTATTCGTCCTCGGATTTTGACGCGAGCTTGCGCAGAACCTCGATCTGAAATTCGATCCAGCCCATCTGATGCGGGGTCGCTCCGCTGCCGCGCATTTCAGCATCAAGGTTCGACAACTGCCAGAACGGCACGCTGGGGAATGTATGATGCGCCGTGTGATAGGGCATCTGCCAGCACAGCCAGCGCATCACGGCATTTGTGCGGGTGGAACGCGTGTTTTCCAAAATGTCGTCTTTGTGGCTCAGGCCCAGATGTTCGATGGTGTTCTGAAGCTGGTGCACCGGCTTCATTGCAATCATCGGGGCGAGCCAAAGGATCACGGCAGCCCAACTGCCTGTCAGGAATGACACCGAAGCGATAAGCACGTAAAGTGCTGCATGCACACGCGCCTCGAGGATCAATTTGGCATTCTCTGCATCGCGCACGTAGGGTTCAATCACCACCCCGCGACATAAGCGAGCGATGCGCGCGAACCTTGAATACCAGTAGGTCGGCCCCCAGAACCACAACAGATAGCTGCGCAGCGTGTAAGGTTCACGCACCAGTTCGCCATCTTTGTCCCAGTTTTGCGTATGCTGATGATGCGCCCAGTGCTGCACCTTGTCGAAATCACGCGGGTATATCATCAAAAAGCCGATTATCCGGCCAAAAGCTTCGTTCAGCCATTTGGTTTTGAACACGGTCTCGTGGCTTAGTTCGTGCTGGCCTGCGTAAAGAAAATTAATCAGAACGCCGTGGACCATGAAAACCGGCACAGCCCACCAGCTGCCCCAGGTCATCCACAGAAGCGTCCCACTGACAGCAATCGCACCAAGGTGGCTTCCAAGCTGTAGCGCGCCGCGCAAATCAGAGCGTTGCATGAGTTCGCGCATCCGGGTCGGCGTGACCAGTTTGCGGCGAGAGAAACTTGCTTCCATCAGTCTGTCTCCTCAAATTGGGTTAGCTTTATATCTTGTCGGTGAAATTTCTTTGTGTAAAACGATAATAATTCGAGATTTCCACAAAGAGAATTTGCCGTATGCGGTTTGGGGCCAGAAATTTACCGCTCAATGCTTTGCAAGGGTTTGAAGCCGCCGCGCGGCATCTGAACATGCGGCGCGCAGGCGAAGAGTTGAACCTGACCCAAAGCGCCATCAGTCATCAGGTGCGCAGTCTGGAAAAGGCACTCGGGCGGCCCCTGTTTGGGCAGAACCGGCGCACATTGGCGCTGACACCAGATGGCAAACGCCTGCTTGTCGCGGTAAAACAAGGGCTTGAAACCATTTCGGCTGCGGCCACGCAAGTCAGTGAAGATGCATTCTCGTCAAGCCTCACCATTCTGGTGCCTGCCGCCTTTGGCTCGCAATGGCTGGTGCCCCGGCTGCCCCGTTTTCTGGAGCTATACCCGGATCTAACCTTTTCGATCATCACCAACTCGTCCGCGAAACCTTCGGATCTCGCGCAGGTAGATGCAGCCGTTGTTTTCAACAACGTTCATTTTCCGGGCATGCGGGTAGAGGCGTTGACACGCCTCGAGATGTTTCCCGTCTGCGCCCCCGGTTCTGGGCCGGGCAGCGCAAAGATGATGCCAGAAGACTTGCAGCACGAGACATTGATCCATGAAGATCAGGGGGAAATCTGGGCGCGTTGGTTCGCTGCCATGGGGGCGGATCAGATTGAACCGCGCCGCAAGATATTCGCTTCCGGCACGCAGGCGGCTCTGTCGCTTGCGATTGCCGGGTCGGGCTATGCGATAGATGATGGCATTATGGGCAGGAAAGCGCTGGCCGAGGGGACCCTTGTGCGCCCCTTTGGCAACAAAACGTTTTCCTTTGGGGAGTATTCAACGGTCACGCCGCCTTTGGAACGTGTGACCCCGGCAGCTTTGGCCTTTACCGATTGGCTTCGCAAGGAAATGACGCAGACAAATCTTACGCAAATCACCGCTAGTTTTTAGGGTTGCTGTTGATCGTACCTGCCGCTTTTCGCGTCACGACCAATGTCGTGCGTCGTTCCGCAAGGCAGTTTATGCCCGGTACTGGCATTGGGGCCAATAGCGACCGCACGAAAGGCCTATGGGCGAATACAATCCTGCAGATACAGGTCGCGATTCAAGAAAGGGCACTGCTTTGGCATGACGCGATCCGATGTTTGATCGCAGAACTGCTGCAGCAGCAGGCAACAAGAGCAAGAATGCAGCGCGCCAAGCACTGGCCGTTGCCTTTCACCTCTGTGTTCAGCGCAAGGGGATACAGACGGCAGCATACACGCTAGGATTGTCGCGAAGCTTGAAGCCCTGAAAGGAAGACCGCAATGGTTCATTATTTGCGCATAGCGACAGTTGCAGCGCTGCTGCCTTGCGTTAGCAATGCAGAGCCGCTTCCGGAGTGGAACCTTGAGCCAGATGCGACGACTGTTTCCGGGCTCTCCAGCGGTGCGTTCATGGCGGTCCAGCTTCAGATCGCGTTTTCAAAGCAGATATCTGGCGCAGGCATCATCGCCGGAGGGCCTTATGGCTGCGCTGATGGGAATGTGTACCGGGCTATCCGGGTCTGCATGAATGCCTTTCTGGCAGAGCCAGACGCCGAAGCTGCGGTTGCACAGATACAGGCGCTTGCAGCGGACGGGCGCATTGATGACCCCAGCCACTTGGGTGCAGATCAAATCTACCTGTTCCACGGCCAGTCCGACGATACGGTTGCGCGTGCATCCATGGACGCTGTCCGGGCAACCTATGCGGCGTTGAATGTGCCGGAAGGTCAAATCACCTATGAGGCCGGGATTGATGCAGGCCATGGATTTGTCACCGAACGGGGCGGGCTTGCCTGTGACGTCACCGGGCCAGATTTTCTGATCGATTGCGATTTTGATCAGGCAGGCGACATCCTTGGACAGCTCTACAGCGGTCTGATGCCCGCCACGCAGCCACGCAATGAAGGGCTGCTGACCTTCGATCAGGCGCAATACCTTCAGGGCGCGTCCGGCATGGATGACGCGGCTTTCTTGTATGTGCCCGAAAGCTGTGCGGCGGGAGAGCCCTGCAGGCTGCATATTGCGCTGCACGGGTGCAAGCAGGGGCGTGAGGTGATCGGTGACGACTATGCGGTTCTGACCGGATACAACCGCTGGGCGGAGGCAAACGGCATCGTCGTGCTGTACCCTCAGGCCAAAAGCATACCGGCGCCGTGGTGGAACTGGTTCGGCGGCAACCCAAACGGATGTTGGGATTGGTGGGGGTACGCGGGGGGCGACTACCTTAGTCAGGACGCCCCTCAGATCGCCGCGATTGAACGCATGGCAGCGGCCCTTGGCGCACCGCTCAGGGACTAAACAGTGGGCTTTTCGCCTGTGGTCGCGGCCTCTCCTGTTCCCTCAGCGGAAGAGCTATGGCAGATCATGAAAACCAGCAACAGCCTTTTGTCAGGCAGATCATTCTGTGCTGGTCACGGCGCCCCAAACCCGACATGAATACTCTATGCCTTTTCCTGAGTATGTCTTTCGTCACACGCCTGCTTTACGCGACTTGATCACCCCGCCAGATGCCTCCGAGATGCGCTTTGGTCTGGATCGTTTCGACGAACTGGACGTGCAAGCCGCAGCCGAAGGGTGGCCCCCGGGGTGGCGCATGGACCACGATGAAAGAGAGGCAAACCGGCAGGCCATTCTGTCGGGCAGGTGGTCACAGGACCTCTGGGTTTTTGCCTATGGTTCATTGATCTGGGACCCTGCGGTTTATGTCGAGGAATATCGGCGCGGTCTTCTGACCGGGTGGCGCAGACGTTTTTGTATGCGCCTTGAAGGCGGGCGCGGCACCCATGCGCAGCCCGGGCTGATGGCGGCACTGGACCGGGGCGGGGCCTGCGAGGGCGTTGTCTTCAGGGTGGCCGCCACGCTGGTGGAGCGCGAGACCAGATTCATGTGGCACCGCGAAATGTTTGCAGGCGCGTATCGCCCCCTTTTCCTCGACGTTGACACACCGCAGGGCACCGTGGAGGCACTGGCGTTTGTCATGGACCAGACCAACCCTCGTTACATGCCTGACGTTTCCAAGGATGAAGCCGCGCGAATGATCGCTGTGGCGGAAGGCGGGTTAGGGTCCAATTTTGACTATCTTCAGTCTTTGGTCAGTCATCTGGATGACCTCGCCATCCACGACGACGAGATGAAGACGTTGCATGCCCGCGCCAGCGCGTACCGCGCACAGGTAGTCGGCCGCCCTTCCGAGGATCCATCCTAGTGGGCCCATAGCCCTGATGCGCGGTCCTGAGCTTGATCAAACCCAAGGCGCGCTATCTCTTTGGGAATGAGCAATCGGGACAGGCCGCGTGATAAAAGATGACAGCCCTTCCATAGGCCGGTTCGACAAGTCGTTTCTGATCCATATGATCAAGGACTTCTTCATCGTTCTTGTCATCGTCACGATTGTCGAATTCTCCCTCAAGGCAGCGCTTGTCTACTACAATTACCAAACGAACGGCACGGAAGAGGCAACAGTCGTCGCGAACGATCTGGCGGATAACGTGAGGTCGATCATGCGCAATGAGGGCGGGCCGGTGGCCGCCCGGACGATGTACCCGATACTGGAGCGCAACTGGTCTGATCTTGGCTATGCCATCGCAATTGAACCCGCGCCTGTCACGGTGAAATCCATCGAAGAAGGCTTTGGGTTCGTGCCGCGCGGTATTCCTGCGGAAAACTGGCCGGACGGGGACTATACCGTGGCCCGGATCGACATTGCCGCCGAAGATTTTTGTCTGGCGTGCCACACAGGGGCGAATGTCGGTGACATTCTTGGGACGGTCACTGTCCGGAACTACCTCGCGCGCGATTTTGAGATATGGTTCAAGGATATACGCCTGACCGCGACGATTTCGGCGGGGAAAATTGTCCTGCATTCGTTCTTGCTTTTTCTGATCTTGCGGGCGCGCCTTGAGCCGCTGATGCAGCTTCGGGCGGTGGTCAGCAACCTTGCGCGTGCCTATGGAAACCTCGGTCACCGCGCCGAAATCCGCACCTCTGACGAGTTTGGTGTTCTGGCGCGCGACCTCAACTTGTTTCTTGACCGTATCTCACTGATCGTGGCCGAATTGGATACTGTCCTTGGCAAAGTGGTAAAGGCCAACAACGACATTATCGCGGTGCAGGGCGATCTGCGCCAGTCAATCGACCATGTTGTGTCCAAAGTACGCCATGTGGAACGGGACGCCATGCTGAGTGCCAAACGCGAGCCCCGCTTGTCCGAAGAATGGTTTGATGCCGTCCGTGGGTCCATCTCGGGACTGGATCAGGCCTTGATCGACGCCGATGACAAAGGGCCCGCCGCTGACCTGCTCAACACGTTGCGGCAAGTGGTGTCCGATGCGGAAGCCAAAACAAGAACAACGGAAACTGTGTTTGAAGATCTCGCGGATTTGGGCGATCAGAGCGAAGGGCTAAAGGATGCGATGTTTGAAATGACCCGCCTCGAAGAGCGCTTGCAGGGCATCATAGAAACATGCGGCAATCTGGTGCGCAGGCTCAGCCCTGATCCACGCGGCACACGGGACTAGGCGCCTGTTCACGCAGGAAACCACACTTGCGTATCTCGTGCAGAGCAGCCCAAAGCGAGCCAAGACAAGGACACCATAAAGGGAGGCAGATTGTGGCCAAAAACAGTTGGAAGATCGCGGTTATCCCCGGCGATGGCATCGGCAAAGAAACCACTGCCGAAGGGGTGCGGGTCTTGGAAGCGGCGCAGAAAAAGTTCGATCTGGGGTTTGAGTTTGACCAGCACGATTTTGCCTCTGCGGACTATTACACGCAGCACGGACAAATGATGCCGGACGATTGGAAAGACCGGCTCAGCGGCAGTGATGCGCTTTTCTTTGGGGCGGTGGGGTGGCCTGACGTCGTGCCTGATCACATCTCGCTCTGGGGGTCCCTGATCCAGTTTCGACGGGAATTCGATCAATATGTGAGCCTGCGCCCGGCACGTGCCATGCCCGGCGTCCCGCTGCCGCTGGCCAATCGAAAACCGGGTGACATCGACATGATGATTGTGCGGGAAAACACCGAAGGCGAATATTCCTCCATCGGTGGCAAAATGTTCCCCGGCACTGACCGCGAGATTGTCATGCAGGAAACCGTCATGACCCGCGTGGGCGTGGACCGGATACTGAAATACGCCTTTGATCTGGCGGCAAAACGCGGCGGGCACCTCACCTCAGCCACCAAGTCCAACGGGATCTCGATCACGATGCCCTATTGGGATGAACGGGTTGCGGAAATGGCTGCGCACTACCCGGACATCAAAGTCGATAAGTACCACATTGATATTCTGACCGCGCAGTTTGTTCTGCATCCGGATTGGTTTGATGTTGTCGTCGCCTCTAACCTCTTTGGCGACATCCTGTCCGATCTGGGGCCCGCCTGCACCGGAACAATCGGGATCGCGCCGTCCGGCAATATCAATCCCGAAGGCAAGTTTCCCTCGCTTTTTGAACCGGTGCACGGCTCTGCCCCTGATATCGCGGGCAAAGGCATCGCAAATCCGGTGGGGCAGATCTGGGCCGCCGCCATGATGCTGGAACATTTGGGCGCGCTGGAGGCCAGCAACTCGATCGTCTTCGCAATCGAGCGCGTGCTGTCTGAAGAGGCGCTGCGGACCCCCGATCTGGGCGGCAACGCAGATACAAAAACCTGCGGGAGCGCGATTGCAGATGCGCTGTTGGAAGGCGCTTGAATGGGCGCATCGACCTTTCTGGAAGGATTTGAAGTTTTCAAGGCGCGTCTGCCCGGTATCGAGATCAATTTTGCCAGTGCAGGCTCGGGGCCGCCGTTGTTGTTGTTGCACGGCCACCCGCAAACCCACATCGTATGGCGCAAGGTCGCGCCGCTTTTTGTGGCAGCGGGCTACCGGGTGATTGCGCCTGATCTGCGAGGGTACGGCGACAGCGAAGCCCCCCCAAGCGATCCTTCCCATCTGCCCTATTCCAAGCGGGTCATGGCGCAGGATCAGATCGCGTTGATGGCGCATCTTGGCCACACCAGTTTTTCGGTGGTGGGTCATGACCGTGGCGGACGCGTGGCGCACAGGCTCGCGCTGGATTTTCCGGACACGGTCAAGCATCTCATCTTGCTCGACATTGCGCCGACACGCACGATGTATGCGCAAACAAACCAAGAGTTTGCCACACGGTACTTCTGGTGGTTTTTCCTGATCCAGCCGGGTGGATTTCCCGAAAAGATGATCGGATCGGACCCGGAGTACTTTTTGCGCAGGCATATCGCGGGACAGGTCAAAGTCGAAGGGTCGGTGTGCGAGGACGCGATTGCTGAATACCTGCGCTGCTACCAACGGCCAGCAACGCTGCACGCCATTTGCGAAGACTACAGGGCGTCGGCGAGCATTGATCTGGACCACGACGAAGCGGATCAGGACAGTCGTGTCCAAGCGCCGGTTCTGGCCATCTGGGGGGAGCACAGCGTTGTCGGCGATCTATACGACGTAAAGGCGACCTGGCAGGAGAAAGGCACGCGCGTTTCTGGCCAGTCTTTGCCGTGTGGACATGCCATACCCGAAGAAGCGCCAGAGGATTTGGCTGAACTGGTTCTGCAATTTCTTACCGCCGACCATGCGCCGCGCTGATCATTGGCTTTGAGGGCATATTGATTGATACAGCCTGCTGCGTGGCGCGTCATTCAAGGCGGTCTGGCCTGTTGCGCGCGGCCTAATGCGCGCGAAGGCCAAAGGCCCATATGGTGTGATCAATCCCGGGAATGCTCAGGTCTGGATAGACCTGCCAATGGCTGGAAAGCCCCCCTTGATCATGGGTTGCCGCGTCTGTCAAAATCGGCACGCCAAGGTTTTTGCATTCCCCTTCCAGCCGTGCTGCGAGGTTGACCGCGTCGCCGTAGACCGTGAACGACTGACGCTGATTTGTCCCGATGATCCCGGTGACCAGACTGCCGCTTGCCAGTCCGACCCGAACGGAAAACCCATGCGCCTCAGCCGTGTCCAAAAGCCTGCGGGCGGCTGCGATCGCCGCTTTGGCGGGCTCAGGTATGATGACAGGAGCGTTGAAGGTCACCAGAAACCCGTCCCCAAGGTAGGACATCACGATGCCCCCTTCCTGTGCCACCACCTCAGTTGCTTCCGCCAGAAAAGCGTCCAGCACGGCAATCACCTGTTCCGGGGGATGTGCTGCAGAAAAGCGCGTAACACCCGCGATATCCATGACCAGTGCCACGCCTTGCGTGCGCTGCGGTTGCAGCGGAGCGTCATTGGCAATCAGCTTTTGTGCGATCTCTTCAGGGACATATTTGCCCAAAAGCGTGCTGACGCGTTCGCGCATGGTGCGCTCGCGCCGCCACTCCAGATCAGCCGCAACCTGCGCGAAAAACACCGACCGGGCCCGGTAGACGGCCAGCGCGAGGCTCAGGGCTGCAACCATTAGCATCGTGGTTTCTTCGATGCGGTTGCCTCTTGCGATAAAGTCGATGGACAGAAATATCTGCTCGTAGTCGGCGCGCGTGGCCTCGGCTGGAATATCCGCCCATGACAGCGTGTCTGTCATGCGTGATGACACCCAGATGAACGCAGCCCACCAGCCCACAACACACATCGCCCCTGTCCAGATCACCAGACGCCATGACAGGCTGAGGCATGCCACGGCCACCAAGGGAAAAAGGTAGTAAATGCCGTAAGCGCGGAATGCGATGATCTGGGGGATATCGTCTGCGCGACTGATGGGGATCAGCGCAACGGTTGCGCAGATAGACAGCGTATCCAGTGCGTAGACCGCGTATTTCATCCACCGGCGGTCAAACTTCGTTCCGATGACCAACAGATGGGCGATGCCGATGCCCGTGAACACCAACAAGACGATGATTGCCGCAAAGCGTGGCTCAAATCCGGAGAACACGATGGGCGCGCCCACGTACCACGCAAAGGCCAGACCCGTGACCAGTGTGCGACAGGCAATGGCGAGCCGTAAACCACGCTGCTCGGCCAAGGCCAGCCGCGCGGCTGATTCACGTGCAAATTGCTCACGTGCGTCGGATGCCATCTGTGCGCCCTGTTTGCGGATATCAGCTTAAACCCTAGCAGCCTCTGCCGGATGTCACATCCCTTTGTGTTGATACCTGCGCAGTACGGTGCATAATCGAGATCAAAACAGGCCCGTATCGCGTCTCTGTCTGTCAAAAGCCGCTGTTACTGTCGCGTGTTCCTGAGAGGTTCGAGCTTTGGCTGGTCATATCTGGCCGGCGTCTGGCGAAAAGGGCAGGTGCACTCGAAAAGTTGAGCCTGCCCCGGGCACGGAATCGCAGGTCAGTCTGCCATTATGTCTTGCGGTGATTTTCCGGCAGGTTGCGAGCCCAAGGCCACTGCCTTCAAACTCGTCATTGCCATGCAGCCTTTTGAAAGGCTCAAAAATGCGCTTAAGAAACTGTGGCTCAATGCCAATACCGTTGTCGGCAATGCTGATTTCCCAACGGTCGCTCAGGTGGGTTGCCTCAATTCGGATTTCCGGCGCATCAGAACGATTATATTTTATCGCGTTGCAGATCAGGTTTTGCAGGAGCTGCTCAATTTGTGGTGGACTGCCCTGAATTGTCGGCAGGTTGCTTCCACAAATCACTTTCGCACCGCTGTCTGAAATGACCGACCACAAATTTGAACAGACACGGTCCATCTGCACTTTCAGATCAACCGCTTCAAAGGCAGGGGGCGTGCTATCGATCTGACTGGAGTCATTGAGCGATATGATCAACGCATCCATACGCTGCGCGCCTTGGTGGACAAAGCCCAGCATTTCCGCATTTTCCGCCACGATCTCATCTGGCAAGTCTTCGGTCAGCATTTCGGTTGCTTGCAAAATGCCTCTTAGTGGCGCGCGCAGGTCATGTACGATCACCATCGCAAACGACTGCAGGCTTTCTTGCTGGTCTTCGATTTTGCGCCGCATGCGGGCACGCTCAGTTGCGTTTGACACCGCCCGGGTCAAACTGGCATCGGAATTGTGTCTTTTGACAGATAGTTCTGCGCCCCGGCTTTCATCATGTCTACGGCAACCGTCTCATCGCCTTGACCTGTGATCATAACCACCGTTGCCAGCGCGTCCTGCGCGAGAATACGGTCCAGAAGCTTTCGACCATCAAGCCCCGGCATGTTGAGATCCAGCAGGACCAGTCCAGGGCACTTGGGGCGGTTCGGCGGGCGATATTTCCCCTCTGCTTGCAAATAGGCCCATGTATCCAGACCATCACGGCAGCGCTTGACAGGTTTTTGGTTCGTGTCAGCGCGCGTTCGGTGGCTTCAAAATCATCATCATTGTCTTCAATGATCAGAATTTCCTGAGGCGTAGTTTGACTAGACATGTTGCGTGCTCATTTGGCTCAGAGTTTGTGTGACGGCTTTATCCACCGCGGCTTCTGAAAACGTAAAATAGAAGGTACTGCCCTGACCGGGGTCGGACGTCAGTTGGATTTCGCCGCCGTTGTTTTCGAGAACGCGTTTGATAAAGGTCAGTCCCGCACCGGACCCTTCACCATAGGCTTCGGTCTGGTTGAGCCGCTTGAACATGCGAAACACGTCCTTGTGGAATTCACTATCAATTCCGATACCGTAGTCTTGAACAAAATATGTGTTTTGCAAAAGCGTGCCATTCACCAGAACGCGATGGTGAAACCCAACAGTGATCTCTATTTGGTCGGAATTGTTATACGTCAGCCCGTTTACAATAAGGTTTTGCAGAACTGTCACAACATCAGCGGGGTTTGCGTGCACGGCAGGCATCGGAAACTGGACCGTGATCAGCGCATTTTTTTCAACAACAGCTCAGACAGCGAGGCTCTGATGCGCTCGACAACCAAGGCGGAGTCGACGCTTTCCCGTGCGTCAGATTTGCCAATTCTTGAATACTTGAGCAGCGTGCCGATCAAGCCTTCAAGGTGACTGCTCAGGTCCTGCATCTGTTCCAGTCTGCGGTGCGCGTTCGGTTCGAGCTTTTCTCCATGGTCTTCCAGTAGAAAGCGCGCCTGATTGGCAATGCCGCGCATCGGTGCCTTAAGATCGTGTGATGGGATATGCGCAAACTCGCTAAGTTTGTCGCGCGCTTCTTGTGCCTCTTGGTTCCTGCGCTGTTCACCTGCAATTTCTGCTGAGGCATTCGCCATTTCCAGACGGCTTGGCCTCGTCAGAAAACCGGGCAGCATCCGGGCCGGTTGGGCGGCGGTGTACATCGACACTGCCGCTGTGGCGACCTTCACGGCCCCCTGAAAACCGTAGGCCGGCACCCAGAGTGTCAGCAGGCCTGTAAGATGGCTCAACGCGCAAGCCGTGATAAAGCCAGAAAACAAAGTGGCGACTTTGGGGTCAAGCAGGTCCGGCCGCGCGCGTACAGCCCGCAAGATTGTGACTGGAATTGCGAGGTATGCGACAGAGATCGGCAGGTCTAACAGCCCGTGCATAATAAGCATGTCAAGCCGCCAGAGCAGGCAAACGGCGTGCGGAACGAATTGCGCCGAACTGAAAAGGTCGAGAAGCTAGTCTAGCACGCATACACTCCAGGCAGGAAAACACCATGACGCTCAGCCTGTGTGATCCTTTTTGGTTAGTAAGCGGTTAACAGCCTTCTCCAACACATCGACGTGGGCATATGGGGTGACACCCTGTGCTTTGCACTAGAAAATGGTGCTCCAACTGCCCAAAGAGCTGCACGGTCCAAATCCCCGAGACATCTGCAGGCAGGTCACTTCGTGTCAAACGGCATGGTAGCAGGGGGCCGGAACAACCGTAGGGTGGCCAAGGCTATTCGGGCATGTCCTCCCAGAACCGTCCGGAGGCCACACGATCCAGTGTGCCGGTCTCTTCGGTAAGATCGGCATGGTCCAGCGCCGGGATGCGCAGGTCGCGGTGTTCATATGTGGCGCTCCCGGCAGCGGACATCCCGCGCAGACGCGCGGCAAGGTTGTGTTTCTTGCGGACCTGATGGGGTTGGGTCTGGCTAAAGGCCTCCGCACTCATGGTGCTGCCACCGCACAAGGCACCGGCGGCCACAGCATCCCGGAACAGTGCCTCGCCTGCTGCCGTGCGCGTGATCACCCCGTTGAAGCCTTCATCCTCCCCGTCGGGCGTGGCGTCCGGCCAAATGTCTGCGGCGGCCAGATCGGCGGCCTCTCCCAGTGCGTCGGGGCAAACCTTGCAGCGGGACTGGATGCGCCAACCCGTCTCGTCCCCCCACATTTCTTGATAGGTTTTCTCGAACACCTCGCCTTTATGGGTTTCAATGCGGGTGGCCCCGGGGTTGCCGTGACCGCGATAGCGCAAAAGTGTGACGTCATCTTCCACGAGGTCAAACTCACGCAAGGTTGCATCAACTTTGCCAAGATCGGACGCACCGCCACAGACCATCACCAGCAATGCGACCACGTACTTGTCGATGCGCGGATCGTCTTTGGCACGGGCGCGGATGGCCCCTGCATCGCAAGGTTTGGCGATGATCGCAAAGGGTTCCGCACGGGCAAGCGCTGCCTCAAGCCCGGCGAGCGTGTCCGTCGGCCCATAGCGTGATCCGGCCCGTGCAGAAACCTCTGCCGCTGTGTCCGACATAACCCATCTGCTGCGTGCGGGCGCGCGGGGGTCGGCTGCGCAATGCAGGACAAACTGTGCCGCCCCACTGCGCAAAAGATGCATGCCCAAAGCGGTCAGAACACCGCCGGTCGCCGCCCGAAACCGCACATCAGGGTCTGCGGCCCATGCTTCTTCAATGCTGTGGTAGGCCCCCCAGATCATATCGATGTTTGGTCCGCGTTCTGCGTTGGGTTCTGCCACGACGCCCGGACAGGCGCGCAAAATCGCGCTTTCATCGCCGGGGCCTGTCCGTCGGGGGCGCAGGCGTCCCTCGCTGGTGTAAGCCATCTCAAACGGTCCAAGGGCTGCACATAAGCCGCAGCCGATGCACAGCCCGCTTTCCACCACCTCGCGCACTGAACCGGGGGCTCTCATGACAGCCCTCCTGCGGCGGCCATGCGCCAGACCAGAGGGTCAAACCGGTCCTGCCCGTAAAACGCCTCACCCCTGAAGGCCATCAAGGGCACCCCCCAGTGGCCCGCTGCCAGCGTAGCTTCTGCATTGATGTCCAACTCCTCTTTTGCGGAGGTTCGAAGTGTCCTCCAGAACGGCGTCGATATCCAGCCCTGCCGCGCGCATGGCGGTGGCAAGCTGCGCACCGCGGTCCCAGTTCGGGGTCGAACCGTCCCAAAGCATTCGCCCAATCCGATCCAGAAACTCCAGACCACGGCCCATACGGGTAGCCTCCACATAAAGCTGGTTCAGTCGTTCGTTCAAGGGTTGGTGGTCTTCGGCCCCCCAGATGATGCCGGGTTTGAAGGCGATCGGTGATGGATCGGGATAGGCGGAGGGCAGCCCCAGATACTCTGCGAACAATGCCGTGTCGGTGACAAAAAAATCCTGTTCCAGCTTGCCGCGCCTGTGCCTTTTTTGTGCAACGCCAGCAGGCGGTCCAACGGGAAACAGCAGTCGTCGCTTTGCACGGAATAAAAGACAGGTACCGCGTTGTTTTGCATGAATAGATACCATGGTGGATCATGTTGCCGTGCACGACCGCTGCCTCAGAATTGAACGACTTCCCGCGCCGATGCAAACCTCAGAGGGCGAAGACTGCGTTGTGGGATACTTGCAAGGTGCGTCTGGCCACCTTCGCCACGGATCAATGATGCCCGGCCACGGCAGAGTAGATGCCAAATGCGCCCACTAAGATCAAGCTCAGCGCCCAGACAAGATCGAGGTTGAACCAGCTTTTGGAGATAAACTTCAAACCAAACCAAAGATACACAAAGACGGCGATGGCCGCTCCTGCCAGTGTCATGGCGAAGGTATGGGCCGCTGCGACAGCGAAAGCGACGCCGATGTTGCTTGTCATCAACTGTTGCGCTGCGGCATGACCGTCATCAACGACGCCGCCCGGTTCCAAAAGCCCGCAGATACCCAGATAGATCGGCACCAGCATCAGACCTGCACCGTGCGCTGTGGCGGCCAGAAAAGACCACAGCCCAAGCTTGGCGGGATGCACGCGTGACAGTATTTTGGGGTGACGTCGGTTGATCAACAGATAGACGCCCATCGCGATCACCACAACGCCTGCGGCGACGCGAATTTCGCGTTCGTTTTCTATGAGCACGAACATCATTGAAAACGGCAGCAGGATCACGATCATTGCCAGAAAATGCCCAAAGGCGAGCATCGCAAGGGCCTTTGCCATCGCGGATTTCTTACGCTCAAACAGCGCGGCAGAGACCGCCAGCGGCCATCCCATGCCGGGGTTTACCCCATGATAGATACCCGAAAAAATGACGGCCCCCCAAAGGGCCGCCATCGATGTCGTTTCAAGCATCTACTCAGACAGACGGGTAGCAGAAGCTGTCGGTCGAACAGTCCCCGCCTTCCAGACGGATCTGGTGCGCGCGCATGTTCTCTGGGAAGTCGATGTAGAAATCGGGATCAAGCGCAAAGCTGCCATCCTCCCCCACATTCGCCATCACCATCTGCCCGCCTTCCTGATGGGGGTAGAACTGGTTGTCCCAGCTGGAATAAAGCGAATTGGTCCAGTAGACCCGCTTTCCGTCCCTGCTGATCTCTACCATCTGGGGCCCGTAGATGAAGTCCTTGCCGTTGGGGTGCTTGTGCTCTTTTGCGATGCCGCCAAGCTCTACTTTGCCGTTCAGCACCGGGTTCATCGGGTCGGACACATCGTATTGATGCATCTCGCCTAAGCCCCAGCAGGCTACATAAAGGTACTTGTCATCAAGGCTCAGGTCGATGTCAGTGACCAGCGGCGGCACCGCGCCAAAGCCTTTCAGTAGGTCCGGCAGGTTTTCCGGGTCCTCGGGGCGCGGGTCGATAGTGATGGTTTTTTTGGACTGCCAGACGCCGTTATCATCGCGCCACCACGTAAAGATCGCCCCTTGCAGGTTGGTGGTGTCGACCACCACGCCACAAAAGCCGTAAGATTTGGTCGGATCGTGCGCCGGGCGGATTTCAAGCGCCATCTGGTAATTTTCACCAAAGTCCATGGTCTGGATGTTCTTGCGCGCGCGCAGGTCCCAGAAATGGATCGAATGGCCGTATTTGTTGCTGAGCAGATCCTCGGGCACCACACCGTTTTCATACTGCGGTGGCAGACCCCATTCGGAACTGACCATGTAGTCCTGCGGCAGGTTCCACCAGAAATCATAGTGCTTGTCTTGCTTGCCCCGGTCCATCTCGTAGCGGCCAATGATGTCGAAGGTCTCGCAGTCCATGATGAAAATACCGGGAGGGCCGTCGGTGCCGTCCGGGCCACCGCCACCGAGGGTCGAGACGTAAATACCTTCCGGCCCGCAGTGGATCGTGTGAGGGCGCGAATAACCTGTCTTTTCAAACACCTCTTCGGGTTCGATGATCTTGTGAATCTTCGCCTCCAGCGGCTCTTTCACATCAAAGATAAAGATGCGGCTGGACCGGATGCCCGGCACAATCAGGTATCGGCGTTCCAGAAACGCGTGCCCCGACAGCGGGGACAAAGATGACGAACAGGCGTTCCAGCCGAAATGGTGGAATTCATCGCCTGTGGTTTCGGTCATCACGGTGTGAACGATCTGGCCGTAGGTGTCGGAACCGGGACGCAGATCAACCACGGCCAAGCCGTCATGTTGTGTGTGGTCCTTGCCCAGCATCACCGTAAAGGCAAAATTCTCCACGGGCGCTTTCATCGCATCCTTTGGCGACGGATAGAAAGTTGGATCAGGTCTTAAATTCATGTGTTAGTCCTCCCTAAATTTTAGTCGTAAAGTCCTACCTCCTCAGGACTATAGAACAAGTGGGTCGACGGCTCCTCAAACGTCACCCACGTTGCATAGTTGTATGGCGCCGCTGATCTTGGTCGCGATCTGCGTAAGCTTGACGCCGATGTCTTGTCTGTAGTCAGGTCCAAACCGGCGAACCGGCCCAACCGCACCCACGCTGAAGGTCGCACCGATGTTGCCTATCGCAACAGGGGCTGCGACGCTGGCGATGCCGATGTCGATTTCCTGATCGCAATCGGCAAACCCGCGTGCACGGATTGCGTCAAACTCGGCGGCCAGTTCGGTCCGCGACGTTTTAGTGTGCTCAGTAAAGCGTTTCAGTGGGCCGTCCAGAATTGTGTCGCGGAACCCCGGCTCTGCAAAGGCCGCAATCGCTTTGGAACAGGAACAGGCGTGCAAGGGGCGTTCACCGATCCCTGGATGAATGAACGCACGGGCCGGGTCCTCGGGTGTTTCCACATGGATGATCTCGACCCGGCTGTCGCGGAACCGTGCAAGAAATACCGTCTCATTGAAGGTAGTTGCGGCGGCTCGCAGAATGGGGGATGCGCAGCGACGCACATCAACATCGGATTTTCCCAACAGGGCGATGCGAATAAGCCTGTCGCCCACCACATAGCGCGCATCGCCCTGAGGCTCATCAATCAAACCCTGCTCCAGCAGCGTTTGCACCAGTCTGTAGCATGTGGGCTTTGGTAAACCGGACGCCGCCTGTACTTCTCCGGCCGTTACGGGACGCCCCACAACGGCAATGATCTCGAGAAGTACCATAAGACGTTCGACATGCATCTTGACGGCATACCTTCGTATGTTGAGACTGGTTTTCACAGAATGAGAATGAATCGCTAAAGATCAAGAGAAAAGTTTGGGAGGACTTTATGAGAACGCGCGCAGCAGTTGCTTTGGCGGCAGGCCAGCCCCTTGAGGTGATGGAGGTTGAGCTTGAGGGTCCCCGGGCGGGCGAGGTGTTGGTCGAGATCAAGGCCACGGGCCTGTGTCACACGGACGAATTCACCCGC
>JBGCEG010000067.1:0-58330 GCA_045106135.1 Roseobacter sp. | reverse complement strand
GATTGGCCTTTTGTCACGCAACACCCGACGTCGAATGACACTTAAAATCTCCCTGAACAACAACGTCAGGGAAGTGTGTTCACGTGGCTCAATCCCCAGTCACACCCCATCAGGCTACCGCAGCAGCTCCAAGTGATAAGCAACAGCCGTCAGGATTTGGACTAACTTTTCGCTCGCCGAAATTGCCTGTGGCGGCACCGACAAGCTGCTGATCATCCGTTCCGCCTATCGCAGCCCGGAGCACAATCGCGTCTTTGGTGGCGCGACGCGTTCCAAGGACATCAACGGTGCGGCCTTTGACGTCGCAATGTCTGACGACGATCCGGCGGTGCTCGAAGCAGCGGTACGGCACGCATTGAGGAACCATGGACATCCTGCTTTGCGACAAAACACGTGGGCCATCTTCCAAGATGGAGAAGACGAGCAAAGGTTAGTGATGCCAGAAATCGTTGTTATGGTTGGATGCCGAACGCCCCTGACGAAGACGACGAAACAAGCGTCACAGCCAATATTGGGCAAAGAGGCCTCTGCCTTGAAGAGAGCGCATTGCCCCTGAGCGCGGACAAGGTCCGGATCCGCAACTCATGATTTCGGACGACGCTGCAACCGAGCACCAGCGCCTCAATCATCGCGAAGTTCTCTGCCTGGCTGGTGCGTGTGAGACACAAGGCCGGGTTTGTCCCGCAGGCTGTAGGCTTGACCATCTGCTGAATTCGCGGATGTAGCGACAGTCGGCAATGCGGGCTGCAATCGCATCATGCCCGATCACCTGCAAATGTACTAAATGTGTCGAACCCACGCGGGCCCGTGTCTGACGGCAGAGCCGTCGCTGCGGCGCAGCAAGTCCACAGAGAGCGCACACATGATGTAGCGCGCTTTGCGAAGGACCGTCTCGCGACTGAAGCGCGGCAATAGACTCCCTGTCGCGATGTGCTACGGTTCACTGAATTAGGAGCAGTAAAGGGAGGGAAAAACATGCTCGACACCACGGTTTCCGATCAGACTCAGGCGTTTCTGGATGCCTTTGGACAGGCGTTGTCAAACGGTGATGTGGCCGCAGCCACCGATATGTTCGAGGACGATTGCTATTGGCGCGACCTCGTCAGCTTTACCTGGAACATCAAGACCGTCGAAGGCAAGGATCAGGTCGCGGACATGCTGTCCCATCAGCTTGCGACCACAAAACCCGGCAACTGGAGAATTGCTGACGGTGAAGTGCCAGCAGAAGATGGGGGTGTAACGACCGCCTGGATCGAGTTTGAAACAGAGGTTGCGCGGGGCTACGGTCTGCTCCGCCTCAAGGGCGACAAGATATGGACGCTTCTTACAACAATGGTGGAGCTGAAGGGTCACGAGGAACCTGCCGGCACCAATCGTCCGATGGGCGCCAAACACGGGGCCGGAAAGAACCGGGCGACCTGGGCCGAAGAGCGTAAGCGCGAAGAGGCTGAACTGGGATATGAGACCCAGCCATATTGCGTCATCATCGGTGGCGGGCAGGGCGGCATCGCCATGGGCGCGCGCCTGCGCCAGCTTGGTGTGCCAACGATCATCGTTGAAAAGAACGACCGCCCCGGCGACAGCTGGCGCAACCGCTACAAATCGCTCTGCCTGCATGACCCGGTCTGGTACGATCACCTCCCTTCCCTGAAATTCCCCGAAAACTGGCCAGTGTTCACGCCCAAGGACAAGCTCGGCGACTGGCTTGAGATGTACACAAATGTGATGGAGCTCAACTACTGGACCCGCACCACCGCAAAATCCGCCAGCTTTGACGAGGCAAGCGGCGAATGGACCATTGTCGTGGACCGCGACGGCGAAGAGGTTGTTCTCAAGCCCAAGCAGCTTGTCATGGCGACGGGCATGTCCGGCAAGAAACGGATGCCCGAATTCCCCGGTATGGAAACCTTCAAAGGTGTTCAGCAGCATTCGTCGGAACACGGCGGACCTGATGCATGGACAGGCAAGAAAGTTGTGGTCGTGGGCTCCAACAACTCTGCGCACGATATCTGTGCCGCTTTGTGGGAACACGATGCCGATGTCACCATGGTGCAAAGGTCCTCGACCCATATCGTGCGCTCAGACAGCCTGATGGAAGTGGGGCTGGGCGATCTTTATTCCGAGCGCGCCGTCGCGGCGGGCATGACGACGGAGAAAGCAGACCTGATCTTTGCATCCTTGCCATACAGCATTCTGCATGAGTTCCAGATCCCGGCCTATGCGACCATGAAGGAGCAAGACAAAGAGTTCTACGAGGGGCTTGAAAAAGCGGGCTTCTGGCTGGACTGGGGCGATGACGACAGCGGGCTGTTCATGAAATATCTACGGCGCGGGTCGGGGTACTACATCGATGTCGGTGCAAGCCAGTTGATCATTGACGGTGAGATCAAACTCAAGCGCGGTCAGGTCGAGGCGCTGGATGAAACCGGCGTGATCCTCGATGACGGCACGCATCTGGAGGCCGATCTGGTGGTCTACGCAACCGGATACAACTCGATGAACGGGTGGGTCGCCGATCTGATGGGGCAGGAGATGGCGGACCAGCTTGGCAAGTGCTGGGGCCTTGGCTCTGACACAACCAAGGATCCGGGGCCATGGGAAGGCGAGCAGCGCAATATGTGGAAGCCGACGCAGGTTCCGAACCTGTGGATGCACGGCGGAAACCTGCACCAGTCGCGCCACTATTCACAGTTCCTGTCGCTACAAATCAAGGCCCGCATGGAAGGCATTCCAACGCCTGTCTACGGCTTGCAGGAGGTCCACCACCTGTCGTGACGATGATGATTTGAGAGAAAAGCGGACCTTTTGCAATCTGACGTCAAAGGTCCGCTGATCCCACACTCCGGGCGTTCGGGTCGATCGGGACCTCGCGTTTGCGGAAAAGATTGTGACGGCTACTTGGCGGCAACTGTTCCCACGAGCTAACGGCAGTTTTGGGCCGCCCGCGAAAGCCGCCCGGATGATCTGGATTTCGATGGCTTCTGCGATGGCCAAAGCATCTTGGAGTTCCACACCCAGATATCTGACAGAGTTCTCCATTTTGCATGTCCGAGCAGCAACAGTAGGGTGCGCAAGTTGGTGGTCTTTTTGTCGATCTGCGTGATCTTGGTCCGGCGCATCGAATGTGCGCCATATGCCGTTTCTTTCACATCGATTGACGTGACCTAAGCCCGAACAATCGGCGCATGCTGGCGGTTCGAGATGTTCAGGCGCTTTTGAAACCGACTAGGCCAGAGATACCCTGAACCGAGCATCAATCAATATTCCATCCGCTTGGCAACGGAAGTGCGCGTTCCCTTGGATATCTTAAACCAAAGTGGTGTCCCGGTTTTGCTGTGCAGAACTGACGCCTGCTCTGTGATCTGACCTGAGGCCATACCCTCTACCACCTGCATTTGGCCAAGGTCGCAGGGGCGCAACCTGCCTTCGAAAGCCATGACGAAAAGGGCTAGATCATGATGGGTTCCGGCAAATACGTGCCGAACCCATATGGCCCAAACTTGTTTTGGCGTCAGTAGACGGTTGTGACCGACGACAAGGCCCTCGTTCCCCGCAGCGCGGAGTGCGCGAATAGCGGCTAAATCCGGTGTTTCCATGACCGGCCCTTCAGACCGTGGCCAGTCCAGATCGCCCGGCAAGGAGCGCAAAACACAATCGCTCTGGTTCTCACTGGCAATGATATCAGCCCCGCAGGTCCTTATTTGCCTCAGGGTTCCGCCAGCACCTTTTTTGCGAAAGTGACACTGATGTCCCCTTGGGCCGCTATCGCCTTTGCGACGCGGTCGATATCGCTGCCAGTCGCGCCGGCCGTGATGGCGATGTTGCGGGCGTGCAAGGCCATATGCCCTCGTTGGATGCCTTCGGTGGCCAAGGCCCGCAGCGCGGCCATGTTCTGTGCCAGGCCAACGGCGGCTGTCACTTCTGCGAGTTCCTGTGCGGACGACACCGCCATGAGTTTGAGCGATGCCTTTGCGGTCGGGTGCGTGCGCGTGGCACCGCCAACGATGCCCAACGCCATCGGTATGTCCAGCGTGCCTGTCAGATCTCCGTCCTTGGCAATTTCCCATCTGGTCAGGGACGTGTAGCGCCCGGAACGCGCGGCAAAAGCATGCGCGCCCGCCTCGATGGCGCGCCAGTCGTTGCCCGTGGCGACCACAACCGGGTCTATGCCATTCATGATGCCCTTATTGTGGGTCGCGGCGCGATACGGGTCGATCAGTGCCAGTGCGCAGGCCTCTACAATGCCCTGCGCCACTTCTGCGCCATCAAGGGCCTCGGTCGTCAAGGCATCGGTAGGCACCCGCACACTGGCTGTCACGATCCGCTTGTCGGCCAGATTGGAAAGAATACGCAAGCGTACGTTTCCGCCTGTGATCTTTTCGACGTGAGGCGCCACGGCCTCGGCCATTGTGTTGACCGTGTTGGCCCCCATCGCGTCGCGCACATCCACCAGAAGATGCAAGACCACCATCGGCCCGATTGGACTTTCGGGAAACACATGTACCTCGATGTCTTTGCATCCGCCACCAAGCCCAACAAGAACAGTGTCCTTGGCATTCGACATTCTGATAAGCGTATCGCGGTCCGCCAATAGCCGTGCGCGGGCACCAAAGGGGTCACTTAATCCAAGGATCTGTATCTGAGCCCGCATGATTGGCGCAGTCGAACTGGCATGGAACCCGCCGCCAGCGCGGGCGATCCGGGCCATGTAAGAGGCCGCTGCAACGACAGAGGGTTCCTCCACCGCCATTGGCACAAGATAGTCGCGCCCGTTTACGGTGAAATTTGTCGCCACGCCCAAGGGCAATTCGAAGGTGCCGATCACGTTTTCAATCATTCCGTTCGCCACATCGAGCCCGAGGGCAGGGGATCCCGACAAGGCCTCTGTTGCAGATGCGTCGATCCTTGCCGCTTGTGAAACGGCCGCGCGTCGCACGTCGGGTTCCATGTCCCGAAGGCCTTCGATCCGCGAGGAAGCGGCAGCGCCGTTGTCATGTGTCATCATCCACTCCTTTGACCGGTTTGCGGAAACAATAAGTGCCGTCGCAGAAAAAGTAACGGGGCATTCGAAAAGCGCCACAGCCCGGAAACGCTATGGATTTATTACCTGTTTCTATGCAAAGACACCCATCATGTTCGAAAACCAACAACCCATCCAAAAGGACAAGCTGCACGATCAGGTCTATGATCGGCTGTGCACCTTGTTGCGCGAAGGCGAGTTCACGCCCGGTCAGGCGGTTCCGGTTTCAAAGGTCGCAAAAGCCTTTGGGGTGAGTGCAATGCCTGTGCGCGAGGCTCTCACCCGGCTTTTGGCTGTTGGTGTGCTGGCGAATGTCTCGGGTCGGTCGGTGGGGGTGCCAGCACTGGGGTACGACGAGTTGACGGATCTGCGCAACGTACGGGTCGAGATCGAGTCGCTGGCCTTAAGGTGGGCCGTGAAAAACCGCGACGCCGCTTTTCTGTCAGACCTCGAACGTTTGCTGGAACGGCTAGAGACCAGTGCTCAGTCCGGCGATGTACCGAGCTACATCAAAACCAATTACGAATTCCATCTCAGGCTATACAAGCAATCGCGGTCTCCGGTACTGATTGAGGTGATCGATACGCTCTGGCTGCGGGTAAGTCCGCACCTTTATCAGTTGGAGCACGAAGATCAGTATACCGTTTCGAACATCCACCACCGGAACATTGTCGAAGCCATCGGCACCGGCAATGAGCAGGCCGCGTCCGAGGCTTTGGCTGCCGATCTGTCGGATGCTTATGATGTGCTTGTCCGGATGCTTTTTGCCACGGCTTCAGCCTAAGCAGCCGGGCGCATAACGCTCCCTTCAGCAGACACTTCTCTTTACTATTGGGCGCTCGCACCAATAGAGGAATTCGTCGATATAATTTTTGTATTGATTTTTGATCAATAATCAAACATCAATATTGGAGTGCTGGCAAGGCGACGCGTTTGGAACGCTCAAAGGTCGGCCCAAATGGGAGGAAAATATGAAGATATCGACACTCACCGCGGCCATGGTCGCGGGTACAATGGCTATTGGTGCGTCTGCGAAGGCCGACATTCTTGACGTCCACATGAGCATTCCAAAAGACCTGACATTCCTCGCCGACAGTGCGAAGTTGATGGATGACAGTCTCCGTAAGATGAGCGGCGGGGATACTGGCTTTCAGCTCTATGGGTCCGGCGAGTTGGTCCCGGCAGGGGAAATCCTTGAAAACGTAAGTTCAGGTGCAATTCCCGCGGGATGGAGCTTTCTGGGGCAGTGGGGTGGGCAGGTTCCGGTTGCTCAAATTGGTGCAACACCTTTCGGCGCGGGACCTGAAGCGTTGGCGGCCTGGTTGCACGTGGGCGGTGGTCTGGAGATCATTCAGCGCGGTTTTGACCCGCTCAACATCAAGGTCATGGGGTGCCACGTCACCAACCCCGAGCCCGGCGGCTGGTTCAACAAGGAAATCAACTCAATAGAGGACTTCAACGGCCTTAAAATGCGTATGGCCGGTGTCGGCGCACGTGTGCTGAACGAATTCGGTGCTTCTGCGCAATTCTTGCCTGGCGGGGAGATTTACCTTGCGCTGGAACGGGGCCGCATCGACGCCACAGAATTTTCGCTGCCGATCATCGACAAAGATCTGGGCTTCAATCAAATCGCAAAATACTACTACTATCCGGGGTGGCACCAGCCGGGCAGCGTAGACGTTCTGATGATCAATATGGATGTCTGGAACGGCATGAGCGAGCAAGAGCAAGCCATGTATGAAGCCGCCTGCCAGACCAGCCTGCAATGGACGCTGGCTTATGCACCGGCCGCACAGACACCACAGATAGAAGAATTCGAGGCCGGTGGTACGATTGTCAAAACGTTCCCTGATGATGTGCTGGCCGAACTGCGCAGTGCGACCGAGCGCGTGCTGAACGCCGAGGCTGAAAAAGATGCCCTGTATGGTGAGGCTTACCGCTCCATGAAGGACTTCGTCGCCTCATCAGGTCGTTGGACCGCACTTCAAACCCTCCCGGCCGAGTAAGATCTTGGAACAGGACTTGGAATCTGGTCCTCGTGGTCCCAAGCTTGGCGTCGGCCCGGTCCATACGGTTCTGAAAGGGATCGTATGGACCGGCCGGGCGGCTGCTTGGCTGCTCATCCCCATTCTGGTGCTTGTGCTGGTCAGCGTTGTGCTGTCTGCGGCCAAGGTTGGCACCATTGTTCGATGGGAAAACGATATCTTTCTATTCGGATCAAAGCTGACCCTGTCTAGCATTGGCGATCTGCAGTGGCATCTCTTTGGCATGATGCTGATGCTCACAATGGCGGGGGCAATGATAACAGACAAACATGTGCGGGTCGATTTTCTGCGCCAGCACATGAGTGAGCGGACCAAGACCATTGTGGATATTATTGGGCACAGCGTCCTGCTGATACCCCTTTGTGCCATCGTGACCTATCATGGATATGACTTCGCCGTCCGCTCTTTCGCAATGAACGAGGGCTCGAACTATGACGGGATGTACGATCGCTTTTTCTTGAAGTCTTTCATCCCGATAGGTTTCGGCCTCATGTTGCTTGCCGGGATCGGCCTGACCCTTCACGGCCTGCGCACAGTTTTTTCAAAAGAAACCGGACAAGCCGATGATTGAGCATATCATTCCTCTTTCGATGGTCATTTGCCTGCTGATTGGTATTTTCAGCGGCTATCCGGTGGCTTTTGTGCTTGGTGGTGTCGGTATTCTCTTTGCGTTCATCGGTGAGCTGCCTTTTGCTTTCCTGAAAATCGGCGTGTCGCGTATCTATGCCGGTATCATCGAAAACTGGCTTTTGCTGGCAGTGCCGCTCTTTGTGTTCATGGGCGCCATGCTCGATAAGTCGGGTCTGGCGCAGAACCTGCTGTATTCGCTCGAACGGGCGCTTGGGAAAAAGCGCGGCGGACTGGCGATATCCGTTGCCCTGCTTGGGATTATCATGGCTGCAAGCACCGGCATTGTCGGCGCTTCGGTTGTCATGCTGAGCACGCTTGCCTTGCCGATCATGCTGCGGGAAAAATACAAGCCGGAACTGGCTGTGGGCACCATTGCTGCGTCTGGTACGCTTGGTATTCTCATCCCGCCTTCCATTATGCTGGTTCTGGTCGGCGATATCCTGCAAATTTCTGTGGGCGAGCTTTTTCTGGGGGCCATTGTGCCCGGCCTTATGCTGGGCGGGCTCTATATCGCCTATATTGTGTTCGTGGCACTGACGAAGCCGTCGCATGCACCGGTATCAACAAACGTGCGGGGTGAAGGGTCGCTGACCATAGCGCTGCTGCGGGATCTGTTTGCGCCGCTGGCGCTGATCCTTACGGTGCTGGGGTCGATTGCCACGGGCATGGCCACGCCAACAGAAGCCGCCGGTCTGGGTGCCATCTGCGCGATGGTGCTGGCAGCGATCAATCGAAAGCTGACCTTTCCGACCTTATCCGGATGTGTCCGTGAAACCGGAAACACCTCGGCTATGATCCTCAGTGTGCTTGTGGGTGCCACGATCTTTGGCATGGTATTCAAGGGCCTGAAGGGCGACAAAATGATCGAAAACGCGATCCTGTTTTTCGATCTGGGCGCATACGGCACGCTGGGCCTTCTGTTGATCCTCATCTTCATCATGGGGTTCTTTCTCGAATGGGTAGAGATCAGCTTTATCGTTCTGCCGCTTTTTGCGCCCATCGTCGCGGCGCTGGATTTCGGTCTCGGCATCTCTCAGCAACAGCAGCTTTTGTGGTTTGCGATGCTTGTGGCGGTCAACTTGCAAACGAGCTTCCTGACGCCACCCTTCGGCTATTCACTGTTCTACATCAAAGGCGTCGCACCCCCCGAAATTACCATCCGCACGATCTACCGCGGTATTGTGCCCTTCGTCGGGTTACAGCTTTTTGGCCTTGCGCTGATGATCATCTGGCCTGACCTTGTCCTGTGGATGCCGGGCGCCGTGTTCGGTAATTGAAGGAGTTTTTATGAACGACCGTTCGACTCAAACGAAAGACGTGTTGCCAGACATGCGTCTGCCGGGACTGGAGGGCCGCAGGGTTGTGATTTCTGCGGGCGCTGCTGGTATCGGCTTTGCCGTTGCCCGCCAGCTCCATGCGCAAGGGGCGCGGGTTGCGATCTGTGATGTTGATGCGGATGCGCTGGCGCGGGCCAGCGATGCACTCGGCAACTGCATTGCGGTGCAGGCGGATGTCTCAGACGATGCTGCGGTCGAAGCGTTCTTTGACAAGGTCAGGGACGACCTCGGAGGGCTTGATGCGCTGGTAAATAATGCGGGCATTGCAGGACCTACAGGAAATCTCGAAGACTTGCCGCCGGATGCGTGGCGGCGATGCATTGATATCTGCCTGACCGGTCAGTTTCTCTGCGCGCGTCAGGCTATCCCGATGATAAAGGCCAGCGGCGGCGGGGCTTTGGTCAACATGGCATCTGCGGCTGCAAAACACGGATACGCTTATCGCACGCCCTATTCGGCAGCAAAATTCGGTGTGATCGGCCTGACGCAAAGCCTTGCTAAGGAACTGGGACCTGACAATATCCGCGTAAACGCCATTCTGCCCGGAATCGTCGAGGGGCCGCGCATGGACGGGGTTATTCGCGCCCGCGCAGAGGCCACCGGCGTCAGTTTTGACGCAATGCACGCAGAGTATCTCAAGAATATTTCACTGCGCCGGATGGTAACGCCAGACGATGTCGCCACAACCGCAGCATTTCTGATCTCTGATCTGGGCGCCAATCTCTCGGGTCAGTCCCTGGCTGTGGACGGCAACGTCGAAACCCTCTGAAGTAAACAAGAAAGTCCTGAAATGAGCATGGCAAAAGAACACGCGGGCAAGGTCATTATCACCTGTGCAATCACCGGGGCTATTCACACGCCCTCCATGTCACCGCATCTGCCGGTCACGCCAGAGGAAATTATCGCGGACTCGCTGGAAGCAGCCGAAGCAGGCGCTGCGATCCTGCACCTGCATGCCCGAAACCCGCAGGACGGCCGACCAGATCAGACCCCCGAAGGCTTTGCATCCTTCCTGCCTCGGATCAAACAAGGCACGAACGCTGTGGTGAACATCACGACCGGCGGCAGCCCCTATATGACCGTCGCCGAACGCGCCGCACCAGCCGCAACGTATCAGCCGGAACTGGCCTCGCTGAATATGGGATCCATGAATTTTGGGCTTTATCCTATGCTGAACCGGTTCAAGACCTTCAAGCACGACTGGGAACGCGAGCATCTGGAAGGGTCTAAGGATCTTGTCTTCCGCAATTCGTTCAAGGACATCGAGTACGTGCTTGAGACCTGTTATGGCAACGGCACACGGTTTGAGTTCGAATGCTACGACACCTCGCATCTCTACAACCTCGCGCATTTCGCGGATCGTGGTCTGGTCAAGGCGCCGTTCTTTGTGCAGTCCGTGTTCGGACTTTTGGGCGGCATCGGCGGACACCCAGAAGACGTCATGCATATGAAACGCACAGCAGACCGGCTTTTCGGCGACGATTTCCGCTGGTCGGTGCTGGGGGCAGGCGCGAACCAGTTCCGCATCGCCACGCAGGCTGCCACGCTGGGCGGTAACGTACGGGTCGGATTGGAAGACAGCCTCTGGGCTGGACGCGGCACGTTGGCCACATCGAACGCTGTTCAGGTCAGAAAAGTTCGCACCATCATAGAAACCCTTGGCCTGCAAATCGCAACACCTGACGAGGCCCGAGACATACTGGGTTTGAAGGGGGGAGATCAGGTCGCGTTTTGAAGTCTCCTTGCCCCGATCCTTTGGTGGCATGCGCCGCCGGATAAAGCCTCCGTGGACGATAAAATGGAAAAAGCACTTTTGCCACGGGTGGTTGCTGAACTTGTCCAAGATGGCGCAAGGATCATGTTGGGTCGTTTCATACGAGGCGGCAGGCAGCACCGGACCAGTAAGGCGCGCGTGGCGTCCGGAAGGCGCGACCTGAGGCTGATCGCGAATGATACAGGTATGCATGACCGCAGGATCAGGAAGCCAGTCACGGCCCGCAGGGGTATGCGGCTCATCGGGCCGCATATTGGTCTGAACCGGGAAATGCAGGAGCCGATGAACGATGGCAACTGTGAAGGTGAGCTTATGCCGCAAGACGCGTTGATTGAAGGTATCTGCGCGGGTGGAATGGGTCTTGGTGGCGCTGTCACACCGACGGGGCAGGGAGCCGGATTGAAGGAATGCGAGCGCCGACGCGAGATCAAAGGCAAACGCTGTCTGCTGGAAGTCCCTGTTCGCGTGGATTTTGCGTTCATCACTGCGCGCCACTCGGACTATCTCGGCACTCCGGAATATTCCCTGACGGCCCGGAGCTGCGTTCCCATCATGGCCATGGCGGTGGAGGCCGCAATCGCAGAGCCCGAGCCTATTATTCCGGTCGGGGGTATCTCACGAGACGCGGTGCGGACACCAGCCATCCGCGTGGATCACCTGATCCAAAGGCCGCACGAAATGACCCGAAAGGAGCGCATTGCCTGCCGTAGTGCGCAAGAGATTGCACCGGGAACGCTGGTCAAGCTCTGGAACAGGCGGCCCGGCCCTGTCGCCGGCTGCGTTCCTGCGCAAGTCGAAGTGCTCTTTCAGTCTGAAAGCGCGGCCATCGGTCTTGGGGCAGGGCCTCCCGAAGGCATGGACGATCCCGACCTGACGGTTCTGGACGGTCTGCAGGTGGACAAGACCGGCACGCCCGCCAACTGGATGGTTCACGGCAAGATGGTTCCGAAACTGGGACGGCGCGTGCTCGATGCGATGCAGCGCATGGCGAACGGTGTCAACATGGTCATCCGCGCATGAAAACTGTCCCTGACGTCAAGCAGGCTAATCGACCTTTTGGTTACCGATACGGCGGTGTTCGAGATAGTCGCATCCCGTCTCGCAGTGAACGAAATTGCACCGAGTGTACCGTTGAAGCACTGGATGAGCGCAACGAAAGCCTGGTTCCAGAGGGCAAATGACTTTGTGACAATGACGCAACCGACATCCGGATGCATGAAGGAGAACAACTATGACAAAAATAGCGACCATTGGATGCGGGTTGATTGGGCAGGGCTGGACGACCGTCTTTGCTCAGGCGGGATTTGACGTCGCGATGTATGATGCTTCGGCCGAAGCTGCGGAGCGTGCTCTCAATGCGATGGAAAAACGGGTTGCGGATCTCGTTGCCTTCGAGTTGGTTGCGGCCTCGGACGCCTCGGGGATATTGCAGCGGATCACGGTTGCGCCGCGCCTGGAGGATGCCCTGAAGGACGCAGTCTATGTTCAGGAAAACGGTCCTGAACGCCTCGATGTGAAACGCGAGATCACCGAAGCGCTGGATGCCATCGCCGCACCCGACGTGCCCATCGGAAGCTCAACCTCCGGTATCTCGGCATCGCGCTACTGCAAGGATATCGCCGGGCGGCACCGATGTCTTGTTGTGCATCCGATCAACCCGCCGCATCTGATCCCGGCAGTCGAGATCGTGCCGACCCCGTGGACCGACCCGGAGATTGTGTCGAAAGTGACCAACCTCATGCGTGCCTGTCACCGCGAAACGATCCTGCTGAACAAGGAGATCGACGGCTTTGTCGTCAACCGCCTGCAGGGCGCACTGCTCGAAGAAGCCTTCAAGCTGGTGGGCAGCGGCATCGTCTCTGCCACCGATCTGGACAAAGCCATCTGCGACGGGCTTGGCTTGCGTTGGTCCTTCATGGGACCGATGCAGACGATCCACCTCAACGCCCCGGAAGGGGTCGCCCAATATGTTGAGAGATACGGCAAGATGTATCGCGACTTTGGCATCGGCTCTTACGACACCGTCAACTGGACTGACATCGTTGAAAACGTGCTGAAAGCCGAATGCGAAGCGCGCACCCCCGTCGCCGAAATCCCAGCGGCTCAGGCTGACCGTGACCGCAAGCTGATGGCGTTATTGCGCCACAAGGCGCAGATGCGTGCCGACGCACCTTCTGACCCAAGCACAACTCAGGAGTGATACCGCATGCCTGTCCATTAGACTCTCAGGCTGCACGAAAGCGACAACATCGCCGTGGCCCTCACCGCTATCAGCACGAGTGGGTAGATCACCAAGGATGGCAGTGTCATGGGGGTCGGCACACAAAGCATCCCTGCTGGCGCTCACGTGCATGTGCACAAAACGGTAACGACCACCCTTCAACGCAGCGAGACCTTCGGCGCTCAGGCACATGGCACAGGCATTGTCTTTGTATTCGAAGGAGCGTTATCTGACGGCTATCGGCGCGCGAGCCGCGCGGGGGGGCATCCGCACCTACGTTGGCATCTTCACTTGTGTGACTTGATTGCCCTCTGCAGCAAAACTGCTGACAAATGAGACGGAGCCTTCATGGCTGCTGGCGCCTCCTTTCCCGGCGTAGACTTGATTGTACCGATTGCGCATGGGGCCGCAGGCTTTATCAGCCCACAGGATAGGGCATTCCAAAAACTGCAAAAGCCATCTGGCGCTATGAACAGATCCCAACTTCGCACCACGTCTGATGCCGGGGCCTGACTGCCAAGCTTATCAGATTCCGGTGAAGCCGCCTGATCGCCTCCTCGTGATCGTGTCGTTCGTCTGCATGGCTGGCGTGCAGCGTCGTGCGCACCCATTCAGAACCTCGTTGCTGTAGCAAAGTTGGCCAGGCATGGCTTTAAACTGCTGCGCCATAGCCGCCCTGAGGCATCCAATTGCCCATAACCGGCGTGGAAGTTGAGTTCCAGACACTCAAAAGTTGTATCAACCGCGTTATTCAAGGCTTTGCTCTAAAATACATTGGCGAGAGTTGAAGTGGTGTTCGCGAGTTGCTAGCGAATATGGTGGAGGTGGAGATGTTAAAAAAATTGCTGCCATGATTTGGCGCTTGGGTTGTCAGGGGCAGCGGTGCCCGCATCGGCGTCGACTTTGGATTTTGCGTTTTCCTTTTCTAACGTGCAAGGCAACACAGTCGGCACCGCAACCGGAAGGATACTGGGTCTTCGAGACGATGCGACGGGTGCCGCCAGTGCGATCCTGATTGATGGTTTTCCCAGCGCCTTGGGGGGCAGTTTCATCGAGACCAACGATGCGACCAAGTGGGATACCCAACTTCTCAACTCATTTACTGTGACAAATGGGTCAATCACCGCTGGAAGTTTTCTTGCGCAGGATGTCGATTCGCTGGCGTTTGTCACCAATAATCTTTGCCTGACCGCCCTTGCGAGCTGCATCGGTTTTGGCGCGACGACGTCGGGGCCCGGTGCGGGCGTTTCGTTGCTTAGTCTCGATGATGGTGCGACGGTCATTGTCAACACGGGCGGGTTTTCCGAGGCGACATTCACTGCGCTGGCGCCGATCCCTTTGCCTGCAAGCGCTCTGCTTCTTATAAGTGCAATCGGTATTTTGGGCGCATCCCGCAAGCTGAGGGCAAATGCCCCGTTGACCAGTTGGCAGGGTTGGACGGCCTGTGACAGGGGCTTCAGCAGCGGGTCTTGGATATCTGTCTTCGAAAGCTGCTTGATCGTGTCCAGCACGACTTGGCCGCGGTGAGGATTAACCCACGCTGGACCGCCTGCGGGGGATCGTCATCAACAACCCCTTAGATACAGTTGCTGCCCGATGCAGCCTTTCTGAACCCCTTCGCCTGCTGCAAAGCAAACACGCTTGTTGCGGCACAGACTGCCAGCCGCGCGATATAATGAGCACTGAAGTGCGCCCCGCAGGTTTCGCCGCAGGGCATATTCAGGTTTGAATTACTGCGACATACCGCCTTCGCTGGTAACTTGCTTTTCAACGTCGCTTTGGTTTGCAACAGCAGATCCACGCGGTGGGAAGTCCTGAAAGCTTTGCAGGTGTCTCTGAACCAGCTTTGCTGCAGGTCCAAACGCCCACATTTTTTTACCCATCCAGTTTGTGTACATTCCGGATTCTTCTGCCGCTTTCTCATAGGGATCGCGTCGCAGGTTGAACAGCAAAGGCGCGTTCAACTCGTCTTTTGGTCCCGCCCAACCATGATGCTGCACGACAAAATGAGCCTTCCAGTCGCGAAACCTGATGGCCTGCAAATTTGTGCCCTCATAGTAGATGATTTCGTTGCGGTTACTCTCTTCGCCGCCGGTCAGATAGGGCAGTTGATTGTAGCCATCCAGATGCACGTTGTAGCCTTCGTACCCCTCAAGGAGCTGTGCGGGCAGGTCATCCGGGCCACCGGCAGCTGCGACCAGTGTCGGCATCCAGTCCAACCCTGAAAAAATGCCGTTGGCGACGCGACCCTCAGGAACCTTGCCCGGCCAACGAACGATGGCCGGAACACGGAAGCCGCCTTCCCATGTGGTGCCTTTTTCGCCGTGAAACGGTGTTGTGCCACCATCAGGCCACGTGAGTGTTTCGGGTCCATTGTCTGACGTGAAGACAACAATCGTATTGTCGCTGACCCCAAGCTCATCCAGCCGTGCCAGCACCTTGCCGACGTTGTCATCAAGCTCTTTCATCACAACGTCCTGAAGCCCGCGCCCATCGCCCAGCAGGGCCTCGTACTCGGGGCTGAGATGGGTCCAGACGTGCGCGCGCGCGGGGGCCATCCAGACAAAAAACGGCGCATCATTTTCCACCGCACGATCAATAAAGTCGATCGTTTTCGCAGTGACTTCATTATCCAGCGTTTTCTGGCGTTCTGGCGGGGCAGGTCCGTCATCGACAATCCGCTGGTTGCCAACGGGCCCCCAGCGCGGATCCACGGTATCATCTGTTTCTTCCGTGGCAAAGGAATGGATGACGTTGCGCGGCCCAAATTGTGCCTCGAATTCCGGATCATCCGGCCAATCGGGATCAGACGTATATTCCATCGCATTCAGGTGGTAGAGCCACCCCCAGAATTCATCGAAACCCTTGGTCGTTGGCAAAAACTGGTTTTGATCACCAAGGTGGTTTTTTCCAAACTGGCCGGTTGTATAGCCAAGTGACTTCATCATGTCGGCAAGGGTCGGATCTTCATCGCTCAATCCGACCGGATCGCCGGGCAACCCAACAGTGTGCATGCCGGTCCGAACCGGAAACTGACCTGTCAGAAACGAAGAGCGCCCGGCGGTGCAGCTTGGTTCTGCATAGTAGTCCGTCAACCGGGTGCCTTCGGCGGCGAGCTGATCAAGATTGGGCGTTTCAATGCTCTTGATACCCTGATGGTAGCTGCCAAGGCTGGCCCAGCCGACATCGTCTGCCATGATCACCAGAATATTGGGCTGGTCTTCCTGAGCCAATGCTGCGGTCGCCATGACGACAGTCGCCAGCAACGCGCCAACCAAATTGCGGGGTTTTCCTATATGACGGTTCAATGTCTTTCTCTCTTTGTTCTTCGAGGGTGGTTTTCCGCTGCCTTTTCAACGTGCGGCGAGCGTAGTGAATTGTGGTTAATCGATCCTTAGCGCCAGAAGATGCCTGACGCGGAGTTACTGTGTGATTGCGTTCGTGAAGGTTTGGGTAAGCCGTTTGTTGAGCATGGCGTGCGGCTCACCTGATTGTCCGTAGTGGAGTTTGGCAAGTGCTGCGATGTCATTATAGAGAACGATGGCCTCCCCATTCTCACCCTCATAGACCAGCAATTTCTGGCAAAACGCATCGAGGCTGATGGCGGGGTAGGTGGCCATTGCAACCCCTCCCGGTGCAGGTCCGCCAAATAGCAGCAGACGCGCAGGCCCGAGGGTGACATCAAATGCTTTGGCTTGCTGTTCGAAGTCGATGTCCCCAAACCAGATCGTGTCAGACTGAGCTGTTATCGCGGCTTTCAGGCGTGCCACCGTTTCTGAGACCGGAAACGGTGATGTAAGTTCAAGGACGGCGAAATCCGTGTTGACCCCATCGGTTGGCGCAGGCCGTGGCACCGTGCTACCCAACCGATCAAATGCCGCGTCAATACGTGCGTCGAAGTCAGAAAGCGGCGGACCGGCGGGCAGGGCGTGTCGCTGCGCAATAAACGCGGCAGAGGTATAGGTCACCGCAGAGGCCCCGTTTTCCGCATAGGACAGGACGCGAAAAGGCAAATCCAATCCTGCGCGCAGGTTTTCTTGCAGGATCGTTGTGTTCAGACGCGCATCCGAGAAGAGTTGCACGCGCGAGGGGGGCATTTCCACACCTTCTGCAGCAGCCAAACGGGCGTGATCAATGGCCAGAACCGACGTCATCCCAGCGTCCTCAACGGCGACGCGCACCAGATTGAAGGTCCGATCAACATCTTGCTGCAGAGTTTCTTGGCCGCTCGCGGAAGTGCACAGCAAACCGAGTATGAAGGTTGCAAAGTAAAGTCTGCGAAATGGCATGAGTAGCATCCTCTTCTTGTTTCACGCAGGCTTCGTCAGGTGGCGTGCGGCCAGAGCGGCAAAGGCAATTTCGGCTCCGAGGTAGAACAACAAAACGACATTGGGCACCCCGTCCACAATCACGCTGAGGATGCGGCCCACCGCGAGGCCACCCATGAAAACCAGCAAAGACCACAGCGCTGGCCGCGTCATAGAGGTGATCCGTGCACCTGCGATCCAAAAAACTATGTTCGCAAAGTAAAGCCCCATGATCGCTCTGAATACGTGGGTCTGTTGCACCCCTTCGACTGGAAACCCAAGCAAATAGGGCAGGCTTACAGACGGGACGAGACCCTAGGACAGCGCAATCGGCACAAGTCCGATCGCCGCAAGAAGTAAGAGCATTCGGTCTGAAGCGTTATTTCTCAGTCAATTGGGGTCATCCGACATGCCCAACGCAAGCCACGCTGAACGTGCCACCAAGACGGTCATGAAGTGTCTCCGCGCGCTTTGCTTATCGCCTTGCAACACGCGGACTTACGAGCGGCAGCGATCAGAAAATCGTTAGCCGGGTGTTTGGGCGGCGTCCTGTATCACTTTTGCGGCTGCGGCGTCTGCATCGGATATCGAATCCACAATCACGCGCGGCGCTGCCATCTGGATGTTGTTATCGGCAAACGCTTTCTGAATGGCGTTCAGGGCTTTGCGCCGGATCAGGAACTGTTCGCCGGGTTTCGAGGTGAATTTGACACCAATCTTGTAGTTCGATCCCACAAGCGCCACCGCGCCCTGACTTTTCAGAGGAGCAAGGAATTGACCCTCCAATTCAGGATCCTCCATTAATTGTGCCCCAACCTTCTTGACCAGCTTGCGGACCTTCTCAAGGTCCTGCGTGGGCGACACTTCGAAAGACAGCTTTACGGTGACCCAGTCGCGGCTGTGGTTTTGGATGGTCCCCATCGAGCTGAAGGGTACCGTGTAGACTGCCCCGAGATGGTGGCGCAAACGCACTGACCGCAGCATGATTGCCTCGACGACGCCCTTACCCTGCGCCGTTTCGATATATTCGCCTTTGCGGAACGCGTCTTCGACCAGATAGAGGACGCCCGCAATGATGTCTTCGACGATCTTTTGCGCCCCAAACCCGATGGCAAGACCCAGAATACCAGCACCCGCCAGCAACGGGGCAATCTGAACGCCCAGCGATGACAGGGCCAGAAGCACGGTCACCGTACCAATCAGAACGGCCAAAGCAGTGCGCAAGATCGGGAACACTGTTTCGATCCGGCTGCCACCGACGCCGCCTTCCCCTTCTGGAACGCCGTCACCACCATCAGTCTGATCTTTGGACCCCATGGTCAGGAAACCGCTGACCGTGCGCCAGGCGGACATGCCGATCACCGTCACGATGGCGGCGCTGACAAGGCCCGGCAGGATGCGTTGCGCGCCCACCAGATCTGTTGCGAACGGATCAATATCCCATGCATAGAGGATCACGACCGCGGCCCCCACTGTAATGCCGCCCTCCAAAATGGAGAAAATGCCCGCAATCCGCCCGTGTGAAGACTGCTCTGCCTTTTCAAGCAATTGCGTCTTCCAGATGCCAAGGGCCGCGACCACAAAGGGTGTGATGACGAAAATGGCAAAGGACCTCTTGAGTGCTGCCGCGTCTTCCCCCAGCGCGCCTGACAGATATCCGCGCGCTTCTGCCAAAACCTGAAGCGCCATCAGGAAGATATAGAGCGCAGGCCAGAATCTGCCGAGCAAACGCACCCATGACGCGGGCTCGTCGGCATCACCTGCCAAGGCGCGGGTGATCAGCCCACCCACAGGTTGCCGGATGACGAAAAAGAAAACCGACGCTGCGACCAGATCAAGCGCGCGGGTCAGGACGGCAAAAATTGCGCCGCTGTCGCCTGCGTCAACCACGCCAACAACGAAGTCGCGCGTGAACGCCGTAACCGCAAAGAACGCCACAAGCAGCAAGGCCGCGCGCAGAATACTGCCGGCCTCGGTATCGGTCAGGCTGTTGGCCCGGCGGGATTTGTCCTTGGACGCGCTGAGCAGTTCGACGATGAACAACCAAGCCCGTGGCAGCATCACAGAGGTCAAAGCGACAATCGCCAACTCATGCGCTTCGCCGCTGGCGCCAATGATCGCCCGTATCCCGATTTGGCTGAGGCCAAAGAAAAGCAACAGACCCAAAGCGCTGACAATACCCCATTGGATTGCGCTGCCGAGCGCGTTCCCGTCGCCGTCCGTGTTTGATCCGGCGCGGGCTGTTCTGGACAGATAGGCCTGTACCGCAAAACGCTCGACCCCGTAGGCTACGGCAAAGATCGCGACGCAAATGAGTAACGTCATAGGGGGCTGAATTCCGCCCGACGCCGCGATATTGGCAAACCATTGGCTGACTTGTTCACCCAACCCGCCGCTTGCTTGAACGCCGGACGCGAAGAGGTCGATCAATGTCGGTGGCGCCACTGTGTCTGCAACGATTTCTGCGGTGTCAGGCAGTTGTGAGGTCAGCTGCTCCATGGTCGCAGCGGCGTTCTCGCCGGATACAATAATTTCAATCCGTGTGTCGCTCATGTCTCTCGCCTTTGTTCATTGCCTGTGGTCGCTGGTACGAAACTGCTTGCCGCTGCGCCGGGCTACACGCACCACGGGTTTGGCGCAAAAGAGCAAATGGGCATTCACCCTATTCTTTTGGGTAGGTTTGGTCATGCTTTGACCAAATTCAATTGTTTTTCTGACCCGCACTTATTCAACCGTATCGTGTGACGTCAAGTTTGTTTGGCACCTGTTGTCACCCTCGATCCTTTTTGTCGAGGTCTCAGGGGCGTTTTCAGATGTGCCCCTTTCGGATTGAAACAAAGATGAAACACATTTGCGGTAGTTGCCGTTTTTGAACGGCTTCTGGTGGCATCTTTTCTGATCGGCTTTAAGGTGTGGGGCTTATGCTGGATGCTGGATGCTGGATCAATTGCTAAAACAGTCTTGCGCCCCAAAGCCTACAGACTTGGAGAATAAGATGAAACTCATGTCGGCCCCCTTTGCAATACTGCTGTTGGCATCGGCCTCTCAAACATCGGCGCAATCGCTGCCAGCTTTGGGGCAGGGCGACGATGATTGGCGGCAGTCGGTAAGTGTGTTTCTCTTTGCGCCTCTCGCCGTCCAAGGGACGTCAACCGTTGCCGGGCAGTCCGCTGAAATTGATCTTGGACTGAGCGATGTGCTGGATTTGCTCGAATTCGTCGCAATTGGCCGGTACGAAGCGTGGAACGGGGATTTTGGCGTTATCGTAGACGCAAACTACGTGGGTCTTGAGGCAGATGCGACGTTGGCCGGGCCGTTGGGGTCAAAAGTCAACGTTGATTTCAGACAAAGGTGGTTGGGCGTGATGGCTGGCTATCGTCTGGCCAATGGCACTTACGGGGCGCGCGGCGAACGCTACACCTTCGATCTGCAAGGCGGCGCGCGCTACAATTCGATCCGCCAACAGATCAACATCACAACGCCGGGCCCGGGAAACCTGCCGGTGTTGGGAGGGGATGAAAGCTGGATTGAACCGGTGATCGCCGCCCGCGGGATGTGGCGTCTCAACGACAAATGGACGACGATTGCCTCATTGGAACTGGGCGGCTTTGGTGCTGGCGGCAACGATCTTCAGATTGGTGCAAACGTGGGGTTTGATTATCAGCCTTGGGAAAACGCAGCCATTACAGTTGGATACCGGTATTTCAGTGTGGATTACAGCGACACACTCACCTCTGGCACCTTCGCTTACGACGCCAGCCAGCACGGCCCATATGTCGGGTTCAAGTATTACTTCGACTGAAAGGGGAGGCTTGGGCAGACGCGCCTTTTAGATGCGGCGCAGCTTCGCATGGTGCGCACGCCAGCTGCATCGTGGTCCTTATGCCCTAGTCGGACGTAGGGCTCCATTGCTCCGTTGGATCGAACGCGGTCATCCCGCTCGCAATATCGAGCGTGTCGTCCCCAAGCAACGCTTCAAGGATCACCCCGTTTTCCGACACCATGAAACTGTGCAGACCTGTTTCACCATAAACCGCCGGGACCGCCAAAATCGCGTGGCCTGCCACCATGTTGCCGTTAACGATGTAGCTCATTGCGCCCCCCGGAGCGGCATCAGTCTGTTCGGTCAGGATGCGGAAGTAATACCCGAAAAACGGCTCTGGAGGCTGATCAGCGGTGCCGTCATTGTATCCTGAGGCCGACGCGCGGGCGAAAAGCTCGCCCAGCAGGGTGTCTTCGTCAGGCCAGAAAAGACCGTCTCTTGCCTGCGCCGAAGAAGAGATCACTTGTTGCGCGAACTCCATGACGCCATCGCCATCCATATCCGACTGGCGAAAAGCGTTCTGGATACCGACATAGGCCCCCAGAAGTTCAATGATTTCAATCTCGTTGCCGCCGATTTCGCGCAACCGAACCTCTTCGCGCCCCGCGTCATTGTCAAAGGACCACTGGCCTGCGTTATCCTTTGTCAGCGGGACCGGAAAGAGCCACGCCTCTGCGCCCAGGGCGATCATGACCGAGGTGTCATCCTGCGGCTCAAAACGGTAGCCCTCCTGATAGAGCCCCAGAAGCGCCAGGCGATTAAGCTGATCCTCCACAGGGTCACCGTGGGACAGGTAATCTGAGGCGTCTTCGCCAAAAACAGTCAGAACCGCTGATTTATCCGCCGCACGCAACCCTGCCACAAAAGCGTCAAGGGCATCCTGAGGGGAGGCGTAGCGCGCAGGTTCAGCCCAGACCGACCCCGCGAAAAAGCTGACCAAAGCGGCTGCTGCTGCGATGTTGAACTTACCCATGACTTCAGCCCCTTCTTCTGGCTTTGATGCCGCTTGCTTTGCCGCGACCTGAAGCTTTGCGGGCCTTGTGCCCTGGCGCTTTTTTCTTGATTGCCTTGGGTTTTTGAATCGATTTGGGTTTCGATATTTTGTTTATGGCGGCTTTGTTGGCTGCAGGTTTTTTGACTGCTGCCTTTTTGGCTTGGGCTGCGGGTTTGACGGCTTTGCTGGCTTTTGGTCTGTTGATATTGAGGCCGTCACCCCCAATATTTGCGCCCCTTGCCTTTGGCATCGTCTTGCGGATGGCATCCGCCCCTGCAGCGGCACCGGGGCGCGAAATATCAGGTGCTCCGGCGGCCCCAGACAGTTTGCTGCGCAGCGCATCTGAATTGCTGGCGGATTTTTTGACAGGCAACTTTGATGTCCCGTCGCCATCCCGCTTGGTCGAGATTTTGTCGCGCGCTTGCTGGGCACGGTTTTCATTGGCCTGCCAGCCGCCGTCCGGGCGGCGGTCGCCGATGTTTCCCGACCCGACCGTGTTCCCGATGTTCACATTTCCGTCGATATCAATGTCGATGTCCGGGTTGCGGTAGATCGGGCCACCGCCCCAACCGCCACAGTTTCGACAGCCCCAATAGTTGTTCCAATCGTCGTCATCATCAAAGATCGCGTCGATCACCGTGAAAGTGCCAAAGGCAATCAAGCCTGCCGTCAGGGCATCGCCGACAACATTACTGTTATCCTGAACATAGACGACGTCCGGGTCATACTGTGGGACATAGACGACCTCCGGGTCTGCGGGTTGAATGACGATCTCTTCTTCTTCCGTTACTTCAACCGTCTGTTCTTCGCCCGTGATCAATGCGCCTGAGTTGATCGCCTGTGTCCGCATGGTCTGCACCGCCGTCATGACGTCATCCGTCTGGGCGAGCATCGCGTCCCCCATGGTTTCGGTCCATTCAATGTGCAGCGCCATGTCCTCGATGACTTCAGGGAAGGCGACGGCAAGAACCTCGACACTATCGTCCCAGTCTTCGGCCTCGACGGCGGCTTTGATGGTCTCGGGGTCTTCGCCTTCGTTCACGCTCAGCAAACGGTCGCCTTTGACCACTTGCATTGGGTTGGTTGACGCCACGAGGATCTGGATCAGAAGCGTATCGGGGTAAAGAGCGACAGGTGCTACCAGATTTTCCAGTTCAGCCTGCGTCAACAGCACGTCTTCTGTCACCGGGGCCGTTTCTGCGGCCTCCGCTTCTGTCGTTTGCGCGAGCGCTGATTGCGAGAGCAGCGCCACACAGGCCGTTACGTATCCAAAACGTGTCCACATCGTCAAACCCCCCAAATCAGAAGACGGATGCCGCTACCCTAACACCATTTTTTTGCGCCTGATAAGTCAATTCGGCAGTAAAGCGGGCGCATGGATAGACCAGTATCCCCGTCAACCGGGCGTAAGCGGCGGCGGCGCTGGGAAACCTTCGCAGACAAAGTGTTCAACGAATTCCGCTGCTGAGAGGCCTGCCTCTTGTGCCCGTGCCGTTCAGTGCAAGAGACTGCCTCGGAAGTTAACCAGTTATTAACTCTGCTCACGACAACGCGCTGATGAGATATTAGTTTAGTTTTTAGGTAAATTATTAAAACCAATACATCTTTGCAGAAGGTCGATCTCTTGACGAACCTCGAAAAAGCATTTCAAATTTTGCAAGTATCGCCCTCTGACGATGCGGCGCATATTCGCAAAGCGTGGCACGCGCAGGTGCGGACCTATCATCCGGACATGGCCAAGAGTGATCCGGTGGGTGCAAACAAGCGGTTGTCAGAAATAAACAATGCCTTTGACGCTGTGAGCAGTTGCACTGACGAAGACATACAGAACCTGATCCAGACAATCGCGAAACGGGCGCGTCGCGCGGCTGAGGCAGACCAACAATACAGGCGTGAGCGGCGAAAAGAGCGTGCGTCGCATGACGCGTATCTGAGCAAAAAGCCTGAGAGGCGGAAACCAACTGATCAACACAAAGAGAATCCGTCTCACCCCACTTCCTCACTGCCCGGCGTTCCAGTGGCACAGGGCGGATGCCGCAGAGCGCATAAGGATACGGAGCAAGCAGAGACAGTCATTGCATCGGTGGATTTGGCAGAGCGGGCCTTAAAAGGGTTTTCAGACGGCCTGCGGATTTGCACACGCTCTGCTCCAACGCCGCGCCGCTCTTTGTACCTTTAAGGCAGGGCCGTTGGGTCAATACTTGGCCAATGGGCTGTTTTTCCAGCCCTCGAAACTCTATTCGGTGTCTTTTATCGGGTTCGGACCGGTGTAGGTCCAGCGGTAGGCAGGCGGCGTGGGTCCCTTGTTGCGCCCGCCTTGATTCATCTGTTCCCACGCGTGCGCCATGGCTCCCACGGAACGCGACAGGCAGAACAACCCCCGCGCCATAGGGGGCGCAAATCCCAACTCACCAAATATTACCGCTGTAGCGCCGTCAATGTTCATCGGCACAGGACGGGTTTTGCCTGCGTTCAAAGCTGTCTGAAGCGCGCGCCCTGCCGCAGCATAATCCCCGGCAACCACACCATCGGCGACCGCCTGATCCACTAGATGCAGCAATCTGGGGGCCCTCGGGTCTTCGGGCGTATGGAAGCGGTGGCCGAAACCGGGCAGGTAGGCGCCGCACTCCTGTTGCCATTTGTCGATCGCATGGGCTGCGGCCTGATCCATCGTCCTGCCATCTGCCGCTGCATCAATAACCCAATGATAAAGCGTAACGGCCTGTTCCCCGGCGCCGCCATGTACGTCATCCAGCATGCCAACAGCCGTTGACATCGCCCCGTTCAGACCGAGGCCGCAGGTCACGGCCATGCGTGCAGCCGCGATTGAGGGGGCTTGTGGCCCATGATCCACGGCGGCAACAAGGGCCGCTTCAAGCAGCCTTGCCTCCGCCTCTGTCGGCATATCCCCGCGCGTCATCAACCAGACCATCTGTGGAAACGTGACTTTTCCGATCAGGTTTTCGATGGGATGGCCGCGCAACCTGATCTGCCCGGGGGCCATGTCGATTATATCCGTCGACCACCAGTCAGAGACATCGTTTTTGGTGTCAGATGTCATATCACACCTTCTTTCTTTAGCCGTTTCAGGTCGTCTGGTCCAAAGCCAAGCTCACCCCAGATCGCATCGTTGTCCTGGCCAAGAAGAGGCGGGGGGGCGTCAACAGTGGGGGCGATCCCGTCGAGTTTCAGACCGGTTGTTGCCACCTCGACGCGGCGTCCCACACCGGGCACGTCCTCATAAGCATGCAAGAACCCTCTGTCTGCGATCTGCGATGATTGAAGCACGTCGGGAACGCTCAAGACAGCACCAGCCGGCACGCCAATATCGTTCAGCTCCGTTTCCCATGCCCGTGCATCGCGGGTCTGTAAAACCGCCTCCAACTCTTGATTGAGCGCCGTTCTGTTGCGCTTGCGATCCTCGCGTGTTGCATATTCGGGGCGGTTTCGCAGCGCGGCCAGCCCCAGATGATCGGTCAGCAAGACCCATTGTTCGTCTTTGTTGGCCGCGATGTTGATCAACCCGATGCCAGTTTTGAAGGCCCCGGATGGGGCAGAGGTCACGTTTTCGTTGCCATGTGCCGCAGGGGAAACGCCCGCAATCAAGTGGTTTGAGACGACCCACCCCATGGTGGCCAGAACGGACTCCAGCATGGAGACATCGATCACGCCGCCGCGCGGCTTTGCGTTCAACGCCGCTGAAATCGCGAAGGCTGCCGTCATGCCGCCAACTGTATCTGCGATGGGATATCCGACACGCAAAGGCGCGCTGTCTGCGTCGCCGGTGATCGACATGACACCGGACGTGCCTTGAATGATCTGATCATAGGCAGGGCGTCGGTGCCACGGGCCGTCTTGACCAAAGCCCGAAATGGCGCAGTAAATCAGGCGTGCGTTCACGTCTCTCAGTGTTTCAAAGCCCAGTCCCAATCGCGCCATCACGCCGGGGCGAAAATTCTCTACCACCACATCCGCCGTTCCCACCAGTTTGAGGAACATGGCCTTGCCTTCGGGATGCTTCAGGTTAAGCGTGACGGACTTCTTTCCCGCATTCTGCGCCAGAAAAGAGACCCCCATGCCCTTTGCGTTCAGGTCTGCATCTGCCCCGAGTTGACGGGCCAGATCGCCGCGCCCGACCGCTTCGACTTTGATAACTTCTGCGCCAAGATGTGCAAGCTGATGGCAGCAAAACGGGCCAGCGAGGACATTTGTCAGGTCCAGTATGCGATTGCCCAAAAGTGGTTTTTGCATGTCTTCCTTTGGTGAGTGGCTCTGCCCGACGCGGGATGTGCTCTTGTCTGCACGTCAAATGCTAACGCGCTGCCAAGGCGAAGTCTGCATCTATTTGACAGGCCCTGTCGCAGGCGGGCGGCGGACAACCCGTCGCTGTTGTTTCCGCCCGAGGGACTGTTTCAATCTGTTGCGCGGGGCACAATTCGTTGTGCAAAATGAGGGTAGCGCAGATTTCGCAGGATAGACCTGATATCTGCGATGGTTTAACACTCTGGTGACATCAAACGCACCATACGTTTAACCATCTGAAACTGATTGCCTTTTGAAAGAACCACGCCATGAGCCGTGAAAAACTGACCGAGATGTTCCGTTCTTTGCACATTCCGGGCAAACCTCTCTTGATGCCGAATGCTTGGGACATCGGTTCTGCGAAAGTCATGGCAGGCTTGGGGGCGAAGGCGCTTGCGACAACCTCCTCGGGGCACGGTTTCACGTTGGGTGTGTCGGATGGGGGGCAATTGTCGCGCGACCTTGTTTTGCAGCATGCAACCGAGATGTGCGCCGCTGTGGATGTGCCGGTGAACGGGGATTTTGAAAACGGGTTTGGGGATGCCCCGGAAACGGTGGCTGAAACGGTTTCTTTGGCTGCAAGGGCAGGGCTGGCGGGCGTATCGATTGAAGATATGGCCTTGCAAACGGGCGGCGCTTATCCATTTGAGCTGGCTGTGGCCCGGATAAAGGCTGCTGTTTCTGCGGCGCAGTCCGCAGGAATCGTTCTGACGGCCCGTGCCGACGGTTGGCTGGCCGGGGCCTACGATCAGGCAGAGGCACTGCGCCGCTGTAAAGCCTTTTCGCAAGCGGGCGCCGATGTCATCTACGCGCCATTAATTGATGTTGAGACGACGCAGGCCTTGGGTGCCCTTGGAACTCCGGTGAACTTGCTGGTGGCCGGCGATCTAAGGAACCTGACTGTGGATCAGATCGGCCAACTTGGTGTTGCACGCATTTCAATCGGCGGTGGTTTGGCGCGTGTGACCCAACAGGTGTTGCTGGATGGGACGAGAGATATGTTGGCGCGTGGCGACTTTTCTATTCTGAACAAAGCGGCGGCTTCGGACGAAATTGATGGATTTCTGACCCGCCAGACCAGCACCAGTGTCGATCCGAAAGACTAGCGTTCCGAGCGCTGTCAGGGAGATCTGCAACATCGCATGGCCGACGGCACACGCTGACCTTGCGCCCTATCTGGGGCAGTTTTTGCTGTGCGACGGGGGCCAATCGCGTGTTCCGCCTGAATTTGCCGGGCCAAGCGGCTTCGTCAGGGAAGTTGAAGTGAAAAACCCGCCTCATGCGCGCGCGCAAGCAGCGCCTCGCGTCGGGCATCGGACCCTGTGGAGCCGTTCAGTAGAATAAGTTCTCTATTGACGAAGCCGAAATAGCCGAATGTACCTTTGGTCCACGCAGTTTCTAAAGCTGACGCATATCCCCGTTGGTCCATCTCGTCCGAACGGGCGCCAGCCGGGACGAGCAGCACAGCAGTGCGTGCCTTTTGCAAAGATACATCCGGGTCTGCTAACTGGTCATAGGCCCATCCCCATGTCCAAACCCGGTCGATCCAACCTTTGGTCATTGCGGGCATACCCCACCAAAACAATGGAAAAACAAACCCAAGCGCGTCCGCCTTATCGATCCGTGCTTGTTCTGCCAGAACATCCAAGGTCGCTATTCCGTCTGCATCCGATTTGCACCAGCGCGGGTCAAATCCTTCGGCGTGCAAATCGGCAACCTCGGTGGTGTGCCCTGCGCGTTCCGCGCCCTCACAAAAGGCGCGCGCAACAGCAAAGGTGAAGGATGTTGGATCGGGATGATCGAGGATGGTCAGAACATGCATTTTGAGTCCGGATTGCTACGTCTGCTGGATAGCAACATCCATCACTCAAAGCGATACGCATCTCACGCATAGGATTGTGCGTTGTGGCCACACCTGCGGCGACACGCTAGCCGGATTTGATCGCATGGGTTCTGTCGCTATTCTTGGAAATCAAGTCGCGCAATCCATCAATGGCCGTCGGCTTCGAAAAATAGAAGCCCTGCAGGGTGTGGCATTCCATTTCACCAAGAATTATTGCCTGACGTTCCGTCTCAACCCCTTCTGCAATAATCTTGACATCAAGGGCTTTTCCAATGTCGATGATGGACGTGATCATGCGTCTGGCTTGCTCGCTTTCTTCAACCGGCCGCACAAGCGCACGATCGATCTTCAAGGCATTCGGAGAAAGGTCGAGCACACTTTTGATCGAAGCGTGACAGGACCCGAAGTCATCAATTTCAATCCTGAAACCCAGATCGCGCAAGGCGTCTATTGCGAAGGTCAGCGGGGCGCCCAAGTCTTCCACCGACACTGTTTCCAGTATTTCAAAACCAAATCGATCACGTGGAAATGGTATTTTTTCGCTGGCAGTTTTTGCAAATTTGGGGTCTAAAATTCGTCCGGCGCTGACATTGAAGGACACACTGCGCAGGTGCATGTCGTCTGCATCTAACTGGTTGATTTCAAGCAAAGCTGCGTCAAAAATGACAGCGTCCAATTCATTTTCCAGCCCCAGTTGGCGGGCGATATGCAAGAACCGATTTGGCGTCAGGACACCATGTTCAGGATGGTTCCAGCGGGCGAGCACCTCAACACCATTGATCAACCAGTCATCTGCGTTGTGCTGACTTTGATAGTAGGGTTCGAACTCGCCATTATCCAAAGCGATTTCAAAGCGCTGGGTCAAGTCGCGATCCTTTTTGATCCGCTCGTTCAACTCCGGAGTGAACACGCACATACGACCCTTGCCGTTTTCTTTCGCCTCATAAAGCGCCGCATCCGCCTTGTTCAAAAGCTCCTCACCTTCGGCTTCAATGTCTTTTGCAGTCGCAATCCCGATACTTGTGCCCAGATGACAAGGCTTCCCCTGGTATGAAACCGGGATGTGGAACTTTTCCAGAATGCGTTCTGCGATCTTTGTGGCGTCATGCACCGTGCTCATCGGGCGGCACAGGATCGCGAATTCATCGCCACCGACGCGGGCAACAAGGTCGTCCTCCCGGACCGAGGACGTCAAAATTTCAGCAACGTGTTTCAGCACAAAGTCCCCGGCTGAGTGACCCATCAGATCATTGATCTGCTTGAACCGATCCAGATCAAGATGAAGCATGACATTGGTCTGACCATGCGTTTGGCTGATCGCTTCATCCAAACATCGGCGGTTTGCAAGATTGGTCAGCGGGTCATGCAATGACCTGAACTCAATTTCCCGATTTGCCTTGACGAGCAAGTTCATATGTTCGTTCAAGCGTCTGTTATTTCGATGAAATTCAGTGACGTCATTGACGGCAATTACGTTGTCCCCGGCATCGGTTTTATCGACTTTTACGTCGATGTGCCTGTCTCCTGTAAGCTCAAATCGTTTTTTGGGGGCTTCCGAACGCATCCAATCTACATTGTTTCTGATAAATGCCGTGTGGTCTTCCGGCTGTACGTTTGCGTAGTGGCCAGCGAGCACAGATCGACGAAAAATGGTCGCGATGTTCATGCCGGGCCGCACCAGTTCCTGCTCCGGGCTCATCAGTCGCCGAAATTTTTCGTTGCTTGTGATCAGGAAGCCATCTTTGTCCAACAGGGCAAAGCCGTCTCTACTGGCGTATACAGCCGCTGAAAAACGACTATGGAATTTTTTTATCTCGCGTGTTTGTGCAAGGTGCAGCTGCCAGTTTTTGAGCATTTGCTTCGAAACGAGCGCAACAAGAAGCATCAGAATCAGGGTCCCAGCTGCCGTGCCGTACCGGACAATAACCGAGATGCGCGCCTCAATGAGATTTACAAAGGGGTGGAACTCTTCACTTTCCAGTCGCATTTCACGCAGCACGTCTTTCAGTTGAAGCGCAAGGGCGAAAGCGGAATTCGGGCCATTGGCCTGCATTGAGCCATCATCTTCTATGCGTTCCAAGAGAGCCACTGCATGCTCTGAATGCCGTTGGTTGGACGTGCAGATTTCCAGCGCAGGCCCGCCGCCAAGGCGTTGGAAAATTTGTTTCTCTACAGATGTCAGATTGGTTACGCACCAGTCGACCTGTTGAGTCGCAAGCGTCAGATATTCCCGCACTTCGGCGATTGACTGCGGTCTCAGTATCGGGCTTTGAGCAAGGGCCTCCAGCGACTTATTGACCGCACTCAAATGGGTAAAGTTTCGCATGCGGTATTCGCTGCTGAGCTGTAGATAGTGGTACCCGAAGAACGACATCCCAGCGGACAATGTCAGGAACAGCGCCAACGCGGTAACAACACGGGTTGGTCGTCGAATGCCCATGACACCTTGGCCACGGTACCCACTTTTTCCAAACTTTGGATCGTGCTGCATGCAACTACACCGTTAAGGACTCATCGCCACTGTGTATGTATCCCGCGTGAATAGTCCGTTGATGTCACTCGCGTGATTGCGGGCAATTTCAGTCAACTTGTCTGGATTTGACGTGTGATCCGATCCAAGTGGATACTTCGCTGTTTTCTGCCATCCGGGTTCTCACCGAATTAAGCTTGGGTGTGCAGACAAGGATTAAGCGCTTTGTAACCTCATGTATGTATCTGTTCACAGACTCGTCTGAAGAGACCGATTGTTGGAATACGATTGCTATATTGGGGGCCAAAGCGATGGCGCTATCAAGCCTGGCAGAAGAGACCGGGACCAAGAAAACCAGTTTGTTTCTGAAATGTACGCTGATGGTCTTTTGCTGCGTCATTGCAGTTGTTGGGTCGATCGTTGCAATGGAACATCGCTCCAAAACCAAACTTACAGCGAGCGCTCTGAGCGATCGGGCAAGTGAGGTGACACAGCTCTTGGCAATGCAAATGGGGGGCGCGTTAAGGTTTGGAAATGTCGCTGCCATTGATGAGATCGTGGGCAATGTCTTGGCCGGTGCTGAGCCTGATGCAACTGGTGCTTTGGTGCTGGCCGCAACAGGTGATGTCGTGTTCGCCAGCGACAACGCAAATTTTGCCGCCGCGGAAGCGAAAACCCTCGCGGAGCTCAGTCTGAAAAGCGGCAAGTTTCTTATTTCTCAAAATGGCTTGATGGCCGCTTATCCTGCAGGATTTGGGGGTGACAACGATATCGCGGGCGTTATCGTCACAAGCTGGTCGGATGAAACACAACTGGCCTTGCTTGCTGATATGCGCAACGACGCATTGATGACGGGGGCTCTGGTCCTTGTTGTTGCTTTGACCTTGGCCGGGTTTTTTCTGAAGACCCAAATGTCCCGACCGTTGGATCGGATTGAACAGAGTATGGGACTGATTGCGGAAAAAAATTATTCAATAGAGGTTCCCTATACCAGTCGTGGTGACGAGGTTGGCAAGATGGCGCGGCGCTTGGATACGTTTCGTGCAGCCTTGTCTGAAGCATCAATTTTAGAACGAGACAGTGCGTTCAAGAGCACGGCTTTTGAAGGATCGACAGCGCCAATTATGATGATTGATGAGGGCTTCAAGATAATCTATCTAAACGCCGCCTGTGCAGAGTTTTTGGAGGGGTTTCGTGCGCAGCTGGACGGACACTGGGCCAATTTTCCGGATGCAATCTTTGTAGGTGCAGATCTTGCAGAATTTGGCTTGATTGCTCAGGATATCTCTACAATCCGATCAAACACGCTGGACGCATTTCCCATTGTAAGAGCCTTCAAAATGGATGAAGTCCTTTTGGAGCTGAAGTTCAATGCAGCGCTTGACGGCGAAGGAAAATACATCGGTGCAGTCGTCGAATGGAATGAAAAGACAGCAGAAGCGCGCAATGCCGCTTTGTTGGCGTCGATAAACGAAAACCAACTGCGCATTGAATTTGATGGGGCGGGCAAGTTGTTGGATTTCAACAAAAATATTTCTGAAGTGCTTGGATGCGTTGAAACAGATGTTGGTGTGTCGCGCGTGTTTGACGTATTTGCAGGCGATGTAAATGGCGAGTATACCGGCGAGTACATTCAAAAACGTATGCTGAAAGGCGACGCTCTTTTTGGAAGATTTCGTCTTTGCGATGCTTCTGGAGCAGAGCATGTGGCAGAAGGTAGCTTCGCATCCGTTGTTGGTCCAGATGAGCGAGTCGACCGGGTGATTTTTCTTGGCAGCGACGTAACTGAAGCAGAGCTTGCAAAGAAACTAGCAGACCAGGAACGTCGAAAAACTGCCGAGCAGCAAAAAATGATCGTTGAAGCGTTGGGTGTAGGACTGCATCGTTTGGCAAACAGTAATTTGTCTGAAAAAATCACCGCTTCTTTCCCAGCGGACTATGAAGGGCTGCGGCACAATTACAACCGAGCGCTCGAATCTCTTCAATCGGCGATCGGTGTTGTTGTGAAAAACGCCGACTCAATTCGAAATGAGGCGTCTGAAATAACGTCGGCGGCGGATGATCTTTCAAAACGAACGGAAAAACAGGCGGCAACATTGGAAGAGACTGCAGCCGCTTTGGATCAACTAACAAGCTCCGTCCGTTCTGCAGCTGAAGGTGCAGATGAGGCCTCAACGATGACAGCGCAAGCGCAGTCAAACGCTGAGGACGGAGGAAATGTTGCGCGACAAGCTGTCGTAGCAATGGATGGTATCAAGTCATCATCGCGAGAAATCTCAAAGATAACGACAGTAATCGATGATATTGCGTTTCAAACGAATTTACTGGCCCTGAATGCGGGCGTTGAGGCGGCAAGAGCAGGCAACGCCGGACGCGGGTTCGCCGTTGTGGCCACTGAAGTCCGGGCTTTGGCGCAAAGATCGTCCGATGCAGCACGTGAGATTAATGCCCTTATTTCCGCCTCAGGAGAACAAGTCGAGCAGGGTGTGGATTTGGTCGACAAAACCGGTGAGGCGCTTGCGGCTATTGTCACATCGGTATCCGAAGTCTCAAAACGAATTTCAGCCATCGCGTCCTCATCAAAAGAACAATCAATTGGCCTCAATGAGATCAATTCAGCAGTCAACGAGTTGGACCATGTAACACAGCAAAACGCTGCAATGTTTGAACAGACAACAGCTGCCAGCCATGCCTTGACGCAGGAAGCGCGCTCGTTGGCGCAAGCCGTATCGAAATTTCAGTTTGATCCAGACAAATTCGTGCAACAGTCCGGTGTTGATTTCTCAGACAGCCCGACAAAACCGGAGCATGATACTGTCACCAGGGCCGAGCATCTGCCATCAAAAACAACGGCAAGTCTGGCCTTGAAGTCAAACACCAAAGCAGAGGCCGAGCTTGATTCAGGTTGGGAAGAGTTCTAAGCAGCATTTGCGTAATGCGGGTTGTGACCTGCGTCAGGGCGACATCTTAACCACTGAATTTACTTTCCCAGAGGTCTCTCTGATCGTCCGTGATTTTGGAGAACAAAACACGCGGTACCACAAATTCATCTCCGGCGCTGAGAATATTCATTGCGCGGGCTACGTCACTCGGCCAGTCGGTACTGTCTTTCAAGAAACACTTGGCGATCTCTTGGGATGCATCCGGCAGAAACGGGGCGGAAACACTTGCATAGAAGTACGCCAGGTTAAGGCCCAATCGGGTTTGCATTGCGGCCTTATCCGGGTCCTGCTTGATTGCAGTCCAAGGTGCCGCGTCTTGTAGGTACTCGTTGCCAGCAGCCCAAATCGCGCGCAGATCCTGTGCTGATTTTCGAACATTCATGGCATCCATGTTTTGAACGTAACTATCGAACTTACTCTGTAGTTGTTCGATCAGCTCTAATTCGGCAGTTCCGTAGGCAGCACCTTCGGGCACCGCTGCACCAAACTTTGAATTGCAGAACTTTGTGATGCGGCTGATGAAATTTCCTAAAACATCTGCCAGATCTTTGTTCGAGGCGGTTTGAAAAGACTGCCATGTAAATTCTGAGTCGCTGTTTTCGGGGGCGTTGCTCAACAACCACCAGCGCCAATAATCCGACGGCAGAAGGTCCAGAGCCTGATCCATAAAGACGCCGCGGCCCAGCGACGTGGAAAACTGACCGCCCGCATAGTTTAGGAAATTGAAGGACTTCAAATGGTCAACCATCTTCCACGGCTCGCCAGAGCCAATGATGGTGGCCGGAAAACTCAGCGTATGAAACGGAACGTTATCTTTTCCCATGAACTGAGTGTACTGGACATCATCGGCACCTTGATCCGTCCGCCACCACTGCAACCACGCATCGTCTTTCAGTCCTTTGGCATCTGCCCATTCTGCCGCGCAGGCAATGTATTCGATGGGCGCGTCGAACCAGACATAAAACACCTTGCCTTCCATGCCGGGCCACTCGTCGTCGCCACGGCGCACGGGGATGCCCCATGACAAATCACGCGTGATCCCGCGATCGCGCAACCCATCGCCATCGTGAAGCCATTTCTTGGCAATCGACGTGGTCAGGATCGGCCACTCCGTTTTGCTGTCGATCCACGCGTCCAACTGGTCTTTCAATGCGGACTGGCGGAGGAATAAGTGTTTCGTTTTGCGCACTTCAAGATCGGTGGACCCTGAGATCGCGGAGCGTGGTTCAATCAGATCGGTTGGGTCGAGTTGCTTTGTGCAGTTTTCGCATTGATCCCCGCGCGCGCGCTCGTAGCCACAGTTCGGGCAGGTCCCCTCAATGTAGCGATCTGGCAGAAACCTTCCGTCCGCGTTCGAATACACCTGTTCTTCCATCACCTCGTAAATCAGGTCCGCATCGGCAAGCCGCCCTGCAAAGTGTTGTGTCAATCTGTGGTTGTGTAGGCTGGAAGACCGTCCAAAATGGTCAAAGGAAAGCCGAAATCCTTCTGCCAGTTTCGCCTGAACCTCGTGCATCTCTGCGCAATATTCATCTACGGGCTTGCCTGCTTTTGCGGCGGCCAATTCGGCAGGCGTGCCGTGTTCATCGGTTGCGCACAAAAACAGCACTTCATTCCCGCGCGCGCGTTGGAAGCGCGCAAAGAGGTCCGCCGGCAATTGGCTGCCGACCAAATTCCCAAGGTGCTTTACCCCGTTGATGTAAGGAATTGCCGAAGTGATCAGGTGGCGTGGCATAAATCTCTCGTCGTCAGCATATATTTCGGACGGTTTACAGCAGCTTTCGGGTAAGGACCACGGCGAAATCAATCCTCTGTGTTTGACGTGTCCGACTTGTTTCGGCTCCGGCCTGTTAATCTGCCGATGACAAAGGTTGTTCGCGGCGCGTAGGTGTAGCGGGTTCTGTCATCGGGGGTGGGTCGCACCCGCATACGGCTCAGGCCAAAGACAACAAGGATCGCATGTCCTGCGGCGATGAGGACAAAGAGCGCGGCAGGCCCGTAAAGCTCAATCAGTAAAGACGCGACATAGGGCGCTGCAATCGCGCCCAATGCGAAAAAGAACATCAGCGCGGCAGACAATTCGATCCGCTCTTCGTCCGTGGCGAAATCATGGGCATGTGCGGCGGCCACGGAATAAATGGGAAATGTCGTCAGGCCAAAGAGGCCTGCGGTCAGCATGATGCCGGTTGTGCCCAGTTCTGTCCCCAATATCGTGATTGCTGAACTGACGATTGCTGCAACAGACAGCCAAATCAATACTTTGCGCCTGTCATATTTGTCTGCCAGCCATCCGACAGGGTATTGTGCCAACGCGCCCCCAAGCACAAAGGCGGACAGGAAATAGGCAATCTGAGAGGCGTTCAGCCCGACCTCCTGACCATAGAGCGGCCCAACCATTCGAAAGGAGGCCGACGACAACGCAGCCACCAGAACCGCAGCGGTTGCCAATGGGGATTTTTCAAGCGCCAGTTTTGGACGCAGGCGCGGAGAGGCAGGGGTGTGCGGTTGTTTGACCGTCGTCAGCGTGAGCGGCAGCAAGGCCGCGCAACACACGATGGCCAGCAAATTATACGAAACATAGCTCGCAGGCTCCAGAACGCTGATGATCATCTGTGCGCCCAGCGAACCGGTCATGTCGACGACCCGGTACACACCCATTGTGCGGCCGCGCGTATTATTGGTGACTTTGGCCTGCAGCCATGCCTCGATAACGGTATAGCAGCCCGCGATACACATGCCGGACGCAACCCGCATCGCGGCCCAGGCAAGCGGATCCACAAGCATCATGTGGCTCATCAGGCCAATGCTTCCCGCAGCGGTGAAGGCGGCAAAAGCGCGCGAATGCCCAACAGACCCCATAAGCCGTGGTGCCCACCAGCAGCCGATGAAAAACCCCAGAAAATGGGCAGACCCGAGCACGCCGATTTCCTGCGTTGTGAACCCCAGCACAAGGCCGGACAAAGCATCCAGCGGGCCAACGCCGCCCGACGACAATTGCAACAACACAACTGAAAGAAACAGAGCAGCGAAAGAGAGCAGGGTACGCATGGTGCGCTGACCTTACGTCTTTTTTGCGCAGGTCTTCGCGGGTATTCGACAAAGCTGCGTCGTTTTCAGGCGACTTCGCGGATTTCTGCACGGATCGCCAGATCGACACGCGGTGCCACCAGAGCCGGGTACCCGACAGCGCCATAGTCGCGCCTGTCCAAGCCGCCTGACAGATCGACGTTCAGAGTGCTGAGGTCTGCGGGGTCGGTCCCTGCCGGGCGGCTGAGAACCGCGTCCAACGTAATGGCGCGTGTCACCCCGCGCAGGGTCAGATCGCCTGTGATTTTCGCACCTTCCGAAATACGACCGCGCGCGCCCAATTGCACCTTTGTAGACCGGAACCGGACGATCGGGTGATTTTTGGCATCGAGCACTTCAGAGCTGAGCAGGGCTTGCGTGATGAACACCAAACCGGTTTTTGCGCCTGTTATGTCTGCCTCTACGTCGGCGGTGGATTGCACAAGGTTGGCCGGATTTACCCGAATGTCAGCACTTTTCACCGGGACCGTGCCCATCTGTGCCGCACCGCTCAACGTAAAGCGAAAGCCTACCCTAGAGCGGTCTTTCACCAGAGCGTATTGCCGGGTGCTCGCAAAAACCTGCGTGGCATAGGCCGCAACCCCTGCTGCAATCATCGTGCGGCGTGTCAGGTTGTGTGCCATGCGCTTTTCCTGAATGGTTTTCTACTCTTACCTTACACAAGATAGCGCCATCAATGGTATCGCCAATAAGGTCACGCTGAATTGACAGGCCGTATGCGCCTGATGGGGGGCGTGCGAATATCCCAGTTTTTCATGGGCGCCGTGCGCGCGCGCGTTCGCTCCAGCCGCCAGCTCTGCTGCCTGTCTTGATGCGCAGGAGACATCCGCCAGCGTGTTTCAACGCCCGCCGCGCCGCCGTCTCCCGGGGTCAAAAGCAGACCGGTTGGCGGGCAGGGGCCCTCAATTGCGCCGGTCTCTGCCGCAAGATGCATCCGCCGCACCTGCGTCAGAGTGGGCAAGGCGGGCAGTTCCACGACGGCAAAGGCACAGGCCCCTGCGCGCAATACTTCCTCCATTATCCAAAGCAGATCTTCGCTGCGGCTGGGCTGGACAAACACCAAACGCGCGGGGTCGATCCAGTCGCGCACACCGTCGGAGTTCAACCGATGGGGCGTCCAGGCAGGTGTGATCCAGACTACGGCGCCGTCCGTCTGGGCAGCGATCCATAACGCAAGGGTTGTCCGGGCAGGGCCGCAGGCTTCATGCACACGTGCTTGCGCCAATCCAATCTCCGGCACGTCGGGCAGAGGACGTAACAGGGGCACGGGGCGAGAGGGTTGGCGCGATAAAAGCGGATGCAGAGCGGACATGGGCAAAAGGTAGCTTGTTCTCTTTGTGTTCTCAAGCACATATCTGACAATTTTCTACACTGTCTCAAGAGCAGTTGCTTGCAGTCGCGGCGCAGCGGTTTATGGTCCGACCAGCGCATGTAAAGGAAAGCACGATGAAAATGAACAAGTTGGGCCGCAGCAGTCTTACCGTGTCGGAGCTTTGCCTTGGCTCCATGACATGGGGCACCCAAAACACCGCTGAGGAAGCTCACATACAAATCGACCGTGCGCTGGATGCCGGGATCAATTTCATCGACACCGCCGAGATGTATCCGGTCAACCCTATCAGCGCAGAGACCGTTGGACGCACCGAACGGATTATTGGCTTGTGGTTTGAAAAGGCAACCCGCCGCAGCGATGTCGTGCTTGCGACCAAACATTCAGGTGAGGGGATGTCGGCTGTCAGAGACGGTGCGCCGATTTCCTCAAAGACAATCGCGGGCACGATTGAAGGGTCGCTGCGCCGTCTCAAGACCGACTACATTGATCTCTACCAGTTTCACTGGCCCAATCGGGGCAGCTACATGTTTCGCAAAAACTGGACCTATGACCCCAGTGGTCAGTTGTTGCTCGATACGGTTGGCCATATGGAAGACACGCTGCTTGCGCTTGAAAAAGAGGTGAAACGGGGCACCATTCGCGAATTTGGCCTAAGCAATGAAAGCGCATGGGGCACCACAAAGTGGCTGGAGGTGGCTGCGCGTGTCGGGGGGCCGAGGGTCGTCTCCGTGCAGAATGAGTATTCGCTGCTTTGCAGGCTCTATGACACCGACATGGCCGAAATGAGCCTGCAGGAAGACGTGGGTTTGCTCGCGTTTTCACCGTTGGCGGCGGGGCTGCTGACGGGCAAATACCAGAACGGTCAGATGCCTGCAGGCTCTCGCATGTCGCTCAATGATACGCTGGGGGGGCGAAAAACAGACCGCGCCTTTGCCGCCGTAGATGCCTATCTGGCGCTGGCGAAAAACCATGGGCTTGATCCGGTGCAGATGGCGTTGGCTTGGTGCAAGACCAGGCCCTTCATGGGGTCGATCATCTTTGGCGCAACCACAATGGATCAGTTGGAAACCTGCCTTGGGGCTGCGGATCTGACCTTGTCGGACGAGGTTGTTGCTGAAATCGACGACATCCACCGCGCCCACCCGATGCCCTACTGACCTTGCCCGGTCTGCGCGCGGCGAGACCTTGCTGACTGTCCGAAGTGTCGCGCAAAGGCTCTGGCAAAGCTGGATTGTGACCGAAATCCCGTGGCAAGGGCGACGGCTTGCAGTGTTTCTTCGGTTTGGGTGACGCGCCTGTCGGCCTCTGTCAGGCGAAGGCGCAGGTAGTATTGCTGCGGGGAAACCTTCAGGTGCTGGTTGAAATGCAGTTGCAGCCTGCGCAGGCTGACCCCCAAACTGCGGGCGACATCAGGAATGGAAAGCGGCAGGTCCAATTGGTTAGACATCACCCGGTGTGCCCGCCGCAACAATGGTGTCAGCGTCTGTGCGGGGTAGGCTTGCTGCGGGGCGTCACGGGTCGTTTCTGTGTTGTAGATAAAGCTGCAGGCGATACGATCTGCCAGTCCTGCGCCGTTTCTCAGGGCAATCAGATGCAGCATCATATCAAGCGCAGGGGCCGCCCCGCCACTGGTCAGACGCGCGCCGCTTTCGACAAAGCGCGCATTGAGCGTTCGAACCTCCGGAAAGGCGAAGGCGAACTTTTCGAGGTCTTCCCAGTGCGTTGTGGCGTCATGGCCGTCGAGCAACCCGGCGGCGGCCATGATCCAGGGCCCCCCGTCAATGCCTGCGACGCAGTCTGCCGTGCGCGCCAGCCGCCGGATACTGGCGAGAAGCGCGGGGTGAGACTGCGCCTCCAGATCAAACCCGGCAATCACCAGCAGCAGGTCGCAGCGGTCCAGTGTCGCCAGTGGATACGCTGGCAAGACAAGCCCACTGGTCAAGATCACCGGATCGGCGGACGGTGTCAAAAACACCCAGTCATACAGCCGGCGTCCCGCCTGTCTGTTGGCGGCGCGCATCGGGTCGACCGCCGCCGCAAGCGACAGGGTGTTCGTTTCCTGCAAAACGAGAACGGCAACCCGTGATATTTGTGCGCTTTCCGACAAGTTATTGCGTATATTGTGAAATCAATTATGCACAGATGCGCCACATTCACGCAAAGATCAAGGGAGGACAAAGATGCCGCTGACGATGAACAAAGAGGTTTTCATAACCTGCGCCGTGACCGGATCAGGCGGCACGCAAAATCGCAGCCCGCATGTGCCGCGCAGCCCCAAACAGATTGCCGACAGCGCAATTGCGGCTGCAAAGGCGGGGGCGGCGATTGTACATTGCCATGTGCGCGATCCCGAGAGTGGCGCGCCCAGCCGGGATCTGACCTATTACCGTGAAGTCACTGACCGGATCAGGGAGGCGGAGGTCGATGTGGTCCTGAACTTGACCGCGGGCATGGGCGGGGACATGGTCTTTGGCGGCCCGGATGCCCCGCTGCCTCTGGTGCAAGGCACTGATATGGTCGGGGCGGCCGAACGTGTGGCGCATGTGGCGGAATGTCTGCCTGAGATCTGTACGCTGGATTGCGGCACCATGAACTTTGCGGAGGCGGACTACGTGATGACAAACACGCCCGGCATGCTGACGCAGATGGGCAGAATGATGACCGACCTCGGCGTAAAACCCGAGATCGAAGCCTTCGACACAGGGCATCTGTGGTACGCCAAACAGCTTGTCAGCAACGGTGTGCTGGACGCGCCTGCTTTGGTTCAGTTGTGTATGGGCGTGCCGTGGGGCGCGCCGGATGACCTGAATACCTTTATGGCGATGGTCAATAATGTCCCCGATGACTGGACCTTTTCGGCCTTTGCTTTGGGGCGGAACCAAATGGCCTATGTGGCCGCCAGTGTGCTGGCAGGGGGTAATGTCCGGGTCGGGCTGGAAGATAACCTATGGCTGGAAAAGGGTGTCTTGGCGGAAAACTGGCAGTTGGTGGAACGTGCGGTCACCCTTATCGAAAACATGGGCGCGCGCGTGATCGGACCGCAAGAAGTGCGCGCCAAACTGGGGTTGGTCAAACATGCGCCCAAATCGTGACAGCAGGGGACTGACGCCGATGCGTAGTGGCTTTGCGCGCCTGATCCGCTTGCTTTCGATGCGGCGCGGGGTCGGCGCGTCTTTGGCGCTCTTGTTGGTCGCCTGTGCGCCATCGCCTGTTCCGCTGAGAGATGCGAATGCACCGCTGAGCGCCTCAACGCGGTTTGACACTGCGCGTTTTGCAGGCGTCTGGCATATCGTGGCGAGCACGGCCAATGATCTGACCGGTCCAGTCTCTGTCGATGTGGCGGACGCCAATGAAACACTTGTGTTCACCGGGGGGTTAACGGGTGTTTACACCGTGGACAAACCCGGCGTTCTCAGTGCCTTGGGCGGGGGCACTCTGGTGGTCATGTGGCTGGATGAGACGCACCGCACGGCGGCTTTGGGGGATGCGCAGGGGCGGTTTGCGCTTTTGCTGTCTCGTGCGCCGTCCATTCCCTCCGACAAACGCGCCGCCGCATTTGGGGTTTTTGATTTCTACGGCTGGGACACCCGCCAGATCGAGGAGAGACAGTGATGCCAAAAACGGCTGCGATAATCGGTGGGGGCGTGATCGGCGGCGGATGGATCGCCCGGTTTTTGCTGCACGGGTGGGATGTGCAGGTCTATGACCCCGATCCGGAGGCTGCCCGAAAAATCGGCGAAGTTCTGGACAATGCGCGGCGGTCCTTGCCCGGTCTGGTGGACGTCTCATTGCCCGCAGAGGGCGCGTTGCGGTTTTGTGGCAGCATCGCTGAGGCCGCGGCGGGTGCTGCTTATGTGCAGGAAAGCGTGCCGGAACGGCTCGAGATCAAGCAACAGACCTTCGCAGCGATTGAAGCAGCAGCCGATATGGATGCTGTGATCGGCTCGTCAACCTCTGGGTTTCGCCCGTCACAGTTGCAGGACGGACGGGCGCGGCAGGGCCAGATCATGGTGGCACACCCCTTCAACCCCGTCTATCTGCTGCCGTTGGTGGAAGTGGTGACAACGCCTGCGAACCCGCCTGAAACGACAGAAACCATGTCGGCCATTCTGCGCGACCTCGGCATGTACCCCTTGCATCTGAAAAGGGAAATCGATGCGCATGTGGCGGACCGGTTTCTTGAGGCGGTGTGGCGCGAGGCGCTCTGGCTGGTCAAGGACGGGATCGCCACCACCGAAGAGATCGACAACGCGATCCGCTATGGCTTTGGTCTGCGTTGGGCGCAGATGGGCCTGTTCGAGACGTACCGCGTGGCGGGCGGGGAAGCCGGGATGAAGCATTTCATGGCGCAGTTTGGCCCTGCGTTGAAGTGGCCATGGACAAAACTGATGGATGTGCCAGACTTCGACGATGCGCTTGTCGATCTGATCGCGGGGCAGTCTGATGACCAGTCCGGGGCCTATGGTATCCGCGATCTTGAACGCATACGGGACAACAACCTTGTTGCCATGCTGCGCGCGCTCAAGGCGCAGGACTGGGGGGCGGGCGCGCTTTTGAACACGCATGAGGCAAACATCCGCCAAAGAACGGCGTTGTCAGATGGTGCGGCGGATATCGCTGATCCCGGCGCGCCTCTCAAGACGGTGGACCGGGCCGTACCGCTCGACTGGACCGACTACAACGGCCATATGAACGAGGCGCGCTATCTGCAGGCTTTTGGCGACGCGACCGACCGCTTTATGCAAGTGATTGGCTGCGATGCCGACTATATTGCGACAGGCGGCAGCTATTTCACGGCAGAGACGCATATTCGCCATCTGGGAGAAGCCTTGGCAGGCACGCAGATCACAATCTTCACGCGTGTGCTGGGGGGCGGGGGCAAGAAAATGCACCTGTGGCACGAGATGAAGGCGGACGATGATCTCTTGGCCACGGCAGAGCATTTTCTGCTGCACGTCAGTCTGGAGACCCGCAAACCGTCGGGTGCTGCACCGCATGTGGATGCTGCCCTCCGCCGCTTTGTGGTGGCGCAGGCAGACTTGCCGCGTCCTGAGGGGGCAGGGCGCAGCGTCGGCGCGTCACGGTGAGAAAGGTCCTGATCACCGCAGGGGCCAACGGCATTGGTGCGGCGATGGCGCGCGCATTTGACGCCGCCGGGGATGAGGTCTGGGTGACAGATGTGGACGCAGCAGCGCTTGGTGCTTGCCCGGATTACTGGCGCACGCACCATGCAGATGTTGCCAGCGAGCCAGACATGGCCGGGGTGATCGCACAGATGGGACAGATCGACGTGCTGTGTGCAAATGCAGGGATCGCAGGGCCCACGGCCCCTATCGAGGAGGTTGAACTGGAGGCATGGCGCGCCTGCGTCAGTGTCAATCTGGAGGGGGCCTTTCTGGCTGCGAAACACGCAGCGCCCCTGATGAAACGCGCAGGGCAAGGGGCGATGGTTCTCACATCCTCGACTGCTGGTCTTTTTGGCTACCCGATGCGCGCACCCTACGCTGCCGCCAAATGGGCAGTGATCGGCTTGATGAAAACGCTGGCGATGGAGCTTGGGCCGCACGGCGTGCGCGCCAATGCAATCTGTCCCGGCGCGGTGGAGGGCCCGCGCATGGATGCGGTCCTCGCGCGTGAAGCGGCGGCCAAGGGAATGAGCCGGCAAATGGTGTACGATGGCTATGCGTCGGGCACATCGATGCGCCGCTTCGTTGAAGCGGAGGATGTCGCGGCGATGGCGGTTTTTCTGGCCTCACCTGCCGCGCGGCACGTCAGCGGGCAGGTCATCGCAGTGGATGGGCATACGGAAAATCCGGACCCGAAGCCCTAGCGGTCCCACCCGGATTGCTGCATAGGGAGGGGCATGACCCTTCCGACAATAGACCTGTGGCTTTTGGCGACCGTGGCCGCCGCCTCGTTTCAGGCGCTGCGTTTTATGCTGCAAAAGGTGCTGGCCACGGCCACTTTGACGGCCAGCGGCGCAACCTTTGCGCGTTTTTTGTATTCAGCGCCCTTGGTCGCCCTTGGTCTTGCGGCCTATCTGGCGGTCTATGGCTTGGAAATGCCTGCGCTATCCGTGTTGTTCTGGGTCTTCGGGCTCACCGGTGGACTGGCGCAGGTGCTGGCCACGGTCTGCGTGGTGCAATTGTTCAAGTCGCGCAATTTTGCCGTCGGGATCACGCTGAAAAAGACGGAAACCATCCTGTCAGTCCTGGTCGGACTTGTGCTATTGGGAGAGGGCGTGAGCCTTTTTGCTTTTGCGGCGATTGCGCTGGGGGTGTGCGGTGTCATCTTATTGTCCAAGCAGCCGCAAAGCGACGTGCGGGGCTGGCGGAGCATGGCAAACCAAAGCGTGGCGCTGGGTCTGGGGGCAGGGTTTTTGTTCGCGATATCGGCTGTTTGCTACCGGGGTGCGTCGTTGGAACTGGCAACAGATGACGCGGTTTTGCGCGCCGCCGTCACCTTGAGTGCTGTCACGGCGTCTCAACTAGTAGGGATGGCGCTTTGGCTGAAATGGCGGTCTCCGGGTCAGATCTTTGCCGTCTGGCAGGCGCGCCGGATCGCCATCTGGATCGGCATCTTGTCCATGGGCGGCTCGTTTTGCTGGTTTCTGGCCTTTACCTTGCAAACAGCGGCACTGGTCAAGGCCGTTGGTCAGATCGAGCTTGTGTTCAGCCTGCTGATCTCGACCCTGATTTTTGGCGAACGCAGCACAGGCCGGGAACTCTGTGGCATCGGGTTGCTGGTGGCATCGATTGTGGCGCTGGTTTTAGTCGCCTGAGCCCGCGTTGTGGTCTGCTTGCGGTTTGCCATAGAGCCGCAGAAACAGGCTCGCCTCTTCATCATTGCGGAAGTAGGGCACGCTGTCAGGGGGCGCTGTATTTGCAAGACGCGATTGTACTTCGGCCAGAACAACCTCAGTAATAAACGGCATGTCAAAGCGGCGCGCGTCCTCTAACGGGACCCATTGCAGATGCGACAGCTCATCGGACGCTGCGGAAAAATCATCAAGATCGTCCTGAATGGCAGTGGCATCCACCAAAAAAAACCGCGCATCAAACCTGCGGGGACGCCCCGGTGGTGTGAGCGCGCGAAAAACAAACTGCAATGCGCCGGCATCAGGCAGAACGCCGGTCGTAGCAAAATCCGCCCAATCATCAGGGACGGGCGCGGGCCAGGTACCGTGTTTTCCCAGTCGCAGGCCAGTTTCTTCCCACAGCTCACGAATAGCCGTTGCGGGCAATCCAGAGGCCACGGTTGCATCGGTTGCATTCAACAGGCGTGTTGCGCAGGGGTCGGGCAGAGGCGTCGCGGTGGGGACATGCGCATCGCCTGCGTCCAAGGCTCCGCCCGGGAAGACAAATTTATTCGGCATGAAAGCGGCTTTCGCCCCGCGCTGTCCCATCAAAATGCGCGGTGTGCTATGTCTGTCCCGCAAGACGATGAGAGTAGCTGCATCCCGCACCGCGCTCTTGTCTGTCGTGTGAGCGGGCATCTTTCACCTTTCACGCTTGGTGGGGCATACTCAGACCGGGCTGCCGAAGCCTCCGAGGCCACGTGCCCACTGATACCCGATCATCGCCCCTTTAAGCCGGGGGAGCAAGTAGAGGGACAGCGCCACGCATCCCACGGCAAATACGGTGAAAAGGGTCAAAGGCTCTGGACGCCACGTCGCATAGCTGAAATGCAACAAAGGGGCCATGAGGTGCCCTACAAAAAAAATGGTCAGGTACGCAGGCCCGTCATCCGCGCGATGATGGTGCAATTCTTCGCGGCAAACCGCGCAGGTGTCGTTCACCTTAAGGTAGGATTTCAGCAGTGGCCCCTTGCCGCAACTTGGGCATGTCCGTCGCCAGCCGCGCAGGATTGAAGGCCATGTCTGGCGCTCTTCGACCTCGTTCAGCGAGCTTGCGGGTGCGCGTGTCAGGGAATCGGCGTTGTGTATCGTTTCGGACATCGGTTGCTCGCAGACTAATATGTCGCGCTTTATGAAGCGTAAATAAGGCGCGGAAAAGGTGACGCCCTGTCGCTGCGGCGGGATGTCGCTAAAATTTTTTGTTAGTGGCGCGACGGAAAACGCGTGCTGCCGCGTTCTACATAGGATCGTGGCTCAGATGCGCGATCTTGTAAACAAACCGGAGACATCCAATGAACAGATCTTTATTCATTCCACTTCTCATCGTGAGCGCCTTGGCGGTTACGGCCACGCAGTCTTTTGCCGCAGAAGGTGGACAGCGGGCACCCGTCAGCTTTGAAATGCTGGATGTCGATGGAAATGGACAAATCACGCAGGCTGAAATGTCTCAGCACAGAATGGCGCGGCTTTCAGAGGCGGACGCAAACGGAGACGGGATGCTGAGCGTCGCTGAAATCGCGGCAAGAGGCACTGAGCGTGCCAAAACCCGCGCCGACCGCATGATGCAGCGTTTGGATGCCAACAGCGATGGGTTGCTTTCGTCTGAAGAGCTGAGCCAGCATAGCGGTCGCTCGCGCATGTTTGACCGGATTGATGCGGATGGCAGCGGATCGGTCACGAAGGAAGAATTCGAAGCCGCTCAGGCCAAAATGAAAGAGCGCCGCGCGTCACGCTAAAGCCACAACCGGACCTATCGGCTTGCGTGGTGCAATGCGGGTAGGTTAGCCCAAGGCGAGATGACCATGCCGCGTGATAGTGTTGAAAATCTGTCTGAAGACGCATTGCTGATGCGCTATGCTGCGGGGGATCGGCGGGCGGCAGCGCTCCTGACGGAGCGCTGTTTGCCGCGCGTATTCCGGCATGCCCGGCGTCTTTTGGGGGACGCTGCGGCGGCAGAGGATGTGGCACAGGAGGCCATGATACGGCTTTGGAAAATTGCGCCCGACTGGCGGTCGGGCGAGGCACAGGTTGGGACGTGGCTCTACCGGGTGACGGCCAATCTGTGCACTGACATGCTGCGCAAACGGCGTATGGTCGGGATCGACGTAATTGCACAGATGCCCGATCCGGGGCCGGATGCGACAGAGCATCTGCAATCCACTGCGCGGCAGGATGCTTTGCAAACTGCGCTGAACGCTTTGCCAGACAGGCAACGCGAGGCCGTGGTTCTGAGACATATCGAAGGTCTGGGCAATCCGGAGATTGCAGAGATTATGGATTTGAGTACGCGGGCAGTTGAAAGCCTGACAGCAAGAGGACGGCGCGCCTTGCAACATCTGCTTGCCGCGCAAAAGGAAGCTTTGGGGTATACCGATGACGGATAAACGCAAAATCACGGACCAAGCGCTGGATGACTTGTTTGCGGACGCGTCGCATCAGACGCAGGTGCCAAAGACGTTGTCTGCGCGTGTTCTTGAAGATGCCGAACGGTTGCAGCCTGTGCGCCGGAAATCGCAGCACAGAAAATCCACAGGTTTCTTTGAAATGCTGGGAGGCTGGCAGGGCCTTGGCGGGTTGGTTGCGGCGGGATGCACCGGTCTTTGGATCGGGGTCAGTCCACCGGCCGCCGTGCCCGACCCCGCCGCATGGCTTGGGGCGAGCGATGTTGAAAGCGCGCAAACGGAGGCGGTCTACGAGACGGCCTTCGGGTGGGATTTGGAAGAGGGATAAAGAAATGCAGGATGAAGCAGGCAATTCCGGGCGTCAGAGCAGGTGGCTCAAGCCTACCTTGTTGGTGTCCCTTGCGCTTAATCTGGCCTTTATAGGCGTGATTGCAGGGGCCGCCTTGCGCTTTGACGGCACTCCACGGTTCACCGGCGGTCCACCCCCGTCGGGGAGTTTTGGCAGAGCCTACATGATGGCCCTGCCCAAAGAGGACCGTCGGGAAATCATGCGCGCGGTGCGCACCTCAAATGACGCAGGGTTGCCGGACCGTGCAGCACGGCGCGATATGTTCAAAGCAGTCGTTGCGGCGCTCGAAGCGACCCCGTTTGATCTTACGCAACTTGACGCTGCGGTGTCCCGGCAGGCGCAGTCCTCAATCGCTGTGCAAAGTGCAGCACAAGGTGCGTGGCTTGCCCATGTTGCGGCGATGGAGGACGCTGAACGGCGCGATTATGCGCAAGCCATCAACGCGTTTCTGGACAAGCGCCGCGTGCGAGACGGCAAATCAGACTGAACCCGGCACGGGTGATTTAAGCGGCAGGCCTGCTGAGGTTGAACTGGTTTCGACCTTGCAGTTTTGCGGCATAGAGCGCTTTGTCGGCAGCATCGAGCAGCTGATTTGCATCGTTTGAAGGCTCTGCTTCGATTTGTTTTTTCATGCCGCCGATGGTGACGCCAATGGAAATGGTCACGGTGATCGGTTTGTCAGCCCCCGGCACAATAAAGCCCTTTCCGCCTATTTTGCGGCACAGTCTGCTGGCAGCAGCGCGCGCTTCGGTCAGCGGGGTAGCAGGCATGACGATCAGGAACTCTTCTCCCCCGATGCGGGCGACAAGGTCGATGCCACGCAGGTTTTCACGCAGCCTGCGAGATGCCTCGACCAGCACCGCGTCGCCGGAGGCGTGACCATAAAGGTCGTTAATCCTTTTGAAGTGATCAAGATCGGCCACCATTACGGCGAAACTACGACCGGTTGCCGCCGCGTGTTCAGCCACGCGGGCCAGATGGGGCATGGCATAGCGCCGGTTGCGAAGACCGGTCAACGGGTCCGATACGGCAGCCTTCAACCCTGTACGTACTGTTGCGCGCAGCTTGTCGGCGATGTGTTTGCGGCGCATCATGGCTTTGATCCGCAACGTGGCTTCCGCTGTGTGGAACCCTTCAGTCATCAGATCATCCGCGCCCAGATCAAGCGCATAGGCGGCAAGGCCAGGGTCTGGTTTCGGATGCACCACCAGAATGCCGGCGTGGCGCGTGATCGCCGTGGCCCGGATCGCTGCCAGCAGGCGGAGCACATCGCCCGAATGGTTTTCATTTTCATCAATGATCAGGACAAAGATGTCGGGTACTTTTCCGGGTGCCAGATCGCGCAACGCGGTTTCGGGGGGCACATAGCTTAAGGATGTGCGCAGGCGCGGGGTCAAGAGGTCAATCCACGCCTGTGCCATGCCCTCGTCAGAGCCCACAACAACGGCGCGCCCGGGAAGGCCGAAATCGGCAATCTCTTCTGCAAAACCCAAAGCCCGTGAAGTATCGTCTCGCATCTGCCACTCCGATGTTGAATTATGCGCCCGGATCAAACTGCGCACGCGGGCAAGCAATAAAGTGTCGTCAATGGGTTTGAGCATGACATCCTGCACTCCGGCTTCAAGGGCAGCAAGGCGGGTTTCTGTTTCCAGCCTGCATCCGATCACCATCATGGGAATGGACCGGGTTTGCGGGTTTTTTGCCAGCTTCTGGCAAAGATCTGCTGCATCGCTGTCTGGCAAGCTCATCGCAGAGATTACAAGATCGGGCCCATGGCGGAGCGCCATTTTGCACGCTTCGTCAGCGGTTGCGGCCTGAAGCACTTCGTAAAAGGCCGACGCAAGCTTAACTTTCAGAACAATTCGGTTGGTTGCGATCGCATCAACGATGAGTATTTTTCCCTGCACGCTTGAGCGTCCTTTCTGGGGTGATATGCGGTGGTCGACATTGTCCTCAGATTGGTTAACAAAGAGTTTCAGGAATTTGGAAAGTGCGTGCAAAACATGACCAAGCAGCAGGAAGCCGCCGAAGCCACAGCGCTTGAGATTCTGACGTGGCTGACCGCCAACGATGAATTGCTGTCGGTTTTTCAAGGGTCTACCGGTTTGTCAGAGAGCGATATCCGCACTGGCGTACATGACCCCATCTTTCTGGGTATGGTGCTCGATTTCGTGATGATGGATGACAAGTGGGTGATTGAAGCCTGCGATGCGCGCACGCTGTCTTACGACTCGTTGCTGGCCGCGCGCCGTGCTTTACCCGGTGGCAGCGAGACGCATTGGACATGAGGGCGCAGATTCAAAAGCCGCGTGCTTTGCTTTTTGACAAGGATGGCACTCTTTTTGATTTCGCGCGGACGTGGGAGGCATGGGCCGCCGCGTTTTTGACCCGCTTGGCCAATTCAGAGGCCGAGGCTGCGGCAGTTGGCGCAGCAATCGGGTTCGATCTAGCGCACTGCCAGTTCAGAACCGATAGTATTGTGATCGCCGGGACACCGGCAGAAGTCTGTGATGCGCTTGCCCCTCATTTCCCCGACATGTCGCGCGCCAGCCTTCTGGACACGCTGAACGAGGAAGCTGCACGCGCCCCACAGCTTGAGGCGGTGCCCTTGTCGCCCTTGCTGGGTGCGTTGAGGGCAGGGGGCTACAAGCTGGGGGTTGCCACAAATGACGCCGAAGGGCCTGCGCGCGCGCATCTTTCCTCAGCCGGTGTCGAAGAGGCATTTGATTTCATCGCGGGGTTTGACAGCGGGCATGGGGCCAAGCCCGGTCCGGGGCAGTTGCTGGCGTTTTGCGACGCTGTTGATGTGCCGTCTGAGGCCTGTGTGATGATTGGAGACAGCACCCATGATCTGATCGCTGGCCGGGCGGCAGGCATGCAGTGCGTTGCGGTTTTGACGGGCCTCGCAAATGCAGAGACGCTGGCACCGCTTGCGGACGTCGTTTTGCCTGACATCAGCGCGCTGCCAGACTGGCTCTCGCGCTTTTGAGCGGCCATCTGACGAATGCGACGATTTATGTCGCGAACAAGACGGCCTGCGGCACTTGGCTCTGACCTCTTTGGGACGCGCACCCGAGGAGGAGAGACGATATGGTTGATGCATCCACCCAACGGCGAAGCAGATCGCGTGCCGGCGGGCGCGCAGGGGCCGCCTCGCGTCGCGGATCCGCCGTGATCGAACAGATGCCGTGGAACCCGCCTGTCAACCGCGACGCCCCGACCGAGCCGCTGACCGGGGAAGGGGTGCAGGCGATCCACGATGGTGCCATGCGCATTCTCGAAGAAATCGGAATTGAATTCTTCAACCCGGAAGCGTGCAAAATTCTCAAAAAGGCAGGCGCAGACGTGCAGGGCGAAACCGTTCGCATGGGGCGTGACTTCGTGATGGAGTGGATCGCGCATGCGCCATCTCAGTTCACGCTGACGCCACGCAATCCTGATCGCAAGATCACGGTGGGCGGTCGGAACCTGCTGTTTGGCAACGTATCATCGCCACCCAACTACTGGGATATGAGCCTTGGCACAAAGGTGCCGGGAACGCGCGAGATGTGCCGCGACCTGCTGAAACTGACCCAATACTTCAACTGCATCCACTTCGCGGGCGGCTATCCGGTAGAACCGGTCGATATACATGCATCTGTGCGACACCTTGATGTTGTCTATGACAAGCTTACGCTGACCGACAAGGTCATGCATGCCTATTCGCTGGGGCGTGAACGGGTCGAAGACGTCATGGAGATGGTGCGCATTTCCCAAGGCATCAGCCACGAGGAATTTGACGCCGCACCTCGGATGTACACCAACATCAATTCAACATCGCCCCTGAAACACGACTATCCGATGCTGGATGGGTGGATGCGGCTGGCCAAGCGGGGGCAGGGCCTTGTGGTGACGCCCTTTACACTGGCCGGGGCGATGGCCCCTGTGACCATGGCAGGGGCTGTGGCGCAAAGCCTTGCGGAGGCGCTTTGTGCGGTGGTGCTGGCGCAGGTGATCCGACCCGGTGCGCCTGTGGCCATTGGGACCTTCACATCGAATGTGGACATGAAATCCGGTGCGCCTGCGTTCGGCACGCCCGAGTACATGCGGGCCACCCAGATGACCGGGCAGCTGTGTCGCTTTTACGGCCTTCCCATGCGTTCCAGTGGGGTGTGTGCGGCGAATGTCCCTGACGGACAGGCGATGTGGGAGACGTCCAACAGTCTGTGGGCTGCGGTCCAGTCCGGCACCAACATGGTGTATCATGCAGCCGGATGGTTGGAAGGCGGGCTGATCGCCTCGCCTGAAAAGTTCATCATGGATTGCGAGGTTTTGCAGCAAATACAGCGGTATATGGACCCGGTCATCACGGAAACCGGACCAGATGAAATAGCCTTGGATGCCATAAAGTCGGTTGGGAACGCGGGGCATTTCTTTGGCATTCAGCACACGCAAGACCGCTATACGAGCGCCTTTTATCAACCGTTTCTCAGTGACTGGAAAAACTATGAGGGATGGGAGGCTGCGGGTGGCGTTTGGACACCGGAACGCGCGCATCTGATGTTCAAAGAGATTGTGGGCAGTTTTGAGGCCCCTGACTTGGACGCGGCAATTCGCGAAGAGCTTGAAACATTTGTTGCCAAACGCAAGGAAGAAGGTGGCGCGCCAACTGACTTTTGACTTTGTTGGTCGAATTTACCCCATTTCGCTGGATGTTGTTGGGTTTTTCTTAACTGCTTCGCGCGATCTTCGCGCTGTATGTAAGGAATCCGGTCTATGCATGGTCTCGTGAACCGAGCGATCCAACGCTTTGTGATTGACAGCTACGGCGAAGCGCAGTGGCAAACCGCTGCGCTGCGGGCTGATGTGGGCGTCGTCGAATTCGAAGCCATGGCCAGATACGACGATGAAATTACGCCCATGTTGTTGACGGCCGTATGCGATGTGCTGAACCGCCCCTATGAGGAACTGATGGAAGACATCGGCACCTACCTTGTGTCGCATCAGAATGTGAAAGCTCTGCGCAGGCTGATGCGGTTCAGCGGTGTTGATTTCGTTGACTTTCTGCATTCGCTTGATGAATTGCCGGAACGGGCGCGACTGGCTGTGGCCAACCTTGATCTGCCTGAACTGGAGCTTCGACAGAACACGCCGGGATACTATGAGTTGCATTGCGCCGGGCCCCTGTCGGGGTCGGGGTATTTGATGATGGGCATTTTGCGCGCCATGGCGGATGACTACGGCGCGTTGGTGTATCTTGAACATGTGGGTGTTGAAGAGGACAGAGAACGCATCGGGGTTTCTTTGCTCGAAGCCGAATACGCCGAAGACAAAGGATTTGCTTTGGGAGCGCAGGCAGGATGACTAAGACCTCGCAATCTGACATGCTGGACATGATCTGCCCGATGCACCTTGTTCTGGGGAATGACGGGACGATCCTGTCCGCTGGACCTACTATCAGAAAAACGTTGGGAGATGGGTTTTGCGACAACACGGAACTGCGGGATTTGTTTGACGTAAAAAGCCCACAAGATGGGGCAAACAGTGCGCCGCTCTCTGATCTGTCTGGGCAAAAGCTGCGCCTGCGTGCAAAGACTGTGCCTGACCTCGAACTTAAGGGCGTTCTGATGCCCGGTTTGCCAAATGGCCAATACCTGCTGAACCTGTCTTTCGGGATCAATGTGGTACGCGCGGTGCAGCTTTACGATCTGACCGCGGCCGATTTTGCTGTGACGGATCTGACCATAGAAATGCTCTATCTGGTGGAGGCAAAATCCGCAGCGATGGATGCCTTTGAGGCCCTGAACGCTAAGTTGGAAAAAGCTCGCGTTGCTGCAGAACAGCAGGCGTCTACGGATGCGCTTACGGGGCTAAGCAACCGGCGTGCCTTGGATGTGGCTGTGGCCACGCTGGTTCAGTCGTGTGAGGTTTTTGCAATGATGCACCTTGATCTGGATTTCTTCAAAGCAATCAATGACACGTATGGTCATGCTGCAGGTGATGCTGCGCTGAAACGGGTGGCGCATGTATTGACCACCGAAACACGCTCAAGGGATATTGTTGCCCGGTTTGGAGGAGACGAGTTTGTTGTCATCTTGCGCGACGCCATTGATCCGAAAGGTGTCGAGCGGATCGCAGACCGCATTATGCGCGCTCTTGGCGAGGCCACAGATATTGAGGGAGAAATCTTGAGCCTGTCCGCCAGTGCAGGAACGGCAATTTCGACCGATTACCCCGCGCCGGACGCCGAAGCAATGGCGATGGACGCGGATTTGGCGCTTTATGCGGCAAAACGCGATGGACGCGGCTGTCACCGGTTCTACCACATTGATATGCGGCAGCCCGCCAACGCAGCCTTGCAAGCCGAAGCAGACAAGCGCATCGCCTAGCCAACTATTGGCAAAAGAGGGAAAACGGCTAGCTTCGGTCAAACTCTTGAACCGCATGCCTGTGCAAAGAAATACTCACGCTGAACTTGGTAAAACAAACTGGCACCTGTTTCCCGCTCAGGGCGCGATCCATCGGGCTGAAGCGACACGTCCATCGGATGAGAAATCGAACACTGCACGCTGAATGTCTCCTCGCGGGTGCTGATACCAATCTTGTGAGGCAACCTGGACCTCAACAACCCCAAAAACAGAGCGGCCGGGTTCTGTTTCAGACGTGGTTGGCGCTTCGTATAAGACGTCTTGCGGCACAGGCGCGCCCTTTACGTGCCCCGGTGGCCCCCCGCAGTATGTTGTCCGCGTCCAGGCAGACAGCGCGTTCCAGACAGAGTTTTGCAGCAGATCGCCAGGCGCGTGCAGCATGGCTTTCCCGGTCAACCTGAGCTGTTCCCGCCGCTCTGAATCATAAACCAGCAAGGACACGGTGGGGCGCTTTTGCATCTGCTCCCACTTGGGACTTCTCGTGTCCGTATGAAAAAAAATACGCCGCCGGTCGACATCTGCGTCCCGTAAGACCACCATACGAGACTGGGGAACACCGTTCAAATCGGTCGTTGACAGGACCATGTTCTGCCACGCGGGCGCGGGAGTGCCCTTCGATGCCACAGCGTGCAAATCCCGCCAAATGCGGTCATTGAGCAAAGATAGAGCGTCATCCATCAGAATGATCGCGTCGGTAGCGCTGCAGTGCCGCGACAGACAGCGCAAGATCGCCAAGAGCGTGCCCCCGAAAAACAAAAGCGGTGCGCTCGCTTTCGGTTTGACGACCGTTTGCCGTGTTCAAAACTAGTCCGGACAAATCGCCCGTCACCAATTCGGGGTCGCACAATTTGTTTGGCAGAGCGGCCTCCTGCGCAAGATCGTCGATGATGACGCTGTCCAGTTCTGCAAAGCTTTGTCGGTGCCATGGTGCTGCGAGGTCGACAATCGCTGCAAAACTGCCTTTCTTCATGGCACCTGCGTCCAAAAAGGGAGGCGCGCCAGTGGTGTGCGTGACGGTGGTCACGACGATGTCGGCACGGGCAAGCACCTCGTCAGCCGTCGGGCAGGGGTGCGCCGCCAGACCCATCGATGTTGCTTCGCCGGCAAGCCGATCCTGGTTTGCCTGTCCACGACCAAAAAAGACGACCTCCTTTAGCGGGTAGATATCATTGAACAAAGCAAGGTGGCTGCTTGCTTGTACGCCGCATCCTACAAAGCCGATTGTGGCCGAGGCTGCGCGCGCGAGATACTTGGCCGCCGTCAGGCTCAAACCCGCAGTGCGCACGGCGGTGACCCAGTTGCCGTCAAGAATGGCTGCGGGCAGGCCTGTCGCGCTGTCGAGCATGGTGACAAGGCCATTGATCTGCGGCAGGCCGTGTTCAGGGTTGTCCGGATTTAACACGACAGTTTTCACCGCGAGGAGCGACGGGTTATCTTGTGCGGCCAAAGCCGCCATCATGTAGCGTTGATCCTGTGGTGGCACCACAACGGCCTTCGGAGCGGCCCAGACACGTCCCGATGCGCTGCCGCGAATAGTGTTTTCAATACACTGAATAATTTCAGCAGGTGAGATGTTCAGTGCTTCCAGTTCAGTATGAGAAAGATAGGGAATATGCATAACTTGCCTCTGAACAATTTCGACCAGTCTAACGCCTCCAGCGGCGTTGTCTGCGCAAAAACGAACCCATTTCCTTCAGAGATTTCGATGCTTCCCGTACAATTTTTCATGGGCCTTTTGCGCCACACGACGTCGAACTGGTCGGCAAAGACTGGACACTGGTGCACAAGGTCCACCTCGCGCTGGTCGCTTTTGCTGATGAGGCGAACCCAGATCGCTATGCCGCGCCTGAGATGGTCGCCCACTTCGCGCGACTTTAATGTGCCCCGCGCGTTTGCCTCGGGGGCCTGTTGGGCTCTTGTTTCCGCGTCATCCGGTGGGCTTGCGTGACGTGTGGGTGGATGCAACCCGCGACCCGGCCAGCGCCGCGCCACACCTGATCCGGTGGCTTACGCGCCGCCCTCTGTCCAGGCGGCAACCTCTTCGCCCTCAAGGTGATCAAGCTTGTTTATGACCTGTGTGGCGACCCCCTGATATCGAAACCGCCACGGAGCATGCCCAGGAATTTCCGTTGCAAGGCATCATGCCGATGCAAGTGCACGACTTCCAAGGTCGGGTTATCTATAGGTCTCCGGGTATGGGCGGTGATGCTGTTTCCCAGGAAGATCACTTGAAGTATCTGATGGCCTTCCATTGAGGAACTTCGCGTCAAGTCACTGTTGCAGGTGCAATCAAACCAATCCGGCAAACGCTTGCAATGGAGCACCATGTAGCCAGCGAGACCATCCTTGAGTTACTTCGCGACAGCCCATTCATACCTGCGGGGCATGACTACATTTTCGCTCGCGGTATTTCCCATTTTCTTGGCTGCGAAGACATTGAGGCTGTTTCCTTGTTGGTTCCTCAACTTGAAAATTCATTGCGTCATGTTCTTAGCCTCAACGGCCACGATACAACGACTGCCGATGCAGACGGCATACAGACCGAAGCTTCATTGTCCATCTTGCTGAACCCCGATCGACCTTGGCGGACATTGTTAGAAGAGATCATCCCATCTCGTTACATTCACGAGATAGATCTTCTGTTTAGTTTCCCGGGCGGGCCGTCAATTCGCAACCAATTCGCACATGGGAAAGTCCCGGCTAGCGGATTTTGGGATCAGGACTTCGTTTACGCCGCTTGGCTGATCATTCACCTGGCCGTCCTTCCGATTGCGAGACGCTGGGGAAATGTCGAAGAGGTCTTCGCACGTGTCACCGGCTTTTACCGTGCAGATAAGCGCCTGACAATAACCCCATGCCAAAACATACCTGTCAAAAACGGTCGTTTTTGGACAACTTAAGTCATTGACCGCAAACATTGGACAATTACTGTCCACAAAACCCAACCAAAACCTTTTAGTTTTGAACGCGTTTTTGGTACACTATGACCATGATATTTGGATATGCCCGCGTCTCAACAGATGAACAAACACTGGACGCTCAGATTGACGCCTTGACGGCTGCTGGCGCTGAACGAATTTTCAAGGAAAAGAAGACAGGGAAGAACCGCAACCGCGTCGAACTCGAAAATCTTCTGGAACAATTGCGTAAGAACGATGTAGTGATCGTCACCAAATATGATCGTCTTGCGCGCTCACTTCGTGACCTGATCGAAATTGTCGAAACGATACGCGAAAGGGGAGCGGGCTTTCGGTCACTTGGAGAAGATATTGATACGACCACCCCGGCAGGCCGTTTGATCTTCCATGTTTTTGGCTCAATCGCTGAGTTTGAGCGCGAGCGGATTGTGGAGCGCACCAAAGAGGGCCTCGCTGCCGCTCGAAAGCGCGGGCGAGTGGGCGGTCGACCATCTTCACTCACTCCGGAACAACGAGACGAGGTCCGACGAATGAGAGACGACAATGGTCGACCAGTGACTGAAATTGCGCGACTGTTTGGTGTCAGTCGCCAGACTATCATGCGAGCGTGATTTGCTAGGATTACATCTTCACGGAAGACAGATACGTCTTGAAGGGCTGATTTTGTTGAAAAACTCGAAAATCTGATAGCTGCGTTTTCCTGTAAGAATCCATTACAGCTGCAGACTTGACACCGAGTGCCCGCTAGAGCCGCTGAGCGCGTCCGACATCGCCAACACCGGTTTTGGGCCGACCCCTTGGATGAATTTTCGGAGATGCGTTCTATGCGCCAGTTTTTCATCCATTTTCGCAAAAACCGGAGTTTTTCAACACTATGGGCGGAATCCAGACATTCGCTGAAATGGCACGGTGACGCTGGTCGAGCTAGGTTGCTTCCGCGTTCTAAATTGGCAAGTTGGGATTGTGTCAAAGTCATTCAAACATCGTTTGGGCGGTTGTGGTGATAGTCTCAGCTGCCACCTGATACGCTAATTCACAACGGCTCTCGACCGCGTTGGCCCTACCGCTTAAGCTGGACAGACATCGCTTGATAAACACCGCTAGGCTTAAGGTGAGGAACCCATGAAGATTACAAGAGTGCAGGTCGAAGAGGGTTTCCTCGATGGTTTAGATTTGCGCTTTGAGCCGGGACTTAATGCGATTATCGGCGCTCGCGGAACCGGCAAAACGTCTGTCGTAGAATGGACCTGTCGCGGTTTGATGCCGCTCC
>JBGCEG010000066.1:0-7035 GCA_045106135.1 Roseobacter sp. | reverse complement strand
CCCCACATGCGTCCCCGTCAGCCCAAGCTCTTCACGCAAAAAACCGCTCAGCAACGTCCGACCCTCACAAGACCCAGACCGCTCAACGCCATTCACTACAATCTTCACGTCAACCACAATAATACCCTCCCTGATCCGATTTGTTGACCGGAGTTAAACACGGTGTTCGTCACAGAACAAACGCCTTTTTTGCTCTGCGGCACTATGGTCGCAAGTTGCTGATTTTCAACGGGGCCGCCGGGGCTGCGGGCGCGTGGGAATTTCCTTGAGCAGGCCCCCAACTGCCATGGCCGCAATATCGTCCGAGGTGACATCGACACCGCAGATAATTCTCGACAGCACCCAGTCGGCCCCATTGAGCGCCGGAGAGCGCGCGCAGCCTGGCAGACCAATCACAGGACGGCCCTGCAAAGAGCCCAGGAAAAGCAGATTACCCGGATCAACCGGCATGCCAAAGCGCGCAACATCGCCGCCCGCCTTGATCAAAGCTGCGGGGGCCACGTCGTGCAGATCGGAGGTCGCGGACCCGGTCAGGATCAACACCACATCGGCGGTCGAACCGGCCAGCGCCGCGGTCAGCGCCCCGGTCTGATGCGGCACCCGCACGGGCGGCGCCATTTGAATGCCAAAGGCCATCAGCCGGTTTTCGATGGCCTCACGCCCTTTGTCGCCAGCACCGCCGGGGATATCAGTCACAATAAGCTCGACGGTTTTTGCAACAGGTGGCAAGACCCGGATGCCGTCACCTGCCGCAGCACAGGCCGCATCAAGGTGCCCGGCGTCCACCCCGTAGGAAATAATCTTGATGGTCGCCACCAACCCGCCCGGCGCCATCTGCTGAAAGGCGGGAACCGTGGCGCAGGTGATCATGGGATCAATGCGGTTGACCTCTCGCAATGCATCTTCGTCCAAAGCAACCACGCCGGGATGTACCGCCACAAGGTTTACCCGGCCTGTAAAAGCCTCTTTGATCTGCACGCCGCGTGCCACAGGATCAGGAGCCAGCGCCGCGGCCAGCCTGCGCGCGGCGGTATTCTCGTCCACATCCGAGGCGGACAGGCGCGCAACCACAACGGTTTCATGCCCACTGGCCTCAAGCGCCTCTATGTCCTGCGACGTCAGAACGATCCCTTTGCGCAGGCGTTTGCCCGACACGCCCACGGAATGCGCCAGAACGGCACCAGCGGCTGTTGCGACAGATACTTCGCCGAATTTCATGCGCCGCGCCTGAGCACACGCGTCATTTCCGCAAGAATGGACACCGCAATCTCGGGCGGGCCCGCCGCCCCGATGTCGAGGCCGACAGGGCCATGGATGCGCGCAATATCTGCTTGGGCAAACCCCGCCTCTGTCAGGCGTGCAACGCGCGCGGCATGGGTTCTTTTTGATCCCAAAGCGCCGATGTAGAAACACCGGCTTTTCAAGGCGATATGCAAGGCGGGATCATCCAGTTTGGGATCATGGGTCAGCAGAACAACGGCTGTTCGACTGTCCACCCCAAGCTGCGTCATGGCCTCATCCGGCCACTCATCCACAAGATTTGTGTCCGGAAACCGCGCCTGCGATCCAAAAGCGCCGCGCGGGTCGATCACGGAAGGATCGTAGCCTGCAACCCGCGCCATTGGTACCAGCGCCTGCGCAATGTGCACAGCCCCAACAATGACCAGCCGCAAAGGCGGGTTGTGGATCGCCACGAACACGGCACCGTCCTCTTCGAAGCCGGAGCGGTCCGTGGCAAAGCGGTCATCGTACCCGTCCTGCAAGAGCTGCCGCTTGCCGCTGTCCATGCGCACCTCATAGGCCACGGGCCTGCGGGTCTGTCTGGCGGTCACCAGATCCTGCAACAGGTCCGCCGGTAAAACAGCGCCCACCGGTTCGACCAGAATGCGGATGGTGCCGCCACAGGCCAGCCCCACGGCAAAAGCATCGCCGTCACTGACACCGTATTCCAAAAGGCGCATCTCGCCCTGCGCCAGGGCATCTACGGCTTCCAGCACCACGGCCCCTTCGACGCAGCCGCCAGACACGGAGCCTTGCATTTCACCGTCCCCGGCAATGACAAGTTGCGCGCCCACGCGCCGTGGCGCCGACCCCCATGTTTCAACGACAGTCGCGATCACCGCCCCGCGCCCTGCCTTGTGCCAGGCCAGCGCGCGTTCCGGCGCACCGTCGAATGGTTCTGTTGCTGAGGCTGTCAACGTGGTTCCTTTCTGTCCGCGCCCCCGAGAGTGCATTTGACATCTTGTCGCCGGGGCCGCAGCCTATTACATCTGCCCTACCCAATTTGGAGCCAACTCAATGCCCATGCAAGCCCATGAAATCGAAGAGCTGTTACGCGCTTCTTTCCCGCAAGCCGAGATAAAGGTCCAGGGCGACGATGGTGTGCACATGTCGGCCATGGTTGTGGATGAGAGCTTTCGCGGCAAGAACCGCGTGCAACAGCAGCGTGCGGTCTATGCCGCGCTCAAAGGTAAAATGGACGGGTCACAAGGGGAACTGCATGCGCTTGCCCTGACAACCCGCGCCCCGGAATAACGCAACGGGTGACAGGCCGGTCGAGGCCCACGCCACGCTGAAAAGGATGACAAACATGACTGATGCGACAACCCAGATTAAAGAGACGATCACCACCCATGACGTGGTTCTGTTCATGAAAGGCACAAAGGAAATGCCGCAGTGCGGGTTTTCCAGCCGGGTCGCGGGCGTGCTCAACTACATGGGCGTGGATTTCTCTGATGTGAACGTGCTGTCTGACGAAGGTATTCGCCAAGGCATCAAGGATTTCTCGGACTGGCCGACCATTCCACAACTCTACGTAAAAGGTGAGTTTGTTGGCGGCTGCGATATCATCACAGAGATGACGCTTTCCGGCGAATTGGACACGCTGTTTGCTGAAAACGGCGTAGGCTTCGACAAAGACGCCGCAGACAAAATCCGCGAAGCAAACGGCTAAGCCCGAAACGGCGCGGCGCTAGGACGCCGCGCCCGTTTTGCTTTTCTCTTCAAGCGAGGTCGCAATCGCCTCACTGCGCGCGGCAATCTCTGCCAAAGCGTCTGTCACACCTTGGGGCACCACAGGCACCTCTACCTTTTCAGGTTCTACCACCCTGTCCTTGAGGGCGGCAATCTCAGCCCCGCGCGCGTCAAGCTGCGCCTGCAGCTCAGCGATCCTGTCTTCAATCCCGGCAGCCTTGTCCGCCAGCATCAGCCCGGACATCAGCAGCATCCGCGTCTCGGGCAACCGCCCGACCTGATCGGTCAGTGTGCTCGCTTCATCATCCAGCAGTTTCGCCGCCGTCCGCAGGAAATGCTCTTCGCCTTCTTGACAGGCCACATCAAAGTCGCGGCCACCGATCTCAATCTTAACCTCAGGCATCCTTGGCCTCCGTGGTAGGCGTGTCCGCAGCGCCGGACAGCAATGGGATCATCGCGGCAATGATTTCGTCACTTTCTGCGATCTCGGTTTTGCGCATGGCTTTCATGGCCTCAAGCTCTGCGACCATGGCGCGGTTGATCAGGTGCGGCTCGCCCACACCCTCCTCATTCGCGTCACGCAAAGCTTCACAAACTGACTGCAGTTCACTGTTGACCCGGCGCAGGCGTTGCAATTCCAGATCAAGCGCTTCCATGCGCGCCACGGCTTCCTGAGACCGGGCCTCCATCGCGGCCAGCGCCTGTTCCTGACGCTCTGCCAGCACGCGCACCCGCTCTGACAGTTGCGCGTTTACCGTTTTTTCTTCTTCAAGCGCGGTTTTCAGATCGTCCTGATTGTCCGGCGGCGTTGCCTCCAGCGCTTCGGTTGCGGCGGCCATCCGGTCCAAAGCGGCCATGATCCGACCCTGAAATACGTCGATTTCGCTCATGCCCATCCCATCTTAGTTCATTACCTCACCTGCAGCGGGTCCGATTTTGCCCGAATCGCCCTGCTCCCGCACTATCGTAGCGATTAGGGTGCCTTTCAACAAACCCGTAGGCGATAAAGATCAATTGCTTGCGCGGCGCTCTTCAACCATGAGCCGGATGCAGCCCTTGATCTTTGCGAAGCGGCTGATATGCAGCGCTCAACAAAGCCATTTCACGCGTACTTCACGCGTTCAGCCGACAAAGGAAAACACCTCGTGGACATCAAATCGCTCGCGACAGCGCACCCTGAGCATTGGGCCAAAGCGTCCGCCATCCGCGCGCTGACGCTGGATGCCGTTGCAGCAGCCAATTCGGGCCACTCAGGCATGCCCATCGGAATGGCGGACGTGGCAACTGTCCTGTTCGAAAACCACCTGAAGTTTGACGCCAAGGCCCCCGACTGGGCGGATCGCGACCGGTTCATTCTGTCCGCAGGCCATGGCTCCATGCTGCTTTATTCCTTGCTCTATCTTACGGGCTACGAGGATATGACGCTGGAGCAGATCAAGAATTTCCGGCAATGGGGCTACCGCACGGCGGGCCATCCTGAATACGGTCACGCCAAAGGGATCGAGACAACAACCGGCCCTTTGGGCCAAGGGATCGCCAATTCGGTTGGCTTTGCCATGGCCGAGGAAATCCAGCGGGCGCATTACGGCAAGAAGGTTGTCGATCACCACACCTATGTGATTGCCGGAGACGGATGCCTGATGGAAGGCGTCAGCCAAGAGGCGATCACGCTGGCGGGTCGGTATAAACTGTCGAAATTGATTGTGATGTGGGACAATAACAACATCACCATCGACGGGCCGGTGACCCTGTCGGATCGCACCGATCAGGTAACGCGCTTCCGGTCTGCAGGCTGGGAAGTGATCGAGATTGACGGCCACAACCCCGTTGAGATCGACGCGGCCCTCACGGCTGCCAAGACCTCCGATCTGCCCACGATGATTGCCTGCAAGACGCATATCGCTCTTGGGCACGCAGCGCAGGATACCTCCAAGGGGCACGGGGCGCTGACCAACGCGGACCAGAACGCCGCGGCCAAACAGGGGTGGGGCTGGACCACCGGGCCTTTCGAGGTGCCAACCGCCACAAAGGACGCATGGGAAGCGATTGGCGCACGCGGGGCCAGCGACCGGGCCGCATGGGAGGCGCGTTTTGACGCCCTGTCCAAGGCCAAACGCGATACCTTTTTGCGCGCCTATGCGCTTGACGTGCCCAAAAAGCTGAGCGCGACGATCAAAGCCTTCAAAAAGCAGATCAGCGAGACACAGCCAAAGCTGGCCACGCGCGCAAGCTCTGAAAAAACGTTGGAGGTGATTAACCCAATCATGCCGGAAACGGTTGGCGGCTCTGCGGACCTGACCGGCTCCAACAACACAAAGACGGCAGACCTTGGGGTCTTTGACGAAGAGACGCGCGGCGGACGCTATGTCTACTGGGGCATTCGTGAACACGGCATGGCGGCGGCGATGAACGGCATGGCGCTGCACGGCGGCATGCGCCCCTACGGCGGCACCTTCATGTGCTTTACGGATTACGCCCGACCAGCAATGCGATTGGCGGCCTTGATGCGCATCCCCACCGTTTTCGTGATGACGCACGACAGTATCGGTCTGGGCGAAGACGGCCCAACGCACCAGCCGGTGGAACATCTGGCCATCAGCCGGGCCACCCCCAACACCTATGTGTTTCGTCCCGCCGATACGGTAGAAACGGCTGAGGCCTGGGAGTTGGCGCTGTCGTCAAAGGAAACGCCGTCTGTTCTGTCGCTGACCCGGCAAGGGCTTCCTACCGTCCGGACAGAGCACAAGACCAAGAACCTGACCGCGCAAGGGGCCTATGTGCTCAAGGATGCAGATGCAAAACGTCAGGCCATCCTGATGGCCACAGGGTCAGAGGTCGAAATTGCGCTGGCGGCGCGTGAGATATTGGAAGCGGAAGGGATCGGCACGCGGGTTGTCTCCATGCCGTGCTGGGAATTGTTCGAAGAACAGGATGAAAGCTACCGCAAACGCGTGCTGCCCGGCGGTGCCGTGCGTGTGGCCATCGAGGCGGGGATGCGCTTTGCCTGGGACCGCTGGCTCTTTGGTGAGCGCGGCAAGCGTGAAAAGTCCGGCTTTATCGGCATGCATGGGTTCGGCGCGTCCGCCCCCGCAGGCACCTTGTACAAGGAGTTCGGGATCACCGCAGAGGCCACAGCGCAAAAGGTGCGCGACCTCGTGGGCGGCAATTGGAAACCGGACCCGCACCTGTAAAACAGAATGCAAGGCAAGGCGCGTATCTGTGCCTTGCCCGCGCCGGTTCACCTCAGGGCGCTTTGGCGGGTTTTAGCGCCATTGCAGCACGCCAAAGCGGTGTAATCACGCGCTCACCCACAGGGATCAGGACGTAGCCCAGTGCCAGCCCCACCACCCCGTCGCCTGCAGCGGTAAAGACCCACTCCACAATGCCTTTTATGGGCTCGGGGCTGATGTGGGCAAACCCGCCCGCCAACGCATGAATGATCTCGTAGGGGGCATGTGCGCCCAGTTCGTGCAGCCCGTGCACAACGATACTGCCGCCAACCCAAAGCATGGCTGCGGTGCCGATAATCGTCAGACCCGACATCACATGTGGCATCGCCTTGACGATGCCCCTGCCCGCCGCGCGCAGGCTTTCCGTGGCCCCGTCCCGCGCCATGGCCAGCCCCAGATCATCGGCTTTGACGATCAGGGCCACAGCGCCGTAGACGGCCACCGTTATCATGATGGCAACCAAGGCCAGCGTAATCGCCTCTTGAAAGATGTTACTTTTGGGGATGGCCGCCAGAGCGATTGTCATGATTTCGGCAGACAGGATGAAGTCTGTCTTGATTGCCCCCTGCGCCTTGGTCTCTTCGAGGTGCGCGGGGTCTTGGGGATGGTTTTGCGCATCAGGATAATCCGTATGACCATGCCCACCCCAGCCCGCCGCATGGGCCACTTTTTCCGCCCCTTCAAAGCACAGATAAGCACCGCCGAGCATCAGCAGCGGTGTGATCGCCCATGGTGCAAACTGCGATAGCAAAAGCCCTGCGGGCAAAAGATACAGAAGTTTATTCTTGAAGGAGCCCTTGGCGATGCGCCAGATGATCGGCAATTCACGCTC
>JBGCEG010000065.1:0-23439 GCA_045106135.1 Roseobacter sp. | reverse complement strand
TTCATGTGCCCGGCGCGAAGGTGCCTTTTGGTGACTTTAGGGTAAATTGCTGTTACAAAGCTGTACGGGTTAATTTAGAATTTCTAGATCTTTTGTCGCGCAAACGCCCAAATTGTGGCGGAAGCAATGAAAAGGATTAATAAGATGGGACTAAGGATGAATATCAAAGCCACGCTCGTTGCGGCGACGTTGGCGTTGGGTTTTAGCGTCAGCGCTAGCACCGCTGCGACGTTAAATGTTGATGTTAATGGTCAGTTGTTAGGCGCGTCCGATGTGGATGTGGATGGCGTGCTCTATGACGTTTCATTCCAAGACGGAACATGTATTTCATTGTTCGCGGACTGTGATGAACAATCTGATTTTGTCTTCACAACTGCAGATTCTGCGCTGTTGGCCAGCGCGGCCTTGTTGTCTCAGGTTTTTATCGACAATTCATTAGGACAATTTGATTCCTCACCGGGACTCACGCGAGGTTGCGCTGCGGGTGTGGACAGTTGCTTTGTTTTTACCCCCTATTCCATAAATTCGCTGTCTCAGGTTCCCAATGCATTTGCATTTCACACCGACGACGATGTACTCACCGACGGTTTTTTCGGTTCAAAGATCAACTCAAACACCAACACAGGGTCTGTGGACTCTTTTACTTATGCCGTTTGGTCGGTGACCACACCCGTGCCGCTACCCGCTGGCGGCTGGCTCTTGCTGTCGGGACTGGTCGGCCTCGCCGCCGCCGGTCGCTGGAGCAAACGGGTCGCCTAGCTTTATGCTCTGAAGACCACCCAGGAACCATGCGCTCCAGCGCGCGAGATACTGTTCAAGGGGCGTCGGTTTATTCCGACGCCCCTTTTGTTCATAAAGCCGAGCGGCGGGCTCACATATCTTACAGAGAGTTTTTGAGGCTGCGCGGACCCGTCCCTCGAAGAAGTGATAGCCCAGAAAGCCAAAAGCCTTGGTAACAAACCCGAAAAGGTCTTGTCTAAGTGTGTCATAAGGCGCAAGCATGATAGCGTTGCGACAGTCCCAAGTCTTTACGGAGCGGCGCGCCCTAGCGGTTTTTCTGGCCTTTCACTGGCAAGCGGACAATCCAGCGACGCGCCGGACGGATTTACGGCCAGATGAACGCCAGACCCATCGACATGCCGCCCCGCCTGAATACTATCACCAGTTGCTTTGAGAGCTTGCCACTGAGCGTTACCATCGACCAAAATACGACATGTACCGCCCTATGTAAGCATTCTTACAGAACTCGGTGAAAGCCTATCAAAGGCCAAAAGTGGGAAAAGGGCATATAAATACCGCTAGACGGCATCCAAAAGCAATCCAGTGATAATTCGTTATATGTGGTAATGGCGGAGAGACAGGGATTCGAACCCTGGGTGGGCTTGCACCCACAACGGTTTTCGAGACCGCCCCGTTCGACCACTCCGGCACCTCTCCGCGGGGATGCCGCAGCGTTTAGTGGGCTTTTAAGAGCAAAGCAAGGCCGAATGCCCTTCACACCGCTGTGATTGCTAAATTCGTTGCAGGGCGGCGCTTTTGGATTAAGTTTAGCTGACTTCATCGCAAAACTGAGGCAACATGTTTGAACGTTTGACAGCACCGACAGCAGCTTTGTGCATTGCATTCAATTTCATGGCAGCATCGCTGCAGGCCGAGACGTCTGACAAACTGGAGGCGTTTTTAACGGTAACAGGCTTTGACGTGGCATTGGAGAGCATTCGACTGTCTGCAGATTCTGCACCAATGATGATTGGCTTGGATGCCAGCGCCTTTGGGGCGACATGGGCCACCACCGTTGATGAGGTGTTTGACGTTGAAGAGATGCATGAACAGGCGGTTGAGATTTTGCAAGAAACGCTTGCGCCGGAATTGCTGGACCACGCAGTGACGTTTTATACCTCCGACCTTGGGCAGCGTCTGGTCACGGCTGAAAACGCATCTCATATGAGAGACGATGGCGAACTGAAAAAGGAAATGGGCGATGCAATCATCGCCGGGCTGGTGCGGTTGGGCGCACCGCGGCTGGAACTATTGAAACGGTTGAACGCGGCCACGGGCTCCATCGATGCCTCGATCCACGCGATACAGGAAATTCAGGTGCGTGTGCTGATGGCGGCAGCCGCGGCAGGCGTGATTGAATTGCGCATGGACGAGCCCGATCTGCGCGCAAATCTGGAACAGCAGGAAGGCGAATTGCGCAGAACAATTCAAACCAACGGCCTGTCCGGCTCCGCCTACACCTATCAGGCGTTTTCCGATGATGAGGTTTACGCCTACGCGGAGGCGTTGGAGGACCCGATGATGCAAGAGGTCTACGCCTTGATGAATGCCGTGCAGTTCCAGATCATGGCGGACCGGTTTGAGGCGGTCACCCTGCGCCTGCGTGACATTCAACCCACTCAAGAACTGTGATCATGCTCAAACCGGCCTGTGTGAGCGTCGCGTTTGCGGTCTGTGCGGTCTCCGCCTCAGCGGATGCACGTCTGACCGCTTTGACGGACGCGCTTGAGATGGACACAGTTGTTGGCATCATGCGCGACGAGGGGTTGAGCTACGCACAAGAGTTGAACGATGACATGCTGGCGGGGCAGGGCGGTGCCTTCTGGACCGCGCAAGTGACATCTATTTACAATGCCCAACGCATGTCCGAAACGGTGTTGAGCGCGCTGGACCAGTATTTGAGCCCCGACGACATTGACGAGGCGATACGTTTTTTCACCACCGCCCATGGCGCGCAGATCATAAGCCTGGAAAACGCAAGCCGGATTGCCATGCAGGACGCTTTGGTGGAAGAAACCGCCAAACAAAACTGTGTAACGCCTGCATCTGAGGACGCAGCACATTTGGCCTTGATCGACCAGTTCACCAACGTCAACGACCTGATCGAACGCAACGTCTCGGGTGCGATGAGTTCGACGTTGCAGTTCTACGCGGGTCTTGCGCAAGGCAACAGCTTCGCCCTGTCAGAAGAGGACACGTTGAAGGAAGTGTATAGTCAGGAGGCCGAGATCCGCGAGGATACTGTAACATGGCTCTGTGGCTACCTGCTGCTGGCCTACCGACCGCTAAGCCTTGAAGCGCTGCAAGCCTACGTTGCCTTCTACGAGACAGACGCCGGAAAAGCCCTGAACAGCGCGCTTTTTGAAGGCTATGAACAGATGTACCGCGATATTTCATACGCATTGGGGCAGGCGGTTGCACTGAACGTGGTGGGAGACGATATCTGAGCGAAAGTCGCTTGACAAAACCCCGGGCCTGAGGCATTTGGCACGCTCACGCGGCAGTACTCTGCGGTACTTGCTCGTGTTTTTTTGCAATTCATCCCAACGGGATGCGCTGTTCGAGGTGGCTGCGGCCAAAAACGCCCGGGATGGGGACCACAGAACGCGGTAGATAAAGGAAAGACCTATGTTCGCGGTCCTGAAAACGGGCGGTAAGCAATACAAAGTGAAAGCCGGAGATCTTCTTCGCGTCGAAAAGCTTGCTGCTGCCGCTGGTGAAACAATCCAATTCAATGATGTCCTGATGCTGGGTGGCGAAAGCCCCGTGGTTGGCGCGCCTTTCGTGGACGATGCCGCCGTGCAAGCGGAAGTGGTCGATCAGGTGAAGGGCGAAAAGACAATTAACTTTGTCAAAAGACGCCGTAAGCATGGCTCGAAACGCACCAAGGGTCACCGCCAAAAGCTGACCGTTGTGAAAGTAACGGACATTCTTGCATCCGGTGCCGCCGCAACTGGGATTAAGCTTGCCACCGGCAAAGGTGACGTTGCCAGCGCTCCGGCAGCCGCGCCCGCCGCAAAGCCTGCTAAGAAAGTGGCAAAAGCCGCCGACGCCCCGGCACCTGCTGGCGCCGACGATCTGAAACAGTTGTCCGGTGTTGGCCCCGCCCTCGAGAAAAAGCTTCTTGAAGCAGGGGTGACAACCTTTGCCCAAATCGCAGCCTGGACAGAAGAAGATATCGCGGCGATGGACGAAAAGCTGTCGTTCAAAGGTCGCATCGAACGTGAAGGTTGGGTTGCTCAGGCAGCTGACCTCGCGAAAAGCTAAGGAGAGACGAGATGGCACATAAAAAAGCTGGTGGTTCATCCCGCAACGGTCGCGATTCAGCCGGACGCCGCCTTGGCGTCAAGCTTTACGGCGGTCAGGCCGCGATCCCGGGCAACATCATCGTGCGTCAGCGCGGCACAAAATTCTGGCCGGGCAATGGCGTTGGCATGGGCAAAGACCACACGATCTTTGCAACTGTCGAAGGTGCTGTGACGTTCCACAAGGGACTGAAAAACCGGACGTTCATTTCGGTCATGCCACTGGCAGAAGCCGCTGAGTAAGCCTGCCTTTCAAGGGTGACGATATCCAAGGGCCGGCGTGCGCGCTGGCCCTTTTTCGTTCAAATGCATTCTGTTTTTGCAGCCGGAACGCCGGTCGAACGCCCGCTCTTGGTAGATAAACACGAAAAAGACGCGTATATTGAGACTGCTGCAGGGTGCCAGAGGATGGTGTGCGCAGCATTCGTTCTGTTCGGAGGAGGAACAAAGCGATGGAAATGGAAAAAATTACAATTCAGCAGTCGATTGAAGCCGCACGCTTTGATCTGCGCCCCTTGCGGCGGTCTGACCTGGGCTTGGTTGAACTGTACGGTGGGGACGCGCGTGTCGCCCGGATGACGACATCCATCCCCCATCCTTTGCCGCCCGGATCGACGGAAGCCTACATCGCCCGCGCCATGGCGGATGACCGGGACGAAGACGTCTGGGCCATTGATGGCACCCGGACCGGCGGCTCGGAAATCATGGGTCTGATTTCATTTCAGAAAATGGACAGAAACCAGTCAGAAGTCAGTTACTGGGTGGCCCCGCCATATTGGAACACCCGGCTGGCCTCTGACGCCGTTGAGGCGCTGATGGCGGCCAACCCGCTGAACAATCAGAACATCTATGCCAGTGTCTTTCAGGACAATCCGGCGTCGGCACGGGTGCTGACCCATTGCGGGTTCGAATATCTGGGCGATGCAGAAAGCTTCAGCGTGGCGCGCGATGCAACAGTACCGACTTGGACGTATTCCAAAAAGCTGTAATAGAGCACAACAACGGGCTCTGGTTGGGACAAGACCATGAAATTCCTCGACCTCTGCAAAGTCTACGTGCGCTCTGGCGCAGGCGGTGGCGGCTGCGTCAGCTTCCGGCGCGAGAAGTATATCGAATTCGGCGGACCGGACGGGGGCGACGGGGGCCGGGGCGGCTATGTCTGGGCAGAGGCGGTGGAAGGGCTGAACACCCTGATCGACTTCCGCTACCAACAGCATTTCTTTGCCAAGAACGGCCAGCCGGGCATGGGACGGCAGCGCACAGGTAAAGACGGGGACGACATCTTGCTGCGCGTGCCCGTCGGGACTGAAATCCTTGATGAGGATCAGGAAACGCTGATCGCCGACCTGACCGAAGTGGGGCAGCGCGTGCAGCTTGCGCGGGGCGGCAACGGCGGCTTTGGCAATCTGCACTTCAAATCCTCGACCAATCAGGCCCCGCGGCGCAGCAACCCGGGACAAGACGGTGTCGAGCGCACGCTGTGGCTGAGGCTCAAGCTGATCGCGGATGTGGGCTTGCTGGGGCTGCCCAACGCGGGCAAATCCACCTTTCTGGCCGCCACGTCGAACGCGCGCCCCAAGATCGCGGACTATCCCTTTACCACCCTGCACCCCAACCTTGGCGTGGTGGCCGTGGACAGCAAGGAATTTGTGATCGCCGACATCCCCGGCTTGATTGAAGGGGCCTCCCAAGGCAAAGGTCTGGGCGACTTGTTTCTGGGCCATGTGGAGCGGTGTTCGGTTCTGCTGCATCTGGTGGATGGCACGTCCGAGACGGTCGCCGATGATTACCGCACGATCATCCATGAGTTGGAAGCCTATGGCGGCGCGCTGGCGGACAAGCCACGCATCACCGCATTGAACAAAGTGGATGCCTTAAGCGACGAGATGCGCGCCAAGCTCTTGAAAGAGTTGACTGAAGTGTCCGGCGGGCATGTCTTTTGCATGTCGGGGGCCTCTGGTGAAGGAGTGCGCGATGTGTTGCGCGCACTGCGCACAAAGATCCGTGAGGCGCTGACCTCGAACGACGACATGGGGGAGGCCGCCCCGTGGCAACCCTGACCCAAGCACGGCGGCTGGTTGTCAAAATCGGGTCTGCTTTATTGGTGGATAAACACAGCGGCGCCTTGCGCAGTGCCTGGCTGACGTCACTGGCAGAAGATGTTGCATGGCTGAAATCGCAGGGCGTCGATGTGGTGCTGGTGTCGTCCGGCTCTATCGCTTTGGGCCGGGGTGTTCTGGCCTTGCCGGCCGAAAAGCTCGCGCTGGAACAATCTCAGGCCGCTGCGGCCGTGGGGCAAATCCGGCTGGCCCGCGCCTATGAAGAAGCGCTTGCCCCGCACGGTCTGACCACAGCACAGGTGCTTTTGACGCTTGAAGACAGCGAAGACCGGCGGCGCTATCTGAACAGCCGTGCGACGTTCGAGCATCTTTTGTCGCTCAAGGTGGTGCCCATCGTGAACGAAAACGACACGGTCGCCACTGATGAAATCCGGTTCGGGGACAATGACAGGCTTGCCGCTCAAATCGCCGTGACGGTGGGGGCGGATGTCTTGGTACTGTTGTCGGATGTTGACGGGTTTTATTCTGCTAACCCCTCGCTTGATCCGGGCGCAAAACGGTTTGAGGTGATTGATGAGATCACCGGAGAGATTGAAGATATGGCAGGGGACGCGGGGTCGGGTCTGTCCAAAGGCGGCATGAAAACCAAGGTGATGGCGGCAAAAACCGCCACCGCGTCCGGCTGCGCCATGGTCATCACCGAAGGATCGCCCCTCAACCCGTTGCGCACCCTGGATGCCGGGGCCAACGCCACGTGGTTCACCGCGCAGACCGACCCGCGCACCGCGCGCAAACGCTGGATCGCCTCGATGAAACCGCGCGGCAGCGTGCGGCTGGATCAGGGTGCCATTGCGGCGCTGAACGCTGGCAAAAGCCTGCTGCCCGCGGGTGTGATCGCAGCGCAAGGCAGCTTTGGGCGGGGGGATGCCATCGCCATTGAGGACAGCACGGGCCACACGATTGGCCATGGCCTGTCGCGTTATACAGGGGATGAAGCACGGCGGATCGCGGGGCATCAATCCAAAGACATCGAACGCTTGCTGGGTTATCCGGCGCGCGCGGCTTTAATCCACCGCGATGATATGGCACTTTAAACCCGAGATCACAGGAAGGCGCTTAAGCATGAAAGACTTGGACACGGTGGACGCGATGATGCGTGATCTGGGCGCGCGCGCCAAACGGGCGTCACAAACGCTTGGCTTTGCCAGTGCCGACCAAAAGCACGCAGCCCTGATGTCGGCGGGCGAGGCGATCTGGCAACAACGCGACGCGATTTTGCAGGCCAACGCACTGGATCTGGACTATGGCCGCGAGAAAGGTCTTTCGGACGCGATGATGGACCGGCTTGCGCTGGACGAGAGCCGGATCAAGGGCATCGTGGACAGCCTGCGCGCCGTGGCCAACCAGAACGATCCCGTGGGCGAGGTGATGGCCGAGTGGACGCAACCTACGGGGCTGCACATCCAGCGGGTGCGGACGCCGCTTGGCGTGATTGGTGTGATCTACGAAAGCCGCCCCAATGTCACGGTGGACGCGGGTGCCTTGTGCCTCAAATCGGGCAACGCGGTCATCCTGCGCGGCGGGTCAGAGAGCTTTCATTCCTCAACCGCTTTGCACGCCTGTCTGGTGGCGGGATTGCGCGACGCGGACCTGCCCGAGGACGCGATACAACTTGTGCCTACCCGCGACCGTGCCGCAGTACAGGCGTTGCTCACCATGACCGATACGGTTGATGTGATTGTCCCACGCGGTGGCAAGGGTCTGGTCGGGTTGGTGCAACGCGAAGCTCGCGTGCCCGTCTTTGCCCACCTTGAAGGCATCGTGCATATCTACATCGACAAACAGGCAGATATGCAAAAGGCGCTAGACGTGGTGATGAACGCGAAAACCCGGCGCACCGGCATTTGTGGGTCGGCGGAATGCCTGCTGATCCACGAGGACGTTGTGGACACCATCGGGCAGGCCGTGATCGCAGCACTCATCGACGCGGGCGTTGAGGTGCGGGCAGGTGGGGCCTTGGCCGATCTGCCCGGCGTGCGCAGCGCCACCGATGCCGACTGGGGCTGCGAATACCTCGACATGATCATTGCCGCCAAGCCCGTGGCCGATCTGGACGAGGCGATGGCGCATATTCGCACCTATGGCTCTAACCACACGGACTGTATTCTCACGGAGGATGCTGCCGCCGCGCAACGTTTCCTGCATGAGTTGGACTCCGCTATTTTGATGCACAACGCCTCCACGCAATTTGCCGACGGGGGCGAGTTTGGCATGGGAGCGGAAATTGGCATCGCAACGGGCAAGATGCATGCGCGCGGGCCGGTCGGGGCGACGCAACTTACCAGTTTCAAGTACCTTGTGACAGGCGATGGCACGACCCGCGCTTAAGGCGCAGATCAGAACCGCAGCTTGATCTCGCTTGTGCTGATTTCCGTGATGATGCGGCGATCCTCGTCCATCGCCACGAGCGGCAAAAGCGCGAATTGCACATGCGCAGGCCTTAGGTCTGCAGGTGCCTCGCGGGTGGCCAGCACGGTCCAGAGCGCATCGTCGATGTTCAGCTTGTCCGCGCGCCCGTGCAGCAACCAATCACCATCGCTCTGGCTGATTTCGATGCGGCCGCCATAGGGCATGGCCGCCTCAAGGCACTGCAGGGCCAGAAAAGACAGCCTGACCGCAGAGCGCGGCTGCGAATCCATTGGACCCCAGGCCACATCAAGTCGCGTGCCTTCCATGAGATCCCTGAGTATGGTGTTCACCTCGGAGCGCCCCATCATCTGCTCGCCCGCCGCCCCAAATGCGATCCGGAAAAAGCGGATGCGCGCACTGGCGTTGCCAACACTTTCCTGTATCAGGTCCATCTCGGGTCCCGGCGTTGATCCGGACATGCCCAGCAATTCCAGACCGTTGTTGATGGCCCCAATAGGGGATATCAGGTCATGACAAATGCGGCTGCCGATTAGTGCTGTGAGCGACGTGTGGCTCTGACCCATTAGAGGCTCCTGTTAGGGGAATGAGATATGGAAGACTTGAACGCAATGCTGGCGCCCGGCATGTTGGTGCAAAATCCGGGCCATCCCGAATGGGGCACAGGACAGGTCCAGAGCAATGTTGACGGTCGCATCACCGTAAATTTCCGCGATGAGGGGAAAGTAGTCATTGATAGCGCCCGAGTTGCGTTGGTTCCCATATTTGATGGATGAACATCCTTTCCAAATGGTTAACGTTCCCGCACAGATTGTAAACCCGTGCAGCAATGACGCATTGATCGGACGCGTTGAATTCCGTAACACCCAAGCGCATGGCGTGATAGGAATTCACTTGTAATGGCACGGACCCGGTCAACTTCCTTTTCGGTGGCACTTGCCGAAACCGAAGAAGACGTGCGGGCCGCGCAACGTCTGCGTTATGACGTGTTCGTAGAGGAACTGGGCGGCGGCGGCGCATTGGTTGACCATGAGGCCCGGCTCGAACAGGACCGGTTTGACCCCTTCGTCGATCACCTGATCCTGCGCGACTCGTCTGACAATCGCATCGTGGGCGTGTACCGGGTGATGCGCCGGGATCAGGCGGATCAGGCCGGACAGTTTTATTCAGCGGATGAATACGACCTTGACGCGCTTCTGGGCTGTGGTCGCCCCTTGCTGGAACTGGGACGGTCATGTCTGCACCGCGACTACCGTGGCGGCATGGCCATGTACCATCTGTGGAACGGGCTCGCGCGCTACATCGCAGAGCATCAGATCGAAATTCTGTTTGGCGTTGCAAGCTTTCACGGCACCGATCCCGCGTCCTATGCACAGGCCTTGTCCTTGCTGCACTACCGCCATCTGGCCCCCGACCAGATCAGACCGCGCGCACGGAAAAGCGGTTTCCAAGCGATGAATCTTGTGGCGGAGTCCGACATCAACCGCATTGCGGCGATGAAACAGGTGCCCTCCCTGATCAAGGCGTACATCCGGTTGGGCGGCTTTGTGGGCGAGGGCGCGTTTATCGACAAGGCCTTCAACACCACGGATGTCTGCCTGATCCTTGATACCGCAGCGATGAACGAAACCCAGGCGCAAATCTACAAAGGCGGCAACGGGTGAGCACCACATGGAACGGTGCGCCACCGCCCGCGTCGTCGCCCATTGGCTTTGTGGGCTGGTGCCGTGTGGCATTGCGCGCCGTGCCGCTTGTGGCTGTTGTTTTTGGCGGCTTGCTGCTCACGCTGCTGTTGCGCCTGATCGAAAGGCCGGTTTGGGGGGCTGCGCGCCCGATCACGCCGCACATCACGGTGTTTGTCTGCCGCGCGGCGCTGCGGATTTTTGGCATCCGCCTCAGCTATGAGGGCGCGCCCATACAAGGGCAGGGCGCTTTCGTGGCAAACCACTCCAGCTGGTTGGATATCTTTGTGCTGAACGCCCGCAAGCGTATTTATTTTGTGTCAAAATCCGAAGTGGCAGGCTGGCCCGGCATCGGGGCGCTGGCACGCGCCACAGGCACCGTCTTCATTGAACGCAGGCGTGCGCAGGCCGGTGCACAGGCGAAACTGTTTCAACACAGGCTGACCGCAGGCCACAGGCTGCTGTTTTTTCCCGAAGGCACCAGCAGCGATAATCTTCGGGTGCTGCCGTTCAAATCATCCTTGTTCGCGGCGTTTTTCGATGCACAACTCAAGCCTTTGCTATCCGTGCAACCCATCACTGTCCGCTATACCGCCACCGGCCAGCAGGACCCGCGCTTTCTGGCATGGTGGGGTGATATGGATTTCGCACCGCATTTTCTCAAGGTGCTGGCAGGCCCTGCCGGGGCGCGGGTCCATCTGATCTACCACAAGCCGTTTCGCGTGGCAGAGTTCAAAGACCGCAAGGCGCTTGCCGCCGCCTGCGAAGGCACGGTGCGCTGTGGGCATGAGGCGGCAAGCACAGCCTAGCTATTGCGCGTGAAAGAACGCGTCCTTGGTGACCAGTTCCAGACCATCGCTGTCCGGACCCCATTCCATCATTAGACACGCCGTGCCCTTGCGCTGAAAATAGGTGGCCTGCAAAGGATAGAACCCGGCCTTGGGCACCTCCACGTCGACTTCGCCGGCATAGCCACAGGCGTGAATACCATCATAGAGACCCACAAGCTGGCCCCCGATCGAAATCTCAAGCCCGTCGTTGGTCAAAAAATCCAGCGTGTAGGTCCCCGGCGCATCAAACTTGATGTAGCCGCTGATCTCTGCGCCGACTTTTTCAAGCCGCTCTGATGTCATCACGGTCTGTCCTGAGGCGGTGTCGTCATAGACCAAACCTTCAATCGGTGCGCCGGGCTCTCCGCGCTTGTCCAGCGCTCTTTTCGCCAGTTCCAGGTTCCGGACATCGCTTGGCAAAGCGGCATAGGTCACGGCCAGCCCTTGCGCGAGCGCGCCGGCGCTGGGTTGTGGATTGGCCGGTTCAAGCTTGAGGATTTCGGCACTTGCAGACAAAGGCAGCATCACAAGCGACGCCACGGCTGCCGTTTTCAAATAGGTAAACATGTAAACTCCCGTTCGGTAACCGGACGCGTTTCCCGCGCCACATTAAGAATACGTTAACGGGTCAAACCACCTCTAGGCAAGGCAGTGTCACTGCTTTGCTTAATCACATCTTGCAGATCGCCAAATCTGCTTGCACTGCTGCAGGGCTTGTCCTATACGCCGCGCATGAAACCCGCAGGTGGGGTTCGGGCCGATGGGGGAGACATCCTCAAAGGTCCACCGGTTGGCGCATTTCGCGTCATACCCCCGCCGAGGCTGAAACCGGAAAGGAAACGACCATGGCTCTTCCAGAGTTCACCATGCGTCAGCTGTTGGAAGCTGGCGTGCACTTCGGGCACCAGACACAGCGCTGGAACCCGCGTATGGGCCCCTTCATTTACGGCGCGCGCAACGGCATCCACATTATGGATTTGACGCAAACCGTTCCGATGCTCGATGCGGCGCTCAACGTGATCCGCGAAACTGTGGCCAAAAACGGCCGCGTGCTGTTTGTCGGCACCAAGCGTCAGGCGCAGACACCTGTCGCGGAAGCTGCTGAGAAATGCGCGCAGTATTACATGAACCACCGCTGGCTCGGGGGCACGCTGACCAACTGGCAGACCGTGTCGCAATCCATCAACCGTCTGCGCTCTATCGATGAGCAATCAGAGCAGGGCTTTGAAGGTCTGACCAAGAAAGAACGTCTTGGTATGGAGCGTGATCAGGGCAAACTGCAAGCCTCGCTTGGCGGGATCCGCGAAATGGGCGGGCGTCCTGACCTGCTGTTCGTCATTGACGTCAAAAAAGAAGCTCTTGCCATTGCCGAAGCCAACAAGCTGGGCATTCCGGTGGTTGCGGTGGTCGACACCAACTGCTCGCCAGACGGCATTGACTACATCATTCCCGGCAACGACGACGCATCGCGCGCGATCTCGCTTTATTGCGATCTGGCCGCACGCGCAGCCCTCGACGGCATGTCAGCCCAACTGGGCGCTGCTGGTGTGGATGTTGGTGCCTTCGAAGACGGCCCCGTCGAAGAAGCACTGGCCGAGGAAGCACCTGCAGAGGGTGCCGCTCCGCAAGAAGCACAAGCCTGATCCAGACGTTATACGTTTGATACATGGGGCAGGGGTGACCTGCCCCCACATGCATTGATTCCAAAAGGAGACCCATAAGATGGCAATCACAGCATCGATGGTGAAAGAACTGCGCGACACCACAGGTGCCGGCATGATGGACGCAAAAAAGGCCCTCACAGAGACAGACGGCGACATGGAAGCAGCGGTAGACTGGCTGCGCACCAAGGGTCTGGCGAAAGCGGCCAAGAAATCAGGCCGCACAGCCGCTGAAGGTCTTGTGGCCGTCAATGTGGACGGTGGACATGGCGTCGCTGTTGAAGTGAATTCTGAGACAGACTTCGTGGGCAAAAACGCCGAGTTTCAGGAAATGGTTGCAGGCATCGCAAAAGTCGCGCTGACCGTTGACAGTGTTGAGGCATTGATCGCAGCCGATATGGGCGGCAAGCCCGTGTCCGAGATCGTGACAGACAAGATCGCCACAATCGGTGAGAACATGTCGGTCCGCCGGATGTCCGCAATCGACGGTGACACGGTCGTGTCCTACGTGCACAACGCGGCCGCCCCCGGCATGGGTAAAATCGGCGTGCTTGTTGGTATGACAGGCGGCGATGAAGCTTTTGGCAAACAGGTTGCTATGCACATCGCAGCGGTTAATCCAGCGGCGCTGTCCGAGGCGGACCTGAACCCTGACGTGGTCGAAAAGGAAAAGCAGGTCCAGATGGACATCGCGCGCGAAAGCGGCAAGCCCGAAGCCGTGATTGAAAAGATGATAATCGGTCGCATGAAAAAGTTCATGTCTGAAGTCACGCTGCTGAACCAGCAATTCGTTGTGAACCCTGACCACACCGTTGAATCGGCGGCAAAAGAAGCCGGTGCGACGATCACGGGTTTCATTCGTCTTGAAGTGGGCGAGGGCATCGAAGTCGTCAAAGAAGACTTCGCAGCAGAAGTGGCCAAAGCCGTCAAAGGCTGATCCTCATCGGTTTGTGACGACCAGAAGCAGGCTCCGGCCTGCTTCTTTTTTATCAGTGGGTTAGGCGGGGTTTTTAACCCTCAAGATGCGCTCTCATCGCGTCTATTGCCAAGACATATCCATGGGCTCCGAACCCGCAAATGATGCCTACCGCTACCTTCGCAATATAGCTTTTATGGCGGAATTCCTCGCGGGCGTGCACATTGCTCAGGTGCAACTCGACACAGGGCAGTTCAACGGAAGCGATCGCGTCCATCAGCGCAATGGATGTATGCGTGTAAGCCCCGGCATTCAGGATCAACCCCTGGTGCGTGCCGCGCGCAGCATGGATCTCATCAACAAGCGCACCTTCATGATTTGATTGAAAAAACTGCACCCCGATACCGCAGGTCTGCGCATGGTCCGCACAGTTTTTCTCAATATCCGCAAGCGTCGTCGAACCGTAGACCTCCGGTTGCCGCGTGCCCAGCAGGTTCAGATTTGGTCCATTCAGAATAAGAAGCGATGTCATGGGTCAGCCTTGTCAGTGTTCAGCCTGCATACTTTTCTCTATTCGGTTTTGTCTACGGTCGTCGATTATCTGAGCCACTTTATTCAACCACGTGACTTCGTGGGCACGGCAATGAACAAGCCTGCATGCCCGACGCTGCGAAATACTATGATCCCGCGCCACCCGCAGTGCAGCTTCCCGGAAAGGGTGCGCAAACTCTTCATCAGATCGAGGGAAGCTGCAGGGGCCAGATCAGTCTCGTCACAAACGACCAGCAATCTCAGACACATACGTCGCCTCAGAACTGAATCTGTATAATCATGATTATGTAATATTATGATCATCAATGAAAAACCAGTTTCAATCAAACACCCCACTGATCGGTTCAAGTGCTCACCTAGTGGTGCAAATAGGAATTACCTCCTAACTATAGAGGCTTACACCCAGTACAGGCATCTTGTTTCGGCACTAGGAAAATTGCTTTGACAGACTCCAGAGTTTGACGCTTGGTCACGGCGCGACCAAATCTGTTTGCTTTAACTTCCTTCTATCAAGCCATGCCGGGACCAATCGCACGCGTTATCATTCCTTGAGACCATTGTCTCATAGGTTCTGATACTTAGCGACCCTAAGGTCAGCCCTGCAGGAATTGGGAGGAAACGGATGGACGCTGTTTGGCGTTTCATGACAGTTGTGTTGTGTTGGGCTTGCTGCGTCCAGATCGTGCAGGCTGAGCCGTTGTCGCGCGAACAGATCGCGCCGATGATCGTACCGCCGATGGAACTTGGTGACCCTTTAAACGACAAAGGCGTTTGGCAACTGCTCAATTCAGGCGGTGCTGAGGCCGGGTATGTTTTCGAGACGGAACCAATGGCCCCTTTGCCGGGCTTTTCCGGTGCCTCCATCAACATGCTTGTGGTGCTCGATCTTGATGGCCAATTTCTGGACGTCCGCTTGATTTCCCATAACGAGCCGATTTTTGTGTCTGGCCTCGGGCAAGCCCCGTTCCACAAGTTTTTCGAGCAATACCGCGGGCACTCCATCTCTGAAAGTATCGTCGTGGGCAGCCCCTATGGCGCGGGCAGCGAAGGGTCTGCGCTGGTTTATCTGGACGGTGTCACCAAGGCCACGGCCAGCGTGCGGATTGCCCATGAGAGCGTTCTGGCAGCAACGCTGCAGGTGGCACGCGAAAAAATGGGCGGGATCGCCACTGGCCCCCCAGCCTATCCTGATCCTGAGCATCGCGAAAATCTCACGTGGGATGATCTCGTCGCGCAGGGCATTGCCCGCCGCCTGTCCGTCTCCAACCGCGCCGTCAATGAAGCCTTCGCAGATACCGTCTGGGAAGACGACGACCCAGAGGCGCTGGCCGCCCCGGACGAGACTTATATCAACCTGTGGGTGATTGATCTGGGGCCGCAGTCGATAGCCGAAGCGGTGCTTTCCAAGGACAGTTTGCAAGAGCTTAAGCAGTTCATGTCCATCTCGACCACGGATGAACCCGTTTTGGTGGTGGAGACCGCACGCCATGGGCTTGTGACAGAAGAATTTGTCCGCAACACGGCCCCCGATTTGATCAGCGCCGAACAGGGCGGCTTTCCTATCGCGTTCAGAGACGCCGATATCTATGTCGAAATGAAAGACAGTGTTCCCGAAGAGATCCGGGACGGCACCGCGCTGATCCTGCGCACAGACCGCAGGCTGGGCTTTGACCCCTCCTCCGAATGGACGCTGCACATCAAGGCGCTCAGAGAACACGGGATGTTCCAGCCGGAAATCGGGTCGGTGACCTTCGATCTGGTTCATCAGACACCCGAACGGTTCTTTGACCGGATCGAGCCTGTGAAACCTTCACCGCCCTGGTTGGACGCGCTGCGCAACCGGGCCACGGACATGATCGTTCTGGCGGTTTTCCTGACCGTGCTTGTCACTGTGCTGGTCAGATATTCAAACCGCCTCGCCGGGCTGAAAATCTTCACGCCGGTCCGTCTGGGTGTTTTGGGGTTCGTTACGGTGTTTATTGGTTGGTGGGGGCAAGGCCAGCTTTCAATCGCCACGCCCTTGGCTGTCCTGCGCACCGCTGTGGATGGCGGCAATTTCTCGTTCCTGCTCTATGACCCCTTCTCGCTGCTCCTTTGGGGCGTCACAATCGTTGGTTTTGTGCTTTGGGGGCGGGGTCTGTTTTGCGGCTGGTTATGCCCGTTTGGCGCGCTGCAGGAATTTGCGCACCACATCGGCCGCCTTCTCAAACTGCCGCAGATCGAGCCCAACGCGCTGTGGGATGCCCGCCTGAAAGGCGTGAAGTACCTCGTTTTGGGGGCCTTGGTGCTCATGGCGTTCACCGCCCCTGCCCGCCTTGATCAGGCCATTGAGGTCGAACCGTTCAAGACAGCCATCACAACCTTCTTTATCCGCGAATGGTACTATGTGGCCTACGCTGTGTCGTTGCTGCTTCTGTCCATGGTGCTCTTCAAGGGGTTCTGCAAATACGTCTGTCCGCTGGGGGCCGTGATGGCCATTGGCGGCCTCGTGCGCGGGCGCGACTGGATCGCCCGGCGCAGCGAATGCGGCAGCCCCTGCCAGCTGTGCCGCGTGAAATGCAGCTACGGCGCCATCAAGAAGACCGGTGAAATACAATACTCCGAGTGTTTTCAGTGCCTTGATTGTGTGGCCATTCACGACAAGGAAGACGAATGTGTGCCGTTGATACTAGCAGCAAAACGCGGGCGGCGATTACAGGAGATGGCAGCAGAATGACTTTAACCAGACGCCGCTTCCTCAGCATCAGCGCGGCTTTTGTGGCAGCGTCCCCCGCACGGGCCAGCACCCATGTCTGGCGCGGCCGGGCCTTCGGGGCGGATGTCAGCATCTCGCTGCAAGGGCCCCATGCTGAGACGATGCACGCGCTGGAAATATGCAGGTCCGTGATCCAGCAGATCGAGCGGTGCTTCAGCCTCTATGACCCCTCCTCTGAGGTGTCGCGCCTCAACAGCACCGGGTACCTCGCAGCACCGTCGCAGGATTTGCTGACCGTCTGCGCCCTGTCAGATCACCTGCACCACCAGACGCTGGGATTGTTTGATCCGACCATACAAAGCCTGTGGCGGTCCCATGCAGCGGGCACCCCTCTGCCCGTCGGGTCAGACGCCACCGGATGGACGACGGTCGCTGTTTCGCCAGACGACATCCGGCTTGCGCCCGGACAACAGATCACCTTCAATGGCATCGCCCAAGGCTATGCGACGGACATGGTAAGCCAAGCGCTTGAGACGTTGGGCTTTGCGCAAGCGCTCATCAATATCGGGGAGTTCAGGTCGCTGGGCGGTCACTGGCTCATCGGCCTTGAAGACACGCATGCGGGCCTTCTGGGCCGTGTGACGCTGGAAAAAGGGGCGATTGCCACATCAAGCCCTGCGGCAATGCAGGTGGGCGCGCTGTCGCATATCATGCACCCGCAGCGCCAACCTGTGTGGTCCAGCGTGACCGTTGCCGCCAAGACCGCCACCATGGCGGATGGGTTATCAACCGCCCTGACCCTCGCGCATCGCGCGGAATTAGCGCAAATCAAAGCAGCCACCCCGGACGTGGACGCCATTTACCTCGTTGATACAGCGGGCGATCTGCAAAGGCTCTAGCCTGCGCTACTGCGCCACCTCTTGCAGGCTCAGGCTCCGGTTGTGACCGTGAAGCCGCCCATAGCCTTCCGAGAACGGGAAAAACAACCCGTCCACCTCTGCGACCAAAGGATATCCATCTTCTTTGAAGACATCCATGCTGCAGCCCGTGCCATTAAGCTGTTCCATCGTGACAACATACTGCGTGAAACCTTCGTCCACGCGCGTTTCCGTCAACCAATACGAGATGTCCCCGTCAAAAAAGAACTCATCTAAGTCGTCAAAACCCTTCTGCCCGATCCATCCCCGACGCGCAGCTTCCGTGGGCGGTACGGAGTTGTAGCAAAGCCAAAACAGCGTCCGTGGCAGGTCCTCCCCGCTTTCCGGCGGGCTGGACACGTTGATCACGCGAATACCCCAATCCAGCGCGTCCCCGACCGTTTCAATTTCTACAAACGCGTTGCGGTCCGTCTCGTTCAGCATGCGCATCAACAGGTCCGTGCTCCAGCTGTCGGGATCAACGTCCAGAATTTCCTGTATCTTGTCGTTTGCCACCTCAAAGGCCTCACGGAACTGACTGTCAAACATGGTCTGGATCGCCGCAACCATCATGGCCGCTTCGTCTTTGCTCAGGTCCGTGATCATGGAGGCATCAAGCGCCAGGCTTTGGTCAATGAACGGCCGGTGAAATCCAAGCCGTCCGGGCCATTGCACAAACCGCATGCGCTGTGGCTCGGACTCCTCTAGATGTTCATAGCCCGCCATAAACGCCACGGCACAGGCGGACAGACATTTAGCATCGGCCTCGATCAATGTGGCGATGTTACGCTTGCGAATAACGTCGGACAATTCAATGCCTGCGGTCAGTTCCCCGCCGCCACTGTCAAGGCTCAGCACGATCTGCCCCCACCCCGCCACCGCGTTTAACGGGTAATCATCGCCGCTCTCGTAGTTCAGAATATCGCGCATGATCATGCGATCCAGCTTTTCGGCGTCGCCGCGTTCGATAGGGCCATCAAGATGGATAAAATACCGCGGCAAAATCTCTCCGTGCGGGTTTTCCATCGGCAGCACCGTCACATCGTGCGCTTGCGGGGCTGAGAACGTGAAGTCGGCCCCCGCAGCAACAGAGGTCATTCCAACCCAAAGCAGCAGGCTAGTTTTGGCAATGCATGAGCAGGTTTTCAACATCAGCGAACCTTCGTTCAGAGCTAAGATATTCATCAATATACCCGATCATCCGTTTGTTGGCTGTGGTAAATTCGATGATACGAGGACAAAAATAGGTCGACGCAACAGCCGTTTCACACACCCCCGCACGCATGCAGAACTCCACGCGGCCATAGTAGTCGAGAATGGCAAGCATATTGAACAGTTCCGGCTCCGCCTCCGGCAACGGCGCGCCATCAAGCTCCGCAAAGACAATCATACGCGCAAGCGGGTCAAAAACCTCATCCGGAACAGTGTCTTCATCGTTCAGGTCAATCTGTGAGGTGAAATGCAACAAACGCACCGCCAGCGCCGTTTCCTTTTCAAGGATACCGTCCGCCACGTATTCGTCGATCAGTTGACGTGTCGCCTCATAGCGTTCTTGCGCACGTTTTTCGTTCTGATTGTAAAAGAATGTGCCCACCGTAAACAGCAGGCCAAACAGCGCGATGCCCTTGCCCAGCGTCTCCAGCAATTCCTTACTGGGCATCTTCACTCACACGCAACAGTGAGACGATACACAGTGTCGTCTGCCGGCGCGTCTTCTGAGGCATCGATCTCGTCATCCGCCGCCTCCTCTGCTTCAACATCTTCATCCGGTACATTAAGAGCGTCATCTAACAAACTGACCATACAGCGAAACTGTTCGCGGTTCATCATCAAACGTTTCGCCGTCTCCGCCGGGGCGTCGCTGTTCAAAACAAGGTTTTTCGCCACGCCGGAAATATCCGGACAATGCGACGGCGCAAACAGCAGGATGGGCAGGTTTGCCTCAAGATAGGCGTCCGCGTTGTCCACAAGACACCGCGCCTGGCTATCCGTGTAGGCCACCTCCAGCGCGTTGGCACTTTGGGCCATGGATACAAGTGGAAGAAGGGCGAGGAGTGTAAATCGGTGCATACCGTGACTGTGGCGGCTCTCTCCTCATTTGTGAAGAGCCATTCGCCACAGCCGCGGGATGTCGCGGCGGCGCACTCTCTTTTTGAGCCTAGACAATTTGGTAAGACATTTTCTCTAAGCCAGCGGCGAAGGTACTGCTTAAATAAGAAAAGAGAACGCGTATGTCATCCTCCGCCCCCATCTCCAAACAGATTTTCACCATAAGCAAATCGCTTATTGCCGGGCTACTGGTGCTTTCAGCCTTTGCCATTGCAACGACTTTGCTGATTCGGTCGATATTGGTGGACTACCGCGAAACCTCCCATACATCGCTGACCGCTGTTGAAGTTTTTGAAGACTTGCTCGAGGCGCGCATGGCGGCCCTCAAATGGCGCATTGAGCCTGCTGGAACGCACGCCGATGAGTTTCAGGGCAATATCGACGAGATTCGTGCCGCCGCGGCCGAACTGCAAAAGCTGTCGGATACGAACCCGTCCCTGGTGGAAGCACTCGCCAACTTGAGCGCCGAACTGGGGGAGTATGAAGCACAGTTCAATACCATGCTTCAGGCAAAGGCTGACTACAGTGCAGTAGAAGGTGAGATGACACAGGCAGGTAACGACGGTCGGAAAGCGCTGACAGAAATCATGACCAGCGCTTATGAAGACGGCGATTCAGTTGCGGCCTTCTATGCGGGGCGTGCACAGGAAGCCTTGATGCTTGGGCGGTTATACGTGGAAAAATATCGCAGAACTGAAGCCCAGTCTGACCTTGAACGCGCAAAGAGAGAAATGAACACCGCACTTGGCGAGATTCGCGTGCTCAGAGGGGAGCTGCAAAACCCGCGCCGGATCGAATTGGTAGAACAGGCTGGAAATAACCTCAGATTGTTTGTCACAAATGCTGATGCGCTGTCTCAGGCCGTTGTCGCGCAAATAAATGCGCGCACTGTCCTTGATGCTCTGGGGCCCAAAATTGTGACGGACGTTGAGACTGTGGTTGATGCACAGGCCGACAAACAGTCCATTCTGGGCGAACGCGGTCAGGCAATATCCCTCGGCGCTGTAATCGCGATCTGTTTGGCATCCCTCATGATTGTGGGGATTGGCTGGCGCATCTCGAAAAAGCTATCGTCGCGCATTTCAAACGATATTGAAGGCGCAGTTTCCACAATGTCGCGCATTGCCGATGGTGATCTGGATACAGAAGTTCACAACGCAGAATTTGACAATGAAATTGGACGTATGGCCAAAGCGCTGGAAGTTTTCAAATCGAACGGAAAAGCCGCCAATGCAGCAGCGGAGCGCGAAAAAATCGCTGTAGCAGAGCGGCTAGAGGCTGAAGAGAGACGCAAAAAGGAACAACAGGCTCAGGAAGAGGCCGCGCAGGCTCAGGCAGAAGAAGCCCGCAAAAAGATGATTGCGGATCTGAGTGCATCCTTGGGTCAGGTTGTAAACGCAGCATCAGACGGCGATTTCTCGCAGCGTGTGGATGTTAGCTTTGATGACGAAGAGCTTTCAGCGCTGGCAAAAAATGTAAATAAGCTGGTGACCAGCGTTGATCACGGCATCGAAGTGACAGGTCAGGCGTTACAACGGGTCGCCGATGGTGATTTGACCGAATTAATGCAAGGCGACTTCAAAGGGGCGTTCCAGAACCTGCAAAACAATACAAACAATATGATTGGGGCGCTTAAAGAACTGATTGGTGATATCAGCGGAAGCACGGCTAACCTGTCGGCCTCTTCAAATGAACTCCGCGACACGTCGGATGCTCTGTCAAAACAGGCTGAGCAAAATGCGGCATCCTTGGAGGAAACCTCCGCAGCCCTGGAAGAACTGACAGCGAGCATCAAACAAGTCAGTGACAATGTAAAAGACGCGAATTCAAATGCCAGCGTCGCTAGTGAGACCGCTAAATCCAGCAGCGTTGTTGCAGCTGATGCAGCCGCCGCAATGAACAAGATTTCGGATGCCTCGAAGGAGATTGCCAAAGTTGTAACGGTCATCAACGATATCGCCTTCCAAATTAATCTCTTGGCCTTGAACGCAGGGGTTGAAGCGGCCCGCGCAGGTGAAGCAGGTCGAGGCTTTTCTGTCGTGGCATCGGAGGTGCGTCAGCTTGCACAGCGCGCAGGTGAAGCCGCCACAGAGATCGATGGTGTCATCGCGCGCAGTGATCAGGCCGTCATCGATGGCGTTGACAAGGTGAATAATGCGCAGGTCTCCCTCGAAAAGATTTCCGAGAGTGTTGTAGGCGTCTCAAAACGCATTGATGAGGTGTCTTCTGCAATCGCAGAGCAAGTGAACGGGATTGGTGAGATCAATGGCGCGGTTTCACAGATTGACAGTAACACCCAAAAACAAGCCGCTTCATTTGAAGAGGTAACCGCCACCAGTGCTTTGCTGTCAAACGAGGCGGAAGGGCTTAAGACAGCCAGTGCACGTTTCAAAACCGGAAACGAAGTTGTCAATTTCCCAAAAGAAGCGGTGACTCAAGTGTCGGCGCCCGCACAGGCTCATACTCCCCCACCGCAAAAAGCAAGGAAATCTGCGCCGCAGACTAGCAATCTAGCCGAAGATTTAGACGGTTGGGACGAGTTTTAAGAAAAGGAGGATACCATGTACAACGATAGCACAAGCGCAACCGACACCACCGTAGAGCATTTGACCTTTGAAGTTGGTGGCCAAAGCTACGCAATCAACATCTCTGCTGTGCGCGAAATACGCAGTTGGACAGAACCTTCCGGCATGCCAGCCACGGAACCATATGTGATGGGCGTCATAAACCTGCGCGGTGAAGTTCTCCCACTACTTGATCTGGCTGCAAAACTGGGTCTTAAAACACCCGAGATTAATGAACGCAGTGTGATTGTCGTCATCGAGGCTGAGGAGGTGACCGTTGGTTTTCTGGTAGATTCGGTTTCCAACATCATTGCCCCCTCGGTTGATGATATGAAGCCACCACCCGAATCTGCGAAAAATACGGGCAATGCATATGTGTCAGCGTTGACGCTCATTGACGAAAAACTCATACGCATTCTCGATCTGTCGGCTTTGTTACCTTCGAAAGTAGAGGTGGAGGTCTTCGATGAAGCCAGTTAAAATCTCACGACAGCAAGAGCCTGCGCTTCTCTGCGTTAGCCCCACAGCCCGCATGTCAAACATACTGATTATACTGAAAAACTTTAGATCATTATGGCGGACACTGGGAGAGAAATTTCCAACCCCTCGGACACGCTCTTTGAAACCTTAACAGAGTGGGAAGAACAACTCAAACATATTGATAATACTGGACTTTCTGATGGACTGGAGATCGGGCCATGGCAGAGTTCAAGGATATCGCAAAGCAAGAAACGCTGCGCCTAACGCCAAATATGCTGGCTGCAACGCAACAAGCTGCGCTGCACAAAAAAAGATCCCACCATCTGAGTAATCAGCATGGCCTCCACGGCATCGCGCGGCTTCAATTCCGCCTGCATCGCCGCCGCCATGTCCCAATATTGATCGCCGCTTCGACCAAGTGCGTTCAGGGCGCTCATCATCAGGCCGGAAGCTGCCTCATT
>JBGCEG010000064.1:0-3157 GCA_045106135.1 Roseobacter sp. | reverse complement strand
AATCCAATTCATTTCGGGGCGTTCCACTGCTCGAGAATGTATCTGCTTGTCATCAGGTCAAGATGCGCCCCGCCGCCATTTTTGAAGAGTGTGATCTCATCATCGGAACTGCGTTTGAAACCCTCTGGGCTGTAGTAATCGGCAACGATATCTGTTGCCTCGATCACGCCGGTTTCAATCGGGATTTTGATTTCTCCGATATGGCCCACGGTTGTATCTAGACTATCCACAAAGACACTTGCGCGCTTTATTGCGGTATCATCGACTTCGCGCATATCAGGGCGATAGGCACCGATAAGGTCAATGTGCTGGCCCGGTTGCAGCCAGTCCCCCTTGATCAACGGCTGCGTTGACATGGTTGCGCAGGTGATGATGTCCGCCCCCCGCACGGCAGTTTCCAGATCATCCGTCGCCGTCATATTTGGGGTCGTAGTTGCCAAGTCTATCGCCGACTGCGTCGTCCTGTTCCAGATGGTGAAGCTGGCCTGCGGGAAGGCGGCTGTGTAGGCGGCATGTAAGCCCCGTGCCTGCGTGCCTGCCCCGACAATCAGGATGTTCTTGCTGTCGGTGCGCGCAAGCCTTCTGGCCGCGAGCAAGCTATCGCCTGCGGTCTTCCATTTGGTCACAAGATGGAAATCGATGATGGCCTGCAAGGTGCCATCGCTGTCCGAAAAGAGCATCACCCCGCCGTTGACAGACGGGGTCGTCGGGCCGGTATTGCCCGGAAAAATCGTGGCCGATTTTACTGCCAACCCCAAACCGTCAATCCAGGCAGCCCGGTTCAAAAGGGTGTCGGGATCGCGATAAAGAAATGTATCAGCGATCTCTGCCTTGGGCAGCAGGTGGCCCGCAGCCAAGGCCACCGTCAAGGCCAGCCAATCAAGTCGCGCCTCGCCTGCCTCGAACGGTATAACGGTTGGGCTCATAGCGCCTCCTTACGCAGGAGCAGCCCTGCATCCACAAGCCGGTCTGCCCAACCCTGTGGTCCGTCAAACAGATGCGTCTGCCAGCCGTGCGATTTGGCCATATCGATGTTGTCTGCGCGGTCATCGGCAAAGATCAGATCACTCCCACTGAGGCCAGATGTGGCCTCAACCTGACGGTAAATCTCCGGATTGGGTTTGATCAATTGCATGTGGCCAGAGATGAAATCACGGTCGAAGTGGCGTAAAAACGGATAGTGCGTGGCGGCGAAATCGTCACTGTCGATGCCAAAAATGGTCAGGGAAAACACTGGAACACCCTTAGCCTGCAACGCTTTCATCAGCCGCACAGAATGCTCAATCACAGGGGACGCCATTTCGATCCAGCGGTCATGCCACATGCGAATTTCATCACCCCATTCGGGCGCCTTATCCGCAAGCGCATAGACCGTTTCTTTGAACGGGTGACCCAGATCGACCAGTTCATTCATGCCATTCAGGTCCACACCGGCGAACAGGGCGCGGCGGCGATCTTCACCGATCACCGCGTCGTAAAATCGGTTGGGGTGCCATTCGATCAAAACGTTGCCGACGTCAAAAATGACCGCCTTTGGTGTCATCTATGGCTTCCTTATACTCATCAATTCTTTGACTTTGCGGCGCGCAAGGACCGTTCCAATGCATCCAGAAAACGGGAGCGGTCGGCCTTTGTAAAGCCTTTGCCGCCGCCTTGACGAAACGGATCAGCAGCGCGCAGGTCTGACATTAAATCGCGCGTGGCCAAAACGTTGCCAATGTTGGCTGACGTCAAGGGTTCGCCGTTGTGTTTTAGCACCTGCGCTCCGGCCTCAACGCATTTTGCGGCAAGCGGGATATCCCCTGTCACCACCACATCGCCCGGCCCACAGCGTTCTGCGATCCACATGTCCGCGACATCCGGGCCGTCCGGTACGATCACGGTTTCCACCAGCGGGTTTTGCGAGGGGCGCAGCCCGCCGTTTGAGACCACAAACATTTTGAAACGGTGGCGTGTTGCAACCTTTTCGGCCTCGGCTTTGACTGGGCAGGCGTCCGCATCAATGTAGAGAGCGCTCATGCGTAAAGCGCATCCGCGTGAAAGGCGACGTGCTCTTCCATGAAGGTCGACACAAAGAAATAGCTGTGATCATACCCCGGCTGCAAACGCAACGTGGCCTGTTGACGGCGCGTGGCTATGGCCTCGGCCAGGGCTTCGGGTTTCAGCAGGTCGATGAATTGATCATTGGTCCCGGTATCAACGAGGATCGGCCCTTCAAAGCCTTTTTCCTGCATCAGGAGGGTAGCGTCATGAGCGGCCCATGTCTCTTCATTGTTCCCCAAATATGCAGAAAACTGCTTGCGGCCCCAGTCGCTGGCGGTGGGGTTGGAGATCGGCGCAAAAGCAGAGACTGACCGGAAGCGATCCGGCAAGGCCATGGCCATGGTGAGCGCGCCGTGACCGCCCATAGAATGGCCTGTGATCGCCTGACGCGACATGTCGAGCGCGAAGTTGCGTTCCAGCAATGTGGGCAATTCGGAGGTCACATAGTCCCACATCTGAAAGTGCGGTGCCCATGGGGTTTCAGTCGCGTTGACGTAAAAGCCAGCGCCTTGTCCCAGATCATAGGCTTCGTCATCCGCAACGCCTTCGCCGCGCGGCGACGTATCGGGAAAGACCAGCGCGATGCCCTGTTCCGCCGCCCAGGCCTGCGCGCCCGCCTTGGACATCGCGTTCTCGTGGGTACAGGTCAGGCCGGAGAGATACCACAGCAGGGGAACCGGGCCGTCATTGGCTTCCTGGGGCAAGAAAAGCCCGAAGGTCATATCACAGGCGCAGCTTGTGGAGGGATGCGTGTAAACGCCTTGGGTCCCTGCAAAACAGGCATTTTCCGAAATGGTTTTCACGGCGGTCTCCTTGTGGTTGTTCCCTGATGGCTAACCTGTGTGACCCTGTGCGGCAAGCCCCTGAGGTTTATGCGGGCGCAAGCAATGCGATGATTCCGCTGACTGTCAGGATGCTGACGGCGGTGGAAACGAGGATTGCAGCGGACACGCGATGGGGGGCCACCCCGTAGTGCTGCGCCAGAATATAGACATTTCCCGCCACGGGTAGTGCTGCGGCAGCAATCATAACGGCCGCGAAATAGGGGTCTGCCGGAAAAAGATAGAGCACCCCAATAGCGACGAAAAGCGGGTGCAGCCCAAGTTTGCAAAAG
>JBGCEG010000063.1:0-34033 GCA_045106135.1 Roseobacter sp. | reverse complement strand
GCAACGGGTTCAATTCGCCTGCCGAGGAATGGCTGCCCGCGGGGTTTAATTCCCTGCTGGCCGCACAAGCGGTCTTTCCGCTGGTGGCGCAGTTTGAAATGGCGGGCAATCCGGGCGAGAACGAGGTCATCGGGGCTGTGCACGACCGCATCGATGCGGCATGGCCCATCCTTGCCAAACGGGTGCGGTCGGTGCCGGACTATGGCGCGGCTTTTGTGGCGGCGTTTGATCACATAGGCACACCCGAAGAGGTCTCTGTCGTTGAGATTGCAAATGCGCTTGCGGCTTTCATGGCGCTGGAGTGGACAAGCCATGACAGCCCGTTCGATCAGTATCTGGCGGGGGACACGGACGCTTTGACCGCTGATCAACGCGCCGGGATGCAGCTGTTTTACGGCAAGGCCGCTTGTGCGACCTGCCATTCGGGCAAGCTGCTGTCTGACCAGCAGTTTCATGCACTGGGTCTGCCCGCCTTTGGGCCGGGGCGCACGCGGCGCTTTGACCCGTATGCGCGGGACGTGGGGCGCATGGGCAAAAGCGACGCACTGGCCGACGCCTATGCCTTTCGCACGCCGATGTTGCGCAATGTGGCGCTGACAGCCCCTTACGGCCACAACGGGGCCTATCCCACGCTGGAGGGGATCGTGCGCCATCACCTCAGCCCACAGCGCGCCCGTGATCTGTGGCAGTCTAACATGGCGGCCTTGCCCGCCGCCCCGTGGCTTGAAGCGGTTGATTTTGTCATCCGGCAAGACCGACTGGAGATGGACCGTCAGACCCGCGCGATTGGCATCCCCGACCGCAGGCTGTCAGACCCGGAGATCGCACAGCTCGTGGCCTTTCTGGAAAGCCTTACCGGCACGGCCAGCCTGACGAGCCCGCCTTTCGGCATCCCGGAATGGTTTACGCCCTAGGCTCCGGGTCTCAGCATTTCAGCGCTTCTGCCAGACCATGGTAGGAGGCTTTGGGGCGTCGCTCCAACGTGTCGAAATCCACATGCACGAGGCCAAAGCGTTTCTCATACCCCAAGGACCACTCGTAATTGTCCAAAAGCGACCAGAAGGTATACCCCTGCAGCGGTGCGCCAGCGGCAATCGCTGCGCGCGCGGCGGCAAGATGCGCATCCAGATAGGCTGAGCGGGCGGCGTCGGGGGCATCTGTTGTATCGGGGTTGGCCATGCCGTTTTCTGTCACAAACAAGGGCAGGTCATGGGTCACATCGCGCGCCAGCCAGGTCAGGATATCGCGCAGACCTTCGGGATAGACTTCCCAACCCATCTGCGTCTTGTCCAACGGACCTTCAACCTCAGCCAGCGCGGGCCACGGGCCGGGGGCCGGGGCGATCCGTTTACAGGTGTAGTAATTCACGCCAAACCAGTCGAGCTTTTGGCCAATCAGCGCAAAATCGTCCTGCCAGCCTTTGGGCATATGAGGGGCGAGCGTTTCCATCAGCTCCGCCGGATACCGCCCCTTGAACAGGCCGCCCACAAAAAACTGGTTGTAGATTTCGTCGTAGCGCTGGGTGGCGGCGTGTGCTTCTGGCTTGTCATCGGCGGGCAGGGCGGCCTCAAAATTGCACACGGCACCAAGGTTCTGCACCCCCAGACCGCGCATCACCTCAATGGCGCGCCCATGCGCCTTGAGCACGTGATGCATCGCATGGGCAGCGGCGCGGATGTCGCGCAGACCGGGCGCTTGCAGGCCCATGAAATGCGACAGCCACGCCACGCACCACGGCTCGTTGATCGGAGCCACGGAAAAAACGCGGTCGCCCAGCCGGTCCATGATAACGGCGGTAAAGTCGGCAAACCAGTCAGCGATATCAGGGTTGCGCCACCCCCCAAGATCGGCCAGCGCCGCGGGCAGTTCCCAGTGGTAGAGCGTGGCCATCGGCTTGAGGCCGCGCGCGAGCATGCCATCGACCAGCCGGTCATAAAAATCCAGCCCTTCGGCATTCACGGCCCCGCGCCCGTCCGGCATCACACGCGCCCAACTGGTTGAAAAGCGGTAGCCATCCAGACCCAGCGCCTGCATCAGATCAAGGTCTTCGGGCCAGCGGTGGTAATGGTCACAGGCGCGCTGCCCATGCTCTGCCCGTACCACGTTGCCGGGCGTGGCGGCAAAGGTGTCCCAGTGGGTCATGCCTGCGCCGCCAAAGCCGTGCCCCTCGATCTGGTAGCTTGAGGTGGCGGCGGCAAAGGTGAAACCGTCAGGGAAATCGGAGCGTTTGAACTTCACGGTGTTGCCTTTCGAGGGGGTGGGCCGGTGGACGCGCCTAGGATCAGGTCAGCCTGCCACCGCTCGGACGCAGTGCTGTGCGACGGGTCATCAATATGCGCCAGCAGCATCTGCGCGCAGCGCCGCCCTGCGTCCCGCACGGAGGAGCGCAGGGCCGTGAACACGGGCGGCGCACCATCGTTGGGCAAATACGACAGTGCGTCATCAAAACAGACCACCGATACGTCTTTGCCCATGGTCAGGCTTGCGTCTTCGATGGCGCGGCGCACGCCAAGGGCCAGCACAATCGAGGCACAGATAAACGCAGTTGGTGGCTGTTCTGCGGCGAGCATCTCGCGTGCAGACCTGTAGCCAAAGGGTTCGCTCATGGCACCGCTGCGCATCACCTTAGGGTCAATCTGCAGGTCTGCGTCACGCAGGGCATCGACGTAGCCTTCGCGCCGCCGCCATGCAAAATCCAGAGCTTCTTCACCATTGATCAGGCCGATGCGTTCATGCCCGAGGGCCGTCAGATGTTCCGTGCCGCGCCTGAAGGCGCATTGGTTATCAACATCGAGCCACAGATAGGGCACATCGCAGTCCCGCGCCCGTCCGTGCACGAGAAACGGAATGTCGAGGCTTGAGAGGTGATGGATGCGGCGGTCATCGCGCCGTGGGGAATGCACGATCACCCCGTCCACAGCGCCTTTGTCGACGATGCCGCGATAGGCGCTCATCTCGTCCTCATCGCGGACCACTGACAGGGTCAGCGTGTAGCCGTGCAGGGCGTAAACCTCGCCTGCACCGGCGATGAAGTCAGCAAACACCACATTCGCAATTTCATCCTGCCCCGACAGCGGGATGATATGGCCGATGCTCATGGATCTACCTGTGGCGAGGCGTTGCGCCCGCGCATTTGGGCGGTAGTTGAACTGCTCTGCCGCCTGCGCCACCCGGCGACGCGTATGCTCGCCCACCTCCGGATAGCCGTTCAGAGCGCGGCTGACCGTCGTTTGTGACAGGTTGAGATGTTTGGAGAGGTCACGCAGGTTCATTGCCGGGCGGTCGGTCTTTTCAGTTATTGATTGGAGGAACGGTATTCATCTCGGTGCGACGCGTCAAAGCGAAACACGGCGCGAATTGGCAAGATCAGGTCACAATCGGTCGCAACCGCGAGTTGACAGAGCTTGGTGCTTCGTTCAGTTTTTTTCAATCCAAAGCGCTTTGATCTGATTCTTTGCGCCTAAAAAACGGTCAATGCGGCGCGAAGTTAATCAGCGCCCACGGGAGGACAACATGATTTCACGACTTTACGCCGGTGCGGCAGCGCTGGCGCTCTTTGCAGGCTCGGCCTATGCGGATGGACACTTGCTCTATCCTGTAGGGGAGGGCGATTTCAGCTGGGACGGCTATGAGGCGTTCGCGGACAAGTTTGACCTGACTGGCCAGACGGTCGAAATCACTGGCGCGTGGACCGGCAATGAAAAAGAGCAGGTCGATGCGGTGTTCGATTACTTCGAAGCCGCCACCGGGGCCACGGTCAACTACTCCGGCTCTGACAGCTTTGAGCAGGACATCGTGATTTCAGCGCAATCAGGCTCTGCACCGAACCTTGCGGCCTTCCCGCAGCCCGGTCTTGCCGCTGACATGGCCAGCCGCGGGTTCCTGACGCCAATGCCTGACGGGGCGGCTGCCTGGGTTGCAGACAATTTCGCGGCAGGCCAATCCTGGGTCGATCTGGGCACCTATGCCGACGACAACGGCGAAGACAATTTCTACGGTCTGTTCTACCGCGTCGATGTGAAATCGCTGGTCTGGTATTCACCCATCGCCTTTGATGAGGCAGGCTATGACATTCCGCAGACCATGGAAGAGTTGAAGGACCTGACCGACCTGATCGTCGAAGACGGCGAAACACCGTGGTGCATCGGTCTGGGATCAGGGGCGGCCACCGGCTGGCCTGCAACCGACTGGGTCGAAGAGATGCTGCTGCGCACACAGGAACCCGGCGTTTATGACCAGTGGGTCGCTAATGAGCTGAAGTTTGACGATCCTGCGATCATCGCCGCAATGGAAGAGTTCGGCTATTTCGCGCTGAACGATGACTACGTGGATGGCGGGGCCGAAGCGGTGGCCAACACCGATTTCCGCGACAGCCCGGCGGGTCTCTTTTCGATCCCGCCAAAGTGCTACATGCACCGTCAGGCCTCTTTCATTCCGAACTTCTTTCCCGAAGGCACGCAAGCGGGCGAAGATGTAGATTTCTTCTACTTCCCGGCCTACGAGAGCAAAGATCTGGGCAAGCCGGTACTTGGGGCCGGGGCGCTGTTTGCGATCACCAACCCGTCTGAGGCCACCAACGCGATGATCGAGTTCCTGCAAACGCCGATCAGCCACGAGTTGTGGATGGCGCAGGGCGGGTTTCTCACACCGCACAAAGGCGTCAACCCGGCGACCTACGCCAGTGACACGCTGCGCGCGCAGGGCGAAATCCTGCAGAACGCCACAACCTTCCGCTTTGACGGGTCAGACCTGATGCCGGGTGAAATCGGCGCAGGCGCGTTCTGGACCGGCATGGTCGACTACGTCACCGGCACGCCCGCGGCAGAAGTGGCCGAAGGCATCCAGAAACGCTGGGACGCGATCCAGTAAACCAGACGATACCACCGGGGCTGGCCATCAACACATGGCCGGCCCCCCGCGCTGAAATCTGGGGGAGAGACCGGTATGTCGCCGCTCATTCAAGGCATCCTGACCGTCGTCATCGGCGTTGGCGGATGTGTCGGCTATTTCTTTCTGTCCAATCTGGTCCTCGACAAGGTGATCTTTCCCGCCCGGGGCAAGGACATCGGCAAGAACATCAACCGCGCCAATCTGGTGCGTCCGTGGTTGTTTTTGTTTCCGGCCATGGCGCTTTTGGGTCTTTACCTGCTTTATCCGGTGGTGGGGTCGTTCTACCGGTCGCTCTTTAACCGTTCGGGCGATGAGTTCATCGGCTTTGGCAACTACGCCACCATGTTTGCCGACGATGGCTTTCAGATCGCACTCTTCAACAACTTCCTGTGGGTGGTGTTTGTCCCGGCGGGGGCCACGTTTCTGGGGCTTCTGGTGGCGCAACTGACGGACAGGCTCAGTTGGGGGAATATCGCGAAATCCATCATTTTCATGCCGATGGCGATTTCCTTTGTCGGGGCCTCGCTGATCTGGAAGTTTGTCTATGCCAACAACGCCGACATCGGCCTGATCAACGCGCTGCGTGATTTTTTTGGCGCTGAGGACCCGCTGGACGTCTTGCAGGTCGCGTTCTGGAACAACTTTTTCCTGATGGTAATCCTGATCTGGATTCAGACAGGCTTTGCCATGGTGATCTTGTCGGCAGCCCTGCGCGGCATCCCCGAAGAAACCATCGAGGCCGCGATCATTGACGGCGCAAACCCTTTTCAGGTGTTCTTCAAGATCAAGGTGCCCCAGATCATGGGCACCATCGTGGTGGTCTGGACCACGATCACCATTCTGGTGCTGAAGGTTTTCGACATTGTCTACACCATGACGGGCGGCAATTTCGGCACCGAAATCCTGCCCAGCTACATGATGTCGTACATGTTCCGCGATGACGGTCGTGCCACGGCGGTGGCCTTCGTGATCATGATAGTGGTCTTGCCGGTGATGATCTGGAACATCCGGCAAGCCCGGGCCGAGATGCGATAGGGGAAAAGAGCATGGACAATATCGCAGGCACAAAATCAGCACTCTCATGGGCCGTGAACCTTTCTGTCGTCTTTCTGGTGGTGCTTTGGCTGATCCCGACCGTGGGGTTGCTGGTCTCGTCTTTCCGCGACCGCGACCAGATCTCGGCCTCAGGCTGGTGGTTGTCGCCCTTCGCGGTCGAGCAGAACTTTCAGGTCAGTATCCCGGCAAGTGAGGCGCGTTTTGACGGCGATTTCTTTGTCATCGAAGGAAACCTCTTTGCGGGCGGTGAGGGCGAGGTGATCCGCTTTGGCGGCCGGCGCGCGGACCCCACGGCAAATGCCGCAGGCGAGACCGCAGACCTGCGCCGCGACCGCACCCTGACCGTGCAGGCCAACGGTGATTTCATCTACAAAAACCCTCAAGAGATCAGCCGCGATCCCAATGTCTACTACTCCAGCGCGACCCCGCCGTCGTTTTCTCTGGGCAATTACAGAACCATCCTGTTTTCGAACAACATGGACGTGGCCTTTATCAACACACTGACCGTGACGATTCCTGCCACGATCATTCCGATCCTGATTGCCGCCTTTGCAGCCTACGCGCTGGCGTGGATGGATTTCAAAGGGCGCGGGTTCCTGATTGCGATGGTTGTGGGCCTGCTGGTCGTGCCGTTACAGCTGGCCCTTGTGCCGCTATTGCAGCTGCACAACAAGGTGGGGATCGGGCAAAGCTTTCTTGGGATATGGATGGCGCATACCGGGTTCGGCTTGCCGCTGGCTATATATCTTTTGCGCAATTACATGGTGGGATTGCCGCGCGATATTATCGAGTCCGCCAAGGTGGATGGGGCCACCGATTTTCAGGTCTTTACCAAAATCGTTCTGCCCCTGAGCTTTCCTGCGCTTGCGTCCTTTGCCATCTTCCAGTTCCTGTGGACATGGAATGACCTGCTTGTGGCCAAGGTGTTCCTGCCGTCGAATTCCGAAAGCTGGGTCATGACGGTCAAGATTGCCGATGACTTGCTGGGCTCGCGCGGCGGCGACTGGGGCATTCTAGCGGGGGCTGCGTTTATCTCGATTGCGGTGCCGCTGATCGTCTTTTTCACCATGCAAAGATACCTCGTGCGCGGTCTGCTGGCCGGCTCGGTTAAATAGAGAAATGAGACCGTCATGAACCAGATGACACAAACAACCCGTGCGCCCGGCAAGGCCGACAACGATTGGTGGCGCGGCGGGGTGATCTACCAGATATATCCGCGCAGCTTTCAGGACAGCAACAGCGACGGCATCGGTGATCTGTCCGGCATCATCCACCGGCTGCCCTATGTGGCTAGCCTTGGCGTCGATGCGATCTGGATCTCGCCGTTCTTTACCTCGCCGATGCTCGATTTTGGCTATGACGTGTCGGACTACCGCGATGTGGACCCGATGTTCGGCACGCTGGGCGATTTTGATGCGCTGGTGGAACGGGCGCATGACCTTGGCATCAAGGTGATGATCGATCTGGTGCTGAGCCACACCAGTGCCGAACACCGCTGGTTCAAGGAAAGCCGGTCGTCGCGCGACAACCCCAAGCACGACTGGTATGTCTGGGCGGATGCAAAGCCCGATGGCTCACCACCCAACAACTGGCTGTCGATTTTCGGCGGGTCCGCCTGGCAGTGGGACGGGGAGCGGATGCAGTACTATCTGCACAATTTCCTGACCTCGCAGCCCGATTTGAACTTTCACAACCCGGATGTGCAGAACGAATTGCTGGAGGTGACGCGCTATTGGCTGGAGCGGGGCGTCGATGGATTCCGTCTTGATACGGTGAACTTCTATGTCCATGACGCACAGCTGCGCGACAATCCCGCCTTGCCGGTAAGCGAACGCAATGACAGCACGGCCCCGGCGGTGAACCCCTATAACTTTCAGGATCACCTCTACGACAAGACCCAGCCAGAGAACCTTGCCTTTCTGCGGCGGTTCCGTGCGTTGATGGATGAATACCCCGGCAAGGCGGCTGTGGGTGAAGTTGGCGAAGGCCAGCGCGGCATGGAGGTGCAGGCGGAATACACACGCGGTGATGATCTGCTGCAGATGTGCTATGACTTCGCCTTTCTGGCCAATGCCTACCCCACGGGCCATCACATCGCGGCAGTGCTTGAGAAATTCAACCGCGTGGTGTCCGAAGGATGGGCATGCTGGGCGTTTTCAAACCACGACGTTGTGCGCCATGCCACGCGCTGGAACTTGAACACAGACCAGCAAAAGCTTTATGCGGGCCTGCTGATGAGCATCAAGGGCTCGATCTGCCTCTATCAGGGTGAAGAGCTTGGCCTGACCGAAGCTTACGTGCCCTTTGAGGATCTGCAGGACCCCTACGGCAAGGAATTCTGGCCCAAATTCAAAGGTCGTGATGGCGCGCGCACGCCAATGCCGTGGAGCGATGACGCCGTCAATGGCGGGTTTTCGGATGCCAAGCCGTGGCTGCCGGTGGCGGTGGAGCATCTGCAATCTGCGGTCCGCCATCAGGAGGATGACCCGGACTCCGTTCTGGCGTTTTACCGCAGTATGCTGGCGTTCCGCAAAGCGCATGGCACGATCCTCAAAGGGGACATCGAGGTTTTGGCGGCGGATGATCTGCACATCAGCTTCCTGCGCACCTACAAAGACGAAGAGCTGTTTTGCTTTTTTAACCTCTCTGACAGTGAGATGGTCGTGCAGCTTCCGGGGCCTGAATGGCAGCTGGACCGCGGCGCCCCGTTCAAATTCAGGGAAACCGAAACGGGCATCGAGTTGCGGCCCTATCAGGCGGTTTTCGCCATCAAACTTGCGCCGACCGGCGAAGGAGAGGATTGAGCCATGGCCAACTTGAAGTTGACGGATGTAGGCAAGGCCTACGGGGGCAATGTCGAGGTTCTCAAGGATATCAATCTGGATATTACCACCGGCGAGTTGATCGTCTTTGTTGGCCCGTCAGGCTGCGGAAAATCGACGCTGTTGCGGATGATTGCGGGGCTTGAGAAAATCACCACCGGTGAGTTGACCATTGACGATGTTCGCATGAACGAGGTGCCGCCTGCGCAACGCGGTATCGCCATGGTGTTCCAGTCCTACGCGCTTTATCCGCATATGACGGTGCGCGACAACATGGCCTTCGCGCTGAAGCTGGCCAAGAAATCCAAGGAAGAGATCGATGCGGCGGTGGGCAAGGCCGCAAAGGTTCTGCAGCTTGATGAGTATCTGGACCGGCTGCCCAAGGCCTTGTCCGGGGGGCAGCGGCAACGGGTGGCAATTGGCCGGTCGATTGTGCGGGACCCCAAAGTATACTTGTTTGATGAGCCTCTTTCGAACCTTGATGCGGCCTTGCGCGTGGCCACGCGGATCGAGATTGCGCAACTCAAAGAGTCGATGCCGGACAGCACGATGATCTACGTCACCCACGATCAGGTGGAGGCGATGACCCTTGCCACCCGCATCGTCGTGCTAGCAAACAAAGGGATCGCGCAGGTGGGCTCCCCGCTTGAGCTGTACGAGACGCCAGAAAATGAATTTGTCGCCCAGTTCATCGGATCGCCCGCGATGAACCTTTTGCCGGGCACTGTTGTCGAAACCGGGGCGCAGACCCGTGTGCAGCTTGACGGTGGGCACGGTATGGTCACCGCCAATATCCCCACAAAGGACGCTGACAAAGGCCTGCAGGTGAATGTCGGCATCCGGCCCGAAGATATGATCCCGGCAGAAGGCGACGCCTATGCCTATTCAGGCACCGTTGAAATTGTGGAGGCGCTGGGCGAAGTCACGCAGCTTTATTTCAAGAAAACTGCCGGGCAGGCGGCCACAATCATCGCGAAACTGCCGGGTATTCATGCGGACGCGCGCGGACAAACTTTGCATATGACGGCACGTCCTGAAAAATTACATCTTTTCTCGAACGGGCGCTCACTGCTATACAGATGACATTGATTTGAGTTTTTTTAACGGATGCCGCGATAGATATTGCCGATCAAGACCCGATGGCGAATTGTTGTTTACACAATCGTCATCATCGGCTTACCTGACCGTGCCTGCGATGTTGTGAAAGGGTAGTGATTGCTGGAGATTTTTGGTCCGCTCATCCTCTTGATGTGTGCCTTGCAGGTAAAACACATGCTCGCGGATTACTTCCTGCAAACCAAGGCCATGTTGGACGGTCGCGACCAGTACCTGCACTTGGGGCGTGCGATGCATGCCGGTGTGCACGCAGGTCTGTCGGTTGTCTGCTTTCTGCTGGTCGGCGCGCCTTTGGGCTTTATCGTGGCGCTTGTGGTGGCGGAATGGGTCATCCATTTTCACATCGACTGGTGGAAAGGCTGGCTGACCTCCGGGCGTGACCTCACGCCAAGTGATGCAGCGTATTGGCGCGCATCGGGCGTTGATCAGGCGCTGCACCAGCTGACCTATGTGGCCATGCTTGGCCTATGGCTTTGGCAAGTCACGCCAATCTGAGGCCTCAGGGCAACGCACGCGCGCCCAAATGAAGGCCGGTGCTTGACAGGTCAGGGGTCCGTTGGGTCTTGTGCTTGTGTGTTTCACTCCGAAGCACAGGCGACATCCGCCTTGGGAGCGAACGATGGGATCACCGGGTAAGTCTGCATTGTTGCTGTCCTTTTTGGTGTTTTGTGGAACATGCGCACAGGCTGATACGCTGCGGGACGCTGTGCGCGAGGCGGTGACAACCAACCCTTCTGTGCGCGCCAGTCAGGCCGAAATGCGCACTGCGGCTTTCGAGTTGATGCAATTGCGCGGGGAATACCTGCCCGTGGTCACCCTATCGGGCGATGCGGGGTATCAGCGGGTGGATGATCCTGGGTCGCTGTCGGCGGCAGACAATGACAGCACAAAATCCCGCAACCGCCTTGAGGTGCAGGCCGAGTATGTCCTGTTTGACGGGTTCCGGCGGTCCAACCTCGTCTATGCCAATGCAGCGCGAGTCGATGGCAGCGTTTTCCGACTGCTGGATGCGTCCGAGATCATGGCGTTGAACGCGACAGAGGCCTACATTGATGTGCACCGGTTGCGCGAACTGATTGCCGTTGCCAAAGACAATGTGGCCAAGCACGTCGAAATTGGCGAACGCGTAGGCGATCTGGTCGATGGCGGGCGCTTGCCGTTCAGTGACCAGCTTACCATCGAAGACCGGATCAGGTCGGCGCAATTGGCTCTGTTGCAGGTGCAGCGGGCCTCACGGGATGCCGAGGCCCGGTTCGAGCGGATCGTGGGGCGGGCGCCTGCGCAATCCATGCGTGTCACGCAGGCGCCCGCTCCGGCCTCTTTGCCCGCTATGCAGGCAAGCGCGCTTGAAAACAGCTACCGCGTCCGCTTTGCCAGATCACAAATCGACGAGACGCGGTTTCAAACGGATGTCACCTTGTCCGACCGCTATCCGCAACTGTCTTTGCGCGCGGGCGTGCTGCGCGACATCAACCGCAACGGCGTCACCGGGACTAGAACCGACGAAACCTTAGGCTTGAGCTTTCGCTGGACTCTTTATCAGGGAGGCCGCAAGGACGAACGCAATGCGCTGGCCGAGGAGGAAAGCCGCGCTCTGGCAGAGCAGGAGATCGCCGTGCGCGAGGTCAACGAGTTGGTCGCGCGTGTTTGGAATACCTACCGGACCGACCTAGAACGCACCAATCAACTGACCGAACAACTGCGGATCAACCGCCTGATCGTGCAGGTCTACGGCGACGAGTTCGAAGCCGCCAAACGCACACTTCTGGACCTGCTTGAGGTGGAGCGCGCGCGCTTTAACGTCGAATTCGAAACCGTGGGGGCGCGGGCGGGACTTGCCTTCAGCACCTATCGCGCGCTGGCGGCGCAAAGCCGTCTTGCCGCGCATTTTGACATTGCGCCCAGTGACATCGCCCTTGAGCCGATGTTTCAGGAACGCGCACAGCAAGCGCCCACGGCGGTGTTTGATGTGACCATCGAGCCGTTGAAGTGACAAACCCGGACGACACCGAAAGCCAAGGTGTCTCGGTCGGGATACAGCAGGACGCGGAGCCTGCAGGGATCGCTGCTGTACGGTGGCTGGCCGCTTACTACAACCGCCCCTTTTCCGCTGCTGCCGTGCTGTCGCGGGTGCCGCAGGACGCTGACCTGACATCTGCCACAGGCCAGTCGCGGGCTTTGGCCAGCATCGGCATGAAATCACGGCTGGTCCGGCGCAGGATTGACCGCATTGACCCGGTATCCCTGCCTTTTCTGGCGCTGCGGGCCGGGCAGGGACCGCTGATTGTCACGGCCATACAGGGTAAAACGGCTGACGTGATTGACCCGGACGCAAGCGATCTGACCGAAGAGGTCACGCTGAGGGCGTTGAAAGCCCGCACGACGGGTCAGGTTCTTTTGGCAACACTCGAAGACAGCGCACAGGCCGCACATCCATCGGCGCTGACGCGCACCGCAGACGCGCAGGCCGGTCACTGGTTCTGGGGGCCTGTCCGGGCAAACTGGTCGAACTGGATGCAGGTGATCCTTGCGGCGCTCTTGCTGAACCTGCTGACGCTCGCGCTGCCCCTGTTCGTGATGAACGTGTACGACCGGGTCATTCCAAACCTTGCCTTTGTGACCTTGGGCACGCTGGCCATCGGGGTAGGGATCGCCTTGGGGCTGGACCTGATCATCCGTACCATCCGGGCAAATCTGCTGGATAACATCGGGCGGCGTGTCGATCTGAAGGTCGCGGCACAGCTTTTTGATCACGCGATGCATGCGCGGTTGTTGCAGCGACCGGGCGGGGCTGCCGGGATCGCCAGCACGATCCGCGATTTTGAGGTGGTGCGCGAATTCTTTGGGTCTGCGACATTCGTGGCCTTGATAGACGTGGCCTTCATCGGGGTGTTTGTTGCCGCGCTCTACTGGATTGTGGGGCCCATTGCGCTGATCCCGCTGCTGGCGGTTCCTGTGGTTCTCACCCTTGCGATAATGGCGCAGATCCCGCTGGGGCGTGCCGCGGCGCGGGCGCAGGCGATGGCCACCAAGCGTCATGTGGTGTTGATTGAATCCCTCAGCGGGATCGAGACGATCAAGACGCTGGGGGCCGAACCGCTCATGCAGCGGGAATGGGAGCGTGCGGTAACCGCCTCTGCTCGGATAAACGGGCGCACGCGCTTTTGGTCCAACATCGCAGCGCATGGGACGATGCTGGTGCAGCAGGCCGTATCTGTTCTGATCATCGTGTGGGGCGTATTTCTGGTGGCTGACGGTCAGATCACCATCGGGGGGCTGATTGCCGCCAACATTCTGGCCAGCCGGGTGCTGGCCCCGCTGGGCACGGTGGCGCAAACGATCTTTCGCGCGCAATACGCGGTCAAATCCCTGAAATCCCTGAATGCGTTCATGCGCTTGCCAACAGAGCAGCCTGCGGCCATTGCCAGCGATCTTTCGGTCAAAACCGGATCGCTGGACCTCAAGGGCGTGAGGTTCAAATACCCGCAGGCCGCCTCTCCGGCGCTTGACGGGTTGAGCATGGAGATCCCCGCAGGTGCGTGTCTGGCCATTCTGGGCAAGGTTGGCTGCGGCAAGACAACACTTGGCAAGGTGGTGTCGGGGTTGATCCCGCCCGATGAGGGAACGGTGCTGGTCGATGGCATCGCGCAGGACCAATACGAGATGGCCGAACTGCGCCGGGGCATAGGCTACCTGCCGCAATCGCCTGAGCTTTTCACAGGCACCCTGCGGGAAAACCTGACCATCGGGACGCCCGCCGCGCGCGATGAAGACATAGCAAAGGCGCTTTATTTCGCAGCCATGGACAACTTCGTTGAGACCCTGCCCGAGGGGTTGGATTTCTTTGTGGGCGATGGCGGTGAGCGGCTGTCCGGCGGGCAAAAGCAAGGGATCGCGCTGGCGCGGCTTGTGTTGCGTGCGCCGCGTCTGCTGTATCTGGATGAGCCGACAAACGCGATGGACCAACGCATGCAGGCGCAGGTGATCGCGCGTCTGGGGGAGTTGAACCGCAGCGGCGTGGGCCTTGTGCTGTGCACCCATCGCCAGTCGCTTGCGGATATGGCGCAGCGGGTGATTGTGATGGATCAGGGGCGCGTGATCCTTGATGGGGCACGGGCGGATGTTCTGGCACGGCTGCGGACCATGCGGGATGCCAAACGCACGGAGGCGCAAGATGTTCGGCAATCGCATTGAAGACGAATTTGCCAACGACATCGCCCGCAGCGGCGATGCGGTGACGCGCCGTGGCCCGGGACGGTTGCTGCTGGCCATCACGCTTGGGCTGGCGGCTTTTACCGCTTGGGCCGCGACGCACCGCATTGAGGAATCCGCGCGCGCTGTGGGGCGGGTGATCCCCTCCAGTCAGGTGCAGGTCGTCCAAAGCACTGATGGCGGCGTGGTGCGCCAGATCGCGGTGCGCGAAGGCGACACGGTATCGTCGGGGGATGTGTTGATGCAGATCGATGACACCCGATTTGACGCACAGCGCGGGGAATTGTTGGAACGCGAAGGGGCGCTGCTGGCTGAAAAGGCGCGGGTCGAGGCTGAGGCGCAGCAATCGCGTGATCTGGTGTTTTCGCCTGATCTGATCCAACGCGCGCCGCTTGCCATTTCGGTAGAGCGCGAAGTGTTCTTGTCGCGCCGGGTGCAGTTTGACCGCGAAATGGAAGTTTTGCAGTCGCAACTGATGCAGCGGCTCAGCGACATGGAAGAAGCCAGCGCCCTGCGCGCCCGGACAGAGGCCATTCTGACCCCGCTGCGCACAGAGCTTGGCCTGTCTCAGGGCATGCTCGACCGGGGGCTGGTGCCGCAGGTTGAGGTGTTGAGGTTGCAAGCGCGCGTTGCTGAATTGCAGGGCGACATCACCGTGTCCGAGGCCCGTGATCCGCGCAGGCAGGCGGCTGTCGATGAGACGCGCAATCAGATGAACGCGGCACGCTCAGCCTATGTGCTGACCGCGCGGGAACGTCTGGCAAAGCTTCAGGTTGAACTGGCCGTGGTGCAGGAAGCCCTGCGCGCGGCCAATGACAGGGTGCTGCGCGCGCAACTGACCGCCCCGGTGCGCGGCACGATCAACCGTGTCTATGTGTCAACCATCGGCGCTGTGGTCCAGCCGGGTGCTGCGGTGATCGAGATCGTGCCCGCTGACGACAGCCTGTTGATCGAGGCGGATCTGGGCCCAAGAGATATCGCCTTTGTGCGGCAGGGGGAAAAGGCCTCCGTCAAGATCACGGCCTACGATTATCTGGTCTACGGCGCGTTGGAGGGTGAGGTGGTGCGCATCGGTGCGGACACCATTGAACGCGCGGATGGGGGCGAGGTGTTTCGCGTTGTTATTCGGACGACCAAGTCGCATCTGGGACCTGACGACGATCCGCTGCCGATCACGCCGGGCATGGTGGCCTCTGTCGATATTCAGACCGGCGACCGCACCGTCCTGTCCTATCTAGCAAAGCCCATTTTGCGGGCGCAAGCCGAGGCGCTGCGCGAGCGGTGACTACTTTTTGGAGGTGGAGGCATAAACGCCGTCCCAGTCCTGTGCTGGCGGGGTGTCACGCAGTTCGCGGATACGTTCCTCGTAGAGCCGGACATAGGGGTCAAGGCCAAGGTTGAGAGCGGCGTTATGCGCCCGCAAGAAGGGCAGCAGCGTGACCGCACGGCTCCAGTCCTGCGCGCGGTAGGCGTCAAGCATGTCGCGGTTATGCGCCAGCAATTCCTGAAAACCTGCGGACGATCTGAGGTCTGCGTCCCCCAGCAGAGCATACACTGTTTCCGGCAGCGCCTTGCCCACGACCCGGATGCGGTCAAGCTCCAGCAAGGCGAAGCTATGCTCGACGATGTTGGCCGTTGTCTGCCCCAGAATGATCGTCGCCCCGTAGTAGCGCGACTGCCCTTCGAGGCGGGAGGCCACATTCACCGGGTCGCCCAGAGCGGTGTAGTCAAAGCGCGTGTCGCTGCCCATGTTGCCAACAACGCATTGGCCTGTGTTGATGCCGATGCCCACGTTCAGCTGGCGGCGTTTGCTGCTGTGGCCTCCCGGCCTGGCGTCTGTCTGGCTGTCTTTGGCGTCATCATCCACGGCGCGCTGGTTGAACGCCTGCATTTCAGCGATCATCTTGAGCGCTGCCCGGCATGCCGCATGGGCATGGGCCTCGTGATCAAGCGGCGCGTTCCAGAATGCCATCACCGCATCGCCCATGAATTTATCAATAGTCCCTTTTTCCTGAAGAATGGCGTTTGACAGCAAGGTCAGAAATGCATTCATCAACCGCGTGAGACCTTCGGGGTCTTCGCGAAACTCTTCGGCGATGGCGGTAAACCCGCGTACATCGCTGAACAAAAGGGTCAGTTCGCGGGACTCGCCGCCAAGGGTCAGTTGCTCCTGGTTCTGGCTGAGTTGTTCGACCAGATCAGGCGAGACATATTGCCCGAAGGCGCTGCGGATTTGCCGCCTTTGCCGCTCTTCGCGAAGGTAATTCACCGATGAGATCAGCATCACTGTGACCAGTGTGGCCAGCACGGGATAGGTCGGGTCCAGCAGCATGCGCATGTTCACAAACAGGTAGTATGTGGTCGCGACATAGCCTGTCAGCAGCAGCAAAGAGGATGAGATCAGAACGCGCGCCCCAAGGCTGGGGGCAAAGATGATCACCAGTGCGCAGAGCACAAAGGTGGTGACAAGTTCGACACCGATCATGTAGTTCGGCCTGACAAGCAGGGTCTTGGCCATAATATTTTCAAGCACTTGAGCGTGAATTTCCACCCCGGCCATCGCAACGCCCAGCGGGGTTGCGCGAAAATCCTCAAGCCCGATGGCGGAGGTGCCAACCAGCACCAGATGCCCTGCCAGCCGGCCTGCGGGCATGTTGCCGTTCAACAGATCACTCACAGAAACATAGCGCGCCCGGTTCGATGGCGTGAGGTATGGCCAGACGGTGCCGTCACGCGCCGTGGGCACCAGCTGGCGCGCCACAACCACCCCTTCAACACCGGCGTCATTGGTGCGAATGGCAAAGGGGTCCCCGCCGGTTGCGACGCGCAACAACTCTGGCGTCAGCCCAAGCCTGATCTCACCTTGAACGCTCATCACCAGCGGCACGCGCCGGTAAACGCCATCCCCATCGGGGCGCGCGTTGAACATGCCGCGCCCGGCGGCGCTGGCTTCGAGAATGGGCAGGTTCTGCACGATGTCGGGAAACTGCAACAAATAAGGGCGGGGATCCGGCCCGATCAAAGCGTGTTGCACGGGCGCCATTTCGCGTTTCTCTTCACGATTTCCAGCGACCGTCCGCACGGTGGTTTGCCCGACAATCACACGAGACTGTGCAAAGGCCTGTGCCAGAATTTCGTCATAGTCAGGCAAGTCGTTCAGCGTGCCGCGCACGTTGTCGGGCAGGTAAGGGCTGTCCGCGATCAGGCTGCGCGGTGACAATCTGTCGGGTTCCGCAAACACGATATCAAAGCCGATGGCCACAGCGCCGTCTGCGGTGGCCTTTTGCACCATTTCTGCAATGCGCGTGCGCGGCCATGGCCATTGGCCAATCTCTTCGATGCTGCGGTCGTCAACATCCAGAATGGCGACTGGCATCGGGGTAAGCTCGCGCGGTTTGATCTGGTGGAACAGATCAAACGCCGCATGCCGCATCGTTGTGACGGGCGATGGGTCGCCTGCACGCACGACCAGCCCGCAGACCAGCCCGATCAAAGCGATGACGCGGATCCAGCCGACCCATTTGGCAAACCACCGAAACATAGACGAAAGCGACATTCCCTAGAATTACGCATATGATACACAAAAGCGCGCGACATCAATGCACGGAATATTGGTTAACGAATCAGGCCCCGCGTCAGGCGTGGTTAACGCCGACCGCCGATGCTGAGACAAACACTAATTTTTCCACTGTTGCGTGTAAAATTTACCAAAATCTTTCTTTTTTCCGCTGGATGTGAGCCATTTCACAGATCACGTCGGGTTTTGTGGCATGTTGTCAGCCATTCCTTGTCACATCCCGGATCAGTTTCGTGCGTAATGGTTTTGAAGATATCCTGACGACGCAGCGGGTGGTCACCTTGCAGGCCAATACCGACGGACGCTTTGTGGTCGACAACAGCGCGCAGCTTTTTGGCGGCGACTACGAACGAAGTGGCCATGATTTGCTGATTTCAGGCGCCGACGGTGTGACGCTGCGGCTGCCCGGTTATTTCGCGGCCCCGCAGGCGGTCGACCTTTATGATGCGCAGGGGGCTGTGTTGCGCGGCGCGCTGGTGGAACGTCTGGCGGGCTCTGACGCACCGGACCAATACGCACAAGCCGATGCACCACCCGGACCGGGCCCCATTGGACAGGTCGAAACCCTGTCAGGGCCCAGCACCGTAACCCGCGCAGATGGCACCCGGATCGCGCTTGAAGTGGGGGTGAAAATTTACCAGAACGATCTGGTGGAAACCACAAGTGTGGGCGGGGTGTCGGTCACTTTTGTCGATGGGACGATTTTCACGCTCGCGGCGTCTTCGCGGATGGTGATTGACGATCTGGTTTATGATCCGAATGCGAACGACAACGGGGCCGGTTTCAATCTGATACAGGGCAGCTTTGTCTTCATTGCGGGCCAGATTGCCAAAACCGGCGGCATGGAGGTCAGCACACCTTCCGCGACGATGGGCATTCGCGGCACGACCGTGATCGTCAAGGTGGCGACCGTAGACGGGATCACAACGTCCGAATTCACCCTCACCGAAGACCCCGACGGTGAAACGGGTGAAGTCTTGTTGTTTGCGCTCGATGGTGCCCTGATCGCCACGATCAATGAAACCGACACAAAGTGGATCGTCTCACCTGAAAATGGTGAGCAGCGCGAAGTACCACGCTCGCTTGCGGATACGGCCGATGACGGGCAGCTGGTTGCGATGGCGTTTGCGGCTTACACGGCTGCGTTTGACCGCGTGGATGCGGGCGACACCTTCGTCACGCTGCCCACTGCGATTGCGCCGCAACAGATTGCACCAGAGACCACGCAGGATCCGCAATCGCTTGACATAGATGGTGTTGATGAGCCCGACAACCTCGACACGCCGCAACCCGCACCCCCACCCGCAGAGAACAGTGGCGATGGCGAAATAGAGGAAGGATTGCTGACGCCGGACGCGCTTGAGGTGGCGCCGGTGATCGTTGTGCAGGGTCTGGAGGATGCGACCGAAGATTCTGCCATCTCGGGGTCTGTGGTGTCGGGCGGTGTTTTGCGGGGAACAGTCGCGCTGATTGAAGCGCCGCAAAACGGTCAGGTGTCCCTTGATGGCAATGGCGGTTTTTCCTTTGTTCCTGATGCCAATTTCAACGGTGACGACAGATTCAAGGTTCAGATTACCGACCCGAATGGCGATGTGGTCGAAGTGCAGGTCATCGCGCAAGTCCTGGCGGTGAATGACACGCCGGTTGCGGGCAGTCAGGCGCTGACGCTGGTCGAGGATGGCGTGATCAGCGGTTTGATCCCGGCAAGCGATATTGACGGCGATGCCCTCAGCTACGCGGTTGAGGCACCGCCGGAAAATGGCCTTTTGACACTGCTGCCAGACGGCAGCTACGCCTATGTGCCTGATGAAAATTACGCGGGGACGGACCAGTTCAGCGTGCGTGTCTCTGATCCGGCGGGCGCCAGTGCCTTGTCCATCATCAGCCTGACGGTGCAGGCTCTAAATGATGCGCCGATCATCAATCCGGGCACGGCGGAGGCGGATGGCGCATTGGTTGATGGTGGTGAGGTTTTCACGGTTTCCGGCGCGCTGAGCGCCTCTGACCCTGATCCTGGCGATATGCTGTTCTGGCAAGGCAGCACATCCTCCGAAGCGGGTGTTTTTGAAATTTCCGAAGACGGGCGCTGGACCTACGAAGTTGACCCCGATGCGTTGCAGGCTCTCGGAGAGAACGAGGTTCTGGCCGACCGTTTTGCCGTCACGGTGCAGGATGTGGCAGGGGCCACGGACGCGCGGGATGTGGTCGTGACGCTGACAGGGGCGAACGACGCCCCGGTGCTGGTGACGGAGCCCGGAGAGGCGCAGGGCACTTTGCTGGAAGGAGAGGAAGACACCCGGGTCAGTGGCACCCTCAGGGCCAGTGATGCCGATGCCAACGACACGGTCCGCTGGACGGGTGAGAGCGAGGCCGGTTTTGGCACCTTCACGCTGCTGGAGACAGGGGAGTGGACTTATGATCTGGACAATACGCTTGCGGATGCGCTGTCAGAAGGGGACGTGCTGGTCGAGCGTCTGATCGCCACCGGGACCGACAACAGCGGCGCAAGCGTCAGCCAGACCGTTGAGGTTACCCTGCGCGGGACAAACGATGCGCCCGTGCTATCGCGCACACAGGCCTTTGAGATCGAGCAGGGCGACACTGTCAGCGCCACGCTGAGCGCGACAGACCCCGATGGGACCGGTGTTGTCACTTTCGAGGCTATGAACCCTGCGGCAGCGAATGGTGTGTTTGACGTAAGTCCGGGCGGCACTTTCACCTTTACGCCGGCGTCGGGTTTTCTGGGCGTGGAGCGTTTGCAATACCGTGCAACCGACAGCGACGGTGCTGTCTCTGTGGGGACAATTGAGGTCATTGTGGAAAGCGCCGAAGGGGCGGTGGGCGAGCAGACGGCCTCTGTTTCTCTGAACACCGTGGCCACCGAAGACACCCCGGCACATGCCATTGACGTGGCGGTGCAGACCGTTGATGCCTCATCGGTCAATCTTGCCATTGCGCTGGACCGGTCGGGCAGTATTTTGCAGGAAAACTGGGACATTCTGTTGCAACAGGTCGATTTGGCCGTTGCCGATCTGGCCAATCAGTTTGCCGGGTCCGAGACGGATGTCGAGGTTTCGCTGATCACATTTGCCACGGATTCCACGACATTCGGGCCTTTTGATCTGCAAAGCGATCAACTCTCGCAAGAGATTTTGAGCCTGCCCTACAATGGCGGCCTGACGTTTTGGAACCTCGCGCTTGACGATGCGGCGGATTTCTTTTTCTCGGGCACACAAAACGAGACGGACGCGAATTTCCTGTTGTTTGTAACGGATGGCCGCCCCTCAAACGGTGCCTATCGGGACAGTCTTGCGACGCTGCAAAACCCCAACGATGCCTATTCGGTAAACATTCAGGCCTTTGGATATGGGGACAGCGTGGTGCTTGCGCCGTTGAATGACTTTGAGGTCAGCAACTTCCCGGACGGGGTCAACCTGCCCGAAGGCGCAGAGCAGCCGGATTTCTTTGATACACCGGAGAAGCTTACAGCGGCCTTGCAGAACACGCCGATCTTCAACCCGGAGTTTGTCGGGTTTTCGGTGGACATCAGCGTTGACGGGGCGGATGCGGTCACCGTTTTCAGCCCGGACCCCGAAACACTGGCGCTGGACGGGTCAGGCTTTGAGTTTGCGCTGGCAGAGATTGAGGGCCTTGCCGATATTCTGGGGGCACAAAACCGCGTGGATGTGCGCACGCAGTTTGATCTGAACAACGACCCCGCCACCGCAGAGATTGACCTGTTCAACTCCGACGTGATCGGGAAAGCCGCGACTGCGCAAGACCTCAGCGGATTTGGGGAGGCAGATTTGCTGTTTGGCAGTGATCTGTCCGATACGCTGTCAGGGGCGGGGGGCAACGACGTTCTGCTGGGCTACGAAGGCGATGATATTCTGGACGGCGGGGCCGGGGCCGATGCGATCCGGGCCGGGGACGGGGATGACACCGTCCGCGTGCTGGAGCTTGCCACGGATGGGTCCGAAGACATTGACGGCGGTGCGGGCAGGGACACGCTTGTCCTTGGGGCCACGGGCGATATCAATGCCTTGATTGCTGCCATTGATTTTTCAAACATCGAAGTGCTGGACATTGCCAACGCGCAGGAAGACCGGCTGTCGCTCACGCTGGAAGACATCGAGGCCCTGATGCCGGATGAGGGCGACGCCGGGCTTGAGGAACTGGTCGCCGAAGCACTGCCAACGGTCTACGGCGATGCCGGCGACACCGTTGAGGCGCGGCTGGCGGCGGGCTCCTCTATTGAGCAGCGCGAGGGTGTCACACTGGACGGCGAGGCCGGGGCGGACCTGAGCGTCTATGACATCAAGGACGGCAGTGGGATCGTCCTTGCAACCCTCGCAGTAGAAAGCGATGTGGCCGTCGAAATGGTGCCGGTCGCCTGAGTGTACCCAAAGCGTGCCGCCTCAGGCCGCCGGATGTTGTTCAACGGCCTTGATTGCTTCGGCTTCCTTGAAGGCAGCAAGCTGGTCTTTTGACCATGCCTCGACCGAGTATTTCTGCACGACGCGCCGCAATTCCGCCATCCGCGTGCGCCGTTCCTGCTCTGGCATCTCCAGGGCTTGCAGGATCGCCTGATCCATGGACCGGTGCGAAAACGGGTTGGTGATCACGGCTGAATTAAGCTCAACCGCAGCGCCTGCAAACTCCGACAGCACCAAAACACCGTCGCCATCCGAACGCGCGGCAAGGAATTCCTTGCACACGAGGTTCATGCCATCCACCAGCGGTGTGATCCAAGCGATGTCGGCGGCAAGATAGTATTTGATCAGATCATCGAAAGGAATAGCACGTGATATCAATGCGATAGGCTGCCATTCCAAAGTGCCGAAGCGGCCGTTGATCCGCCCTGCGGTCTCTTCGATTCCGGTCTGGATGCTGGCATAGGCGGTCATGTTCCGATTGGCACTGACAGAGACATGCATCAGTTTCACCTTGCCGCGCAAATCGGGGTTGTCTGCCAGCACGCGTTCGAAGCTTTCAAGCTGGTCCACGCCGCCCTTGGTGTAATCCGTGCGTCCGACAGAGAGGATCAGACGGCGATCGCCAAGGCTCTTGCGGATGTCTTTGGCGTCTTTTTCCACCACCGGGTCCGTGGCGCGCCCTTCGATGTAGTCTGTGGCGACACCCACACTGGACGAGCTGATAATCACCCGGTGTCCTTCGTGGCGCAGCGATGTTGGAACGGTACGTTCGCTCAGCGCGGTCCCGTCCGACACCAACTCAGGCGCAACCGTTTCCCGCGTCACCCCATCCACATCAAAAAGACTGCGTGCCACGGAGACGAAATTCGAGGCATAGCGCGGGATATGAAAGCCAATCACATCGCAATCCAGCAGGCTTTTCACAATCTCACGCCGCCATGGCAGGACGTTGAACATATCGGCAGCCGGAAACGGCGTGTGATGGAAAAACGAGATCGTCAGGTCTGACCGCATCTGCCGCAGATAGCCCGGCACCAGCCACAGGTTATAGTCATGCACCCAGACCCGTGCTCCTTGGGCGGCTTCGCGCGCGGCGGCCTCGGCAAAAGCCCAGTTGACCTCGCGAAAGGTGGGCCAGTCCACAGGGTCGTAATTGAATTTTTCCTTGAAGCTGTGAAGGATCGGCCAGAAGGCTTCTTTCGAAGAGATGTGGTAGAAACTGCTGACCTGTTCTTCGGTCAGGGGCAGGCGCGTGACGGTGTAGTCGCCATGCACATCGCTGATGTCCACGACCTTATCGAACCCCGGATTTTCAGGGTCCTCTGCCAGTTTCCACGCGATCCACGATGCATGATCCGCTGTCCCGAAAAAGCTTTTGAGCGTCGGCACGATGCCGTTCGGGCTTTTGTTCTCACGAAAAATGGTTTTTCCGTTTTCCTCAACCTCTTCATAGGGTTGACGGTGGTACACGATGACAAGATCAGATGGCATGATTACACCTTTTCCTTGGAAGGGTGCAGATCGAAATGGCTGACCGCCTCCACAATGCCCGCTGCACCCACTCTTTGCGCGCGATAAATCCGGCTGGTCTGCGGCAACGCCTCCAGCAAGGGGGGTTCTGATCCGCCAACGGCGACGGCGGGGGTGCCGGCCACCAACATCGACAGGTCGTTCAGCGTGTCACCCGCCGCCAGGACCCTGCTCTGCGGCACCCTCAAATGATCGAGCAGACGCAGCAGTGAGGGGCCTTTGCTGACCCCGCGTGGCAAGACGTCAAAAAACCGGTTGTCTGAAATCAGCACATCGTGCCCCATGGCGTTGACTGTGCGGGTGGCCGCATCGTCAAACGTGTCGGGGTCATAGTCGTAGCTGACGCGGTAGCGAAAAGGGGTGGGCTGCAGGGTCAGACCAGCATGCCCGTCCAGCGCCTCGCGAACCTGCGCACCGGCATCGCCCCATTGTGCGCTTATTTCGTCTTCCAACGCGGGGATCGGTTCAATCTGCCGCTGCGGGGTGACGGCGGCAATGGTTGTTCCCACATCGCCGATCACATACTCCGGCCATGGCACCTCACCGCTGGCGCAGATTTCAGCGATAAACGCAGGATCACGACCGCTGACAAACACCAGACCGACCGTGTCGCGATGCACTTCGATCCAATCATAGAGCGCCCGCCGGTCTACGGGGGCGCCGCCGAGGAACGTGCCATCCAGATCCGTGGCCAGAATAAATTTTCGCTGCGACAGATCAACTGTCATGTGGGCCTCCTTTCAAGGCGAGGGGCAGGGGGGTTGCAGGATTGTTGAGAGAGATATCAAGCGCGCGGGGTTCCGACTGAATGGGCCGGGTCCAAAGCGTACCAAAGGCTTCGTGCAAATCCGCCCCGTCATGCAGGATCGAATGAACGGTTTCGCAAATGGGCATATCGACATTGACGCGGCGCGCGAGGTCCACAATCGACGCGGCGTTTGCCTCGCCTTCAACCACGACTTGCTTGCCCTCAAAACACTCCACCCGCGACAAGCCCTGTCCCAGTTGAACGCCCAGAAACATGTTACGAGATGTCCGGCTGGAACAAGTCAGCGTTAGATCACCCGCGCCTGCAAGCCCGGTCACGGTCTCGCGGCGGCCACCCAATGCCTCTGCCAGCACTTTCATTTCATCCATACCACGGGTGATCAAAGCCGCGCGCGTGTTTTCGGCAAATCCGGCGCCTGTCATCATCCCGCAGCCAATGGCGATGACGTTTTTGACAGCGCCTCCAATCTCGACGCCCACCAGATCGTCAGAGATATAGGTGCGGAAAAAGTTAGTGCTCATTGAAAAGGCGAGCCGTGCGGCAGGGCTTTCGGTGGGGTTCAAACGGTCGTGGTGCGTAAAATCAAACGCCACGGTAGCCGCTGTCAAATGACCCAGCGCTGTTTCGCGGGCAAAAGTCGGGCCTGAGATCGTGCCCACCGGGATGTCCCCAAGCTCTTGCGCTGCAATTTGGCTCATCAGCAAACCTGACCCGGGTTCAATGCCCTTGGTGCAGACCGCAACCGGGATACCGGGGGGCAGACAGGCGCGCACATGCACCGCCACCTGCCGGACGGCCCCTGACGGGACAACCATCAGGACCGCATCGGCTCCGGTCAGTGCCTCGTTCATCTGCGTTGTGGCCTTCAACTGAGGGCTAAGCGGCACATCGGGCAAATAGCGCGGGTTTTCATGCCGGGTGTTGATGCTGTCGACGCTGGCCTTGTCGCGTCCGTATAACCGCACCTGCCTGCCGGCCAAAGCGGCGACATTTGCGAGCGCGGTGCCCCAGGCGCCTGCGCCAATCACTGCAATTCTGTCGTAGGGGGTGCTGTGCGCCGCGGATGATCCTTCGGCGGTATTACTGGGCATTGTGTGACGTCGCCTCCGATTAAACGCGAGAGAGTGCCGCTTTCCCGGTGGCCCTTTCTTGGGTGCCGATGCACTGAGTATCCTGTTTGTTCTTTAATAGCTAAAGGTAGCGACCTGAATTTCAACCTGAGTAGGTATAAAGAGACAGCGCAAGCGGTGCTACCTATGCGGGAATAGCGTAAAAATGCAGCAAACGTCGGGATTTATGCACTTAATTTGTGACCGCTTGTCTGTGGATTTTGCGCCGTATGACTGCGCAAGGCGCGTATTTCACGAACAGCGAAAAAGTTAAATGATAGTTAACTCAACATCTTGTGCGATTTTCCCAAAAACCGCGACCTGTAGAAAAGGCGACAACACGGCGGTGATCTGATGCGGAGAGTGTTAACCCTAAGTCATCTCGATTTTTGACTCAGGCCAAGGCGCTGCCTACCAATGCAAATGCCGCAGGGCAGAAACATGGTTAAGGAGTGTCAGATTATGAATTCACCGGTTAGAACAGCAATTTTCCCTGTTGCTGGATTGGGAACCAGATTTCTTCCGGCAACTAAAGCCGTGCCAAAAGAACTTCTGCCTGTGATTGACACGCCACTCATTCAGTTTGCCATCGACGAAGCCCGCGATGCCGGGGTGGAACGCATGATCTTTGTCAGCCACCCGTCAAAAGACGCTATTGAAAACCATGTGCGCGATGATGCCGGTCTGCGTGCCACCTTGCGGGCGCGCGGCAAGTTGAAGCTGGCCGAAGCACTGCAGGAAGCGGCCATTGACGAAGAAGACCACGATATCGTGTTTGTCATGCAAGACCAGCCGCTTGGCCTTGGGCATGCGGTGCTCTGCGCGGCAGAACATGCGCTGCCCGGCGCGGTTGCGGTCATCCTGCCCGACGATCTGATCCTCGGTGAAAAAGGCTGTCTGTCACAGATGATCGACGCCTATCCGCGCCAAAAGGCAGGGCATCTTGTGGCAACCATGGAAGTGCCCGTGTCCGCGGTGTCGAACTATGGCATTTTGTCGGTGACCGACCGTCAGGGCGCGTTCGCCTTTTGCGATGGGATGGTCGAGAAACCGGCCAGCGAAGACGCCCCATCGCAACTGGCCGTGGTCGGACGTTACGTTCTGGACAGTGCCATCTTCGACGCGCTGCGCGTGCAAAAACCGGGCGCGGGCGGCGAGATACAGCTTACCGATGCGATCGCTGCTGGCATCGCGCAGATGGGCCTTGCAGGCTTCCGGTTTGAAGGTACGCGATTTGACTGTGGCTCAAAAGCAGGCATGCTTCAGGCTGAACTTTTCCGCGCCGCGCGTGACCCGTATTTCAATGAAACGCTCAACACATTCTTCGGCACCAGAGAGAGCCTTTCAGCCGCCTGAGGTGTGACCTGTTGGCCCCCGGTCCCCTGCCAACCAACCGGTTGCGGGGGGCTTTGGGTGTTTTCAGGGCGTGCCGGATGCAATACACCTGACAACGCGCTACACTGCGATCAAAACGCGGTGAGTCGCTGAAAATAACGGTGGCGTTCGGGGTGGGGGATCTCTTGCCAGACAGAATATGGGCATTCAGGGCGCTTCGGCGTTCACTTTCGGTCGCAGTCGCGGCAATCATCTTCACGGCATCGACGGACCCGGCGCAGGCACTGGACGTGTCCGTGGTTGGCGTGGATGAGGCGCTGCGCGAACAGGCGGAGGGCGGGTCACTGCTGTTTCAGCAAACCACCTCTGAGGAGCCTATTCAGGTCCGGGAACTGGTCGGCATCGCGCAGGCCGACTATCAGCGCGTGCTGGCGATCCTCTATGAGGCGGGCTATTTCGGCGCTGTCATCTCGATCAAACTGGATGGGCAGGAAGCGGCTGAAATGTCCGCTGTGGCCCCCCCGAATGAGATTGCACAGGCTGTGATCACGGTTGATCCGGGCCGCCAGTTTAAGTTCGGGAAAGCAGAAATTGATCCTTTGGCACCGGGGAGCGAATTGCCCGAAGGGTTCCGGACAGGCCAACCCGCCGGGCTGAGCACGATAACGGCGTCTGCCAGCGCTGCGGTGTCGGGCTGGCGTGATGAAGGCCACGCAAAGGCCGCGCTGTCTGGTCAGAAGATCACCGCGCGCCACAGGGACGCGGAGATTGACGCGTCGCTGCAAGTTGATCCCGGGCCAAAACTGCGCTTTGGCAAGGTGACCGTCGAAGGGCAGTCTGCGGTCCGGTCAGAGCGTATCCTTGAGATTGCGGCACTGCCGCAAGGGGAGGTTTTCTCTCCCGAAGAGCAGCGCGAAGCCACGCTGAGATTGCAAAGAACCGGTGCGTTTCGGTCGGTTGCACTGCTGGAGGATGAGACCCCTTCAGACGATGGTACGCTGGATTTCACAGCACGGGTGACGGATTCAGAGCCACGCCGCATCGGGTTTGGCGGGGATGTGTCGACCATCGAAGGGCTGTCGATCCGGGCCTTCTGGATGCACCGCAACCTGCGCGGTGGTGCAGAACGGTTGCGCTTTGATGCGGAAATTGAGGGGATTGGCGGCGACACTGGGGGCACGGACTACAGGCTGACCGCACGCTACCAGCGCCCAGCGACCTTTGATGAAGACACGGATTTCTATCTTGAGGCCGAAATCGAGCAACTGGACGAGGTGTCGTTCTTCTCCCGGCAGGCAACAATAGAAGGCGGTATCGAACGGTTCGTGTCGGACGAGTTTATCTACCAGCTTGGCGTTGGACTTCGGCGCGGCAACACGCGGGATGCTTTCGGCGCGAACCAATACACCTTACTGCTGTTCCCAACCAGCGTGACGCTGGATTACCGCGATGATGAATTTGATGCCCGAAAGGGTAATTATTTGCTGGCTGAAGCCTCGCCGTTTATTGCGATAGACGGTGCGGACAACGGTCTTCTGACCGAACTGGATTTCCGCACCTACCGCAGCTTTGGCGAAAACAGCCCCCTGACGCTTGCCTTGCGCGGGCAACTGGGCTCTGTGATCGGGCCGGGCCTGTCGGTCGCCCCCTCTGATTTCCTGTTTTACTCGGGCGGCGGCGGCACGGTGCGCGGCCACGGCTATCAAACGCTGGGCGTGACACTGCCCTCAGGCGAGCGCGTGGGGGGGCGGTCTTTTCTGGGCCTGTCAGCTGAAATGCGCTTTCGCACAACCGGGTCTCTTGGCTTCGTTGGGTTTTTTGACGCAGGCTACATCGGCGAGGAATCGATCCCCGATGGCTCCGGCGAATGGCAGAGCGGGGCAGGCCTCGGGGTGCGCTATGCAACACCCATCGGACCCATCCGGGTTGACCTTGCCGTGCCGACCTCAGGTGAGGATGACGGCACATCCTTCGCCGTCTACATTGGGATAGGACAAGCGTTTTGAAACATCTGCTGAAACATCTCGCCTATCTGACGCTGGTTTTGCTGCCACTTGGGGCCATTGCGCAGCAGACCGACGAGGCGGAGGAAGACGACGGCGGCTTTTTGACCCGGACCATCGAAAACGCGCTTTCCGGGGCCGGACGCGAGGTGGATCTTCAGGGGTTTCAGGGTGCGCTCAGCGCGGAGGCCTCGTTTGATCGTCTGACCATTGCTGATGCGGATGGCACTTGGTTGACGCTTGAAGACGTCAAACTGCTGTGGAGCCGGGCTGCGTTGTTGCGCGGGCGTCTGCAGGTCGAAGAGTTGTCCGCGCAACGGCTGGATTTGCCGCGCCTGCCTAAATCCCAGGCCGGACCTGCCTTGCCGGACGCAGAGGCAGAGCCCTTCGCCTTGCCGCAGATCCCCGACTTGCCGGTGTCGGTGAACATCGACCGATTTTCAGTGGCCGAGATCACGTTGGGCGAGCCTCTGATCGGGGTGCCGGTGGTGGCGCAACTGACGGCTGCGGCACGGCTTGATGATGACGGCCTGTTGCTGAACCTTGACGTGCTGCGCACCGACGCTTTTGAAGGTCGGTTTGCATTGGCTTTCGATTTCTCGCGCGAGGACGGCCAGATCGCGCTGGATTTCGATGTGCAGGAAGCACCAGACGGCATCGCCGCGCGCCTGATGAAGCTGCCGGGGCAACCTGAACTTGAGCTTTCGATTGCCGGCACCGGGCCAGTTGACGACTTTACCGCGCAAATCGATCTGCTGACAGATGGAATGCCCCGGCTTGAGGGGCAGGTTGAACTGCTGTCGGTCGCGGGCGCGGAAGATACCGCACCGGACACGCGGGTCATCGCCGATCTGGGCGGCGATATCACCGCCTTGATCGCACCGGAATACCAGCCGTTTTTCGGACCAGACATGGGCGTGCGTGTGGATGTGACGCGGGCGGCCAGCGGGGCGCTGGATGTCTCAGACCTGCGGCTTGCCGCGCGGGCGGCACAACTTGCCGGAACTGTGCGCCTGAACGAAGACATGTGGCCTGTGTTCATCGCTTTGGACGGACGGATCGGGCAGGGCGATGGCCAGCGCGTGGTGCCCCCCGGTGCAAACGCAGGAACAAGCCTGCAATCGGCAGACCTGAGCGTTGATTTCGATGCAGCCTCTGGCGACGCCTTGTCGGCTGTTCTGTCCGTGCTGTCCTTTGAGGCAGAAGGCGCTTCATTGGATACCGCACGCTTGACCTTTGACGGCACGCTGGATGGGGCGGCAGGCGCAATCGGGCGTTTTGACGGGGACCTGTCTGTGCGGGCTGAGGGGCTTGGCTTTGCAGATGCGGCCTTGGCAGAGGCCGTTGGTCAGGACGTCACCTTGTCAGCCGCGCTTGCCTATCAGGAGGGCGATCCGTTTGCGATCACGGGTTTACAACTGCAAGGCACGGATTACGATCTGGCGGGCGATGTTGTGATTGAGGCTTTCGCTAACGGGTTTCCGACAGACCTGACACTGGCCTTGGCGGCGGATGATCTGTCACGCTTTGCGGCTCTGTCCGGGCAAGACCTGTCGGGACGCGCCGATCTTGACATTTCGGGCCAGATCACCCCGCTGAGCGGCATGTTTGACCTTGAGATTGCCGGGGCAACGGTTGACGTGGCCACAGGGATTGAGGCTGCAGACAACGTTCTGGCTGGTACGACAGACCTGTCGCTTGCAGCTCTCAGAGATACCTCTGGCACCTTTGTGCGCGGCTTGACGTTGCGCAACCCGGCGGTTGACGTGACCGCAGACGTGGCCATTCGCACGCAAGGCAGCGAAGTCAACGCAGCGGGGCGTTTGTCGGATCTGGCGCTGGTGGTGCCGGATCACCCCGGCCCTGTCAGCTTTGAGGTGGATGCGGCACAGGCAAACGGCGGTTGGCGAGTCGAGGCCGCCCTTGATGCGCCCTATGACACCGCGCTGCGGGTGGCCGGGATGGCGACGGGGCCAAACACCGATCTGACAATTGATTTTGATCTGCCGGATGTGCAACCGCTGGTGCCGGACTTCTCTGGTCCGGTGACGATTGACGGCCAGATCGGGCAGCGCAATGGCGGCTACACAGTTGATGTTTCGGGCACTGCACCACTGGATGCGCGCTTTGACGTGGCGGGCGTGGCCACCGGGCCTGAGGCGGATCTGGATATTCGGGTGTCCTTGCCGGATATCGCGCCACTGGTACCGGACCTCACCGGCGGTGTCACCGTCGAAGGCGCCGTGCGGCAGGCAGAGACAGGTTATGCCGTTGATCTGACAGGCACTGGCCCGCTTGCCTCCCGCTTTGGACTGGCGGGGCTGGCGACGGGCCCTGAGATGGCATTGACCTTTGAAACTGATTTGCCAGACCTGCAACCGCTTGTGCCGCAACTGCAAGGCCCCGTGCGCGCGACGGGTGTTGTAGAGCTTGTGGAAGACGCGCAATACGCAATTGATGTCGCAGCCGAGGGCCCGCTGGGGGCTCTTCTCAAGGCGGCCGGGGTCGCCACTGGTCCGGAGGCCGAGATTACCTTTGATCTGGCCCTTGCCGATCTCACCCCGCTGGTGCCGCAACTGGAAGGTCCAACAGAAATTTCCGGCACGGTCCGTCAGGCGGAGACGGGGTACGCTGTGGCCGTGAACGGTACAGGCCCCCTGAGCGCGACCTACCGCGCCGACGGATTGGCCACCGGTCCCGACACGGATATCGCTTTCGATCTCTCGGTGCCCAGCCTGCAGACTTTTGCCGCGCAACTCTCCGGTGCGACGGATGTGGGCGGACGGGTCTGGCTGTCTGATGCGGGCTACAACGTGGATGTGACGGGCACCGGCCCTGTTGCAGCCGACTATTCGGTCGCGGGGCTTGTGACGGGGCCAGAGGCGGCGATCATACTGGCGGCCCAAATCCCTAATCTTGGTGCGCTTGTACCCCAGATGGGCGGTGCGCTTGCGCTGGATGCAGCGCTGGACCGCGCGCCTGATGGGTGGCGGGTCGACAGCACAGTGTCAGGCCCGGCCAGTGCCGCGGCCCAGATCCAAGGCCTTGTGGCAGACGACAGCACGCTGGACATGACGGTGACAGGGCAGGTGCCCTTGGAACTGGCCGCACCTTTCATCAAGCCCAGATCGCTTGCCGGAAGCGCCCAGATTGATCTGGCGATCAGCGGCCCTGCCGGGCTGGAGGCGGTCAGTGGTCGGATTGCGACATCGGGTGCCCAATTCACCGATCCGACGCAGCGGATTTCCCTCACCGGGCTGGAGACAACGGTCGATATTTCGGGCAGCACTCTGAACCTGCAGGCCGGGGGCGATATTGCAGCCGGCGGCCGGGTGGAGGCAGGCGGCACGCTGGGCCTGTCCGGCAGCTTGCCTGCCGATCTGACGATTGACCTGCTGAGCGTCGTGTTGACAGACCCGCAGCTTTATTCGACCACGATTGACGGGGATATTGCGATTTCAGGTCCGCTGGCCGGCGACGCCAGCATCAGCGGGACGCTCAATGTCGGGGAAACCAACGTATCGGTTCCGGCGTCGGGGTTGACAAGCGTAGGGGCCATTCCCGACATTTTGCACATCGGGTCATCGGGCGTGGCCACCAAGACGCGGTCGTGGGCGGGGATCGAACCGGAACCCGAAACCGATAGCGCGCAGGGCGCGAACGCCGGCTTTGGCCTCGACATCGACATTGACGCGCCCAGCAAGATTTTCATCAGAGGGCGCGGGCTGGAAGCCGAACTGGGCGGTGACATTGAAATCGGCGGCACGACAGCGCAAGTCATCTCTGCCGGGCAATTTGAGTTGATCCGGGGCCGCCTGGACATTCTGGGCAAGCGGTTTGATCTGGTGGAAGGTACCGCGCAGTTTGTGGGTAGCACCACACCGCTGATCCGCTTTGTCACAACGGCATCCACGCCGGATGGCACGGCCAGCATTATCGTTGAAGGGCCTGCCGATGAGCCGGAGGTGACGTTTGAATCCACGCCCGAAGCCCCTGAGGACGAAGTGATCGCGCAGCTTTTGTTTAACCGCAACATCAGCGAACTGACGGCGTTTCAGGCGCTGCAACTGGCGAATGCTGTTGCGGTTCTGGCAGGGCGCAGCGGCATTGGTGTGATCGGCAGCCTGCGCGAAGGGTTGGGGTTGGATGATTTTGACGTGACCACAACAGACACCGGGGAAACGGCCTTGCGTGCGGGTAAATACCTCACCGAAGATATCTACACGGATTTCACAGCAGCGGCGAATGGCGAATCTGAGTTGTCGATCAACTACGAATTCACCGACTCGCTCAAAGCCCGTGCCACGGTTGAAGAAGACGGCAACTCCGGTGTTGGGTTCTTCTTTGAACGGGATTACTGATCCGGCAATGGGGTGCTGCGCGCAAAGGCGCTGCGCTCGAACAACAGGCCCGAGCGTGTGCAGTCGCTCACGTTCACCTGTTTGACCTCACCAAGGATCAGGGCGTGGTCGCCTGCTGGATGCACCGCGTAGGTCTGGCAGTGAAATTCGGCCAGTGAATGGCGCAAGGCGGGGGCGCCGGTGGCGCCGATTGTCCAATCAAACCGGTCAAAACCATCGCCCCGTTGGGCGAAATGTGCGGCAACGGCGGATTGATGATCTGCCAAAATGTGAATGCAGAAGGTGTCGGCTTTGGCAAACGCCTCATAGCGTTTCGAACTGATGGCGGGTGACCACAGCACGAGGGCGGGGTCTAACGAGATCGACGAGAACGAATTTGCCGTCATCCCCACCGGGCCTTGTTGTGTTTGTGTGGTGATGACGGTCACGCCCGTGGCAAACCGGCCAAAAGCGTCTCGCAAGGCACGGAGATGTTCCGGATCCGGCGAGAACGATTTTACCGGTGCAGTGGGCCCATCGGCGTTGAGTTTTGGCATGTTGCGCAACTGTTCATTCATGAAGCCCCAGATAACCCGAGCACTGCAAAGGGCAAGCCCGCCGGGGGATGCCACCCCACTAAATTCCCAAAAAAAAGTGCCCCGCAAGGCACTTTTCTAAAATGCTCTGAAACAGACGGGTCCCTAGTCCTTTTTGTTCATTCTGTTTGTGATGAGGTCGTCGACGACGGTGGGGTCGGCGAGGGTTGAGGTGTCGCCGAGAGCGTCGAAGTCGTTTTCGGCGATTTTGCGCAGGATGCGGCGCATGATCTTGCCGGAGC
>JBGCEG010000062.1:0-10163 GCA_045106135.1 Roseobacter sp. | reverse complement strand
AGGATACGCCCGTCCGCGCTGACATCGATATCGACAGGGCGGCTTGGTGCGACGTTGGCAACGGTAAAGGTCGTTCCATTTGCCGTACCATCGCTATCGTAACGACGTGCCAAAATCATGTCTTGGCTTTCCACCTTCCACATGACCACAAAACCATCATCCGGGAGTGCCCTGACGACAGGCACACTCTTGTCGGCCCCGGCCAAGCCACCGTGATCAAACCACCGGTCTGAGTTCCGTTATTGTCGAAGGTTTTGGCAAATATGTCGTCGTTGTCTTCATACACCACGACGAAACCGCCGCCGTCCAGACTGGACACCTGCACATCGTCACCTGAAAGAGCCGCTGTCTGTGCAAAGACAACATTGGTACCGGAGGAAGTTCTGATTGAAAACTCGATGCTTGTTCCGCCCGGGTCATTTTCAATATAGGCGGTGACAAAGTTACCATTGCTGAGCACCGCTACATCGCCCAACCGGTCGAAATCCGCACTATTCTGGGCGGCGCCAAATTCCGGGTTGAGATTGTTGTCCTGACCGATCACACGGGCATTGATGTCGATATCTGCAGCAGAGAACTCTTCGTATGCAATGAAGGCGTCGTCGTTACTGGGCGTCAAGTTGACCGCTAATTGTGGGTCCCGTAAGTAGTCAGGTGAAACATTTTCGGTCTTGATGATATCAGAAAATAACTGTTCCCCATCAAGATCATAGCGAACCCTTGTGAAATCTGGAAATACAGAGGATTCATCAATGTAGGTCATGGCAAAGCCGTCATGCGTCGCCGCGAGGTCGAAGTCGCTCTCATCATCCTCGCTTATGCCACTCAACCTGAAACTATCACGCACGACGTTTCCTTCGGCGTCATAAATCTTTGCGATGATCGCTGAGCCAAGCTCGGTTTCGATCGCGCCTGGGGAGCCTTCCACCCAGGCAACGACGTAGCCGCCGGTTGCCAGGCCAAGTATTTTTGGTTGCGCGTCAAACCCAGCTGCAATCGGGGCAGAGTTGAGCTGAGTTTCAGAAAGCCATTCTGTTGGTGTCGCCATGTTAAATGCTCCTTTTTTTGACCATTCGTCCAGATTGCTTTCTTTGTTTCCGTAACGTCAACAGTTTGGATTTGTTTTTCAACCTCAGATAGTGATCTGATCGCGAGCGTTGTCACGTACTGCTCGATTTTTATCGGAAGCGACGCCTGCACTCCTCTTTGAACTGGATTGTCATTGCTGAAACGAAACTGTGCGGCGCTATGCTGCGCCAAGCTGATACCTAACGGCTTTGTTCCGCCGATATGTGCCAGCCCGATGTATGTACCGGCTGCTGTTCGCAAATGATTTCTGGCATGTTCTCGGAAGTCGCTCATATGTATTCGGCCTGTTTATCGACACGCGGGTCGGGGCCTTGTTGGGGTTACGCGCGCGCCGTGATCTCATTAGCGGACAGGTCGATCATGACCGTTCGGGCTGTCAGATTCTGGGGGCGTAATTTTTCCGTTCCATGCTTTGCTATCTATCGCGAACTCCTTTGGATTGCAGAGGGTCGATCAGATACCGACAGCAACCTCATCTCTTGGCACTTCAAACGCCGTTTTATGTCTCAAAATGCTCCAGGCCATGCGCGCCAGTTTATTTGCAAGGGCGATGACGGCCTTGTTTCGATGCATGCGTTCCGACGCACGTGCGAGCCATGCACCAAAGCTGAAGTCTGGCCAACGGTGCGGTCGCATCGTGATGATCTTGGCAGCTTGCCAAACAACATCCTCAGGTATCTGCTGCCGCGCTTGGAGATACGCCCCAGCACCGTTCTGCCGCCTGTGCTATGCTGCTGCGGAACAAGTCCGACCCATGCCGCAAAATCACGACCTTGATCAAAAAATCTACCTCACCGATGGCAGCGACCATCGCTGTCGAGATCATCGAACCAATTCCGGGAACGGTCATGACGTTGACGCAGTTCTCCTCGGTTCGACTGATCTCTTCGATCTCCTGCGAGACCTTGTCGATCCGGTCATCCATCCACATCCAGTCGCCATAAAGACCGATCAGGCGCTGTATGAACGACGGCCCAGTGACAGCCTGATCCATCACAGCGACCGAGGCAGCCAATATGTCTCAATCAAATACACCGAAAGGTTGGCAGATGCTGGCTTGGAGCCCAGTGTAGGTACAGTCGGTGACTCATATGACAATGCGCTCGCCGAGACGATGATCGGCCTCTTCAAAGCGGAAGTCATTCACAGACTGGGACCATGGAAATCTGCCGACGCAGTTGAATGGGAGACGTTGAAATGGGTCGATTGGTTCAACAATCGCCGCCTGCTCGAACCCATCGGATACATCACGCCAGCCGAAGCTGGGGAGGCATTCTATGCAAACATGAACGCAGTCGATAAAGTCGCGTAAGAAGAACTAAACAGTCTCCGGTAAAACCGGGGCGGTTCATTCCCGGAGTGTCCTTGCTCATGGTTGACTCACTTCCGCATCATCGCTTCAACGTCTTGCATTTCGTGGGCAGTCGGTGTGGTTAGAACGTCGGCTGCCGGTATTCCTGTTTCTTCGTGAGCATCGCCCAGTTGGCTCGCGCCGCTTTGTTTACCATTGCAGTTGTCGCCAGTCGGAACGGTTTGTCAGCGATGATCTTTGCGGTCCAAAGGTCCACTTTCTCCGGTGACCGTTTTGCCATCACGGAGCGAGATGTCATGCCGACCACCAACAGTTTGCGGATGTAACGATCACCTTTCTTTGTGATTTTGCCCAGCCGTTCCTTTCCGCCGCTGGATTTGTTGAGCGGGGTACCTGTTTGGTGATGTGGAACCATTCGGCGTTCTGGATTTCGCGACCGTGTTTTGCAATTGTAGCGGAGTAAAAGCCCGCAAGTTTGTGCCCTTCGTTTATGCGGAAGGCGCGAGATGTATTCTGTGGGCATTTAAAACCGCGTGCGCCAGCCCGTTCGGTGGACCGGCACCGGTTTAGTTCGCGCGGTCTAGCTTCTTGCGGGCCGCCCGGCGCACGAAGGCTTCGGCATCACTCTCGGCGATCTCCTTCAAACGGTCCAATGCGGTCTTGTCACCGACCCGCGCCAGCGCCTGCGTGGCGACCTTGCGGATCTGGGCATTGTCCGTGGCCGTCATCTTGACCAGTTCGCCCCGCGCCTTGGCCCCGCCCAGCCGGCCAAGCGCGTCGAGCGCGGCAAACCGGCCGCCCTCGTCCAGCTTGGGCAACACTCTTAGGATCGGTTGCACCGCCTCCTTCTTTTTCATCCGCCCCAGCACGAACATCGCACGGGTCTTTCGGTCATTGGGTGTGCCGGCGTCCTCGATGAGTCGGACCAGCACGGCCAGGTCCTCGGCCGTTGCTTTGCCGGCAAGTTCCTCCAGCGAGTGGCCACAATCGGTGGCCAGCATGCGCTCGAAAATGTTATCTAACTCTGCCATTGTCGCCTCCTCAGCATTCCTCGACATCGTCGTCGTCGTTGATATTGTCGCATTGCGATGCATTCAGGTTGGGCAGCGCGACGTTGATGTTGTTGGTCCCGCAGCCGGTCATCAGGTTCGTCAGGTCGCAACTATCATCGCTGTCAATATGCGGGTTGTCCCCGACTACGTGGGTCAACTCGTGCACCCACGTCCATGGCGACGCCCCCGGCCCGACCCAAAATCCCCGCCGGTCCGGCGGGTGCGCGGCACAGCCGAACGGGCTGGGGTTATTGACGTAATACCCGACAACATTCGCCCCCAGGTTCCGGCCCAGATCGAACAGTTCGTCTTCGTCGTCGCTCACACTATGGCCGCTGCCCCGGCAATCGTCCTGCTCGAAGACCAGCAGCCCGGGGTTGTTCACGGTGATGCTGTCCGTGGGATAGATCCAGACATCGCACTCGTTCTGGTAGACGTCGTTGCCGTTGTCCAGGTCGCGCTGGATCTGGGGCGCGGCCCCCTGGATCGTGACCAGCGCCACCTTAACGAAGGGCATGTTCTGGATGCGGTTCATCTGCGCGAGAACCGATCGGTTCCGGGGATTGTCGTTGGCATAGACGCCAAGGACATCCTCGCGCAGCGACAGGCGCCCGGTCTTGTCCATGCACGAGCCCGCTACGTTTCTGATGCTTGCACTCATGGCCCGGCCCCCTATTGCAAGTTGACTAGGACGGGGATCAGGCCGGTGCCCTGCTCCAGCGGTGCCAGAGCCTTGCCCAGCACCGCGCCGAATGCGCGCTCGCGATCGACTGCCTTCATCGCGTGGCCCAGCATGTCCGCCGAGGTCAGAAGGTCCCCGACCACGATCGGCGCTATGCGCGCATCGACCTTGCAATAGACCTTGCCAACCAGCGCAATCGGCATCCGGTCCTCGACGTCGTGGCGTTTGTCCATGACAATGCCCGGTTTGAAATCGCCGGCGCCCGAGATCACGCCCACGACCCTCGGGTCGTAGCCGCACACGCACGGCACCAGCGACCCGTCATCGGTCAGCGACATGACAGTGCCAGGGCTCGCCTCGGCCACGGCACAGGCAGCCACGTCGAAATCCTCGGCAAAATCCGCGTTCTGCATGATGATGTCGCCGGCGTCGCCATTGATATGGATCGTGGCCTGGCTCAGCGTCGTGTTGTCTCCGCCTGAGGCGAAGACCACGATGTCGCCGTCGGCGCCGTTGCCACCGATCCACATATTACCGCCGCCCGCATCCAGACGGATGCGGTCATCCCCGTTGTCAGCCTGCAGCGTAATATCGCCATCGGCGCCGTTGCCACCGGCGCGGTAGTTCCCGGAATCGCCGCTCATGTGGATCGTCGCCGCGGCAGTCGACTGTGTGCTTGCGCCGCTGGGCAGCAGTACCAGGTCGCCGTCGGCGCCATTCGCCCCCAGCCACAGGTTGCCGCCGCCGGCATCAAGGTGGATACGCCGTTCACCACTGTTGGAATTCAGCGTGATATCCCCGTCCGCGCCATTGCCCCCGGCCCGATAGTTGCCCGAGTCGCCGCTCATGTGGATCGTACCCGCCGAGGACGATTGGTTGCTCGCCCCGGCGGGCATCAGCACAAGGTCCCCATCGGCGCCGTTGCCGCCAAGATACGCATTGCCACTACCCGCATCCAGATGGATGCGCCGCGTGCCGTCATTGGCATTCAAAAGCAGGTCACCATCGGTATTGTCACCGCCTGCCGAGATGTTTCCGTTGTTCGAATTGATCGAGATAGCCATTAAAATGTCTCCGTAGTATCAGAGGTTTGGCGCCAATCTGGGTGGCTTTGAAAATAGGTAATTAAAGCTTTTTATAGAGGACCATTGGCCCGTTGATGCAACAACGCCCAGGCCGAAACTCCCGCAATAATTGTACCATGAAAACCCACTTTTCGCAACTATCACAATCTCCGGGTCTTCACCGGCGCTAGTGCTATCCAAGCCCTTGGCCAAAAAGCAGTCTCCGTTCAGCTGGACCTTCGCCAGTTCCGGCGCAGCCTTCTGCAGCATGTCGTCCAGCGGTTCGATCCCGGCCGGCGCATAGAACCACTCCGTGTCGTCTCAGGCCACCAGCCCCCACGCACACTTACCCGCATCCGGTCCATAGCCGACCTTCACCCACCTCAGGCAGTTCTGCAAATGCAACCCGCATTGCCGACATTCGCCGCATCAGCAAAGTCAGCAACATTCAATCAATGTGCTAAAGCCGCTGCCGTTCAATTCTCTTTCTTGGGCGACGCAGTGTTCAAGTTGGCAACGTCGATTAGGCAGGTTCTTCCTATGATTACAGCATGGACCAGCTGTAGAACAGGGTCGCCAAGAGCGTGTACAGCGCCAGAATGGCAACATTAACTGGGTTTCCAGACAGTTTGGGCGTCTTAATTTGTGAAACATTCAACGCCGCAAGGCACAAGGCGCAGATCGCGAGAATAATCGCAAAAGTCGGGCGCTCAAAAAAACCTGCAAACATAACAATAAAGACAAGACTGATGCTGTTGTTATCAATCGCAAGCCCCGTGTATTTCGCATCACCCGAAAGCCCGAATGTACTGAAATAGCTCAGGCGGATCACGCCAAAAACCAAGGTGACGAACACGATGGGCAGGAACCAAGGACTGAAATCAGCATAGCTCAGGATCAATATGGCGGGCGTTACGCCGTAGCTGACAATGTCGATCAACAGATCAAGCGTGCCACCAAAGGCGCGATCATCGCCCGTGCGGCCCTTCATCCGACGGGCAATCAACCCATCCGCCCAATCAAAACCAACGGCCCAAATCATGCCGATCATTGCCGCAGGATAAATCTCGGTAATCGCAAAATAAATCGCCAGCAAAGAACATCCCAGCCCCGCGAGCGAGCAGATGTTTGGCAGATCCTTGATGTATGACAAGATCGGAGGCTTGGGCGTGACAGCGTTTTCGATTGTCATATGACATCCTTTGAGTTAGGCAAAGGGACACCTTGTCAACATTTGACAGGCAATCTCTGCTTTCCATTCTGAGTGCATTTGAAACGCGCAGTTTCAAAACGTGAACCGACTCCGGACGTCTGAACGCCTGGAGATATCTCAGCTTAATTATTTGAAAAAACTGAACAAATACGCACACGCGCATTCAGATGCCTCGTGCTACCACCGATGACGGGTGGGCAAAAGGATAAAGCGAAAATGATCGTCTATACCGTTGGCACCTTCGACCTGCTTCATGTTGGCCATCTGGCCTTGTTAAATCACTGCAAATCATTGGGCGACACTTTAGCCGTTGGCGTCGCCTCTGATGAGGTCGTGCATCTCTACAAGCCGAACGTGCCGGTTATCCCATTGGAACAACGGGTTGAGATGCTTGAGGCGCTCGGTTGTGTGGACATCGTGCGCCCCTATCATGAACTGGAATACGTTTCAGGCTGCAAAGCAGTGGGTGTCGATATCTTTGTGATCGGCGAGGATTGGGGTAGTAAGCCCCACAACCTCGATGTTGATGCTTACCTGAAAGAAATGGGCAAAGAGATCGCGCAGGTCCGCTACAACCCGCGCACGTCATCCACAAAAATCAAACAGATGGTCATGGCCCAAACTTATGCAAGGGCGGCCGAGTGAGAACCAGTCTCTCTTGCAAAAGGCACCTCAGATGACAGCGCTTTATTCTATGCCAGAGGCGTTTAGCGCAGGCGAGTGCGCGGTTATCATTGCGGCTATCACTGCAGCCCCTTCCAAAGATGCCATGCTTGTCGGTCAAACAAGGAACGCTTCCCTTCGCACGGCACATTTGGTCTGGCTTGATGATGTCGACGGGCTGAGTTGGGTCATGGATCGCCTGATCGAAATTGTCCGCAAATCCAATGTCGATCACTTTGGCTTTGATCTGCAAGAGTTTGCCGAAAGCCCACAGGTCGCAAGCTACGACGCCTCTGACAGTGGCCATTTCGCGTGGCATTCTGACATTGGCGACGGCCCTTTGGCGCGCAAGCGCAAGCTCACACTCGTGCTACAACTCAGTCTGCCAAACGCTTACGAAGGGGGCGCACTAGAGGTGATGCCAAGCGCCGAAATCCTGTCGGCCAACCGCGCCCAAGGCTGTGTCAGTATCTTCCCTAGCTATACTTTGCATCAGGTGGTTCCAGTGCAATCAGGCCTGCGCCATTCGCTCACTCTCTGGGCGCATGGGCCAGCGTTTAGATAACGGATCAAAATTCATCGAATTCTGGCACATTACCAATGCGAACCAAAAACGTTGGCGGGCTTATTTCGCCAGAACTTGGATCCTCGACAATCATATAAGCATCCGCGCCTGCACAATCAGGGGATTGGCTCGCTCGTTCTGCGCGGCTTTCGGCCTCTTCCGCTGTTGTATACTGAAACTGTTTGTCAATTTTGACGCCAGCCGGCGCACCCTTTGTGCCTTTTGTCTCGATGTAGGTCTGACAAATGTAGTGGGTCTTCGACGTATCGTCTGACATTGTGTGTGGTCCTTAAAGAAAATGTGCAGAAACAGGTAACCGAAGTGCTTCAAAAGGCACAAAACGTTCCTGATATGGGTCCAACTATCTGATGTGCCTCAAAGTGTCTCTGGCGAAGTTCAATACTTAGTCACCGTCAGGGGCGTTCTGCACGGGAATAGCGTCGATTGGGACAAGCGCGGAACAAACTTAAGATGCGGCGCAGCATCCTACGATATTAGGGCTTGTCAACGTGGGGTTGTCGTTGTGGGAGGGCATGGCGGATCGGAGGATCAGTCATGGAGACACCAAACATGCGCACGATTTCTCAAGCATATCTTGAAGAGCTGGTGCTTGGCGCGCTGCAGAACAACCTTATGGATCAAGACCTGTTGGAGGATTTTTGCAAAGAATACACCAATGAGCGTAATCGTTTGGCGACGGCGGCAGATCAAGGTCGGGAGAGGCTTGAGAAAGAGCTCGCAACCTTGACTCGTGATCACGCCAAGCTGGTGGATGCCATCGTTGCCGGCATTCCTGTCGATCAGGTCAAGGACAAGACGCAACAGCTCTCCGATCGGCGCAAAGCGCTTGAGGCTGACCTGTCACGCGCAGCTGACGTTGTCCAACTCCGGTTTCATCCACGGATGGCGGATACATATCGGGAACGGGTGCAGGCTTTGATTACAGGCTTGGGGAAGTCACGTAAGCGTTGCATAGAACCCCTCATTTGGTGTCTTTCGACATCAACGACTAAGGCCTATATTGGCGGTACGCCAATACGGAAGCAGTAGAATCAGCACATCCGGCCCAAACCAGACACTCAGCACCTCGTTCGAATGCTGCGGTTGCAGCCCGCTTAGCCGTCATTCGCTGCGTGCGCGAAGCTGAGCGTTCGCTGACAGAGCGAGTTCAAGCTGCCGAGCGTGCGTTCAAAGCAGAGACCAGGAAACCCTTCCCATTTTGTGAAAATCTAGGTGAGCCCAGATCCGCCTCTCGTTCACTGGGTCAGATGTAGCAGTGCGATCCGGCGAACGGGCCGTTCGATGAAGGTGCACGATTTTGAGGATCGAACACGCAGTCTGCGGATGACTTGCCAATGCGCTGCGGATGGTTTGACTTTCTGCCCGAAGCTGCCACCTACAACGATGGTTTGCGAGTCATTTGACAGCGGCCTTGCTATAGGTGCGAGGGTTGCTCTAGGGTTGCATTTTTGATGTCGATACGCCGCACTCTGTCAAGCGTTGTATACAAAATTGGATCACACATGAACTCTTCCGGCGGGCCCAATCCGCACACGCTCGAGATTGAACGAGCCAGCTTGGTGGAAGACGGCAAGATCTTGGCGAGGCGCGTTTACGCTATCTCTCGACTGACACCGACAATGATGTTGGCGAATATCGCCAACGCCTTGTCGGTGCTCTTGATCCTTTGGTTTGAGAAGCAGACCCGTGTCGATGCCATCCTGTGGGCGATGGTTGTGATGATCGTTTCAGGCTGGGTCATGTTCAGACAGTTCATGAGGCGTCGAAAACCGTTTCCCAAGACACTCTCCAGTCGCACTTACAGGCGAAGCGTGATCCAGGCCGCGTTTCTGGGGGCACTCTGGGCATACCCGGGATTGACCATTCTTCCGGAAGCCGATGGTCTCCTGCAGTCATTCCTGATTGCATTGGCGGCGGGCATGATTGCTGGAGGCGCGATCACACTCTATCCACTACCTGCTGCAGCTTACACGTTTTGCGGAATAGTCCTTGTGGGATCGTTTGTTGGCTTCAGTCGGACCGCCGAGATGCCGACCTTCTGGGCGTTCGCACTCGTCTCCGTGACTTTCTTGATCATAATTTCTCAAAGCATCAAGCGTCATGAGCGTGTATTCGTATCCGAATTCCAAGCGCGTACGATCCTCAACACCCAAAACGAACGCATGGGAGAACTGCTTGAAGCTGCACGCCGTGATGCCTTGGAAGAGAGGAAGCGGAATGAGGAACGACTGCTTCAGACCCAAAAGTTGGAAGCAGTCGGTCAGCTTACGGCCGGTATTGCACATGACTTCAACAACCTTCTGACGGCAATACGCGGTCACGCGGAACTTCTGGAAATATCCGGCGGTGCAAATAAAGAACTGATCGATCCAATCGTGCAATCGTCTGATCGTGGCGCTGAATTGGTGCGCAGGCTTTTGGCCTTTGCGCGTCAGCAAGCGTTGGCTCCAAAGCCAATCTTTCCATCAGACATCATCCGCGAGACGGCCGCACTTATGCGGC
>JBGCEG010000061.1:0-104775 GCA_045106135.1 Roseobacter sp. | reverse complement strand
ACTGACCCTCGACGAGATCAACCACGGCTTTGATCTAATGCACGAAGGCAAATCCATCCGCGCCGTCGTCGAGTTCTAGGCCCGCACCACCACCCCCGCCGCGCCGCCCCACCAACACGGCGCAGCGGGCCAGATCCCCGCATAGCGGCACCGCTGACGGGTGGCGGGCTTTGCGGGGCCTGCCGCCATGCCCTCGCGCGTTTCAAGCAGGGGGGCATTGCCTTGGATGCCGCAGTGCGGCTGCTGTCTGCCGGGATCGGTCATGCAAGCAGCGTTCAAATTGTCCGACCTTTGGTCGCGCTTGCCCTGTCACGCGCTTGTCTGAGGGGGCAAACGCCTGCGCCGGGGGCATCAGTTTGGGCGCTCCAGTGACGGCATCTATTCGTGTGATGCCACGCAGAACGGCGCGCTGGAAAGTGCTGCGATGGTTGATTGCCGTCGGTAGGCGTTGACCGTGTATTTGCCGTAGCCAAGCCGTATAGGGCCATGCCCCATACGTTTCCGGAGGCCGACTAACCCGTCACGAGCCCCAATCCCGACAGCGCCCGAATGTGTTCGATAATCTCGTCCACGCCCTTGTTGTGCCGCAAAGCTGCAAAGACAAACGGACGGTCTGCGCGCATTTTTGCCGCGTCGCGCTGCATCACATCAAGCGATGCGCCCACATGCGGGGCGAGGTCTGTTTTGTTGATGATCAGCAAATCGGAGCGCGTGATCGCGGGTCCGCCCTTGCGCGGGATTTCCTCGCCAGCGGCCACGTCGATGACATAGAGCGTGATGTCCGCAAGCTCAGGCGAGAACGTCGCAGACAGATTGTCGCCGCCGGATTCGATCAGGATCGCCTCAATGTCTGGATGTCGTTTTCGCATCTCGGCCACCGCCGCAAGGTTGATAGACGCATCCTCCCGGATCGCCGTGTGCGGGCAGCCTCCCGTCTCGACGCCAATCACGCGATCCTGCGGCAGAATCTGCAGCCGCATCAGCGCTTCGGCGTCCTCGCGGGTATAGATGTCGTTTGTGATCACCCCGATCGAATGTAGTGGCGAGAGGCTGCGGGCCAGGGCGGCAGTCAGCGTTGTCTTGCCCGCGCCAACTGGGCCGCCGATGCCAATGCGTAAAGGACCGTTCAGGTTCATTTTGCGTCTCCTAGTCGTTCAGCGAAGGTAAATGTCAGAGAGTGTTCCGACAAAGACACATCTACGATGCGCCAAACACCTGCGCTGCGCCCAACGGTGCCGTTGACCGTCTCATCGCGCAAGCCTTTGCGGACCCAGACAACGGCATCTTCATGAAGGTGCTGGCGCCAGACAGAGTGTTCCGGCCTTAGCCACCACGCAGGCCCACCTTCGTTCTGGTGCCCTGCAGGTTCAGTGTAGCGGGGCGGTGTTGCGGTCCAGTGTAAAAAATCCTCGTCTTCCCAATCGCGTATCACGGCAATTCTCTCTTGTCGCAAAAGAGCAATATCGCGACCCATGAGTACCTTTGCCAACCAGCTGCCACGTTGTTGACGCAAGGCGATTTGCGGCAGGCGTTTCATGTGCGGAAGACCTTGGAGTATTGGGTTTCATGGCGCATGGCGGCAATGTCACTGGAAATGCAGTTGGAGTAGAGCGGTGCATCCTCTGCGCAAGCGCGGGCTGCTGCGGACTGGATCAAAGGTTTGAGGTCGGCCAACAGCTTTTGTCCGTCGGTCTGGCCCAAGGGGATCAACCGCACCGCGACAGAGATCAGATTTGCAGTGACAGCATGTGCATAGGCCTCCGCCGTGAGGGCAAGCGGAATGCCGCGTGCGGCAGCGGCTTGCCCAACCGCGACAGAATATGTGGCATGCGGCAGGCCAAGTTGCCAGATCGCCTCGACCGTTTGGGCAAATGCGATGCCCTGATCAAGCGTTTCGATGTGCCGCTCTGCGCTGGCGGTAAAGGCGCGGGCAATTGCATCTGTATCGCTGTCCAAACCGCCGCGATAGGCGCGCGCCAGCAGGACAAGATCTGCCTGTGCGCCGCCATCGGTCAGGATGTCCTCCAGCCAAGGGCGCAGGGTCTTGGTGCATGTAATCTGGCCGGTATCAATGACCTGTTCCAGCCCGTGGCTGTAGGCAAATGCCCCAACCGGAAAACCGGGAGAGAGCCATTGCATCAGGGTCAGGACATCAGTGCTCATGACTATGCTCATGCGCGTGAGACGTCTCAGGACCGTGCTGTGCCGTATGGTCATGGCCGTGGGTCCGACCGTGACCATAGGCGCCACCTTCGGGCGTGAACGGTTCTGTCACCGCCCGCGTCTGTGCTCCCAGACCTTCGAGCATGCGTGCCATCACGTGGTCTTGTTGGATCAGCAGGCGGTGATCTTCGATCTGGCACGGCGTGTGCCGGTTGCCGATGTGCCAAGCGATCCGGTGCAGCTTGTCCCCGGTGACCTCCAGCAGGGGTTCGGCGGCGGCAACGATGCTGATTTCTGCGCCATCTTCACACACCAACACGCCCCCATGGTCAAGTGACGTGGTCTGTGGAAGGTCCACCAGCACCTTGGCACCATCGCACAGCGTCAGGACCTTGCGGCGCAAGAACCTGTCCCCGTAGTCGAGTACAACCTGCCCCACTTGTTCGGGGTGATGACGGTGCGTCCGGTAAAGCCGGGCAACGAGGTGTTCAACCGTCACGACGCGCCTCCCTCGACAGAGTGTGGCGTCGTGGTGACGACCGGGCGACCGTTTTCATGCGCGCGCACGGGCGCGCACGGAACGTAAGCCAGATACCCGGCGATGCTGCTGTGGCGGTTCGCAAATTTACCCAATGTACTTGTTACTCACGTTGCGTTTGCTCAGTTCAACTCGAAATGTGGGCCGTCGATGAAGGGCCGCCGGTTTTCCGCGCGGCGCGTATCTACGTAGTGCATCATCGCGTCTTGCATGGTCCCGTCCCAGTCGCGGATATCGGGGATGTTCCACGCGGCCCCCCAACGCATCTTGACGCCTTTCTCAAGTGCTGCTGCGCGAAAAGCGTTCGCAATGTCATCGTAAAGCGACAGCTCCCATGAGATTCGCGGCCCGATGTAGGCGACCACGTCGACCGCATCGCCGGTCAGGTGTTTCGATTTCATTGTCTGCGAGGCCCCTTTGGCCACCAGCGCGCGCTGTTCTTCGAGCGTTCGCATGCCGCAGGTCACACCAAAATCGACCGAGGTCAGCTTAATCGCGCGTTTGGTAACCTCGACCAACTCCGGTTTGACACCTTCGAGCCGGCTTAACGATCGTTTGGATAATTTGAAGGTCATGTCTCTCTCCCTGTCACCTTAGAGGCTCTGGCTGCCAGACAAGGGAATGTGGGCCGTTTTCAGGATATCTGGCCAACTTCCCCCAGAATGAAACGCAACTCTGACGGAGCTCTCGTCTCCAGCGTAGGCCTGCAAATGCAATCTGTAAACCACGGTGCGCCCCCACTGCCGTCAAAACATAAAATATCGCTGCGCCATGGGCAGCACGTCGGCGGGTTGGCAGGTCAGCAGTTCGCCATCGGCGCGGACCTCGTAGGTTTCGGGGTTCACCTCGATCTGCGGCAGCGCGTCGTTCAGGATCAGGTCCTTTTTGCCGATGCCGCGCGTGCCTTTCACTGCGACCACATCCTTGGCCAGGCCAAGGCTGCCCTTGATCCCTGCAGCCTCGGCCGCCGCACTCACAAAAGTCACTGCAGAGCGTTCGACCGACCGGCCAAACGCCCCGAACATTGGCCGGCTGTAGACCGGTTGCGGCGTGGGGATAGAGGCATTCGGATCGCCCATCTGCGCACAAACAATTGTGCCAGCCATCAGCACCATTTCCGGCTTCACGCCGAAAAATGCGGGGTTCCACAGGCACAGGTCCGCGCGTTTACCCACCTCAATGGATCCGATCTCATGGCTGATCCCATGGGCAATTGCTGGGTTGATGGTGTATTTCGCGATGTAGCGGCGCACGCGCATATTGTCGTTGTCGCCTGTCTCTTCGGGCAAGGCGCCGCGCTGTTTCTTCATCTTGTCGGCGGTTTGCCATGTGCGGATCAGCACTTCGCCCACGCGTCCCATGGCCTGACTGTCCGACGCAATGATCGAAAAAGCGCCCATGTCGTGCAGGATATCCTCGGCGGCGATGGTCTCGCGCCGGATGCGGCTTTCGGCAAAGGCCACGTCCTCGGGGATCGACTTGTCGAGGTGGTGACAGACCATCAGCATGTCGAGGTGTTCTTCCAGCGTGTTCACGGTGAACGGGCGCGTCGGGTTGGTGGACGACGGCAAGACATTCGCGTCGCCGCAGATTTTGATGATGTCCGGGGCGTGCCCACCGCCTGCGCCTTCGGTATGGAAGGCGTGGATCGTCCGGCCCTTTATGGCGGCCACCGTGTTTTCCACAAAACCGGACTCGTTGAGCGTATCGGTGTGGATCATCACCTGCACGTCCATGTCATCTGCCACGCTCAGGCAGCAGTCGATAGCACCGGGGGTGGTCCCCCAGTCCTCGTGCAGCTTCATGGCACAAGCGCCTGCCTCGACCATCTCAACAAGGGCTGCGGGCAGCGAGGCGTTGCCTTTGCCGGAGATGCCGAAATTCATCGGGAAGGCGTCAAGCGATTGCAGCATGCGTCCGATATGCCACCCGCCCGGCGTACAGGTGGTGGCCAGCGTGCCATGTGCGGGGCCGGTGCCGCCGCCCAGCATGGTCGTCACACCTGAGTGCAACGCGTCTTCGATCTGTTGCGGGCAGATAAAGTGGATGTGGCTGTCAAACCCGCCAGCGGTGAGGATTTTACCTTCGCCCGCGATGGCCTCGGTTGAGGGGCCAACGATGATATCGACGCCGGGTTGCGTGTCCGGGTTGCCCGCCTTGCCGATCTTGGCGATGCGCCCGTCGCGCAGGCCTACGTCCGCTTTGTAGATGCCGGTATGATCGACGATCAGCGCGTTGGTGATGACCGTATCCATAGCCCCCTCCGCGCGCGTGACCTGAGATTGCCCCATCCCGTCACGGATCACCTTGCCCCCGCCGAATTTGACCTCTTCGCCGTAAATTGTGTGGTCGCGTTCAACCTCGATGATCAGGTCGGTATCGGCAAGGCGTACCTTGTCGCCGGTGGTGGGGCCGAACATGGCGGCGTAGCTGGAGCGGGGGATTGTGGTGGGCATCGCGAGTTACCTCATCATCGAGTGAAAAGAATTATCCAGAAAGCCGCCGCCGCGCTGATGGCGATGACCCAGAAGGTGACCATGATCACTTCGATCGGTCGGTTTATGCGGTTCCAGCGACCTCGGTACTGGCGTTGGAAGCCGATGGCGGGGTTGGCAACAAGGCTTTGCTCAAGCCGTCTGATATGCAACAGCGCTTCCTTCAGCACCCAATAAAGTGTCATGCACCGCAGCGCGGCAAGAAAGAGCAGGGTGAAGGGAATAGCGGCGATCAGTGTGCGTGCCTCCGCGAGCCCGTCGCCGAGTTCGGAGGCGGCGAATGTCGCAATAGCAGCAGCACCCGCGACCGCGTAGCGTTCCGTATCGGCAATAGCGCGCCCGTAGTTAGACACCAGACTGCGCAACTCCCGATACTCCGCAAGGGCAAAATCTGCGTCGAAATCAGCAATGGGTTGTCCGTTGTTCATTGTATCCTCGGCCATCCGTCATCCAGTGCAGATTTCAACCAGTAACCCTGAGAGCCAGCCCGGCGTTGCCCGGGTCTTGCTGGACAAGCGACCTTGTTTCGAAGGGGGTATCAGGGGAAAGCCGGGCCTCTTCGCAAACCGTATGAGTATCGGTCCGGATGTCACAACGCCCCCATCACCTGCTGGTTGAACCCATAAACCTTGCGCGCGCCGCCTATGGGGATCAGTTGTACCTCGCGGCGCTGGCCGGGCTCGAAACGGACGGCGGTTCCGGCGGCAATGTCCAGGCGCATGCCGCGTGCGGCAGTCCTGTCGAAATCGAGCGCCGCGTTCGCCTCCCCAAAGTGGTAGTGGCTGCCGACCTGCACGGGGCGGTCACCGGTGTTGGCGACCATCAGCGTGATCGCTTCAGCCCCGTTGTTCAGTGTGATCTCTCCCGCTGCGGGCATCACTTCGCCGGGGATCATCGGGAGCGCCATCCAAGAAACGCAGCCAGTGCAATGGCAGCCAACCCCGCGAGGACCGGCAAGCCGGTATCGCCATGGGGGTGGATGTGTGCGCCCGAATGGGCATAGGCGGGGGCTGTGGACAAGGCGAGTAGCAGGGCAAGGGTGATTTTCATGGGGTCGGTCCTTTAGCGGATGGGCTTTTAGCGAATAGGGTTGTGGACGGTGACAAGCTTGGTGCCGTCGGGAAAGGTGGCTTCGACCTGCACGTCATGGATCATCTCGGGGATGCCCTCCATGCATTGGTCGCGGGTGATCACCTGCGCGCCGGCTTCCATCATGTCCGCAACGGACCGCCCGTCGCGCGCGCCCTCGACCACCGCATCGGTGATCAGCGCGATGGCTTCGGGATGGTTCAGCTTGACCCCCCGGGCGAGGCGCTTGCGGGCCACTTCGGCGGCCAGAGCGACCAGCAGTTTGTCTTTTTCACGAGGGGTCAGCTGCATATCATAGTCTCCAGCTTATGGGCAGTTTGTGGTGTGTCAGTCGGTCCAGCGCAGGCAGCAGGGCGCGGCGGAGCAGAAAACCGTCGGCGGCCAGCACGCGCGCGGTTAGCACATCATCGGCCAGAAGGCTCGCGCCTGCGGTCTCTCCAAGCATCTCGCGCAACGGGTCCAGATGCGCCGCTGCATCGGGGGCCACGTACAGCAGTGTGGCAAGGGCGCGGGCACCGCCCGCGATTGCGGGCCGGTCAAGCTGCGCGGCCACGTTCCCCTGCCAGCACATCGCGTCCCTGTACAGCGGCGTGCCCGCGCGGTTGACGCGGATGTCGTCGGAGAAGACCAGATCGTTGGGTTCTTCGCCCATGGCGCGGCGGCCAAAGATCACAGGCTCCACCATCAGGAAACGGGCGGTCTCGGCCAAATCAACATCGAGGCGTCGGGCATAGGCGGCCCCATCGAACAGGATGGTTTCCTGCGGGACCCAGTTCAGGGTCGCGTTGTCCTCAACCGTCAGTTTGGTGCGCAGAACGCCCGTCTGGTTGGGTTGCGCGCGATACGCCCGTTCCGCTGCCTGCGTGCTGATCGTCAGCGCCGTGTTCACACCGGCGGTGGCTGCCACATCAAAGCGGTCGCCGCCGGTAATGCCACCGGCGGTATTGATCATGATCGCCTGCATCGGGTCGGTGGCCCGGGGAAACAGCACCTTGAGCGCACCGGAATGGCGCAGCGTGTCAATGTGCGACGCACCATCCCGCGCCTTGACGCGCAAGGCGGCGAGCCCGATGGCGCGAGGTTGGTCGAGTGTTGCGGCAGCGCGCATCAGCATTGGATATTGTCGTCCCCCATGGCGGGACTGTCACACGCAACAGTCAGTTTGACCATGAAGAATTCACCGCGCTTCTACCAAAGCACGGGGTGTGCTGATGTTTTGTGCACAGGCGGTCCGTCAAAACGGCCATGGCGCTGCGAGCCCGCGATCTAAACGCCAGATATGGTCCGCCGGCCCTTTCGGGAAAAGCGCCGTGACCTGAGGGTCATGTCCGGGGATGATCAGGCGCTTGTCGGTGGTCAGGCTTTCCAACCGGTCGAAGCCGTCTAGCATGTCCTGCAAATCCACGACGATCGGGAAGGGTTTGCGCGAAAATACATTTTCATAGTAATGCGCCGCATCTGAGGCCAGTACCAGCCAGCCGCTTTCCGTACGCACCCGCACGGCTTGTAGCCCCCGGCTGTGCCCGCCAATGCAGTGCACAGTGACCCCGTCAGCGATCATGCCATCGCCGTCATGAAAGACCACTTTCCCTGAATGCAGCCGCTTGACCGCCTCACAGATATGGTCCGCCGTGAAGGGCTTGCGCAACGTGTCGTAGCACATGCAGGGGCCTGTCGCATAGGACATTTCAGCTGCTTGCATATGCAGTGTGGCGTTGGGGAAAAGGTGCAGCCCGCCTGCATGATCGTAGTGCAGGTGCGTGACAATGACCTGATCAATGTCTTCGGGCGTTAGCCCAAAAGGGCGCAAGGCGTCCTGTGGGGCCATCCGGATTGGTCTGTCGCGCCTGTCCGCCTCGGCCGTGTCATAGCCGGTATCGACCAGAATGGTTTTGTCGCCCTGCTGCAAAAGCCACATGAAATAGTCCATCGGGTGTGGCGTGTTGTGCGCATCGTCGAAAAGGAAGCTGTCGCTCCGGGTGCGTTCGTTCCGGTCCGCATATTTGAGGGCGTGCACCTCCCATGTGCTCATTGCCGCACCTCGCTAAACGTCGCGATAGATTTCTTCGCGATCATCGCTGCTGTGGCCTGATCGAATTCCAGAAAATGCGCAGAGGCAAGGTGCGCGTCAAATGCTGCAGCATCCGTGTAAAGTTCATAGAGAAAGAATGCGCCGGGGCGGCTCGGCTCTGTGGCGACATCGAACTGCAAACACCCTTGCTCATGGCTCAGCGATAATTGTGCATTCTTAAGGATCAGGGGCAGGAAGTCTTTTGTCTTTTCCGGGTGCGTGGTGATCGTGACGGTCACGGCGAACATGGGGGCCTCCAGCCATTTCATGATTTAAAGTTGAAAATAACGTATACTTTAATAGGCGCATCGTCTATCCCTATCTGAACGATAGTTTTGGCGGAGCGAGACTGGCATGAAAGACACCTATTCAATTGCTGTATTCGATGGGGATGGCATCGGGCCTGAGATCATGGCGCCAACCATCGCGCTTTTGGCGCGCATGGCGCAGGACGGCGGCTATGCGTTTGACTTCACGCATGTGCCTGCGGGTGCGGCGCATTATGCCCAAACCGGGGAAGCGCTGCCTGCTGCATCGCTTGAGACAGCGCGCAAGGCGGATGCCATTCTGCTCTCTGCCATGGGCCTGCCGTCTGTGCGCTATCCCGGCGGGACGGAGATTTCACCTCAGATCGATTTGCGCATGGAACTGGCGCTATTTGCAGGTGTCCGCCCGGTACGCCTGTTTCCCGGTCTGCCAAGCCCACTGACCCTGCCGGAAGGGAAATCCGTTGATTTCGTCTTGATCCGTGAAAGCACCGAAGGGTTGTTTTACTCGCAGGGGCGGGGCGAGGTTGAGCCAAACGAGGCGCGCGAGACCCTGCGCATCACGCGGGGCGTGTCCGAACAACTTTTCCGCTTTGCATTTGATCTGGCCCACCAGCGCAAAGCGGCAGGGCAGGGCCCCGGCAAGGTGACCTGCGTGGACAAGGCAAATGTCTTTAGGGCGTTTGCGTTCTTTCGTGAAATCTTTGACGCAGAGGCTGCAAAGCACCCCGATCTGGTGGCCGATCACGCCTACGTGGACGCCATGGCGCTGTGGTTCGTGCTGCGGCCATGGGATTTTGACGTCCTGGTCACAGAGAACATGTTCGGCGATATCCTCTCTGATCTGGGGGCAGGGTTGATGGGCGGGCTTGGCTTTGCGCCCTCTGCCGACATCGGTGAAAACCATGCGGTTTTCCAACCGTGCCATGGTTCGGCCCCTGATATCGCAGGGCAGGGGGTGGCCAACCCGATGGCCATGGTGTTGTCGGCCGCAATGATGCTTGACTGGCTGGGCCTGCGCCATGACGCGCCAGCGATGCGCCGCGATGCGGACCGGTTGCGCGCAGCGGTTGAGGACGTGCTGGCCCGGGGCGTGGTGCGCACGCCTGATCTGGGCGGGGCTGCAAGCACGGCGGACACCGTCGCTGCCATTGCAGAGGCGTTGACGCCATGACCGACGCTGCGGTGCGCGTGGCCTGTCTGGGGGCGGGCTACTTCAGCCAGTTCCACTACGGATCATGGGCGCGCATGGACAGCGCCACCTGCATCGCCGCCTGCGATCAAAACCTTGAGGCCGCCAAGGCGACAGGCCACAGGGCCTATGACGATCTGCAAACCATGCTGTCCGTAGAACAGCCGGATATTCTGGACATTATCATTCCGCCCATAGGCCACAGCACCGCGATTGAAACTGCGCTGGCGCAGGGGGTGCCAACGATCATCTGCCAAAAGCCTTTTTGCGTGGATCTTGCCGAAGCCGAACGCACGGTTGCGGCGGCAGAAGCCGCAGGCGCGCGGCTGATCGTGCACGAGAATTTCCGCTTTATGCCGTGGTACCGGTTCTTGAAAACGGTGATGGCAGAGGGCCGCATCGGAACGCCGCTGCAGGCGACATTCCGGCTGCGCCCCGGCGACGGGCAAGGGCCGCAGGCCTATCTGGACAGGCAACCCTATTTTCAGCAGATGCCTCGCTTTTTGATCCATGAAACCGGGGTGCATTGGGTTGATACGTTTCGCTTCCTGTTTGGCGCGCCGGGGGCTGTCTATGCGGACCTGCGCCGCGTGAACCCTGCCATCGCGGGCGAAGATGCAGGCTATGTCATCTTTGAACACGACAACGGGCTGCGCGCGCTGTTTGATGGCAACCGGTTGTTGGATCACGCCGCTGACAACACCCGGCGCACCATGGGCGAGGCCCTGATCGAAGGCACCGACGGCACGCTGATGCTCTGGGGGGATGGCTCTGTGGGCCTTCGCGCATTTTGCGCGCGCGATGCACACCAGCTGCTGCCGCCCGACACATGGGAAGGCTTCGGCGGGGACTGCGTGCACTTCCTGCAAAGCCACGTGGTCGCTGCGCTGCAAACAGGTGCCCCATTGGAAAACACAGCCCGCGACTATCTAGAGGTGATCCGGATCAAGGACGCGATTTATGCCTCCGCCGCTGCGGGCACGAAAGTGAGGGTGTAAGCGATGGCAAAGACCGTCTCCAGCACGCAGCGAGCCGCTGCCGCCTTGCGCGAACTGGTCGTATCAGGGGCGCTTGCGCCGGGCTCGGATCACCTTGAAACCGAACTGGCGGAACGTTTGGGCGTATCGCGCACGCCTGTCCGCGAAGCAGCCCTGATGCTGGCCGCACAGGGGCTGGTCGAGGTGCGGCCTCGCAAAGGGGTGCGGGTTATCCCGGTCTCCAGGCAGGATATGTCGGAAATCTACGATGTGCTGACCGCACTGGAAAGTCTGGCGGCGGCCAATGCGGCCCGCCTGAACTATCCGCTGACGCAACTGGCGACACTGGCGCGTTCGATTGACCGGATGGAACAGGCGCTGGCGGTCGAAGACAGGGAGCGCTGGGCCGAAGCTGACGCCGATTTTCACCGTGAACTCGTGCGGCTGGGCGGCAACGCCCGGGTTGAGCGGATTGTCGCGATGATGGAGGATCAGGTCAAACGCGCCCGCGCCATGACGCTTTACATTCGCCCTTTGCCCCATACTTCCAACACAGACCACGGGGATGTTTTGAGAGCGATTGCAGCAGGGGATGCGCAAACCGCCCATGATCTGCACCACGCGCATCGCAGTCGTGCCAAGAAGATGTTGATTAACCTTCTGGGCAAGCACCGTTTTCATCAGCTATGACACGCGCAGACGTTCGCAACAGGGGGACTGAGATGTCACAACACCAAAACACTGCCGTCATCGGGCTGGGCTCGATGGGATACGGGATCGCAAAATCAGCCTTGGCTGCCGGGCACAAGACCTGGGGCGTTGACGTGAATGCCGCCCAGATGGACCGATTTGCCGGTGAAGGCGGCGCGGCGGGCGCACTGCGGGATGTGGCGGGCGATCTTGATGCGGTGATCGTGGTGGTTCTGAATGCGGCCCAGACCGAAGATGTGCTTTTTGGCGAGGACGGCGTCGTGTCGCATCTGAAACCGGGCGCCGTCGTTCTGGCCTGCGCCACCGTGCCGCCCGATTTTGCCCGCGAGATGGCGCACCGGTGCGATGAGGCGGGGGTTCACTATCTGGATGCGCCGATCTCTGGCGGATCGCTCAAGGCGGCGGCGGGGCAGTTGACTATTATGGCGGCAGGCTCTCCTGACGCGTTTGCAGCGGCGCGCCCGACCCTGGATGCCATCGCAGAGACCGTTTTTGAGCTGGGCGGGGCTGGTGCCGGGTCTGCGATGAAAGCGGTCAATCAGCTTTTGGCAGGCGTGCATATCGCCACAATGGCAGAGGCGCTGACCTTCGGCATGACTCAAGGCGTGGCCCCGGACCAGTTTTTGGAAGTGATCAGCAAATGCGCAGGTTCAAGCTGGATGCTGGAGAACCGCGCGCCCCATATCGTTGCCGGGGATTACACACCGCATTCGTCGGTCAATATCTGGCCCAAAGATTTGGGGATCGTGCTGGATATCGCCAAATCAGCGCAGTTCAGTGCACCAATCACGGCTGCCGCCTTGCAGCAGTTTATTGCCGCAGCAGGCATGGGTCTGGGCGGTGAAGACGATGCCGCCGTGGCCAAAGTCTATGCCCGCAACGCGCAGCTTTCCCTGCCCGGAGACGACGGGTGAGCGCGCTATTCGGCGCGATTGCCGATGATTTCACAGGGGCCACAGATCTCGCAGGTCTGCTGGCGCGGTCGGGCGTTCGTGTGTCCTTGCGCATCGGCGTGCCGGAGGAAGCCCCCTCTGGTGACATCGCGCCCTTTGAAGTCATCGCGCTCAAATGTCGCACAGCACCTGTGGATGAGGCGGTGTCTGAGTGTCGCGCGGCGCTCAAGTGGCTGCGCGCCACCGGGGCCTCGCGCTTTTTCTGGAAATACTGCTCGACCTTTGACAGCACGCCGGAGGGCAACATTGGCCCGGTGGCAGAGGCGCTGATGGCCGACCTAGCTGTGGCGCAAACCATCTACTGCCCGGCCTTTCCTGAAAACGGGCGCGCTATTTTCATGGGTAATCTGTTTGTCGGGCGCGATCCGCTCAGCGAAAGCCCGATGAAGGATCACCCGCTGACGCCGATGCGCGACAGCAACCTGATGCGCCTGCTCGCGCCGCAAGTGACAGGGGCCGTGGGCCTTGTGGACAGGCTTACCGTCGCCAAAGGTGCGGAGGCTGTGCGGGCCGCTTGTGCGTGCCTTGCAGACGAGGGCGTGTCGCATGTGGTGCTGGATGCGGTGGCGAATGCCGATCTGGATGTGATTGCCGCTGCCTGTCAGGACATGGCGCTGATGACCGGTGGCTCTGCGGTTGCAGCCCCCTTGCCCGCGCTTTGGCGCGACAGCGGCGGGCTGGAAGAGGCCACTGGGTTGACAACGCCGCAGCTTGGGGCCGGGGCACTTGTCCTGTCGGGCAGTTGTTCGGCTATGACGCGGGCGCAGGTGGCCGCCTACTTGGCAACCGGTGCGCCCGGTTTCCGGCTTGATCCGCGCGCCCTTGCGCGGGACGGTGCGGCAGAGGCGCTTGAATGGCTTGCCGCACAGTCAATGGAAAAAGCCCCGCTTTTGTATGCCACGGCAGAGCCTGACGATGTGCGGGCGGCGCAAAACGAACTGGGCGTGGCGAAAGCAGGCGCGCTTGTGGAAGAGGCACTGGCGCGCTGCGCTGTGGCAGCACGCGCCGCAGGCGCACAACGCTTTGTCGTGGCAGGCGGTGAGACCTCTGGCGCGGTTACCAAGGCGCTGGACGTCACAAGGCTTGAGATTGGCGCAGAAATTGCCCCCGGCGTTCCATGGTGTTTCGCGCAAAGCGCAGGGCGCGACATTGCCATCACGCTGAAATCCGGCAATTTCGGCGCAGAGAGCTTCTTTGCTGATGCGCTGTCTTTGCTGGATCAGCCATGAGCGCTGACGCCCGCCTCAGAGAGCAGATTTGCCTCTTGGCCAAATCCATGTTCGACCGGGGGCTGACCGGGGGCAGTACCGGAAATATCTCTGCGCGCACCGCAGAGGGTGGGTTGCTGGTCTCCCCAACCGGGACCAGCTTTGGCCGCCTTGATCCGTCGAGGCTCAGCCATTTTGATGCGCACGGCAAGCTGATAGGCGGGGACAAGCCCACAAAGGAAATGCCCTTGCATCAGGCCTTCTACGACACGCGCAGCACGGCAGGGGCTGTTGTGCACTTGCATTCGTGTCATTCGGTCGCGTGGTCGATGATGCCGGATGCGGATGCGGATAACTTTCTGCCGCCGCTTACGCCCTACGGCATCATGAAACTGGGGCGCGTAAAGCTGCTGCCTTATTTTCGACCGGGCGACCCTGCCATGGGCGAGGCCGTGCGCGGTCTTGCAGGCAAGCGCACGGCGGTCATGCTGGCCAATCATGGCCCGGTGGTCGCCGGCAAGGACGTGGAGGCCGCTTGCAATGCCATTGAGGAACTTGAGGACACCGCGCGGCTTGCCATGCTGATGCGCGGCATTCCCGCGCGCATGCTGACCGACGCGCAGATAACAGATCTGGTCGATCATTTCGATATCGACTGGGAGGCCTAAAGCGTGTCGATTTTAACTTGAGACATCGCTCATTTCTTTTCGCGTTCGACCAAAGGGAGAGGCCGCGAACAAGTGCTTCAAGTATAAATCGAAACACTCTAGAGGCTGACAGGGCCTGCCCGGTTTCTGAGCGTCCGCAGCGCGCTCAGCGCCGTGAGGGCGGATGTTCTGGGGTTGCTTGGCAGCGGTTTGCCGCCCGTGACGTAGTCGAGCGCCACCAATGGTCCGGTGGCCGCGATCTTATGGGTGTTGCCGCGCGCGGCAGGGTCGGCCAGCAACTGAACACGGGTTGCGTCGAGCCCAAGACCGGCCAGCGCCACCGTCGCCACCACGTTTGCGTTTTTCGGATAGGACAGGGCGGCCTCGCGCGCTGTGCCTTCGAACAAGACCGTTTCGCGTGTGATCGTATCAAGATCAAAGAGCCCATCCGCCGGGCTGCCGCGCCACGCAGCAGGGGGCTTTCGCCCGATGTAAGAGACATCTGTCAGACCGTCCTGTGCGGCGGCGGCCAGCGCATCAATGCCACCAATCGCACCGGGCAAAATTTCCAGCCGGGCAGCGTGCGCTGTTGCGGTGTCAATCAAACGCAGACGCAGATCATCCTGCGCCAGCGCGCCCACCGATGCCACACACAGATCAATCCCGCGCGCCAGCGCTTGCAGGCCGTGGCTTTCCAGCGCGCTATGACCTGCGACTTCAAGCGCCACATCAACAGGCCCGCCAATGTCACTGACCTGCGAGACCACAACCGTCGTTTCCGAAACGCTTTGCCGGGTCTCTGCCACACGGGCCGCGCGCACGACCACGTGGCTGATTTCAAGCTCAGGGAAAGCCCTTGCCCGCGCATAGACCTCTGCGCCAATTGCGCCAAAGCCGATCAGAGCCACGCGCAAACGGCTCATGCGGGGCACCGTGGCTCAAAGGTCATTCTGACCTTCCGCCCTCGGCGCAAATTGCCGGTTGTAGAGTTTCCGGAACAAGCCATCTCTGCCCAGCAAATCCGCGACAGAACCTTCTTCGGCGACGCGGCCCTGATCCAGAACGATGATCTTGTCCGCCTCCAGAACGGTCGACAACCTGTGCGCAATGACCACCGTGGTGCGCCCGCGCGTCAATTCGTGCAACGCCTCTTTGACCAGATGTTCGCTTTCCGCATCCAGCGCGCTGGTGGCCTCATCCATCAACAGGATCGGGCTGTCGCGCAGGATCGCGCGGGCAATGGCGATGCGCTGGCGCTGGCCCCCTGACAGTCCCGCGCCGTTTTCTCCGATTTCCGTCTCGTATCCATGGGGCAGGGCCATGATGAAATCATGGGCATTTGCGTTTCGGGCGGCGGCCTCGATCTGCGCCTCGGTGGCGTCCTCGCGCCCAAGTGCAATGTTATGCCGGATCGTGCCGGAGAACAGAAAAGTGTCCTGACCGACAAATGCAATCTTGTTGCGCAGCGACGCAAAACTGGCCGCGCGCAGGTCCATGCCGCCAATCTCCACGTGGCCTTTTGTGGGATCATAAAGCCGCATAATCAGGTTGATGACGGTCGATTTTCCGCCGCCCGATGGGCCAACAAGCGCGGTGGTTTTGCCCGCCTCGAACCTGATGTCCAGCTCATTCAGGATCTGTTGCGCCTCGCCGTAGCGGAAGCTGACGCTGCGAAAGGCCACGTCATTTTTGTCTGCGGGCAAGGCCTGCGGGGCGTCCGCCTCGACCACCGTGATCGGCTCATCAAGGATCTGATACATCATCGACACACCGGTCATGCCTGCTTCGATTGTGACGCGCATCCGGGCCAGCCGTTTTGCAGGCTCATAGGCCATCAGAAGGGCCGTGACGAAGGACATAAGTTGCCCGGGCGACGAGGTCGCCTCCCCAAACAGGCTGACGGCACTCAGGGCCACGACGGCTGCGATGGCAAATCCCGACAGCGTCTCCATCAAGGGGCTGGTCATCGCCTCCAGCCGGGCCACCGCATTGGCGCGGCTTTCCACGCTGCGAATGGCCGTGTTCATGCGCCCGGTCATATTCTGCTCAAGTGCAAAGGCTTTGACCACGCGGATCCCGGCGGAGGTTTCCTGAATGACCTTCATGATCTCGGCAAGTGAGGCCAGTTCCGCCTCGACGATCCCTTTCACTTTGCTCAGGATCTTGCGCATGCCAAGGATCGCCAGAGGCCCGAAGATCAGCGAAAAAAACGTGAGCGTGGGTTGTTGGGTCACCATCACGATGATGAGGCCTACGAGCGTCAGCAGGTCGCGCACAAAGCTCATGACAATCGTGTCGATGACCTGTCGCGCCATGTTGGCCGATTGGGTCACCCGCATCAGCAGATTGGACGAGCTGTCCTCAGAGAAAAACGCAACCCCATGTTCAAGAATGCGGTCATACAGCTTGCGCTGCTGGGCTGCCACAATTCCATTGCCTGCGCGGCTGAGGAAAACGACCTGAACGTAGGTCGCAGCGCCCTTGACCAGAAAGATCAGCGCCACCGCCCCGGCAACCGCAAAGACCTTTGCGCGATTGTCCGTCCCGATCATGCTGTCGATGATGTCTTTCATGATGTAGGCGGTCAGCGCCGTGGTCACGGCAATCACCACCATGGCGACGATGGAAATGCCATAGTTGCTGCGTTGGGCGCGGAAGTTCTCGCGCACCAGTCGTTGCGTGGTCTCGTTGCCCAGCAGTTTAAGAAGGGATTGCAGCATGAAGGACGGGTTCTTTCCGCAGCCAGTACCCTTTAGCTAAGGTTCTGCGCCTACGCTGTAAAGTGGGTCCGGTGCGCTGATCAGTCGACCTGAACCACCATCTTGCCAAAGCTGCGCCCTTCCAGCAGGTCATAAAGCGCTTGCGGTGCAGCCTCCAGCCCCTCGATGCGCTGCTCGGTGTAGTGCACTTTTCCCTCGGCCAGCCACGCGGTCATGTCGCGGCGGAACGCGCGGTAGGTCTCTGGGCCAAAACTGTCGAAGATGATGAAACCTTGCATTTTGACCTTCATGCGCAGGATCGTCCCCATGATGGTGGGGCCCATGTCGGGGCCATCGGGCAGGCTTTTGAGGTTGTACCACGACACCACGCCGCACACAGGCACCCGCGCAAAGGCATTGAGCAGCGGCAGCACGCCATAAAGCACCTTGCCGCCCACGTTTTCAAAATAGACGTCGATGCCGTCAGGGCAGGCGGCCTTAAGCTGCTCCGCGAAATCGTCGGCACGGTGATCAATGCAGGCGTCAAACCCCAGCGTTCCTGTCACATGCGCGCATTTTTCAGCGCCACCCGCTACACCGACCACGCGGCAGCCTTTGATCTTGGCAATCTGGCCGACCGTGGCCCCCACCGGGCCGGAGGCTGCGGCCACCACAACGGTCTCACCGGGCTTGGGCGCGCCGATGTCCAGCAGGCCCGCATAGGCGGTATAGCCCGGCATCCCCAGTATCCCCAAGGCCCAGGACGGGTTATCAGGCGTTTGCCCAAGGTTGAGCACCTCTTTGCCATCCGACACGGCGTAGTCTTGCCAGCCCGACATGTTCAGCACCAGATCGCCGGGGGCAAAGCCTTCGACGTCGGACTGCATGACCTCTGCGACCACCTGCCCTGTCATGACCTCACCAATCTTGACCGGTTCGGCATAGGATTTGGCGTCATTCATCCGCCCGCGCATGTAAGGATCAAGCGACAGATACCGGGTGCGCAAGAGCATCTCGCCCGCTGCAGGCTGCGGCAGGGGGCTGTCTTCAAGCCTCAGAGTGTTCGCATCCGGGGGGCCGATGGGGCGTTCTGCAAGGACAATGCGGCGGTTCAACTGGTCGGTCTGGGGCATTCAAGTGAGCTTTCCTGCAAGGGCAGCGCTGACTATGCGATGATGCGCTGCCTTGCGCAACTGTGATCGCGCCTGCGCTCGTATTGCGGGGGTTTGCGGCTATATGTGGGTCATGAAAAACATTTTGAAATCCGAGAAAACCATTAGCAGGCGACGCCTTCTTGCATCAGGGGTGGCGGCTTTGTTTGCCCCCGCGGTGGCGGCGCAGACGGCAGCTTGGTCCGGAGTGCGTGCGGCGGCAGCGGCCCTGCCGCAGTGTCACGCGGTGCTTATTTTGCAAGACGGGGAAAGCGTGCTGCGCGAGACCTTCAGAGGGCCGCCCGAGGGGCGTGCCGTGCCGATCAAGTCTGTGTCCAAATCAATCGTTGCGGCATTGACGGGGGCGGCCATTGACCGGGGCGAGATCAGGGACGTCCGGGCCACCTTGGGGCAGGTAAGCCCCGGCCTCATCCCACAAGGTGCCGACCCCGGCGTGGCCGGGCTCACGATCGAAAACCTCGTGACGTTGCAAGCCGGGCTGGAACGTACATCGGGGGCCAATTACGGTGAATGGGTGAGCAGTGCCAACTGGGTGGCAAACGCGTTGAGCCGCCCTTTTGTCGCGACCCCGGGCGCGCGGATGCTCTACTCCACCGGATCAACGCATGTTCTGGGTGCCGTTCTTGCCGACGTGTCGGGGCAGTCTTTGCTGCAATTGGCCCGCGACCGGTTGGGCGCGCCTTTGGGATTTGACGTGCCCGCATGGACCCGTGATCCGCAAGGGCGCTATCTGGGCGGCAATGAGATGGCGCTGACACTGGATGCCATGGCGCTGATCGGGGAGATGTACAGGCTGGGCGGGCGCTGGCAAGGGCGGCAAGTCATCAGTACAGACTGGATACGCCAATCCATGACCGCGCGCACCCGCTCCCCGTTTTCAGGCATGGACTATGGCTATGGCTGGTTTCTGGGCCGGACCCGGGGCGATGCCTTTGCCTTGGCACGTGGCTATGGGGGGCAGATCATCTTTGTGATGCCGGCAAGACGCCTGACCATAGCGCTGACCTCAGACCCCACCAGACCGGCACGCAGCGGCGGCTATTTCGGCGACCTGATGCAGTTGATCGAAGGCCACGTGGTCCCTTCCGCGCAAACGGCCTGACAGGCCCTTGCACTCAGATAAGCGTTCATTGAGCAGGGTGCCGCCCTTCTGCTAGGGTTCCACCACGTGTTCGCAAGCGGGGGAAAGATCACCATGCGTCGAAAGGGAGGCGGCAGAGCGGCACCGCAGGGTGGGCTGTCGTCGGAATGTAAGGACACCTGCCTGTGAACCCGGCGGTCTGGCTGGCGCGCACCGCGCAGGCGCACCCAACCGCGCCTGCATTGTTCCTTGGCACGCAGTGCGTGGCTGACTACGCGACCTTTGCGACCCGCGCGGCAGCGATTGGGGCATCGTTGGCGCGCAACGGCATCGGTGCGGGCGACCGCGTCGCCCTTTTCATGGCCAATTGCCCTGAATATTTGGAGATCTTGTATGGCGCGTGGTGGATTGGCGCAGCAGTGGTGCCCATCAACGGCAAACTGCACGCGCGCGAAGCCGCGTGGATACTCGACAATGCGCAGGCGTCGGTGGTGTTTGCGGATGCAGCCACGGCCCAAAGCCTGAAGCCGCTGGTTGAGGCTGACATTATCACTGTGGGGACATCGCGTTTCGAGGCTTTGTTTGGCAGCACCGCAACACCCGCACCAGCCCCTCGCGCGCCGGATGATCTGGCGTGGCTGTTCTACACCTCTGGCACCACCGGCACGCCCAAGGGGGTGATGATCACCTGCGGCAACATTGCGTCCATGGCGCTAAGCTACTTTGTTGACGTCGACCCTGTGATGGCGGAGGACGCCATTCTGTATGCCGCCCCCATGAGCCACGGGGCCGGGCTTTATAACTTCATGCATGTGATGCGCGGCGCGCGGCATGTCATCCCGGCAAGTGGCGGGTTTGACGCGCGCGAGGTGCTGACGCTTGCACCACAGGTGGGGCCGGTTTCGATGTTTGCGGCGCCCACCATGGTCCGGCGTCTTGTTGATACGGCCAAAGCGGACGGCCAGAACGGTGAGGGCCTGCGCACCATCGTCTACGCGGGCGGGCCGATGTATGAGGCCGATATCATCGACGCCACAACCGTGATGGGCGCGCGCTTTGTGCAGATTTATGGCCAGGGCGAATGCCCGATGGGCATCACCGCCCTGTCGCGCGCCGATGTGGCCGACCGGGTGCGGCCGGGCTGGGCTGGGCGCCTGAATTCGGTGGGCCGCCCGCAGACGGAAGTCGAGGTAAGCATCGTGGATGCGCAAGGGATGCCTTTGGCCCCCGGTGACAGCGGCGAAATCGTGGTCAGGGGGCGCACGGTGATGGCAGGCTACTGGCGCAACCCGAAAGCCACGGCAGAAACCCTGCGCGACGGGTGGCTCTGGACCGGTGACATGGGCCGGATGGATGCCGAAAGCTACGTCACGCTGCAGGATCGGTCCAAGGACGTGATCATCACCGGCGGATCAAACGTCTACCCCCGCGAGGTCGAAGAAGTCCTGCTGCGCCACGCAAAAGTAAAAGAGGTGTCGGTGGTCGGGCAGGAAGACACAGAGTGGGGCGAGATCATCGTCGCGTTTGTCGTGCCTGAGGCGGGAGCCGATGTCACGCCCGAGGCATTGGACCAACTGTGCCTTGATGCAATCGCCCGTTTCAAACGACCAAAACAATATATTTTCTGCGATGCCTTGCCCAAAAACAACTACGGGAAAGTGCTTAAGACAGACCTGCGCAAACGACTGACCGCGCAAACAGACGCGCGCCGCATCGGCACAGACCCATGGCCCACCGCGCCCTGACCCTGAGGCGTGCACAGCGTTGGCGCGCTTTGGGGGGCTCCGGGAAACCGGCCGGTTGATCTGCTTTGGGATCGCTAAATTGATATGTGGGACATTATGCGACATGGGTCTGACTTGACCCCGCGCGCCTCTCGGGCCATCACTGTTCGCGGGAGCAACAAAAGACACGATATGGCCAGATCATCTTCGCCCGGACCACAAGCGCCGGGTACACCAGAGGAACGCGAAAAATCAAAGCAGCTCAAGGCTTTGACAGCGCTTACCCCTTTTCTTTGGCCCTACCGCATGCTGATGTTCGCAGCGATCGGCGCTTTGGTCGTGACGGCGGGGGTTTCGTTGACCTTGCCGCTGGCAGTCCGCAGAGTGATCGACAACTTTGATACTGCTGATTCAAACGTTCTGGACCTGTATTTTGCCGCAGCGCTGGCGATTGCCTTGCTCTTGGCGCTGGGAACCGGGTTACGCTATGCGCTTGTCACACGACTTGGGGAACGCGTCGTCGCAGATATCCGCAAGGCCGTGTTTGACCGTGTGATCGGCATGAGCCCCGCGTTCTACGAAAAAGTCATGACCGGCGAGGTCCTCAGCCGGATCACCACGGACACTACATTGATTCTGTCGGTCATTGGGTCGTCGGTCTCGATTGCCTTGCGCAACCTGCTGATCTTTGTGGGTGGCCTGATCCTGATGATGTTCACCTCTGCAAAGCTGACAGGGCTGGTGCTGTTGCTGGTGCCTGCGGTGATCGTCCCGATTCTTGTTCTGGGCCGTAAACTGCGCGTGCTGAGCCGGGAAAATCAGGATTGGATTGCTGCGTCCTCTGGCAATGCCTCAGAGAGCCTGAGTGCTGTTCAGACGGTGCAGGCCTTTACCCATGAGGCCGCAAGCCGGGGGCAATTCAGTGAGGTAACAGAGCTTTCCTTTGACGCCGCCCGGCGCAGGATCACCACCCGCGCGATCATGACGATCATCGTCATTTTCCTCGTTTTTGCGGGCATCGTGGGGGTGTTGTGGGTCGGGGCCACGGATGTGCGCGCAGGGGCCATGTCTCAGGGTGAACTGGTGCAGTTTGTCATCTACGCGATCATGGTTGCAGGTGGTGTTGCGGCGCTCTCGGAAATCTGGGGTGAATTGCAGCGCGCGGCGGGGGCCACGGAACGGCTGGTTGAACTGCTCCAGACCAAAGACACGGTGCAAGACCCCGAAGGCGCGCAGTCACTGCCGTTGCCTGTGCAGGGACGCATCGTCTTTGAAGACGTCACATTTGCCTATCCGTCGCGCCCCGATACCCTTGCGCTGGACGGGGTGAGCCTGACCATTGAACCGGGTGAAACGGTTGCGTTTGTGGGGCCGTCCGGCGCTGGCAAAACCACGATTATCCAGATTCTCTTGCGGTTTTATGACCCATCGTCGGGCCGTATCCTGTTGGATGGGGCTGACATTGCGGGTCTGCGCCGCGAAGACTTCCGGCAGTCTTTGGCCCTGGTGCCACAGGACCCAGTAATTTTTGCAGCCTCCGCGCGCGAAAACATCCGGTTTGGACGGCAAGATGCCTCTGACGCCGATGTTGAAGCGGCGGCAAAGGCCGCTGCAGCCCATGAGTTCATTGAAAAACTGCCTCAGACATATGACGCCTATCTTGGCGAGAGGGGCGTCATGCTGTCGGGCGGCCAGAAGCAGCGGATCGCCATTGCGCGCGCTATCTTGCGCGATTCCCCGGTGCTGTTGCTGGACGAGGCCACAAGCGCGCTGGATGCTGAAAGTGAGCGCGCAGTCCAGAACGCCGTGGATCGCCTGAGCGCCGGGCGCACAACGTTGATCGTGGCGCACCGCTTGGCGACGGTAAAGAAAGCGGACCGCATTGTTGTGCTGGATCAGGGCAGGATTGTTGCATCGGGCCCGCACCAGAAGCTGGTCAGCGAAGACGGGCTTTATGCGCGCCTTGCACGGTTGCAATTTACCGACGGGATTGCCGCAGAGTAAACCTAGGCTACCTGTTCTGACGCGGCGTCCAATGCGCCGTCGGCTGACCTATGGCTCTTGCGGCGCGCTGCTTTTCACCGCATCTTTCATGGCAGTCAACAAACTCGCGACACGCGGGGCTCTGGGAGGAGAAGCCAATGACTTTCGCCGGTATGGACGATCGCAATGCGATCGAAGCAGAAATGCCATGGGCTGACCGCCCTGTTGCAAAAACCCTTTGGGCACAACTGACTGCAACGGCGGAGCGTTTTCCGAACCACAACGCGATCAGTTACCAGATATTCTCGGGCCCCAAAGACAAGGCCGAAACGATCACGTGGTCTGCATTGCGCGACAAGACGGCCCAGACGGCCAACCTGTTTCGCGGTCTGGGGATCGGTGACAATGACGTTGTGGCCTATGTTCTGCCGAACTGCAACGAGACGGTTCTGACCCTGCTGGGCGGGGCCGTGGCTGGCATCGCAAACCCGATCAACCCCTTGCTGGACGCAGAGCAAATCGGCTCCATCCTGCGTGAGACAAATGCAAAAGTGCTGGTCACGCTGAAGCCATTTCCGAAGACTGATGTCTCTGACAAAGCGGCCGAAGCGGTCAAGCTGGCCCCAAATGTCGAAATGGTGCTTGAGGTCGATTTGCTGCGCTATCTGACCCCGCCGAAGTCATGGATTGTCCCGTTGATCCGCCCGAAACGCGCGGTTCAGAACAATGCCCGCTATCTGGATTTCACAACCGAAATCAATAAACAATCCAAAGTGCTGGCGTGGGACGAGGCCGAAGATGACCGGGTTGCCTGCTATTTCCATACCGGTGGCACCACGGGCATGCCGAAGGTTGCCCAGCATAAATATTCCGGCATGATTTACAACGGCTGGCTTGGTACGCGGCTTTTGTTCAGTGAAGAAGACAACATTATTTGCCCGCTACCTCTGTTCCATGTTTTTGCCTGCCACGTCATCCTGATGGCCGCGATCACCTCGGGTGCGCATGTGGTGTTCCCCACGCCGCAGGGTTACCGGGGCGAAGGGGTGATGGACAACTTCTGGAAGCTTGTAGAGCGCTGGAAAATCACGTTTATCATCACGGTGCCCACGGCCATTTCTGCCAAGATGCAGCGGCCCATTGATGCGGATGTAAGCTCGGTCAAGACTGCGTTTTCCGGGTCAGCCCCTTTGCCGCTGGAACTGTTCCGCCGGTTTGAAAAGGCCACCGGTGTGACGCTGGTCGAAGGCTACGGCCTGACGGAGGCGACCTGCCTTGTGTCGTGCAACCCTGTGGATGGCGAAAAGAAAGTAGGCTCTATCGGTATTCCGTTTCCCCATTGCGATGTGAAGATTTTCAAGAACACCCCCGATGGCCCCATAGAGGCAGCGGTGGACGAGATTGGCGAAATCTGTATCGCGAACCCCGGCGTCTACGTGGGCCATACCTATACTGAGAGCGAAAAGAACGCTGACCTGTTTTACGGTGATTACCTGCGCACAGGCGATCTGGGGCGGATGGATGTGGAAAACTATCTGTGGATTACCGGACGCGCCAAAGACCTGATCATTCGGGGCGGGCACAACATTGATCCTGCGGAAATCGAAGAGGCGCTGTTGCATCACGAGGCGGTGGCCTTTGCCGGGGCTATTGGTCAGCCGGACGCCCATTCCGGCGAGGTGCCCTGTGCCTTCGTTGAACTGGTGGACGGGGCGCAAGCCACAGAAGCCGAACTTCTGGCGTTTTGCAAAGACCGCGTGCATGAGCGTGCAGCCCAGCCCAAACACCTGAGCATACTGGATGAATTGCCAAAAACAGCCGTGGGGAAAATCTTCAAGCCTGATTTGCGCAAACACGCGATTACGCGTATTTACAACGCCGCACTCGAAGAGGCTGGATGCCCGGCGCGCGTCGTTTCTGTTGTGGATGACAAAAAGCGTGGGCTGGTCGCGCAGGTCATGCCGCAGGGTGCCAGCGATGACGCCATCAACGCAGTGCTTGGTGATTTTGTGCGACCATGGGAGCGGGCCGAGGCTGCAGTCGCCGCAGAATAAGCTCCCCCCGAACCGCAAATCCCGGCTTTACGCCTAGGCGGGACCCGGCGCAGCCTGAGATTGCGGCGAGAGGACACAAAAGGATACTTTGCTCTGTGCAGGCGCCCCGACATCATTTTGAGTCGGCGCGCCGGCAATGGGGTGAACGGTAATCGGTGCCACAACGACCCGTTAAGTGGTTTTCTTACGTCGCAGGGCAAAAGCACCAATGGCAAAGGCGCTGAGCATCAGAGGCAGTCCGGCGGGCAATGGCACGACGTCTATCGTCGGTGACGTACCATCAAGGGTGAGAGTCAGGGAAAACTGATTGAGTGACGCGCTGGATGTGCTGGATTTACTCACGCCGTCAATAAAGCTGCGTAGGCCCAGACTGCTTTCGCCATTCAGGCTGGTGCTGGCTGATGTCACTGTTGGGTTCGGTGTGGATATATCGATCGTTGTGATGCTCGTGACGATCCGAGGTAACGCGAAAGAAGACACCTCGACGGAACCAGATCCAGTCGCTGCGAAGCCGCTGGAAGTTGTGCTGACACCGAAGTTTTGAAACGTGCGCGTTGACGTCGAAGCAATGTTGGTTCGCAGATCCAGGGTGAATGAAAACATGGTAAAATTGTCAGCGGCGGTGAGGCCGCTCACCAAGACCTCGGGAACGAAATCAAAGGTCAGCGTGACCGAGTTGGCTGTGGACGTGGTTGTAACCAGAATTTCGTCCACAGTGGGCATGTCGTCTTCAGGAAAGCGACCGCCGCCACCGCGTTGATCTGTTAAAACAAAGTCTTTGAAGATCACGTCGCCTTCGGTGACGCTTCCGCCGTTTGCCAGAATGGATTGGAGGGAGGCCGCATGAGCGGTGGTGCCGAGGCTGGCCAGAAGAGTAAGTGCAAACAAAGTGAGGCGCACATCAAATTCCTTTCACAAGTTGCTTTTACTGTGCGCGATTTTTGCTTGTCTAACGATCCTTATTTGCAGGATTTCGATTGGTTGGGTGTCTATGCCATCGCTTTAAGCAAAAAACAGTGTGCCCATGCCTGCGAAACATGCATACCTTAGGTGTATCAAGATGCGCTGGCTTTAGAAGCATGCGCTGGCAGGCGTCAGTTACCAGCGCTTTCCATCTTGCGATTGGCCAGCACGTCTTCGAGCCACCCCAGCTTCATTTCCGGCACCGACGACAGCAGCAAATCGGTGTAGTCATCGAAAGGCGGGCTAAGCACCTGACTTTTGGGGCCGTAGCGCACCACCTCACCTTGATACATCACCGCGATACTATCGGCGATGGCGCGCACGGTGGCCAGATCATGGGTGATAAAGAGGTAGGCTACGTTCTCTTTTTTTTGCAGTGATAACAGCAGTTTGAGGATGCCGTCAGCGACCAATGGGTCGAGCGCTGAGGTGACTTCATCGCAGATGATCAGTTTTGGCTTTGCGGCCAGCGCACGCGCGATGCAGACGCGCTGCTTTTGACCGCCAGACAATTCGGCCGGGTAGCGGTCCTGAAACCCCTCGCTCATTTCAATGGCGTCAAGCAATTCCTGTATGCGTTTCTGTTTCTCCGCCCCTTTCAGACCGAAGTAGAATTCAAGCGGCCGTCCGATGATCGTGCCCACGGTTTGGCGGGGGTTCATGGCCGTGTCCGCCATCTGGTAGATCATCTGCAACTCGCGCAGGTCGTCAATCGGGCGCGAGGGCAGGTCAGGCGTCAGGGTGCGCCCGTCGAACGTGATTGTCCCGTCCCGGGGGGGCAAGAGCCCAGTTATGACGCGCGCGAGTGTTGATTTGCCGGAGCCGCTTTCGCCCACAACTGCCAGCGTCTGGCCGGGGTGGATTTCGACATTTACGTTCTTGAGCACATCGAAGTTTGTGCCCTTGTAGCGCGCAGTAATGCCTTGCACGTCCAGCACGGGTGTGTCGCCCGGTTTTTGTTCTTTGTGCTGCACAGAACGGACGGAAACGAGTGCTTGGGTGTAGTCTTCTTTCGGGTGGTTAATGATCTCATCGGTGGTGCCGTATTCGACCATATCGCCCATGCGCAGCACCATGATATGGTCTGACACCTGTGCGACGACCGCCAGATCGTGCGTGATATAGAGGGCCGCGACGCCAGTATCGCGGATGGCCTCTTTGATCGCCGCGAGCACATCGATTTGAGTGGTGACGTCGAGGGCTGTGGTGGGCTCATCAAAAACCACCAAATCGGGTTCGGGGCACAGCGCAAGCGCCGTCATGCAGCGCTGTAATTGTCCGCCAGAGACCTGATGCGGGAAGCGGGAGCCGATGTTTTCAGGATCGGGCAGACCCAGTTTGGTGAACAGCGTCACTGCGCGTTCCTCGGCCTGCTTTTTTGAGAACTTGCCTTGGAAGATGGCGGCCTCTGTCACTTGCTCCATGATCTGCTTGGCGGGATTGAAAGAGGCGGCGGCTGACTGGCTGACGTAGGTGACTTCACCACCGCGCAGTCGGCGCACGTCGCGCAGGCCGGTTTTAATTATGTCACGTCCGTTGACCCAGACCTCACCGCCGATGATTTCAACGCCACCCCGCCCATAGGCCATGGAGGCAAGGCCAATGGTGGATTTGCCCGCGCCGGATTCGCCGATAAGGCCCAGCACCTTGCCAGGGGCGAGGTCGAAATCGACACCGTGAACAATTTCGATGTCTTTGGCTTTTTCGCCGGGTGGATAGATGGTGGCGCCAATTTTCAGGCCACGCACTTTGAGAAGCGGGTCGGTCATGGCGTGGCCCTTTCTGTTCTGGGCGTGCGGCGTGGTCTGTTTGGCTGCGCCAAAGGCGCCCACCCGCCCACCCTTGCGGCGTTGGTAAGTCTGAACATCAGCCGCGCCCTCCCTTGAGGGAGGTGGTTCTGTTCAGGACCCAGTCAGCGACCAGATTGACCGAGATCGCAAGGACCGCGATAGTCAGGGCAGGCCAGAGGGCGGCACCGATGCCGTAGGTCAGCCCTTCGGTATTTTCCTTCACGATCCCGCCCAGATCGGCCTGAGGTGGCTGGATGCCAAGGCCAAGGAAGGACAGGGTTGAGATGAACAGCACCATGAAGATGAATCGCAGGCCCATTTCGGCCACCAAGGGCGAGAGCGCATTGGGCAGTATTTCGCGGAAGATGATCCACCCCCGGCCTTCCCCGCGTAGTTTTGCAGCCTCAACGTATTCCATCACGTTGATGTCGACGGCCACGGCGCGTGCAAGGCGATAAACGCGGGTGCTGTCCAGAAAGCCCATAACCACAATCAGCACGCCAATGGTGATGGGGGTGATCGATAGGATCACAAGCGCAAAGATCAGCGATGGGATCGACATCAGCAGATCCACAAAGCGCGAGAGCGCCTGATCGACCCAGCCACCGACGACGGCGGCCAGAAAGCCCAAAATCGAACCTGTGGTGAAGCTGAGGATGGTGGCAAGCGTTGCGATCCAGATGGTTGTGCGCAGTCCGTAGATCATGCGGCTGAGCAGGTCGCGCCCGATCCCGTCGGTGCCCAGCAGGAATTCCGCAGAGGGCGGGTCCCAGAACCCTTGAGACACAACCTCGTCATAGCCGTACGGCGAAATGAGCGGGGCGAAAATCGCGATTAGAAAGAACAGTGCAGTGAAAAACAGGCCAAGCATTGCGGCCACGGGAATGCGGACAAACATCAGCAGCCCTCCGGTTGTGAGAGGGACTGGCGGGGCTTTTGCACGCCGGTCACTTTGGATGCCTCAGGCGGGGGTTTGTGACAATTGAAACCACATCCGCCACAAGGTTGAGTCCAATGTAGATTGCCGCAAAGATCATACCGCAGGCTTGCACCACGGGGATATCGCGCTTGGTCACATGATCAACGAGATACTGACCCATGCCGGGGTAGACAAAGACCACCTCAACCACCACCACGCCGACCACAAGGTAGGCAAGGTTGAGCATCACCACGTTCACCACCGGCGCGATCGCATTTGGAAAGGCATGTTTGGCAATGACGCTGAAGCTGGACAGGCCCTTGAGTTCGGCGGTTTCGATATAGGCGGACTGCATCACATTGAGGATGGCCGCGCGGGTCATGCGCATCATATGCGCCAGCACCACCAGCGTTAGCACGATCACCGGGATGGCAATGGCTTCAAGCCGTGTGAAGAAATCTGCATCTGGCCGGTATCCTACAGACGTGGGCGAGAACCAGCGCAACTGCACGCCCAGCACGAACATCAGGATGTAGCCAATCACAAATTCCGGCATCGAGATGGTTGTCAGCGTGGTGGCTGAGATCAGCTTGTCGGGCCAGCGCTCGCGGTAGCGCACGGCCAGCAGGCCCAGAAAAATGGCCAGTGGCACGGCGATCACGGCGGCAGAGACGGCGAGGAACAATGTATTGGAGAAGCGCCGTCCAATTGCTTCATTGATGGATTGCCCAGAGGTCAGGGCGGTGCCCAGATCCCCTCTGAGAAGGCCGCCTAACCATTCGAAGTACCTTGCAACGGGGGGCTGATCGACGCCAAGCTCAGCGCGCAGGTTTGCAAGCGCTTCGGGGGTGGCGGACTGGCCGAGAATTTGTTGCGCCACATCCCCGGGCAGAACCATTGTGCCTACGAAGATGACGATGGAGACGAGAAAGAGAAGAAGCAGGCCCAGCGATATTCGCTGGGCCAGTAGTCTTGCCATGGGTCCCATATCAGGAGGTGACCCACATCCGCATAGGAGCAGAATTGTTCATGAAGGCAAAGCCGGGAACGCCGGACACCCACCCCTCAACGCGGTCAGACTGCGCGTCAACGAAATCGTTGAACATCGGGCAGATCAACCCGCCTTCGTTGTGCAGGATCATACCCATGTCGGCATAGATCTGTTTGCGCTTCACGTCATCAAGCTCAGCCCGTGCTGCCAGCAACATCTGGTCAAACTGTTCGTTGAAGAACCGGGTGTCGTTCCAGTCTGCCGTCGACAGATAGGCGGTCGAGAACATCTGATCCTGTACAGGACGGCCCCCCCAATAGCTGGTGCAGAAGGGCTGAGCGTTCCAGACTTCGGACCAGTATCCGTCGTTTGGCTCGCGCTTGATATCCAGCGTGATACCGGCACCTGCGGCGCTTTGTTGGAACAGTGCAGCGGCATCCGGTGCGCCGGGGAACGAATTGTCAGACGTGCGCAACAAAACCGCGCCATCATGACCAGACTTGTCGAAGTGAAATTTCGCTTTGTCGGGATCGTATTCGCGCAGAGGCATCTCGGTAAAGAGCGGATAGCTGGCGTTGATCGGCGTATCGTTCCCGACCGACCCATAGCCAAAGAGCACCTTGTCCACCATTTCCTGACGGTTCATGGCGTACTTCAGGGCCAGACGCAGATCGTTGTTGTCGAAAGGTGCTGTGTTGCAGTGCATGATGAACACGTAGTGCCCGGCAGATGGCTCAGAATGCACCGTGATGTTTGGTGCGCGGCCCACCAGACCGGCCGTCCGTGGTGGCACGCGGTCAATCAGGTCCACCTGACCTGACTGCAAGGCTGCAACCCGTGCTGTATTGTCGTTGATAACAATCAGCTCGATTTCATTGGCATAGCCGTAGTCACCCCAATAGTTCGGGTTTTTCTCAAAAATGAAGCGGACACCCATCTCGTGTTCTTTGAGGATGTAAGGCCCCGTACCGATCGCCGCCGTCGGGTCCTGCTTGCCGCCACCGGGCTGGATCACGAGGTGGTAATCCTGCATGTAGTAGGGCAGGTCCGCATTCGGCGTTTTCAGCCCGATCACAACGCTGTCACCTTCAGCCCGTACCGTGTCGATATCGCGCAAAAGGCCGAGCGCGCCGGACTTGGAGTCTTCACCTGCGTGGCGGTCAATGGTTTCGGCCACATCTTCTGCCGTCACGGCCTGCCCGTTTGAAAAAGTGATGCCGCTGCGCAGCTTAAACGTCCAGGTTTTGGCGTCAGATGAGCCTTCAAAGCTTTCTGCGACGCGCCCTTCCAGGCCCCCGTCATCGGTCAGAGACACGAGAGGTTCACCCCACAGCAAATTGACTTGGGTGGCGGTAAAATTGGCCGCCGGTGCCGGGTCGAGGCTGTCTGTGGTGGACCCGCCTTGCAAGCCAAGGCGCATTGTTCCGCCTGTTTGCGGCCCTGCGGCACGTACGGCACTTGCCAGGATCGAATTTGCCGCCACGGCTGTCAATCCAAGGGCCGCAGCGCGGCCGACAAATTCACGGCGTGTTATCAGTCCTCTCGCCGCGCGGGCGCTGAGGTACTTCAGTTGATCATTCATGTATTTCTCCCGGTTGATTGGCGCCTTGGTGGCGCTTTATCGTCTTTATGCCCTTAGGCTTGCGCATTTCTGGCCTTGTCGCAAGCCTCTTTCCCGAACTTTCATGGGTTGACTGTCACAAGTGATCGCGTGCGATTTTGTCTTCGACATCCCGTTCACAGACCAGTTTATCGTTCTCGTAGGCCTCAAGGCGCGCGCGCAGGTAGAAATGTTCCCCATCGCACCACATTTCCGAATATGTCTCTGTGCGCAGGTGAATGTCGTCCCTTTCCATTTCTTCCGTCCAGTGGCAACTGCCCCGCGCGGACAATGGATCATCGGGGTGGATATCCCACCTTTCCCGCGCAATCGCACCGGATACCAGACCATGGGCGCTGTCGCGCTTCTTGCCAAAATCGTCCTCGATCACAAGGCTGACAACGCCGGTCTTCAGGTCCGTGACTTTGTGTCTTTTGTTGCGTGCGGGTCGGATTTCCTCGTGTGGCCAGGGGGCCGCACTCTCTGGCGGCTCAAAAGCTGTCTGATCCTTGAGCGCTGTGCGCCTGATCGGAAGTTGAACACTGCCCGCCTCGAGCGAGAGGGTTGCAGCCTCTGGGGCGGGCCAGAGCAGTGGCCAATAGCTGGTTGAGACAGACAGGCGCAGCTGATGGCCTGCTGGAATTCTGTAGGCGATCTGATCCAGTTTCAGGGTGGCGCTCACGACCCCGTCTTTGGGCAGGGGCGAGGGGTCTTCGTGGCTGTCGCGGTGGCTCAGGTTCAGCACGCCGTAGGTCACGCGTGTCACAGCGCCATCGGGGTGCAAGTGGTTGAGCCGGACAGCAATCTGCGCCTGCGGCTTGTCGCTGCGTAGCTTCAACCGGACCTCTGGTGCGCCAAAGAGATCGGTATCTGCCTCTACCGGTGCCGTGTCAAAGGTCAGCGACAGTGCGTCATCGCTGCGCTGATCGCCGGGCATTTCCGGGCCCAGCCAGATCGCGCAATATTCCCCCGCCTCTGCGCCACAATCCTGCGGCGATGCAATCTGCGCCGTCAGCCTGCCAGGGGCATCTGACAAGCCGTTGTTGGTCAGATGCAGGGTCCGGTGAGGGATATGTGCAACCGCACCGTATTCCTCTGCGGCCCAGACGCCGGAGCGTTCCTCGTACCAGCGCGCAGGCCGCACGCCGTCCATGATATAGGCGCGGTAGTCCGGCAGATTTTCGGCGTCGTTGGGCATGTCCTTGAGCCAGCGGTCCCACCAGCGCAGCGCCTCTTGCAAAAAGCCAATACGCGGTTCGGGGACGGCGAAATGCGGGTATTTATGTACCCACGGACCCACAATGCCCTTTGCCCCTGCGATGTTCTGGACGATCTCGGGCACGGCGTTCTTGTAGGCGTCCCCCCAGCCGCCCACGGCCAGCACGCGCGCCTTGATCGCGGCGTAATTCTCGCAGACCGATCCATGCTTCCAATAGGCGTCGCGGCGCTGGTGACGCAGCCACAGGGCGGGCAGGAACGGCTCCGCCGCCAGCCGCTCCAGCCACATTTCACGCCAGTTTTCGCGCAAGGCGGGGTCGGGCGCGCGCGAGGAATAGGCCCACATGGTGGCCCCCCAGCCCAGATTTTCGTTCAGCAGACAACCGCCCTTGTAGTGGATGTCATCCGCAAAGCGGTCCACCGTACTGCACAGCGTGATGACCGCCTTGAGCGGCTCAGGGGTGCGCGCGGCCACCTGCAGCCCATTGAACCCGCCCCAGCTGATCCCCATCATGCCCACGCGTCCGTTGCACCACGGCTGTGCGGCCATCTGGGTGATCACCTCTACTGCATCGGCCAGTTCTGTTTCGGTGTACTCATCCGCCATCAAACCTTCACTGTCGCCGTTGCCGCGCATGTCGACACGCAGACAAGCATACCCGCGCGCAGCAAACCACGGATGCGTCAGCGCATCGCGCGCCACGGTGCCATCGCGTTTGCGGTAAGGCAGATATTCGAGGATCAGGGGCACCGGGTCATCCGCAGCGTCAACCGGGCGCCACAGGCGGGCGGAGAGGCGGGTCCCATCGGAAAGTGTGATGCGGTAATCCGGCAGGTCTTCAATATCGCGCAGCGCGTTTTCTCTTGTCATGCGTGTAGGTTGCCCGAAGGCTGGCATCTGTCAAGCGCGGTTTGACCACTCCGCCGTCAGGATTTGAGGGCGATCACAAGGTCCATGACGTTGGTGCCCGTGGGCCCCGTGCGCAACAACGCGCCCCGTGCGTCAAGCCACGGCAGGGCGTTCGCTGCATCAAGGGCTGCCTGCCCGTCCGGCGACCACGTGTCGCCCGTCACAATCGCGCCTGCCGCATCTGTCGGCCCGTCGGTGCCGTCGGTGCCGGCCACAAGCACGGTCAGGCCGGGTGTTCCGGCAATTTCCCGCGCAATCAACAAGGCCAGCGCCTGATTGCGCCCACCCTGACCGGGGTTTTGCGGCAGGACGACCGTTGGCTCGCCGCCCCAAAGGTGCAGGCCTGATGAGGCTGTCCTGAGGGTCTGTGCGATGGCGGGCGCTGCCTTGGTGATGTCCGTATACAACGTTTCCGCGTTGGTCAGCGTGGTAAACCCCGCAGCATCCGCTTGTGCAACCACGGCCGTTCTGGCGATTTGATTGCTGGCAATGATCTGCGGCACGAAGGTGAAAGGCGCGGTTGAGGCTGCCGCCCCAATGCCGGAGCCGATCACATTCAGCGCATCGCCCTCTACATCGGAAATCGCAAGCGTGGTGACCTGCGCGCCCTGAAAGCTGTCAAAAAGCCTGCCCCCTTTGATGCGGCTAAGCGTTTTGCGCACGGCGTTCATGGCGTGGATGTCGTCGCCAGCGCCCAGCATTTCGACCGTCCGCGCCGACAGACCGTCAAGGTCCAGTCCTTCCACAGGGTCCTCTGCAAGGGCCGACGCACCGCCCGAGACCAACATCAGCAGATGGCTGCCAGTGGTCATCGCGGCCACCGTGTTGCGGATCATGCGCCCTGCACGCAGCGAGTTTTCATCAAGCACAGGATGCGCCGCCTCTATCACCACCGCAGGGGCAGGAGCGTCCTCCGCATGATCATACTTGGTAACAATCAAAATCGGGGCCTGCGGGAAAACCTCATGCGCGGCACGCGCCATGGCGGTTGCGGCTTTGCCCACGGCGATGATCTGATCGGGCGGTGGGACACTGCCCGTTTTCAGCGCATGGGCCACTGCGGTGTCTCCGCGGACGGCGGTCACACCGGCCTGAAAGAGCTTAACAAGGAGGCTTTTGTGCATCATCACAGATCTATGCGGGGCAATCGCGCGTTTGGCAAGGATCAGGCCTGCGTGTCCAGCCAGATCGTGACTGGCCCGTCGTTGACCAGCGACACTGCCATGTCTGCGCCAAACTGGCCCCATGCTACCTGAATGCCCAAACTTTGCAGGCACTTGCCAAAGTGTTGGTAGAGCCTGTCTGCCTCCTGTGGTTTTGCAGCGCCAGAGAATCCGGGGCGGTTGCCGCGCGCGGTGTCAGCAGCCAGCGTGAACTGGCTGACCACCAGTGCGGCCCCGCCGGTTTGCAACAGGCTCAGGTTCATCTTGCCCGCGTCATCTTTGAAGAGCCTCAGCTTGGCGACTTTTGTTGCCAGCTTTTCGACCGTCGCGTCGGTGTCGCCGGGCATCGCGCAGATCAGGATCAGCAGACCAGACTCGATTTCCCCGACGGGGTTGTCCGCGACCGCGACGGAGGCGGAAGAGACACGTTGCAAGAGCGCCCTCATTGCCGCCATTCCATAATGTCGTGAACCCCCGCGCGGCCCGTGCGGAAACCGTTGGCGGGATGATCCATATCCGGGTAGCCAAAAGAGATGGCACAAAGCATCATCCGGTCCTCTTCAATCTCGAAATGAGAGCGCACAAAGGCGCTGTAATTTGCCACGGCGGCTTGTGGGATGGTCGCAAGCCCCAGACTTTGCGCCGCAAGGGTGAAGGCCAGCAAAAAGCCCCCCGAATCCATCGCGCCATAAGGCCCAAGCGCGCGCGGGCTGGTCAGAATAGCCACATGCGGCGCATCAAACAGTGCGAAATTACGCATCATCTGGGCCGCTGATCCAGCCCGGTCGCCCTTTTGCACACCGACCGCTTCGTAAAGCTGCAAGCCGCAGGCGCGCCTGCGGTCGCCGTAGACCTCCGGGTAGCCTTGCGGTGGGTCAAGGTCCATGGCCGCCGCACCGCCTTGGGTCACATGCGCCTGCAGGGCGGTCCGGAACCGATCAGTTTCCGCCACATCGGCCACCACAAGCTGCCAGGGTTGCGCGTTGCACCACGACGGGGCGTGCCGGGCCGCAGCGATGACTTTTTCGATGATGTCGCGCGGCACCGGATCTGGGCGAAAGGCGCGGCAGGACATGCGCGCCTGCATAAGGCCCCTCAGGGTGTCAAAGTCGCTCATTGGGTCATCGCATAGAAATAGCCAAAGCCCGCCGCAACGATGACACCCGCAATGACCGCAAGGGTGATCTTGACCGCAGACCATGGTCGTTCGCCCTGCACCTTGCCTGTGCGGCCGTTGACCACAAAGCGGTAAGTTTCGCCTCTGTATTTGTAGGCCGCAAGCCAGACGGGCAGCAGGACATGTTTGAAGGTGACATTCCGCACCTGGGTAGAGACCTGATGCACCCGCTGCCGGTCCCCCCCGATGTTAAAGCGGATATCGCGCAGAATGGCCGCATCCATGATCTCGCGTGCCTCTTTAAAGCCCTCTTCAAGGGGGATCGCGTAGCCTTCGGCCCGGAACCCGGCCAGATAGGCGGGGGTGTAGGGCTCAAGGGCTGCCAGATCCCAAGGTTGCAGCGCATCCGTATAGCGTTTGGGCAGAGACTTTGAAGCCAGCACCAGCACATCGTCAAAGAACCGTTTCACCCGACCAGAAGCAGGCCGCCAGCGCGTCCGGGCCACACGCACCTGCTGGCGCTTGCCATCGCGCATCACCGTATGGGTCTGGTAGTAGATGGTGCCGCGTTCGCCCCGGTAGCTTGAGGCCGTATCGGCATCATAGGTCCAATACGGCACGTAGATACCCTGCATTTTGCGACCCTTGCGCGCGTAGTCCTGCAAGCCATTGGGCGCAAACCACAATCTGCCCAGCCAGTTGGTCATGGCCTCGCGGGCTTCACGTTCATCAACGGCAAAGGGCAGGATGCCCCGGGGCTTGATGTGCCGATGCTCGCCTGTGTCCGCGACAACGGGCGTCGCGCAAAACGGACATTCGGTGGCGTGCACGACGGGGTCAAACTGCACTTCTGCGGCACAGTTCGGGCATTTTGAGACGCGCGTGATTTCAATGTCACTGCGGGGCAGCGCATCCGCGACAGCCGCGCGGAAATCAAGTTCGGCAAGCGGATGCGGCGTCTGCGGGGCCTCTGCCAGCGCTGCCGCGTTACCGCAGTGATCGCAGAGCATGGCTGCACGGCGTGCATCAAACCGCATGTCCGCGCCGCAGGCATCACAGGGAAAGTGCTGTTCCACGTCCGGTGCAGGCTGCAGGGTATCCCGCATGTCGGTCTCTTTCGGCACGCGTGGTTGGTCCCATGGCCCCGTCATCGTCAAACCTCACAAAAAGCGGTGCAGCGCTTTGGGCACCATGATACGCAGCGCGTTGTCGCGCAAGCGGAAGTGACGCCAGATGTGGAACGCTGCGTGGCCTAGGGCAATCAGCCCCAGCAGGTAGAACTGGTAGATGTGAAACGTGCCCGCCAGATCATTCCAGCGGGGCAGGTCCAGCGGCGGCGCGATGGGCAGGAAACCTCCCGCCTTGAGCAACCGCGAGGACGTCAGCCCCAGCAAAAAGCCCCCGAAAGCCACAAGGAACAGCCCCCAGATCAGTGTCAGATGCAGCCAACGGTGCAGCCTGCGCTGCCAGCCGTGCAGCTTTGGGCCGGGCCGCGAGGCAAGACCGCGCCGCATCAGGTCAGCCGTCCACACCAGCGAGAGACTGACAAAAATCAGCGCCAGAACCGAATGAAACTGAAAGGCTTGCGGCCCAAAGGGCAGCACGTCGTCTGGCTTGACCAGTAAAAACCACACAAACAGCGGCACCAGCGTCCAGTGCAGCCATTTCAGGTATGTCCGTCGTGTCAGGGTCACCGAAGCCTTCGATCAACTAGAGGAGCATGGCGAGGGTTGCGCGCCGTCAGATACCTGCGGGCGGCGGTGGCGGCAGGACGGTGAAAAGCCGCGCCAGTTCGGCCACATCTTCGGCGCGCAGCCACCCGTCCTGACCTTGGGTCCAGACATAGCTTTGACGCGTCAGCGTGCCTTGCGTGGCCATGCGGCCAAGGGCGGCTTTTGAGTAGGGGCCGCGGGTCTCCCCGTTCTCGGCAATGTGCCAGACGTGTTCCACGGGGGGGGCGGCAGGCGGCAGGGCGGCGGCTGCGACGGGCTGTGCCTGAGCCTGCGGTTGCGTCTGTGCAGGCCGGGCGCCCCAAGGGCCTTGTGCTGCGGCGGCCTGACCGATTTGCAGGCCCAATCCCGCGCCCAGACCTGCCTGAATGGCAGCCGCCCCGGCCCCGTCACGCCCCAGAGCTTCTGCTGCCTGAAACTGCATGTATTCATTGAGGTTCCCGATCACCCCCATGGAGGATCGCTTGTCCATCACCTGCTCAACCGCCGGTGGGAGCGAGATATTCTCGACATAAAGCTCTGGCATCGCAAGGCCATATTCGGCCAGCTGCCCGCTGATCTCCTTGCCCACAAGCTGGCCCAGCTCGCGCGTGTTGGCGGCCATGTCCATCACGGGAATGCTTGCGCGCGCAATCGTGCGGGAGAATTCCTGCACGATGATGTTGCGGATCTGAAAGCTGATCTCATCCATGGTGAATTCGCCATCGGTGCCGACGATCTCTACCAGAAACTTCGCGGCATCGGCCACCTTGACCGAATAGGTGCCAAAGGCGCGCAGGCGCACAGGCCCAAATTCGGGGTCGCGGCAGATCACTGGGTTCTTCGTGCCCCATTTGAGGTTGTTGAACCGGGTGGTGTTGACGAAATAGATCTCTGATTTGAACGGGCTGCGAAAGCCATGATCCCAATGCTGCAGTGTGGTCATCAGCGGCATGTTGTTGGTTTCAAGCATGTAAAGGCCCGGCGTGAACACATCCGCCAACTGGCCTTCATGCACAAAGACCGCCGCCTGACCTTCACGCACCGTGAGCTTGGCGCCGTATTTGATCTCGTGGCCCTCGCGTTCAAAGCGCCAGACCATCGTGTCGCGCGTATCGTCCGTCCAATGAATGACGTCGATAAACTGACCGGAAAGAAAGTCGAAGATTGCCATGCGTTTCAGTCCTTTGGTTTGTTCAAAGCGGGCCTTGCACCAACTCTCGTGCGATAATGCGCACCACGGGGGCCGCGTCCTGCGCGGTCATTCCCGTGCTCAGGCGCGGGTCATACAGCATCTGTAGCAACAGCGCATCGTGATCTGTGAGCAAGGCAAATTCATCGTCGTCATTAAAGATCGATGGACGTGCGGCGCGGCTGTCATTGGCCAGCCCAAGCCCTTGGGCCAACTCTTCGTGAAAACAGCTTTCGCGCAGCAGACCGGGGTTCTCGGCCCGGATGAGCGCCACGGCGCGTGTGTATGTATTGGGGTCCTCGCCCGTGGCGTAGGCTGCAACCGCGCAATAGGTGTCGCGCGGCAGATCACGCAGCGGATCAAGACTTGCCGCCGTGATCCCGCGCAACTGCTCTGCTGCGCGGTCAAGGGCTGAGCTGCGGTCATCTTCATCCGCGACGATGACGATGAAATTCGGGCTGCTTGCGCTCAGGCCCACAGGATGGTTGGCGATCCCCGACAGCCGTCTGGCATAGGCCCTGACTGTCTGTGTGTCCCGGCTGCGCTGGGCGGCTGATATGGACGCCCCGAACACCATGCCGAACCGTACAGGCCCGTCCCAGCGCCGCAACGGGCTTTCGCCGCCGCGGCCGCGCAGCGCACTTGCGTATTCGTTGAAAAACACGATGGCTTCGAAATTGCGCGCCAGCATATCTGCAGTAAACGGCGTGTCGGGGCCGCCGCCGTCATCGCGCAGTAACCCCTGGCTGAGTTGCGCGCTCTGGACCTGCCCGAAATAACTGCGCAGGGCGGCACTGGCCTCGGACGTGGGGCGCGCCACCGCCTGACCAAGCCCCGCCGGGCGCTCCTGGGGCTTCACAGAGGTGCGCGGCCCGGCCACGCAGCCTGCCAGCACCAACAGGATGCACGCCAGTCCGCCCATGAGTGACAGTTGCCGCACACCCGTGCTCCTGACCCTTAGGAAGGAACAGCGGTTCCGGCGGTGTCGCCGGTGCCGCTGCCTTGCGACCGTGCCGAAGCAAGCGTGTCGCGCAGACGCGTTTCCATCTCCTGCAGCTCTTTTTCTGCCGCCACTCTGCGTGCTTTGCCTTCGTCAGCGATCTGCAGACTTTCCTCGATCGTGCCGATGAGGTCCTCGTTGGCCTGTTTCACGGCGTTGATGTCAAAGACGCCACGCTCCATTTCTTCGCGGATGACCTTGTTGCTGTCGCGCAGGTTCTTGGCGTTCGCGGTCAAAAGCTCGTTGGTCAGATCATTCGCCGCGCGCACGGCCTGTGCCGCTTCGGCAGAGCGTTGGATGGTGACCGCTTGTGCCAGTTGCGTCTCCCACAAGGGGACGGTGTTGACGAGGGTCGAGTTGATCTTTGTCACGAGGCTTTTGTCGTTTTCCTGCACCAGCCGGATCGACGGCAGCGACTGCATGGTGACCTGCCGCGTCAGTTTCAGATCATGCACCCGGCGTTCCAGATCATCGCGCGCGGCCCGCAGATCGCGCAATTCCTGCGCCTTCATCACCTGATCGTTTTCCGGGGCGGCATCCACGGCGGCGGCTTTGGCAGGAATATCCGTTTCGTCCAGAACCTGCAGTTTCTCTTCACCCGCCGCGATATAAAGCGCCAGTTCGTCATAGAATTCGAGGGTTTTCTCGTAGAGCATATCAAGCGATTTGATATCCTTGAGCAGCGTGTGTTCGTGCTTGAGCAGCTCATCGGTGATCCGGTCGATCTGACCCTGCACCTCTTCAAATCGCGCGGTGAATTTCGCAATCGGGGCGGCTTTGCCCAGCATTTTCTCCCAGAAACTGCGTTCGCGCCGCAAATCCAGCTCATCCGTCGAAAAACCGCGAATGGTGGTCACAATGTTGCGCAGGCTGTCGCCAGCTGGCCCGACATCTTTGTTGCGTACGCCCGCAAGCATGGATTGGCTGATCTGTTGCAATTCGGCCTGCGCACCGCTGCCGAACGACACAATGGAGTTGGTATTGCCCATGTCGATCTCGTCCATGCGCCGGGTAATGGCTGCGGACAATGGTGCGTCGGCCTCTTTCAGAGGCACGATGGCGGTGGCCGCTGCCGGTTCGGGCAGAATCGCAGCAGATACCTGTTCCACTTCGGCAAGTGCAGCTTGGGCCTGTTGGCGCGTTGTCTCGGACATCGTCGTACTCCTTTGTTCAAATCAGCGTTCGCCTGCCGGCAAGCCCTCGCGTTGCAACCTTTCGCGCAGGACTTCAATCTCAACCGTGAGATCAGATTGATCATCCACGAGCAGCTTTTCCTGTTTCGCCGCAAAGTTCGCTTCAAGATCGTCCAGCAGCGCCAGATAGTCGGCGCGCGCGGCAGTCGCATCGCTACGGGCCTGCAGATCGGCATATTTGACCGACGCATCCCGTGCCCCCAGCAGATAGACGCCAAGGTATTTGCGCGCCGCCGTCAGGTCGCGGGGGTCCTCTTCGACGGTGCGGATCAGGCCACGGACGGTGGATTGAAACTGCGACATCCGATCCAGCAGCGCGCGGTCTTGGGTACGCCGCAAGGCGTCATTCATGGCGGCAAGGTGTTCGTCTGCTTCGTCAACAACCCGCGCCACCCGGTCTTGCTGGAAGCTGTCGACCCCTTCCATGCCTTTGTCCGACATGGGGTCAATCCCGAAGGCCGCGAGATGCAGCCCTGTGGTGGCTATGCCAAACAAAACGGCGGCGATCAGACCACTGTCGTGGGACAGCGCGCCCACACAGATGCCCGCGCCTGCCAGCACAGCGGCGGCTATTTTGCGCGGCATCGCGGGGCGGCGTGCCATTTTGCGGGCGTTGTAGGCCGATTGCGCTTGCAGGCCGCCGCGCAAGAGCCATGCGCCTAAAGCCAGCAGGCCCGCCCCGGACAGCGCCAGCGTCAACCCCATCGCCCCTTTGAAAAGACCGGCGAACAACAAGATGATCGCGGGCAGAAACATCAGGTTTGCGCGGGCCCCAACCGGATCAACCGTGACCTCGTGGGGCGCCGCTGTGGGGCGCGCCTGTGCCTGAGTGGCTTTTTGTTGGCCTTTCGGGCTGTATTTTCCGCCAAAGCGCTGCGCCATCGTTCAAAGCCCGCCAATCAGCCCAGCGGTCACGCCTACCATCAAGGCAAGCAGTGCTGCATATGTCACTTTCTGAAAACCGGTTGGCCGCATGTTGTCCCACCTAAAATAATTGGGGCCAATATAGGTAGGGAACGCCGCATGCACCAGCGTCAAAGCATTGGTATTCGCGCCTATGCCCTGCGGCAGACCCCAAGGACCCTGTTCAGCGCCGGGATTTTCCGGGGGTACGGGTCGGGCGTGCGCCGGGGGGCTTGCTGCGGCGGCGCACTGGTTTGCTCCTTGGTTTTGCGGTACCGCTGTCGTCATCCTCCGGATTGGACAGGCCCAGTTGATCACGCATGATGCGGCGGCGTATTTCCTCGACCGCGCCGGGTTTCAGATCGCCCAGTTGAAAGGGCCCGTAGCTGATGCGGATCAGCCGGTTCACAACCAGACCGACCGCCTCTGTCGCGCGGCGAATTTCGCGGTTGCGCCCTTCGCGCAGGCCAATGGTCAGCCAGGCGTTTGCGCCTTGCTGTCGGTCAAGGGTCACTTGCATCGGTTGAAAATTTTCCCCGTCAACCACCAGACCCTTGCGCAAAGGGTCAAGGTGCGCGTCGGTTGGCGCGCCTTTGACCCGCACGCGGTAGCGCCGCAGCCATCCGGTGGAGGGCAGTTCAAGCTGGCGCTTGATGCCGCCGTCATTGGTCAGCAGCAAAAGACCTTCGGAATTCAGATCAAGCCGTCCAACGCTCATGACCCTTGGCAGATCGTCTGGCAGCGCATCAAAGATCGTCTGGCGGCCCTTTTCGTCGCGGGTGGTTGTCACCAGTCCAGCGGGTTTGTGGTAGAGCCAGAGGCGCTGGGGTTCGGGCGGTGTGATTTCGCGCCCGTCCACGGTGATCCGGTCTTTTTCAACCACGTTCAGGGCGGGCGAGGTGATGACCTTGCCGTTGACCGCGACGCGCCCGGCCTCGATCATCCGCTCTGCTTCGCGGCGTGAGGCAACGCCTGCGCGGCTCAGGACTTTGGCGATGCGGTCGCCGCTTGGCGTGGCATTTGCGGCTGGGGGCGTGGGATTGGTCATGGCGCGCTCTTACCGGCTTTGCAGGGGTTGCGAAAGGGTCAGACTTGCGCACAAGTGCTGGCATGACATTCAAAAGCCATATGGAGGTGGCCCTCAGCGAGGCGCGCGCGGCGGGCAAGCGGGGTGAAGTACCCGTGGGTGCAGTGGTTATCGACCCCGCCGGGCAGGTGGTGGCGCAAGCGGGCAACCAGACGCGCGCCCTGAACGACCCCACCGCGCATGCGGAAATTCTGGCCGTTCGCGCAGCCTGTGCTGCTGCGGGGTCCGAACGGCTGGTCGGGCACGCCCTTTATGTGACGCTGGAGCCTTGTGCGATGTGTGCGGCGGCAATTTCGGCGGCGCGGATTGCCCGGCTCTATTATGGCGCGAGCGACCCCAAATCCGGCGGCGTGGCGCAGGGGGCGCGGGTGTTTTCGCATCCTCAGTGTCACCATGTGCCTGAGGTTTACGACGGGATTGCCGCAGAAGAGGCTGAGGCCTATCTGCGGGCCTTTTTCCTGCACAAGCGTTAGGGCTGTGTCACAGGGGGGTCGGCTCCATCACGTCGGGGGTTTTGACATCCACATCGGGCAGCGCGGCCCTGAGGCTTTCGGCGGATTGCTCTAGCAGCGGGAAGGTTCGGTAGTGCACCGGGACAATGGTCTTGAAGTCGAAGTAGCGCTTCGCGGCATAGGCGGTGGCCTTCATGTCCATGGTGAAATGGCCCCCGGCGCTGAGGATACCCACATCGGGTTTGAAGTAGTCGCCGATCCACTCCATGTCTGCCATGATCCCGGTGTCGCCTGACACGTAGACGCAGCGATCTTCAGCCTGCAGGATAAAACCTGCCTCCCGTCCGGCGGGTATGGACGGGTCGGGGGCGTAAGAATTCGAGTGCATGGCTGGCACCATCGTCACCGCAACATCGCCCAGTTCTACGGTCCCGGACATGTTGAACCCTATGGCTTCCACGTCGTTTTGGTTTTGTAACGCTGACATCAGATCGTAGATGCCCACCAGTGGAATACCAAGCCTTTGCGCAAGGGGCAGCGCATCTGCGCTGTGATCGCCATGCCCATGGGTCAGCAGGATGTGGGTCGCCCCGGCGGTGGCGGTGTCCCACTGTGCCTCGTTGATCATCGGGTTGCCTGTGCGCCAGGGATCAATCAGCAGCACCTGACCGCCGATTTCGAGCCGGAAGCTGCCATGTCCCATCCATGTGAATTTCATTTGCACCCCTCCTGTTCTGACATACCTGCACCCTATTGTACTTTTCCAGCGGTGGGGAGCCTCCGGCGGGTGTATTTTTGCCAAAAGAAAGGGCGCGTTCATGGATTTGACCCGAGCGATCGACGGCTATTGCGAGCGGCTTGATCCCGGTTTTTGGGCTGAGCCGATCAATGCGGTCACCAACGGGGCTTTTATCTTGTCGGCTGTGTTCATGTGGGCGCGGCGCGGGGATGTGCCGCGCGCGGGGCTGTTGTGTCTCATCCTGTTTTGCATCGGGGTGGGCAGTTTTCTGTTTCACACTTTTGCACAGCCCTGGGCTGCGATGGCGGATGTTGCCCCGATCCTTGCGTTCATTCTGGCCTATGTTTACGCGATCAACCGGGTGGGGTGGGGGATGTCGCGCTGGCCTGCGCTTGGTGTGACGGCGTTGTTTTTCCCTTATGCCGCGTTGACGGTGCCGGTGTTTGGGATGCTGCCATGGCTAGGAGCTTCCGCAGGCTACGTTCCTGTGGCGCTTTTGATCCTGATTTACGCGGTTTTACTATCCGGCAGAGACCGGCAGCTTGCGCAAGGCATGGCCGTCGGGGCCGGTCTTTTACTTGTGTCCTTGGTGTTTCGAACGCTTGATCTGCCGCTTTGTGATGCGGTGCCTTTGGGGACGCATTTCATGTGGCATCTGATCAATGCAGTATTGCTGGGCTGGATGATCGAGGTTTACGCCCGCGCAGCCCTTGGCAAGCCACGCGCATAGCGGTAGATGCACTGTAAAAACAGTGAAAGGAGGCCCGCGATGTCAATTGATGAAACCACAGCGGCCCGGGTTGCGAAACTGGCCCGCATCAAGGTTGAACCTGAGGCGCTGCCTGCGCTGGCGGGAGAATTCAACACCATCCTGGGGTTCATTGAGCAGTTGGCCGAGGTGGATGTCGAGGGGATTGAGCCGATGGTTTCCGTGACGCCGCAGCGTCTGAAGCGTCGCGAGGATGGCGTGACCGATGGGGGTCAGCAGGCAGAGGTTTTGTCGAATGCGCCAGATGCGCGCGAAGGTTTCTTTGCGGTTCCAAAGGTGGTTGAATAATGAGCGCGTTGAACGAACTGGGTCTGGCTGCCGCACGGGATGCGTTGCGCGCGGGGGAGACCACATCAAAAGAGCTAACAGAGAGTTGCCTGTCCGCCATTAACGCGGCGGGGGCACTGAACGCCTTTGTGCACCATGCACCTGAGGTGGCGCTGGAGCGGGCGCAGGCTGCGGATCAGCGATTGGCCGCGGGGGATGCGCCCGCCATGTGTGGGCTGCCCATAGGCATCAAGGACCTGTTTTGCACCAAAGGCGTGCCCAGTCAGGCGGGAAGCGCCATTCTCGAAGGCTTCGTGCCGGAGTATGAGAGCACGGTCAGCCAGAATCTGGCAGATGCGGGCGCGGTCATGCTTGGCAAGCTGAATATGGATGAATTTGCCATGGGCTCGTCGAATGAGACATCGGTTTACGGCAATGCGGTCAACCCATGGCGGCGGGGCAATGATGGAACGGCCCTGACCCCGGGCGGGTCCTCCGGTGGGTCGGCGTCGGCTGTTGCTGCTGATCTGTGTCTGGCAGCGACGGGGACGGACACGGGCGGCTCCATCCGCCAACCCGCAGCCTTCACAGGTACGGTCGGGATCAAACCGACCTACGGGCGCTGTTCGCGGTGGGGCATCGTGGCCTTTGCCTCCTCGCTCGATCAGGCGGGTCCGATGACCAAATCGGTGCGCGATGCGGCAATCATGCTGGAGGCCATGTGCGGCCATGACCCCAAAGACAGCACATCCGCTGATCTGCCGGTGCCGGATTTCGAGGCGGCGCTGAGCGGTGATATTCGCGGCAAGACCATCGGCATTCCCAAGGAATACCGGATGGACGGGATGCCCGACGAGATTGAGGCGCTCTGGGCCACAGGCATCGAGATGATGAAAGACGCAGGCGCCAAAATCGTCGACATCTCTTTGCCGCACACCAAGTATGCCTTGCCTGCCTATTACGTCATCGCCCCGGCAGAGGCCTCGTCGAACCTCGCGCGCTATGATGGTGTGCGCTACGGCCACCGCGCCAAGCTGGCCCAAGGCGACGGTATCACCGAGATGTACGAAAAGACCCGGGCCGAAGGGTTTGGCGATGAGGTCAAGCGCCGGGTTATGGTTGGCACCTATGTGCTGTCAGCGGGCTTTTACGATGCCTATTATAACCGTGCGCGCAAGGTGCGTGCGCTGATCAAGCGTGACTTTGACGAGGTGTTCGCGCAGGGCGTCGATGCGATCCTGACACCGGCCACGCCCTCGGCGGCCTTTGGGCTGGGCGAAATGACGGACGCGGACCCGGTGCAAATGTATCTCAACGATGTGTTCACGGTAACGGTCAATCTGGCGGGTCTGCCGGGGATTGCGGTGCCTGCCGGGTTGGACAAACAGGGCCTGCCTCTGGGGTTGCAACTGATCGGTCAGCCTTGGGCGGAAGCAGAGTTGCTGAACACCGCCTACGCGCTGGAGCAGGCAGCGGGCTTTGTGGCAAAGCCTGCCAAATGGTGGTAATCTGAACACGATATGAAGGAAGGGGACCAAATGCATCAAGGAACACGGTTTTTTCTGCTTGCCCTTGTGGCCCTGAGCGCCTGCACGCAACCTGTGCCAAACAGTGGCATTGGGTTTGACGACCCATTCCTTCAGCAACAACAGGCGCGGGATGCGGCTTTGGCACAAAGCACCCTGAGTGTGCCGCAGACCGTGTTGCCCCCGAATGCGCCGCTGGACGGTACAACAGCGACGGTGCCTGCCACATCCGCAGAGGCAACCGCCGCTGAGACGGCGCGCATCCTCGATCAAACGCGGCCTGCACCAGCGACCCCCGCTGCGGTTGCCGCGTCCAGTGCTGTTCCCAACAACCCCGGTTTGTCACAGGAAAATGACTTTGATGTCGTCGCCTCGCGCGAAACGATCGAAAGTGACGCGGCACGCATTGCCGACAACAGAGCGCAATATACTGTCGTCGAGCCTGAGGCCTTGCCAACACGCCCCGGCAGTACCGGACCAAACGTGGTGGAATTCGCGCTTGCAACCTCGCACCCTGTGGGTACGCGCCTGTATGCGCGGGCAGGGCTGAACGGCGAGGCCAGAGCGCTGCGCAATTGCGCAGGGTACCCTTCACCCGACCAGGCGCAGCTTGATTTTCTACAACGGGGCGGCCCCGAATGGGATCGCCGTGGGTTGGACCCGGACGGGGATGGCTATGCCTGTTCATGGAACCCCGAACCGTTCCGTAAGGCTGCGCAAGGCTAAAGGTGCACTGGCACCCATCCCCTAATTTTGGACCGCGCAGAGGCGGCGCAGTGCCGCAGATCGTGGTGCTGCACTATACGGGGATGGCCAGCGCTGCGGCTGCGCGTGACAGGCTGTGCGATCCTGCGGTCGAGGTCTCTGCGCACTATTTGATTGCGCGGGATGGTGACATTATTCACATGGTCGACGAGGCGCAGCGCGCCTGGCATGCGGGCCACGGCGAATGGCGCGGACAGGCGGATATCAACTCCCGCTCCATCGGGATTGAGTTGGACAATGCAGGCACACATCCTTTCAGTGCGCCGCTGATGTCTGCGCTGGAGCAGCTTTTGCAGGACATCCTGAACCGCTGGTCTATCCCGCCGTCTGAGGTGATTGGCCATTCAGACATGGCACCGGGCCGGAAAAGCGACCCCGGTGCGCGTTTCGACTGGGCGCGCCTCGCGCGGCAAGGGTTGGCGCGGCCAGCGGGTGCGGGACCTTTTGATGGGGCGGTTGCGCCTGCCCAGTTTCGCAAGGCGGCGCAATTGGCCGGGTTCACCGCCCCGGTACCGGATCAGACGTTGCTGGAAGCTGTCAGACTGCGGTTTCGCCCCTTTGCGTCCGGCCCGCTGACCGCTGCGGATATGGCGGCTTTACCGCGCGTTGATTGACGGGGCGCTGCTTCTGCCATTGACGCGTGCTGGGATAGCGTGCATCACGCCCACGCGCGGAAAGCCGGATGGCCGCCGTCGTGAGGGAAACCTCGCGGGGGAGGAAAGTCCGGACTCCAAAAAGCAACGGTGCCGGGTAACGCCCGGGCGGGGATCGGCGGGGAAACCGGCCGGGAACCCGACGGAAAGCGCCACAGAAATGAAACCGCTCCGGGCGTGCCCGGAGTAAGGGTGAAACGGTGGGGTAAGAGCCCACCGCGCCGCTGGCAACAGGGGTGGCACGGCAAGCCCCACCGGGAGCAATGCCAAATAGGGACCGCGCGCCGCAAGGCTGGGCCGCTTTTGCCCAAGCAGGTCCGGGTTGGCAGCTAGAGCCTTTTCGGCAACGGAAGGGCAAGAGGAATGGTCATCGAACCGAAGGCAACTTCGGGGAACAGAATCCGGCTTACAGGCTTTCCGCGCATCATTGCTCTGGGTCCTCTTTCTGCGTGCTTTTGAGGTTGACAGGCCCGGCCAGCGCGATAAAAGCCAAAACCTAGAGTTTCACGCGGAAGACGCCTTTGGGTGCCCGCTGCAGGAGAGCGACCATGGCCAAGCCAACCACGATCAAGATTCGTCTGAACTCCAGTGCGGGGACAGGCCACTTCTACGTCACCAAAAAAAACGCACGCACCATGACCGAGAAAATGGTCGTGCGGAAGTATGACCCTGTGGCGCGCAAGCACGTCGAATATAAAGAAGGCAAGATCAAGTAAGATTTGCTTTGATGCGATGTTGAAGGCCGTGCACCCTGCGCGGCCTTTTTTCGTGTTAGTCTGCCGTTTATGACAGTCCGCCTTGCCACACTGGATGACCTTGCTGCCGTTGACGCGTTGTTGGCGCGTAGCTACCCGCGTCTGCTGGCTGCGGACTATCCGGCGTCCGTTTTGGATCGTGCGCTGCCCGTCATGATCCGGGCGCAACCGCATCTGCTGTCGAGCCAAAGCTACTATGTCTGGCAGCAAACCATAGGTGAAACCCCGGAAATTCTGGGCGCGGGCGGCTGGAGCAAAGACAAAGAAGTTCCGATAAAGGCCCACATTCGCCATGTGGTGACGGACGACAGACACCTGCGCAAGGGGATCGCGCGGTGCTTGATTGGCCATGCCTTGCAGGCGGCGCGGGACGCTGGGTTTCAGGAGATGGAGTGTTGGTCAACCTACACGGCCGTGCCTTTTTACACCGCCATGGGGTTTGACGTTGTTGGCCATATTGATGTGCCCATGGGGGAAGGGATTGCCTTGCCCGCCATTCGGATGCAGCAGGTTCTCTAACGAAAAAGGTCGGCTCGCAATGCAAGCCGACCCAACGATTTAGTTCCTGGAAAACGTCGTTATTCGCGATTACCGAACAGCGACAGCAGCATCATGAACATATTGATGAAGTTCAGGTACAGGCTCAGGGCGCCCATGATACCGGCTTTGGCCAGCCAGTCCTGATCGCCGTGGTGAGCGTGCGCCAGATACGTATTCTTGATGTTTTGCGTGTCATACGCGGTCAGGCCAGCAAAGATCAGCACACCCAGTATGGACACGGCGAATGCAATCGCTGGTGAGCCCAGGAAGATGTTCACAATCGACGCCACGATCAGGCCAATCACACCCATGATGAGGAACGCGCCCCAGCCGGAGATGTCTTTCTTGGTGGTGTAGCCCCACAGGGACAGACCCGCAAAAGCAATCGATGTGATCAGGAACACCTGTGCAATGGACATGCCGGTGAACGCCACGAAAATCCAAGAGATCGACAGACCCATCACAGCCGCAAACGCGTAAAAGAACGTCTGTGCGGCAGATACGCTCAGCTTATTGATCGCCGCGCCAAACAGGAAAATCATCCCGAGCGGTGCAAACATGATGATCCAGCCAAGGATGTTTGGCTGCAGCGTCACCGGGTCACGGAACACGGCCAGCAATTGCGGCGCTGTACCAACAGCCCAAGCAACAGCGAAGGTGATCAGCATACCTACGGACATGATGCCGTAGACTTTACTCATGTGGGCCCGCAACCCTTCATCGATCTGGGCGGCGCGGGATCCGGCGCTTGTCCGGATTGTATTCACGTCAGCCATAAATATGGACCTCCAATTGAAACAGACTGCGCTTCAGGTAATCTTTGCGCTCTCGCGTGTAATATCGGGGGCCAGCGCGTGCATTTCAAGGCTTTTCGGTCGGGTTTGATCGGGTTTGACGCGGTAAGGTGAATCTTTCCTTAAAACCGCGTCAAACAGCGGCCTAAATTCGGGGCGCTCAGCGGTATTTCCACGTGTGGGGCACGTCCCAGAAGCCTTTTTCGGCTTCTGATGCGGCGGCCTGCGGGCTGATCCCGATGTCTTTCAACGCAGCGGCGTCGAGCGAAGCAAGCGCGCGCCGTGTCCGCCAGACGGCAAGGCGTGTGACGACGCCTTTGATGACTCCTTGGGGACCAAGGTGTGTGCTGAGGGTGGATATGTTGATCGATTGCATGATGGTCTCCTGTCTTCGACGTGGGTTATCTGGTTTTGTGATGCGAATGACTGCGCGCATCGTTTCTGTTGATGTATATGTCCTGTGATGATACATTTTAAAAACGAATGTTTGTTGGGTTAATAATCAAGGAATGTGATGTGAGGAATTTGGATGTCACAACGCTCCGCTCTTTTGTTGCGGTGGCAGATGCGGGCGGTGTGACGCGCGCGGCGGGCTACCTGCATCTCACGCAGTCTGCCGTGTCGATGCAGCTCAAGCGGTTAGAAGAGCTGCTTGGCGTCAAATTGTTCGACCGATCGGGCAGGGGGATCGCGCTGACCGCCTCGGGAGAGCAGCTGTTGGTCTATGCCCGGCGCATGGTGGTCCTGAATGATGAGGTGATCGACCGCCTCACAGATCACGCCTATGAAGGCGAGATCGTGCTAGGCGTACCGCATGACATTGTTTACCCTGCCATTCCGCTGGTGCTGAAACAGTTTCACGCGGCGTTCCCGAGAGTCAAAGTTCAGCTGGTGTCGCTATACACGCATGGGTTGAAGGAAATGTTCTCGCGCGGTGAATGTGATCTGATCCTGACCACCGAAACAATCGAAGAGCCGCGCGCAGAAACGCTGTGCCGTAAACCGTTGCGCTGGGTCGGAGCGCCCGAGGGGCACGCGTGGCGGCAGTCTCCGCTCAAGCTTGCGTTCGGCAGGCTCTGCAGTTTTCGCCCTAGGGTCGTGGAAGCGTTGGATGCCGCAAAAATCCCATGGGAAGTCGTCGTCGAGACGGAAAGCGACCGCACAATAGAAGCGACTGTCAGCGCAGATCTAGCGGTTCATACGATGATTGAAGGCACAGAACCACCACATCTGGTCGCAATCGATCACGCAGGCGCATTGCCCGACCTGCCGGATCAGTTGGTGAACCTGTATCGGTTCAAAGAACAAGGAACGGTTGTAGAAGAAGCGATGGTCGATCTGTTGCGACGCACCTTTTCAAGCGCTGAAACCCATCGGCTGAAGGCGGTGTAGGGTTTGTGGCTGGTGATTCCCCCGATGTGAAAAGCGGCCGGGTGTCCCTGTGAGGATGTAATCTTAACGAGATTCACAGCTTGATCCCGTCAAGGTATTCAATTCTGAGTAGAATTATATTTTTTGCCGGCTCTCTCTTAACGCAACGGCAACTTTCGCGGTTTAAACCTCAGGGTGTACGGAGGGGCATGTAGCCCCGTCAGAACGCGAAAGCAGATCTCGGTTTTGCTAATCGTTTATTTTTCGGACGGTTTTTCTCAAAATTGAGAAATTTGGTTCGTTTTCTTGAGGCTGACGGGCAAGTTTGTTGCTTTGTAAATGACAAATCAAAGTTGGATTTTGGGCGAAGTCCCGTTGGTCTGAAGGGTTGTTATCGGTTGAAAGAGAGGGCGTTTCGGCTAAACTTTAAGGCGTAAACGGTCAGCGGGTCGCGGAAGAATACTGCAGTTCTGTGAAGCGGGAATAACAAAACAACGGCTGTACGGGCAGAAACAAGGAAAAGAACATGGCTCACATTGTGGACGTTCACGTCGGTAAGAAAATTCGCCAAAGACGCTGGTTGGTTGGCATGACGCAGCAAAAGCTGGCGGAGGCCGTTGGCATCAAATTCCAACAAATCCAGAAATATGAGACCGGAACAAACCGTGTGAGCGCGTCGCGGCTCTGGGACATTGCCGATGCACTCGAAGTCGATGTCGCGTTCTTTTTCGACGGATTGAAACAGGACGATGTGGACGGGGCAGCTGCGGCCGCGCCGATGGACATGCTGAGCGACAAAGAAGCGATGGATCTTGTGCGCTCCTACTATGCCATCCCTGAAAACCAGCGCCGCCGTCTTTTTGAGCTGGCCCGCGTTCTGAGCGACGTCGCCTAAGACCAAACGCGACATCGCAGCTTGTGGTAGGGTGCATAAACTGGCACCACGTCTGGCATGACAGGACGCACATACGACAAAGATACTGTCGAGGAAATCGACGCTGTGGCTCAGAAACTGGCAGACTCTGCCAGAAACGCGATCCTGCCCCATTTCCGGGCGTCGGCAACACAGACGGAAAACAAGGACCGTGCGGGGTTTGATCCCGTCACCATCGCGGACCGCTCTGCCGAGCAACAGATGCGCGCCCTGCTGGCGCAACTCCGACCGGATGATGCAATTTTGGGCGAAGAGTTTGGCCCAAAAGCCGGAACATCAGGCCTGACGTGGGTGCTCGACCCTATTGATGGCACGCGTGGGTTCATCAGCGGCACGCCAACATGGGGTGTCTTGATCGCCGTGTCGGATCGCGGCGGTCCATTCTTTGGGCTGATTGACCAGCCCTACATCGGCGAACGTTTTGTGGGCGGTCCCGGGATTGCACGATCGCATGGGCCTTTGGGTCAGCGCCCTCTTAAAAGCCGCGCCCCGCGCCCCTTGAGCGAGGCCACGGTATTCACGACATTCCCCGAGGTTGGCACAGAATCAGAGGGTGTTGCTTTCCAGGCGGTGAGCCAGCAAGCGAGGCTGACACGCTATGGGATGGATTGCTACGCCTACGCGCTACTGGCGTCAGGTCAGATTGATCTGGTCATTGAAGCAGGGCTGCAACCTTACGACATTCAGGCTCCTATTGCCGTGATCCAGGCGGCCGGCGGTATTGTGACGGACTGGACCGGCGGGCCCGCATACAATGGCGGCCGCGCCTTGGCGGCGGCAAACACGGAAATCCACGCCGAAGCCCTTTCCGTTCTGGCTGGGATGCCGACGTGAGCAGCCTTCTTTTGCGCAACGCCCTATGCATTCTGACCATGGATGACGGGATGCGCGAACTGCATGACAGCGATTTACGGATAAACGCGGGCGTTGTATCCGAAATTGGTCACGCACTTGCGGCGGACGCGGACACTGAGGTGATTGATGCCAGCGGATGCCTTGTTACGCCCGGCTTGGTGAACACACACCACCATTTATATCAGACATTGACGCGTGCGGTGCCGGGGGGGCAGGACGCGTTGCTCTTTGGGTGGTTGAAAACGCTCTATCCGATCTGGGCGCGGTTTACGCCAGAGCATATGTTCGTCTCAGCGCAGGTTGGATTGGCGGAACTGGCCTTGTCCGGCTGCACACTGACCAGCGACCACCTTTACCTGTTTCCAAACGGGTCTCGTCTTGAGGATACGATCGCTGCGGCGGAAACCATCGGCCTGCGGTTTCATCCGACGCGGGGGGCGATGAGCATCGGCGCGTCTCGGGGTGGGTTGCCACCCGACACGCTGGTCGAACGGGAGGAAGACATCCTCACCGATTGCATACGCGTCATTGACCGCTTCCACGACAGCAACCCGGGGTCGATGTGCCGCGTGGGCGTGGCCCCCTGTTCGCCATTTTCTGTGAGCGATGATCTGATGCGGGATGCCGCACGGCTTGCGCGGGACAAGGGCGTGATGATGCACACCCATCTGGCCGAAAACGATGAGGACGTGGCCTACAGTCTGGAAAAATATGGGTGCCGCCCGGGCCAATATGCTGAAAACCTTGAATGGGTCGGGCCGGATGTGTGGCATGCCCATTGTGTGAAGCTGCAGCCGGATGAAATTGCGCTTTTTGCGCGGACGCAAACTGGTGTTGCCCATTGCCCCTGCTCGAATTGCAGATTGGGCAGCGGGATCGCGCCCGTGCGGGCGCTGCGCGACGCTGGTGTGCCTGTTGGGTTGGGGGTGGACGGGTCCGCCAGCAACGATGCGGGCAACCTTGTGCGCGAAGCCCGTCAGGCGATGCTGCTGCAACGGGTGGCAAACGGGGCCGACGCCATGAGCGCCCGCGAAGCGCTCTGGATCGCGACCCGGGGTGGCGCGGATATTCTGGGCCGTCCCGATTGTGGGCGTCTGAGCGTTGGTGCGCGCGCCGACATTGCCGTCTGGGATATGTCCTGCCTTGATGCGGCAGGCAGCTGGGATCCGGCAGCTTTGTTGCTGGCAGGGCCAACGGCTGTGCGTGATCTTTTTGTGGAGGGTCGCCAGATCGTGCGCGACGGACAGGTGCAGACGGTTGATGTGGCCACCATCGTGGCGCATCAGAACAGGCTCGCCCGCGCCCTTGCCGCCGGTTAACGCTGGCGTCCTGCGATCCAGACATCCTTGATGGCACGGTCATCACCCATCATGATCGTTGGAAAGACGGCTTCCCAAGGGTCATCGGCCACAGCCACCCGCTGTGCGATCGCCGGTGTTGACGCAAGATCAAGCACACACAGGTCTGCCGCCTGACCTGCTGCAAGGCGGCCCAGTTCGTGCTCCAGGTGCAGACTGCGCGCGGAGCCTGCCGTGGCCAGCCAGAGCAGTTGCGCAGGATGCAGCGCCTGTCCGCGCAATTGCGCAATCTCGTAGGCTGCAGCCATGGTCCGCAGCATTGAGAACGAGGACCCGCCGCCCGTATCCGTTGCAAGACCTACTTTGATACCGCGCGCCGCAAGGCCGAAAACATCCATCAGCCCTGACCCGATGAACGTGTTGGACGTGGGGCAATGCACAACGGCGGCCCCGATCTCAGACAGCCGGTCAATCTCGCGCGGTTCCAGATAGATGGCATGACCGAACAGCGCGCGTGCGCCCAAAAGCCCGTGCGCTTCATAGGTGTCGAGGTAGTCGCGGGCCGTCGGATACAGGGTGCGAACCCATTCGATTTCGGGTTTCTGCTCGGACAGATGCGTTTGCATCAGGCAGTCCGGGTGCGCCGCCCAAAGCGCGCCCAGTGCCGCCAGTTGTTCGGGGGTCGATGTGGGCGAAAAGCGCGGCGTGATCACGTATTTCGCGCGCCCCGTGTTGTGCCAGCGCGCAAGCAACGCCGCGCTGTCGTCATACGCGGATTGCGCCGTGTCGCAAAGCGCGGGCGGCGCGTTTCGGTCCATGCAGGTCTTGCCCGCCAGCACCGCCATGCCGCGCGCGGCGGCCGCGTCAAAAAACGCGTCAACGCTATGCGGGTGGACCGTGCAATACGAGCAGACGGTCGTTGTGCCGTGATCCAGCACCAGATCAAGATAGCGCGCGGCAATCTCTGTGGCGTAGTCGGGGTCTGCCAGCCGGATTTCTTCGGGAAAGGTATAGTCGTTCAACCAGTCGATCAGTTGCTTGCCCCAGCTTGCGATCATGGCGGTCTGGGGGTAATGCGCATGCGCGTCGACAAAGCCCGGCGTTATCAGTTTATCGGCATAATCGATTACCCGCACCTGCGGATGCGCGCGCCGTATCGCATCGGCGGGGCCCACATGCGCGATGCGCCCGTCCTCCAGCAGCAGGGCACCGGCGGTTTCGATGTGGCACACATCCTGCCAGGGCGATTGCAGCGGGTCGCCGTTGGTCAGAAACAGCTGGCCCAGAAGGAGCGTTTTTTCGGTCATACTTTCCTTGTTAGGCCAGAGGCTGCGGCGCGGCAACCGTCCCCATTGTGTCCCGTTGCGGGCAAGCCTATTGTCCGCGCAACCGAAAGGAGGCGCAGATGTCTGACCAAGTCGCAGAAAGCGAGGCAGGGATTGAAGAAGACGCCTATGTGCTGGGGCCAAAAGCGATTTCGGCTATCCTTTATGCCGTTGATATTGAAGACCAACCCAAGCTGACCGAATTGATGGAGCCGCTGCATGCGGCTGACATCGCGGACCTTCTGGAACAGATAAACGCCTTTGACCGAACCCGGCTAATCCGGCTTTATGGTCGCGAGTTCGACGGGGAAATTCTGTCGGAACTCAATGAAAGCATCCGCGAAGAAGTGATTGCGGTGCTGGCGCCGCACGTGCTGCAAGAAGCGGTGCGCGAGTTGGACAGTGACGACGTGGTTGACCTCGTCGAAGATCTGGAAGACGCGCAGCAAGAGGCCATTCTGGACGCGCTGCCGGATGTGGACAGAGCCGCCGTTGAACAGGCGCTCAGCTATCCGGAATATTCTGCCGGTCGCCTGATGCAGCGTGAAGTTGTCATGGCCCCGGAACACTGGAGCGTGGGCGAGGCCATCGACCATTTGCGGGCCACACCTGAAGAAAACCTGCCGGATCAGTTTTATCATATTGTTATCGTCGATCCGCGCCTTCATCCGGTCGGCAATGTGACGCTGGGCAAACTCATGCGGTCGAAACGGTCTGTGCCGCTTGCGGACCTCATGGAAGAGACATTCGAGGTCATCCCGGCCACCCGCATGGAAGCGGACGTGGCCTACGCGTTTAACCAGTACCACCTGATTTCTGCGCCGGTGGTCGATGACGAAGGGCGGCTGATCGGCGTGATCACCATCGATGATGCGATGGCCGTGCTTGACGAAGAGCATGAAGAAGACATCTTGCGTCTCGCAGGTGTGGGCGAGGGGTCTTTGTCGGACAAGGTCATCGACACCACAAAGCAGCGCTTGCCGTGGTTGGCGGTCAATCTGGTCACGGCAATTGCGGCCAGTCTGGTCATCGCCCAGTTCGAGGCGGCGCTGGCGCAGATCGTCGCCTTAGCCGTTTTGATGCCCATCGTGGCGTCCATGGGTGGCAACGCAGGCACGCAATCGCTGACGGTTGCGGTGCGCGCCATTGCCACCAAAGACCTGACCGGCGCAAACGTCTGGCGCGTGATCCGGCGTGAGGTGCTGGTGGGGCTGGTAAACGGGGTTATTTTTGCGGTCGTCATGGGGATCGTCGGCACGATCTGGTTCGGCTTACCTGCGCTGGGGCTTGTGATCGCGGCGGCCATGGTGATCAATCTGGTGGTGGCGGGGCTGGCAGGCACCGTAATACCAGTTGTGCTGGAACGCATTGGCGTTGACCCGGCACTGGCCTCTGGCGCGTTTGTCACAACCGTGACCGACATCGTTGGCTTTTTCGCCTTTTTGGGGCTGGCGGTTGTGGTGCTTTTGTGACCGATTTGGCGGCGCGGAAGGCCGCGGCGCGGCAGGCCGCCTTTGTCCGGCGCAAGGCAGCGCACGCCGCTGGTCGAGGCCGCGCGGCAGGCCATTTGTCATCCCTGCTTGCCGGGTATCGCGGTGTGCCCTTGGCGGGCTACACGCCGATCCGGACAGAGATTGACCCCCGGCCCGCAATGGCGGAGGCCGCAGCGCACGGACCCGTCGGGGTGCCAGTCATCACCGGGGCTGGCCAGCCGTTGAAGTTTGCCCGGTGGCATCCCGAAAGCGTAATGGTCGCTGGGCTGTTTGGGGCGCAAATTCCTGCAAACCCTGACTTTTTCGACCCGGAGATCGTGATTGTGCCCTTGGTTGCCTTTGATGCCAAGGGCGGCAGGCTGGGATATGGGGGCGGGTTCTACGACCGGACGCTTGAAGGGTTGCGGCAGGCCCGGTCAACGCTGGCGATCGGGTTTGCCTACGCTGAGCAGGAGGCCGCGTCATTGCCGCTGGAAGCGACGGATCAGCCTTTGGACCTGATCATTACCGAAACCGGAATAATAGACCCCAGCGCCTGAGACCGGACAGGTTGTTGCGGGCGCGATTATGCCTGTGCTGTGATTTTCATGTATATGGGATCTGCGCTTGCCGACGCGCCAAACATATCCGGCAGGACCACCTGGGCTTCGAAACTCCTGAGCGCAAGCCGTGCGGTCCGACCGTGCGCAATGTCAGACTATTTCAGCCCGTCTTGCAGCCGCCAGCATTTCGGCCAAAGGCGTCCAAACCAGAATACGGTGCGCGGGCGACACGCGCACCGGCCGGTTGTTGCACAAGGGTGCCTGCGGGAAACAGGTTCGGCTGCCCACCATAATCGCCCCAGCCATGCGCCGCACGGCCCGCAAGGCCTAGGGGCCATGATCAACAGGGATGACCGCGTCGCCCTGGGGCCGCCATTGCATCGGTGTGTTGCCGTTTGATGTCGCGATTGTGGTGTCCGTGGTGAAGCAGATAACCTCACTTTTGCCGGGGTTGGCTTCCCTTGTTCAAACGCGCCATCACTGTTGCGTGCGATGGCGACGCCATTGAGGAAATTGCTCACAAGGGTCTCGCCATGGCATATTTGCCAGGCGCTTGGAAAATCGTCTGGCGCCTCATGATCGCGTGGCGGATCCCCGTAGTTAAACACCTTGTATGCGCCGAACTCGCTGAGGCCTGCGTCTTAAATCCCATCTGGCACCGTGCCGGACTGGTTGCCAATGATTGTGGCTGCGAACAATGGGGCAATCACCGCATCATCGTCAAAGGCGAAGAGCTTCCCGTTTTGTTGCGACCAAACCTCGGACCCTTCAAGCGACAGAGGCTTGCCAGAGGTGTTCTGCAGTTCGAGATATGCGTCTGCTTTGTTGGTGTCACCGCAACCGTCGGTGTCGGTTGCATTGTTGGCAGCGCTATCAGCCAAAATTTCGCTGATGATCAAATCGTTCAGCTTGTCCATGGCACCTCGCAACGCTTTATGGCCCGGGCTTAAGACAACATCCTTTGGGCTTTGTTACGTCAGCAAAGAAAAAGGGTGGTTGCAGCGCGCTATTATTTGATCTCAGCCCTTGCCGGGACAGGGGCGGCGCACTACCCCTCATTTCATGAAAATACTGTTTCTGGGCGACGTTATGGGGCGCGCGGGTCGCCGCGCAATAACCGATGAATTACCTAAACTGCGGGACGCGTGGCGGCTCGACTTTATTGTTGTGAACGCGGAAAATGCGACATCCGGCATGGGGCTGTCCGGGGCGCACGCAAAGGACTTGCTGGAGGCGGGCGCAGACTGTCTGACGCTGGGCGATCACGCGTTCGACCAGAAAGACATGTTGCGCTTTATCGAGACAGAGCCGCGCATCATTCGCCCGCTGAATTTCTCAAAGGCTGCCCCCGGAAAAGGCGCGCGGCTTATCACGGCCCGCAACGGGCGCAAGGTTCTGGTGGCGCAAGCCTTGGGGCAGGTGTTCATGAAACGCCCTTACGATGATCCGTTCTCTGCGCTCGAGCCGGTGCTCAAAACGCATCCTCTGGGTGGGCAGGCCAGCGCGATCGTGGTTGATATTCACTGCGAAGCAACCTCGGAAAAGATGGCCATGGGGCATTTCTGCGACGGGCGCGCCAGCCTCGTGGTTGGCACGCACACGCATGTGCCGACATCTGACACCATGATTTTACCCGGCGGCACCGCCTATCAGACTGATGCGGGGATGTGCGGCGACTACAATTCGGTGATCGGGATGGACAAGGCAGAGCCCTTGCGCCGTTTCCTGACGGGCATGCCAAAAGACCGGTTCACACCTGCAACGGGTGAGGCGACGCTGAGCGGCGTTTATGTTGAAACCAACGATCAGACCGGGCGTGCCAAGCGGACCGTGATGATCCGGCAGGGCGGCCTGCTTCAGCAAAGCGCGCCGTGACGCCACGAGAACGCATTTTCTTTACCGGTGTCCTGATCCTGCTGGGAGCAGGGTGGGGCGTGTCGATTCCTCTGACGAAAATTGCGGTGTCCACCGGGTTTGGCCACTTTGGGCTGATATTCTGGCAGCTTGTCATCGGGACAGTCCTGATGGGCAGTATCTTGTTGTTGCGCGGCAGGCGGCTGCCTTTGTCGCGCGGCGGTCTTATCCTTTGCTGCGTGGTGTCTTTGGTCGGGACGCTCATTCCAAATACCGCCTCCTATCAGGCAGCCGTCCATGTGCCTGCGGGGGTGTTGTCGATTTTGCTGTCGATGATCCCGATGTTTGCCTTTCCCGTGGCGCTGGCCATGGGGCTTGACCGGTTTTCATGGCGGCGTCTGGCGGGCCTTGGCGCTGGGCTTACGGGCGTTTTGATGATCTCTGCGCCGGGGGTGTCGCTGTCACTGGGCGCACCGGTGTTCTGGATGGGCGTGGCGTTGATTGCCGGGCTTTGCTACGCGGCAGAGGGTAATATCGTGGCGAAATGGGGCACTTCGGGGCTGGATGCGATCGAGGTCTTGTTTCTGGCATCCGCCCTGGGCCTTGTGGTTGCCCTGCCGCTTGCGGTAAAGTCCGGGCAGTTCATCGCGCCCGCAGACCTGACCGGAACGGCCGGTCAGGCGCTGATAATCGCGTCACTCATGCACACTTCTGTCTATGCAGGCTATGTCTGGCTTGTGGGGCGGACCGGTCCGGTCTTTACTGTGCAGGTAAGTTATCTGGTAACGGGCTTTGGAATACTGTGGGCAAAGATCATTCTCGACGAAGCCTACCCGCCCGTCGTCTGGGCGGCGCTGGCTGCGATGTTTCTGGGTATGTATCTGGTTCAGCCGCGTCCGGCCCCGCAGCCGGTCGGGTAGGCGCAGGCGCATGATTTTGCCAAGCGGAGACTGAAGATATGCTGGCCGCCTTCGAGGTTCCACAGACCGCAGCGCCCCTTGTCGCCTTGTTGGTCGTGGCAGGGATGTTCACCCTTTTTGTGCGCGAGACCTTTCCAACGGAAGTCACGGCTCTGGTCGGGGCGTCGGTTCTGCTGGCCCTGGGGCTGTTGCCCTACGACAGCGCCGTGGCGGTGCTGAGCAATACGGCCCCCTGGACCATCGCTGCGATGTTTATCGTGATGGGGGCGCTGGTCCGGACCGGCGCGCTGGACCGCCTGACGCAGATGGCCGAACGGCAGGCGCAGCGCAATCCCAAACGGGCCTTGGCGGGGGTCATTCTGTCTGTGATGGGCGCGTCCGCCGTGATGAACAACACGCCGGTCGTGGTCGTGATGATCCCGGTGATGGTGCAATTGTCCAAGACGCTGGGCACCAAGGCATCTAAACTGCTGATCCCGCTGTCTTATGCGGCAATCATGGGCGGGTCGCTGACCTTGATTGGCACCTCGACAAACCTGCTGGTCGATGGTGTCGCCCGCACGGAGGGGCTGGAGCCTTTCTCGATCTTCGAGATTTTGCCCGTTGGCATGGTGGTCTGCGCCTGGGGGCTGATCTACCTTGGCTTCATCGCGCCGCGCCTGTTGCCGGACCGTGACAGCATGGCGGCGATGCTTTCGGACCGTTCCAAAATGAAGTTCTTTACCGAAGTGGTCATCCCGCCCGAAAGCAATCTGATCGGTCGGGAGGTTTTGGGCGTGCAGCTGTTCAAACGCCCCGGCGTGCGATTGATCGACGTGGTGCGCGGCGACACGTCGCTGCGACGGGCCTTGACCGGCGTCGCATTGGAGGTGGGCGACCGCATTGTTCTGCGCACGCAGATGACGGAAATCCTGTCCTTGCAACGCAATAAATCCCTCAAACGGGTGGATCAGGTTTCCAGCGTGGAGACAACCACCGTCGAAGTCCTGATTACGCCGGGGTGTCGTATGGTCGGGCGCAGTCTGGGCGTGTTGCGCCTGCGACGTCGCTACGGCGTTTATCCGCTGGCTGTGCACCGCCGGAACCAGAACATCGGGCGTCAGCTGGACGATCTGGTTGTGCGCGTTGGCGACACCTTGCTGCTCGAAGGCGCACCAGAGGATATTCAGCGTCTGGCCCTCGACATGGAACTGGTCGATGTCAGCCACCCGTCTGACCGAGCCTACCGCCGTCGCCATGCGCCTATTGCCATCGCAGCGCTGGTCGGGATCGTTGGGCTGGCGGCCTTGAATGTAGCCCCCATTTTGCTGCTGGCCGTTCTTGCGGTCGCCGTTGTGCTGGCGACAGGGTGTATTGACGCGGATGAAGCGTTCTCGTTCGTGGACGGGCGGCTGCTGGCCTTGATCTTTTCGATGCTGGCGGTGGGCGCGTCGCTGCAGCACACCGGGGCTATTGCGCTGATCGTTGATGCGCTTACCCCGTTTGTGACGCAACTGCCGCCGGGTGTCGTTATCCTTGCGGTTTTCCTGATGACATCGACGCTGACCGAACTGGTGTCAAACAATGCGGTTGCGGTGATTATGACGCCCTTGGCGATTGGTCTGGCGGCGGCTTTGGGGCTGGACCCGCGCCCTTTCGCAGTGGCTGTGATGATCGCGGCCTCCTGCGCCTTTGCGACCCCGATCGGATATCAGACAAACACGCTTGTTTACGGTCCGGGCGGGTATCGCTTTACTGATTTTATCCGCGTGGGCCTGCCGCTGAACCTGTCTGTTGCCTTGGTCGCCTCTCTGATTATCCCGTTGGTCTGGCCGCTTTAACCAGCGATTAACCCGCCATGCATTCTGTGCAAGGCGGCGTTTCAATTCTGTCAGTTGTCTGTGCCTGCGAACGGCCCCACCTTGCGCGTCAGGGAGGGCACTTTTGTACAGGATAAACAGTATGACATATATCGTAGACAAACTGCGCACCGCCGCAGAAAAGCGCGCGCGTTTCAACCGTATCTATCATGAACTGCGCAGCATGCCGCGCGAGACGGCGATTGATCTGGGGATGTTCCCCGAAGACGCTTACCACATTGCGCATCAAACGGTTTATGGCCAGTCGTAAAGGCTGGCGTGCGCCGCCGCGAGCAGGCGCCAGCACAGGCCCCCGTGCCGCGCCGGACTGATCAGAGCGGCCAGACCAGCAGGATCGTCGGGATGGTGACCGCGACCACGATGATCTCCAGCGGTAATCCCATGCGCCAGTAATCGCCAAACCGGTACCCGCCGGGGCCAAGGACCAACGTGTTGTTCTTGTGCCCGATGGGGGTCAGAAAGGCGGCGGAGGCAGCGACAGCAACGGCCATCAGGAACGGATCAGGCGAGACATCGAGCGCGCGCGCCATCTCGATCCCCACGGGGGCGGCCACGATCGTCGTGGCCGTGTTGTTCAGCACATCTGACAGGGTCATGGTCACCACCATCAGAACCGTCAGCACGACCCACGGGGCCAGACCTTCTGTCAGCGTGATCAGGGTACCTGCGATCAGGGCTGTGCCACCAGAGCCATCAAGCGCCGCCCCCAGCGGGATCATCGACCCCAACAAAACCACCACGGGCCAGTTGATGTGGTCGTACATCTCCGACAGGGGCATGATGCCGGTCAGCACATAGGCTACGACCACCAGCCCCAGCGCGATGGGCAGATACAGCAGGCCAAGGCTCGCCGCCGCAACGGCTGCCGCAAACAGAGCGATGGCCAGCCAAACCTTGCGGTTCAGCGTGACCGCCAGCCCGCGTTCGGCCAGCGTCAGACAGCCCAGCCAATCCGTCACGTCAGCGCCTGTGTCGCGCGGCACCAGCAACAACAGCAGGTCGCCGGTTTGGATGGGGGTGCGCCGGATGTGCTTTTGCACCCGTTTGCCGCGCCGGGAAATGCCCAGCAACACGGCGCGCTGCCTCCAGTGCAACCCGATGGCCTGCGCGGTCTTGCCCTGAATACGCGCGTCTTCGGGCACCACAACTTCGATAACCTCAACCCCGTCGCCTTCGGCGTTGAGCGCGGCACTGCGCGCCTCATCCGCAAGGCCCAGATCAAGGCTGGCGCGGAACTCATCCAACGCTTCGGGCGTGGCCTCCAGCACCAGCGCGTCGCCCGCGCGGATTTCGGTGTTGCGCGCCTGACCGTAAAGCCTTGTGCCGTCCCGGATCATCCCCAGAATGGCGACATCGGCGGCGTCAGCGGCACCGGTCAGTTCGGCCAAACGCTTGCCGATTTGCTTGTTTTCTGCTGGCACAACCAGTTCCGCGATATACTGGGACAACTCGCTGGCAGAGCCTGCGTCCTGTTCCGGTGACGGGATCAGACGCCACCCCACCAGAGCCACAAAGGCCAGCCCTGCAAGCGCTGCCGCCCCGCCGACGGGGGCGAAATCGAACATGGCAAAGGGTGCGCCAAGCGCTTCTTCGCGGATTGAGGCGATGATGATGTTGGGCGGGGTGCCGATCAACGTGACCATGCCGCCCAGAATAGTGGCAAAGCTCAGGGGCATCAGGCTCAACCCCGGTGCGCGGCCCGCCTTGCGCGCGGTCTGAACGTCCACGGGCATGAGCAACGCAAGGGCCGCGACGTTGTTCATAAACGCCGACAGGATGCCGCCCACGGCCCCCATCAGGGCAATATGGGCGGCCAGCCCCCGCGAGGCATCCACCAGCGTGCGCGTGATCAGATACACAGCGCCCGAGCGGACAAGCCCGGCGGAGACCACCAGCACAAGGGCGACAACCAGCGTCGCCGGGTGGCCAAATCCGGAAAAGGCGTCGGCGGTGGGCACGACCCCAAGCACGACGCCGACCATCAGCGCCCCAAAGGCCACAATGTCATAGCGGTATTTGCCCCACAGCAGCAGGCCAAAGACGGCTGCAAAAAGCCCGAACAGAATGGCTTGATCAGAGGTCATAGGGGCCTGTCTTGGGGCGAGAGATCAGCATGTGGACCCCACACCGCCCGAGCGGAAGATTAAACGCCTGCTATCGGGTTCCTTGCCGTGAAATGCCTTTTGGCCGTAGGGCTGATTAAACGCTGGGCGCAGGTGGTCCGGCGGCATTCGGTCCAGCGCGGGCTGCGATGTCGCGACAAGCGCGTCAACATACGGGGTGTCGGCGGCAACCCTGCAGGTAAACCTCTCCCGTTCCGCGAAAAAGGCGCGCGAAGCCGCCAGATCGTGGGTCGTCCCGCAAGGGGGGATTTGGGTCAGCTTGGCCATGTCTCACGATAGGGCAGAAGCTGCAGGACCGCTATAGGTTAAGCAACGGGTGCTCTTGCCCCCGCCGGGACGCCTGTTCTATAGACACTTTCACATCTCGACCGTCGTTATAAGGGAGCTGCGGAGCATGGCAGGCCATTCAAAATGGGCAAACATCCAACACCGTAAGGGGCGGCAGGACAAAATGCGCGCCAAGCTTTTCTCCAAGTTCAGCAAGGAGATTACGATTGCCGCGAAAATGGGCGACCCCGACCCCGACAAAAACCCGCGCCTTCGGCTTGCGGTGAAAGAGGCGAAATCGCAGTCCATGCCCAAGGACAACATCGAACGCGCCATTAACAAGGCGACCGGTGGCGATGGCGAAGACTACGAAGAAATCCGCTATGAAGGGTACGGGCCAAACGGTGTTGCCGTGATTGTTGAGACGATGACGGACAACCGTAACCGGACGGCCTCAACCGTGCGCTCCACGTTTTCAAAAAACGGCGGCAACCTTGGCGAGACAGGCTCCGTCGGGTTCATGTTCGAACGTAAGGGAGAGGTCACCTATCCCGCTGAGGCAGGCGACGCGGACACCATTATGATGGCGGCCATTGAGGCCGGGGCTGAAGATGTCGAAAGCTCTGAAGACGGGCATGTGATCTGGTGCGCAGATACGGACCTGAACGATGTGGCGACCGCGCTGGAAGCGGAACTGGGCGAATCCGATCAGACAAAGCTGGTCTGGCGGCCCACCACCACCACAGAGATGGACCTTGAAGGCATGCAAAAGCTGATGCGGCTAATTGATGCGCTTGAAGACGACGACGATGTGCAACGCGTCACCGACAACTGGGAAGCCTCAGACGAGGTGATGGAAGCACTGTAACACGGGCGCTTACCGCACCTCTGAGCAGTCACCGCTGGCGCACATAAACGATTTGCGGATATGACCCCACGCGGTCAGTTTTGGCGTGGCATCCGCGCGGCCCGCACGGGTGACGCGTTTCATCAGGTGTTTTACGTCCGACAGTTTCTGGCGCGCACCCGCGCCGCCTGCCTCGCTTTGCACTGACAGAATTTTCTTTTGCGTGTGAAGCGCGGATTCAATTAACTCAATATCTTTGGCTGTAAGTTCCAGTCTGTTCAGATCATCAAACATTGCGTGCCATCCCTTTTACCTGCCCCACGATATGGGGATCAAAGAGGTATACGCCAATCATCTCTCATGAGATTTCCGTGATTGTATTGTTACAATTCACTTCATCGTGAGGTCCGGGTGCCGCCAGGTTACCTTTTACGGCGGGCAACACCGGACAGAGCGGTGAAAATTCCTTGTTGAGAGGGGGTTAGTCTGGCGTTAGAGACGTTGCAGGACGCTGAGTGGGAGGCGCATATGGCACAGGCATTCCTGCCAGGTTTCTTTCTGGGGCTGTCGCTTATTCTGGCGATTGGGGCGCAGAATGCCTTTGTGCTGCGGCAGGGATTGCGCCAGCAGCACATCTTCATCGTCTGTCTGGCATGCGCGCTGTCTGACGCCATTCTGATCGTCGCGGGCGTGGCAGGTTTTGGCGCTCTGGCAGAGGCGGTTCCGTGGTTTGAGACGGCGATGCGCTATGGCGGGGCTGCTTTTCTGGGCTGGTACGGGTGGCGCAATGCGCAGGCTGCGTGGCAGGGCGGGCAATCGCTTGAAGCGTCCTCAGAGGTGTCTGCCGGGCGCATGCCCACCTTGCTGACAGCGCTGGCTCTGACCTGGCTGAACCCTCATGTCTATCTTGACACGGTTGTGCTGCTGGGGTCGATCTCTGCCCAATATGACGACCGTGTGGCCTTTGCCGCAGGGGCCGTCACCGCGAGCTTTACGTTTTTCTTTTCGCTCGGGTTTGGTGCGCGGTTGCTTGCGCCGCTCTTTGCGCGCCCGCGCAGTTGGCAGATCCTTGATGCTGTCGTGGCGCTGACCATGTGGGCGATCGCACTTAAGCTGCTGTTTCTGTGATCCCTTGCAAGAGGGCGCGAAACACGGTCTTTAACGGGCATGGCGTCTGAACAATCTTCCCGACCTGTTGAAGGCATCTTCTGGATGTTTGTGACCGGGCTTTGCTTTATCTCTGTGACTGCTTTGGTAAAATACATGGGCTCGCGCCTGCCACCGGTTGAAATGGCGTTCCTGAGGTATCTGCTGGGGCTGGTGTTTCTGATCCCGGCGCTTTCGGCGCTGCGGGCGGTCAAGCTGACCCCGCGCCAGTGGAAGCTTTTTGGCGCACGCGGCCTGTTGCACGGTGTGGCGGTCATGCTGTGGTTTTACGCGATGGTGCGTATCCCCATCGCGGATGTGACGGCGATGAACTACCTCGCCCCGGTCTATGTCACCCTGGGGGCGGCGCTGTTTCTGGGCGAAAAACTGGCTTTTCGACGGATTGCAGCGGTCGTGGCTGCCTTGATCGGGGCGTTGATCATCCTGCGGCCAGGCCTGCGCGAAGTCAGTTCCGGCCATCTGGCGATGGTGTTTACGGCGATTGCCTTTGGCGGGTCGTACCTCACAGCCAAGATCATGGCGAGCGAGGTCAAACCCTCTGTTGTGGTGGCCATGCTGTCAATTTTTGTGACGATCGTGCTGGCGCCTTTCGCGCTGATGGACTGGGTCACGCCCACGCTGCCCGATCTCGTGTTGCTGTTCGGCGTGGCCTGCTTTGCGACGGCGGGCCACTACACCATGACGCTGGCCTTTGCCGCCGCGCCGCTGACCGTCACGCAGCCGGTCACCTTTACGCAACTGGTTTGGGCGGTGCTTTTGGGCGTCTTGGTGTTCGACGAATCCATCGATGTCTGGGTCGTTGTCGGTGGTCTGGTCATTCTGGGGTCGGTCACTTTCATCACATGGCGCGAGGCGGTTTTAAACCGCGCGCGCGTGACGCCGGGGGTCAACGAACCCAAAGCATGATTTTTGTTGATTGACTGATCAATAAAAAACCCTCACGGTCTGGCCGCATCACGTGAGGGACACTATGCCGAAGGTAGGAATGGAGCCGCTGCGCCGCGCGTCTTTGATTGAGGCCACGATTTCAGAGATCGGAACCCGTGGCAGTCTGGATGTCACGGTCAGTCAAATTGCCAAACGGGCGGGCATGTCGTCGGCGCTGGCGCATCACTATTTTGGCGGCAAGGATCAGATATTCAACGCAGCGATGCGGCAAATCCTGCGCGACTTTGGCTCTGAAGTCCGGGCCCGTCTGATATGCGCAAAAAGCCCCCGCGCGCGGATTGAAGCCATCGTGGAGGCCAGTTTCGCCGCGTCCTGCTTTGCGCCCTCAACGATTTCAGCCTGGATGGCGCTTTATGCGTCCGCGCAGGTCAATCGCGAGACAGAAAAGCTGTTGCGTCTTTACCAGCGGCGTCTGCACAGCAATCTGGTGCATGATCTGCGGTGCGTCAGCGAAACGCCGGAAAAGCATGCCAGCACCATCGCCGCTTTGATCGACGGGTTTTATCTGCGCGCGGCTTTGGCGGGTCTGGCCCCTGAGGCGGCACGCATTGCCGTTCTTGATGCGGTAGACACCATGCTGGGGTCTGCGCCATGAGCCGTCCTGATATCCTGATCCTCATGGTGGACCAGTTGAACGGAACACTTTTCCCGGATGGCCCTGCGGACTGGCTGCACGCGCCCAACCTCAAAAAGCTGGCTGCACGGTCTGCGCGGTTTCGCAATGCCTATACCGCTAGTCCGCTTTGTGCGCCGGGGCGCGCGGCCTTCATGTCTGGTCAGTTGCCGTCCATGACCGGTGTCTATGACAATGCAGCGGAATTTCCCTCTGACATTCCCACCTATGCGCATCACCTGCGCCGCGCAGGCTATCAGACGTGCCTGTCGGGCAAGATGCATTTTGTCGGACCCGATCAGCTGCACGGCTTCGAGGAACGGTTGACCACGGATATTTATCCGGCGGATTTTGGCTGGACGCCTGACTACCGTAAACCAGGTGAACGTATTGACTGGTGGTATCACAAAATGGGGTCGGTGACCAGGGCGGGTGTCGCAGAGACCTCAAACCAGTTGGAATATGACGACGATGTGGCCTACAACGCGACGCGCAAGCTTTATGATCTGGCGCGCGGTGCCGATGCGCGCCCGTGGTGCCTGACCGTCAGCTTTACGCATCCCCATGATCCCTATGTGGCGCGGCAGAAATACTGGGACCTCTACGCTGACTGCGCCCATCTGCAGCCTCAGGTACCTGCGATGGACTATGCCGATCACGACGCGCACAGCCAGCGGATTTTCGACGCGAATGACTGGCGCAACTTTGATATCTCGGATGAAGATATCAGGCGATCCCGACGCGCCTATTTCGCCAACATCGCTTACCTCGATGACAAGATCGGGGAAATTTTGCAGGTGCTCGACGACACCGGCCAAGACCCGATCATCCTGTTTGTCTCTGATCACGGGGATATGCTGGGCGAGCGTGGATTGTGGTTCAAGATGTCCTTCTTTGATGGCGCTGCCCGCGTGCCGCTGATGATTGCGGCCCCCGGTGTGACGCCGGGGCGCTATGATGCGCCTGTCTCGACCATCGATGTCTGCCCAACCTTGTGTGATCTGGCGGGCGTGTCGATGGCCGATGTGGCCCCGTGGACAGCGGGGGAGAGCCTTGTGCCACTGGGGCGCGGGGAAGAACGCACCGCCCCCGTTGCAATGGAATACGCGGCGGAGGCATCTTATGCGCCGATGGTGTCACTGCGCTATGGGCGGTGGAAGTACAACCGCTGCACGCTTGACCCCGACCAGCTCTTTGATCTGGAGGCGGACCCGCACGAGCTTGCAAATCTGGCCGAGGATCCCGCGCATCAAGGCACCCGCAACAGCCTGCGGGCAAAATCGCAGGCGCGCTGGGATCTTGACCAGTATGACGCGCAGGTGCGGCGCAGTCAGGCGCGCCGCTGGGTCGTCTACGAGGCGCTGCGACAGGGCGGTTACTACCCATGGGACTATCAGCCCCTGCGTCAGGCCTCAGAGCAATACATGCGCAACCACATGGACCTCAACATTCTTGAAGACAGCAAGAGAGCCCCGCGCAGTGACTGAAATGCCCTCCTGTTCACGCGCGCCTGAAAGGACACCCCTATGACCATGACCCCATCACCAAGCCCCGGCATTCAGGCTGTCGATGTTGTTAAATGGGTTGCCACCGTCATCCAGCTGATCGGGTACGGTTTAACCGGCATGAATATTGTGCCTTGGAACATCTTTGCGTTTTTTGCCGGTATCATTCTTTGGTTTGCCGTCGGCATGATGTGGAAGGATCGCGCGATCATGGTGGTCCATTTGGGGGCTTTTGTGTCGCTTCTGGGCGGGTACCTGAATGCCTGAGGATCGATCCATGGAAGCTGATTTTGTCATTGTCGGCGCGGGCAGCGCGGGATGTGCCATGGCCTACAGGCTGTCGGAGGCGGGGGCGTCGGTCATTATCATCGAACACGGCGGCACGGATGCCGGCCCTCTGATCCAGATGCCTGCTGCACTTTCCTACCCGATGAACATGAAACGCTACGACTGGGGCTATCAATCGCAGCCTGAGCCGCATCTGAACAATCGGCGTCTGGCCTGCCCGCGCGGCAAGGTGATCGGCGGATCCTCCAGTATCAATGGCATGGTCTACGTGCGCGGTCATGCGATGGATTTTGACCATTGGTCAGCGGCGGGCGCGCAGGGCTGGGACTATTCGGCGGTCTTGCCGTATTTCAAGCGGATGGAAAACTGGCATGACGGCGGGCATGGGGGCGATGCTGCGTGGCGCGGGAATGACGGGCCTTTGCACGTCAGCCGGGGGCCGCGTCGCAACCCGCTGTATCACGCGTTTGTCGCTGCCGGGCAGCAGGCGGGCTACACGGCCACGGGCGATTACAACGGCGAGCAACAAGAAGGCTTTGGCCCGATGGAGCAGACCGTCTGGCGGGGCAGGCGCTGGTCTGCCGCAAACGCCTATCTGCGCCCGGCGCTGAAACGCGAGAATTGTACGCTGGTGCAGGGCCTCGCGCGGCGCATTTGCTTTACAGACAAACGCGCCACCGGTGTCGAAATAGAGCGCGCAGGCCAGGTGGAGACGATCTGCGCGCGGCGCGAGGTGGTGCTTGCAGCCTCGTCGATCAACTCGCCAAAACTGCTGATGCTGTCCGGGATCGGGCCTGCCAAGCAATTGGCCGCGCAGGGCATTGACGTGATTGCGGACCGTCCGGGCGTTGGGCAAAACCTGCAAGATCATCTGGAGGTCTATTTCCAGATGGCGTCAAAGACCCCGATCACGCTGTACAAATACTGGAACCTGCTATCCAAGGCGATGATTGGCGCGCAGTGGCTTTTCACAAAAACTGGTCTGGGCGCGTCAAACAACTTTGAAAGTGCGGCGTTCATCCGGTCAGACGCGGGGGTGCCCTATCCTGACATTCAGTACCATTTCCTGCCGCTGGCGGTGCGCTACGACGGTCAGGTTGCGGCCGAGGGCCACGGGTTTCAGGCCCACGTTGGCCCCATGCGCTCACCCTCGCGCGGGGCGGTGACGCTGGCGAGCGCTGATCCAAGGGATGCACCTGACATCCGTTTCAACTACATGTCGACCGAACAGGACTGGATCGATTTTCGCAAATGTATCCGTCTGACCCGCGAGATTTTTGCGCAGACCGCCTTTGCGCCCTTCGTGAAGCATGAGATTCAGCCCGGAAGTTCAGTGGAAACCGATGCGCAGATTGATGCGTTCATCAAGGAACACGCGGAAGGCGCCTATCATCCCTGTGGCACCTGCAAGATGGGTGCGCTGGGCGACCCGATGGCCGTCGTGGACCCTGAAACGCGCGTTATTGGTGTCGAAGGGTTGCGTGTGGCAGACAGCAGCACCTTTCCGCGGATCACCAATGGCAACCTCAATGGCCCGTCGATCATGGTCGGAGAGAAAGCGTCCGACCACCTGCTGGGTCGCGAGGCGTTGCCGCGTGCCAACCAACGCCCATGGCAAAACCCCGCATGGCAGTCCGCTCAGCGTTAAGCAGACATTAGGCATTTAGGACGCCTGTCCTTGTTTGGCTCACGCGCCTTGCCCATATCAAAAGGGTGAGAGTGGTTTGGGTGATCTTGTCTTTGTGCGTCTTGACGACGATGGCCGGTGCGGAGGCGCGCGCGGACGCGACAGGCGTGGTGCGCGTGATCGACGGGGACACTATCGACGTGGGCACCACGCGTGTGCGCCTGCACGGCATTGACGCGCCCGAGCAACGCCAAACCTGTGAAAGAGCCAACGGAGACACATGGGCCTGCGGCGCATGGGTGACCACGCAGGTTGTGGCGCTCTTTGATGGTCAGATGGCGCGATGCCACGAAATGGATCGTGATCGCTACGGGCGCATAGTCGCGACCTGCGCTGTGGGAGGCCACGGGGATATCGCAGAACACATCGTCGCTGAGGGGCTGGCGTTCGCCTATCTGCGGTTCTCTCGGGACTATGAAGCCACCGAACAGAAGGCTTTGCTGCGCGGTGCCGGGCTGCATACCAGCCGCGTGATGGCCCCCGAAAGCTATCGTCGCGCCCGGGCGTCAGCCTCTGCTGCGAAAGCACCTGCGGGATGCGCGATCAAGGGGAATATCTCGCAGTCCGGTGAACGTATTTTCCATGTGCCGGGGCAGGCGCATTATACCCGCACCCGGATCAACGAGGCCGCAGGCGAACGCTGGTTCTGTTCGCGCGATTTGGCCTATGCGGCGGGATGGCGGGCGGCGAAACGCTGACGTTAAAGCGTTTCGATTTTAACTTGAGACATCGCTCATCATTTTTCGCGTTCGACCAAAGGGAAAGGCCGCGAACAAGGGGTTCAAGTATAAATCGAAACGCTCTATTCGATCGCGTAGGGCAGGGTATCGCGTCGGTTGATATCCACCATCAACTTGCGCTCAAGCGGTGGCACGGCCCGTTGGTGGCATGCGGTCCGCTCGCAGATCCGGCAGGAAATGCCAATCGGCTCAAAGGCTGCATCGCGGTTCAGGTCCATCCCGTCGGCGTAGACCAGATCGCGCGCGTGTCTCACCTCGCAGCCCAAGGCAATGGCAAACCGCCGCAAAGGCGCGCCAAACCGCCCGGCGGGCTTGGTCACATCGCGCGCAAGGCTGATGTATTTGACCCCATCCGGTGTCTCGGCAAGCTGGCGTAGAAACTGCCCTGGCGTCTCGAAGGCGCGGTGTACGTTCCACAAGGGGCACGCCCCGCCAAAGCGCGCGAATTGCAACCGCGTGGCGGAATGTCTTTTCGTAATGGTTCCGGCTTGATCCACGCGCACGAAAAAGAACGGAATACCCTTGGCGCCGGGCCGTTGGAGCGTTGACAGGCGATGGCACACTTGTTCAATCGACGCGTTGAAATGCCCTGCGATGATTTCAAGATCGTGTCGGCTGTCCTTGGCGACTTGCTGAAATGCAGTGTAGGGCATCAGCGCTGCCCCGGCAAAGTAGTTGGCCAGTCCGATCTTTGCGATGGCGCGCGCCTCGTTGCTTTGGAACCGCGCAAGGTCGAGCGAGGCCTCGAGCAGCGCCTCTTGTTTGATGAGCGCCACCTGCAACAGCAACTGGAAGGTCTGGGTCTCGGGCGGTGCGCGTTTTGACAGTGTCAGCACTTGGCGCGTCTCGTCATAGTGGCGCAGGGCATCGGTATCTGCAAAACTCACTGTCACGCCGCTGTTGCCAAGGGTTGCGACGGCTGCGACCCGGATGTTGCGATGCCCGCCCTTGCCGGTCGCGAACTGTTCGGCGGCCCGGTCCACAGGATCGATGTAGTTGTCGCAATAATGGAAAAAGTCGCGGACCTCTTCCCATGCGCTGGGCGTGGATCGCGCATCCTCCCGCCCCAATGCCTCGTCCAGTGAAGCCAAACGCTCCTGCATGGCGCGGTAGTTTTTGTGTAGTTCCAGAAAAGCATGGGCAAAAGCAGGGGCATTGGACGCGGCCAAGCGCAGATCGGCCAACGGCGGCAGGATGTCGGAAAAGACCGGATCAGCGATGGCCTCCCGCATGTCGCTGACCAGACGCTCACTATCCCCTTCGCTCAGCTCGGTCACGTCGATCCCGAACTCTTTTGCCAGCGCCAGCACCACGGTGGTGGACACGGGACGGTTGTTGTTTTCCATTTGATTGAGATAGGGCAGCGATACCCCCAGCTTTGCGGCAAAGTCCTTTTGCGTCAGACCCATTCTGGTCCGCAATTCCCGGAGCTTTGCCCCGGCATAGAGTTTTTGAGTGGCCATTGGGGGGCTTTACCTACGCAGTTTACAAATTTGCAGGATTGCAAGTCGTACAAACGTAACTTTGCAAAGCCATGGCCGCAAGGTGATGCGAAGTTGGTTAATTTTCAGTGTAATTTAAGAGTGGGATGAGAGGAAAACGACACATAAATCAGGTTGGTTGCTGGCGCAGCTTTGCCTCGCGCCAATAGACAAACACAATGCAGGCAATGGCCGCAACCGATGTCACCAGCATGATCATCAGCAAAGGATACGCACCGGTTTCTGGCCCAAGCAAGGTGCCCGCCAGTGCGCTAAGCGCTGCCCCGCCGCCGATCATGATCGCACCGCCCAGACCGGAGGCGGTACCGGCCAGGTGAGGCCGAACAGACAGCATCCCCGCCGTAGCATTTGGAATAACCAGCCCGTTCCCAAGACCGACGAAGGTCATGAGGCCAAAAAAGCTCAGCGGCGATCCGTAGCCTGCAAGGATGATGCCCAGCGACAGGAAGGTCCCAAATGCGTTCAGCAGGCAGCCTATGAGGATAAGTTTGTTGATGCCGATGCGTTGGGCCAAAAGGCCGGTGAACCAGTTCCCAAAAAAGTACCCGATTGCGGGCGCGCCAAAAAATATCCCGACCCAAAAGGGACTTAAGCCAAAAACGACAGAGCCGACAAAGGGTCCGCCGCCCAGATAGGCAAAGAACGAGCCGGAGCAAAACGCGGCTGCGAGCGAAAAGCTCCAGAACCTTGGGGATGTCAGAAGCTCGGGGTACTCTCCAAACTGTTGGGTCAATGTTTTGCCGCTGCGCACGGCGGTTTCCCCAAGGTCCGCCCACGTCAGCCAGAAAAGCAGCCCGCCCAGCAACAGAAATACCCAGAAGTTCGCGCGCCAGCCAAACAATTCATCCAGCACGCCCCCCAGCATCGGGCTGACCATCGGGACAATGGCCATGCCCATTGTGACGTAGCCAATCTTTGAGGCTGCTTGGTCCTGTTCAAACATATCGCGCACAACCGCACGGCTCAGCACCATCGCCACCGCGATCATCGCCTGACACATCCGAAACACCAGAAATATCTCCGCTGTCGGCGCCAAAATGCACCCGACGGTTGCGATCATGAACAGAGCGATGCCCCAAAGAAGAATCGGTCTGCGCCCATACCGATCCGAGATGGGGCCGATGAACACCTGCAAGACCGCGCTGATGCCCAGATAGAGCGCTACAGACAGTTGCATCAGCCGGTATTCTGTGGCGAAGTCTTCGGTCATGGACGGAAGGCTAGGCAGGAACATGTTCATGACCATCGCGGACATGCCTGCAAGCAGGATCAAAGTGGCGATGTGTGGTGGTGTTGAGCGATCCAGAAAGCGGACTGTCGGGTGACGAGACATAAAAGACGTTTAGAAGTCTTGCAGGGGCTTGTCCACGGATACCGCACAGGCGCTTTGCTTATTTGCATTTTGCAAAATTAGCTATGCAAAAGATTTGCAAATTTTCCACTTTGGACTTTGGTTGCGGTGCGTGTTCCGGTATCCTGCGCGCAAATCATATCGGAAGACATCCATGAAAGATATACATACAGAGCTCGCGGATCGTCGCGAAACCGCACGCCTCGGCGGCGGGCAAAAGCGGATTGATGCGCAAAACAAACGTGGCAAGCTGACGGCGCGTGAACGCATTGATTTGTTGCTCGATGAAGGGTCCTTCGAAGAGTTTGACATGTTCGTAACGCACCGCTGCACCGACTTTGGGATGGAGGCGCAAAAGCCTGCCGGTGACGGTGTGGTGACAGGCTGGGGCACAATCAACGGTCGTTTGGTCTATGTCTTCAGTCAGGATTTCACCGTTCTGGGCGGATCGGTTTCGGCGACGCATGCGCAGAAGATTTGCAAGATCATGGATATGGCCGTGCAAAACGGCGCGCCTGTCATTGGTTTGAACGATTCTGGTGGCGCGCGGATTCAGGAGGGCGTTGATTCTCTGGCTGGCTACGGAGAAGTGTTTGAGCGCAACATCAAAGCATCCGGTGTGGTACCGCAGATCAGCGTGATCATGGGCCCCTGCGCTGGCGGCGCGGTTTACTCACCCGCGATGACAGATTTTATTTTCATGGTCAAAGACAGCTCTTATATGTTCGTGACCGGTCCCGATGTGGTGAAAACAGTCACGAACGAGCAGGTAACAGCGGAAGAACTGGGTGGTGCCACAACGCATACCCGCAAATCGTCAGTTGCCGACACTGCCTTTGAAAATGATGTGGTCGCATTGGCGGAAGTGCGCCGCCTCGTGGATTTCCTGCCATCAAACAATCGGGAAAAACCGCCCGCGCGGCCTTTCTTTGATGATCCGAACCGGATCGAGGCGTCGCTGGATACGTTGGTGCCGGACAACCCCAACCAGCCCTATGACATGAAGGAATTGATCCTGAAGCTGGCCGACGAGGGTGACTTTTACGAGATTCAGGAAGACTACGCCAAAAACATGATCACTGGTTTCATCCGGATCGAAGGGCGGACTGTGGGTGTGGTTGCAAATCAACCGATGGTTCTAGCCGGGTGCCTTGATATCGACAGTTCGCGCAAAGCCGCGCGCTTTGTACGTTTTTGTGACGCGTTTGAAATTCCGATCCTTACTTTGGTGGATGTGCCGGGGTTTTTGCCCGGAACCAGTCAGGAGTATGGCGGCGTCATTAAACATGGTGCCAAACTGCTTTTCGCTTACGGAGAGGCGACAGTCCCCACGGTTACTGTCATTACGCGTAAGGCCTACGGGGGTGCTTATGTGGTGATGTCCTCGAAGCATTTGCGCTCAGATTTCAACTACGCATGGCCGACATCCGAAATTGCAGTCATGGGCGCAAAAGGAGCCACTGAGATTATTCACCGGGCCGATCTTGGGGACCCTGAAAAGCTTGCAAAGCACACGGCGGACTATGAAGACAGGTTTGCAAACCCCTTTGTGGCCTCTGAGCGCGGGTTTATTGATGAGGTGATCATGCCCAGAACGACGCGCAAACGAATTGCCCGCGCTTTTGCAAGCCTGCGCAACAAGCAGTCGACGACGCCGTGGAAAAAGCACAACAATATCCCGCTGTAAGCTTCAGAGAAATGGCAATTTTCCATAATATTGACGGGGCGCCGGAGCATGTGGCGCCTTTCTCGCACGCTGTGGAAGCGGACGGATGGATTGTGCTGACCGGGCAGATGCCGACACGACCGGGCATGCCGGACGCGCCGTTGGCAGATGGGATTGCAGCACAGACCAAGCAGGTTTTGCAAAACTTGCAAACTGTTTTGCAAGGCTTGGACCTTGATCTGACAGACGTTGTGCAGTGCCGGTGCTATTTGACAGAATTTGAGCGGGATTATGCGTTGTTCAACGACACCTACAGCGCGTTCTTTGAAGCTGGCCGCCTGCCGGCCCGCACGACGGTTGGCGTGACCGCTTTGGCTGTGGGGGCTTTGGTTGAAATTGATTGCGTCGCGCGGCGACCTGAGGTGGTATGATGGGGAGCGGAGAGTTTCTGGCGCACGCGCCTTTCTGCCGGACAGGTCCCGCATGCTGACTGCTGCGTCCCACGCTGCTGCCATCTGGTTTGCAACATTGCCTGTTGCGGCTGGTGCGGCACTTGTCCAGATGCCGCCATCCGGCACCTCTGTTGATCTTTTTGAAGTCTTGATCGATGACGTGGGCGGCGAAAGCTGGCTGCGCTTCAGGTTTCTGGCACCGCAGATTGCGCGGGCAGACGGCATCGTAACGTATAGTGATCTTGTGGATGATTTTGCCTACCTGTGTGAGCGTGTGGCGCTGCCCTATCTGGCGGAATACGACCTCAACGCTTCTGTCATCGTGGTAAGTCTCTTGGATCGACCCGTGGCTTTTGGGGCGGCGGACCCCGACGCCACGCAGTTCATTGACGCCTTTCGGGTGACATCGGGCGCTTGTGAGTGGGAGGCGTTTTGATGTCTGTCATACAAATCAGCTGCTGGATGCTGGTTTCCTGCGCATTTCGGCAGGTGACGCCATGATGAAGCATCGTGGTTTTCCAAGCAGGCTACCCGGCACTGACTTTCAGTTCACGCTACGGCGCGCCAATCCAAAAGGGGTGACGCCGCTTGCGCCGCGCGAACGGTTCCCGGACCGCAAACCCGCTGACCGGCGCGCAGATGCGGCGTTCCTTGCGGCGCTGTGGGCGCACTTTGGTGCCGACCCTTTTGAACGTGGAAACCTTGATGCAGGCCGGTTGTCGTGGTTCTTTGGCCGCGAAGTTGTGGCTGCCACAGATCCTTTCGATGTGGCCTCATACGAGGCTTTGCTGCGGATCGACGAGGCCGCAGCGCGCGCCAGTTTCCCGGAAATCTTGGGAGGGTAGGGCGATGCACAAGAAAACCTGCCCAGCGTTTCAGCGCGAAGTTACCCAGTTTCTCGGGGATGATGAAGTTTTTGTAGACAATACAACTAATACGTGTAATCCTAATTTTGCAGGGTCGCGTGAATATCCCCGCGCGGCTTCTGTATACACTATTCGTACCCCTTCCCCTAAAGGGCAGCACGGCACTCCACCGCCGTTGCTGCCCACTTTTTTGTCGCGTGCTGTTCCCGCAGCCCGACACCTCACCACTCTCCTGTCAAACACTCTCTTGCCCTTGCACCGCGCGCTGACCTGCGCGCAGGCAACGGGTCGGGAGCAATATATCTCTGTTGAAAAGGGACCTTTATGTTCAAGAAAATCCTGATAGCCAATCGCGGCGAAATCGCATGCCGGGTCATCAAGACGGCGCGCAAAATGGGCATTGCCTCGGTTGCGGTTTATTCGGATGCGGACGCGAAGGCATTGCATGTGCAAATGGCGGATGAGGCGGTGCATATCGGCCCGCCGCCTGCGAACCAGTCCTATATCGTGATCGACAATATCATGCAGGCGATTGCGGCGTCCGGGGCGCAAGCTGTGCATCCGGGCTATGGCTTCTTGTCGGAAAACTCAAAGTTTGCGGAGGCTTTGGAGGCGGCCGGTGTGGCCTTCGTGGGCCCGCCAAAAGGCGCGATTGAGAAAATGGGGGACAAGATCACCTCCAAAAAGATTGCGCAGGAGGCGGGGGTTTCGACCGTGCCCGGCTACATGGGCCTGATTGAAGATGCCGATGAGGCGGTGAAAATTTCCAATCAGATCGGCTATCCGGTCATGCTGAAGGCGTCTGCGGGCGGCGGCGGCAAGGGCATGCGCATCGCCTGGAACGATGAAGAAGCCCGCGAGGGGTTTCAGTCGTCCAAGAACGAGGCCGCGAATTCCTTTGGCGATGACCGGATTTTCATTGAGAAATTCGTCACGCAACCCCGTCACATCGAAATTCAGGTGCTCTGTGACACTCATGGCAACGGCATCTATCTGGGGGAGCGCGAATGTTCGATCCAGCGGCGCAACCAAAAGGTTGTCGAAGAGGCTCCAAGCCCGTTTCTGGACCCGGAAACACGCAAAGCGATGGGTGAACAGGCGGTCGCACTTGCCAAGGCTGTGGGCTACGCTTCTGCGGGGACTGTTGAATTCATCGTGGATGGAGCGAAGGATTTCTATTTCCTTGAGATGAACACCCGCCTTCAGGTGGAACACCCTGTGACGGAACTGATCACCGGCGTTGATCTGGTGGAGGAGATGATCCGCGTCGCCAATGGTGAGGCGCTGACCCTGACACAGGACGATGTGACCCTCACTGGCTGGGCGATTGAAAACCGGCTTTATGCCGAAGACCCCTATCGCGGGTTCTTGCCGTCGATTGGGCGTTTGACCCGCTACCGGCCCCCCGCTGAGGTCGCGGCAGGCCCGCTTTTGCAAAATGGTAAGTGGCAGGACGACAGCACCGAAGGGGCAACAGCGGTGCGCAACGATACGGGCGTCTATGAAGGCGGCGAGATCAGCATGTACTACGACCCGATGATCGCCAAGCTCTGTACATGGGCCCCCAGCCGTCAAGAGGCGATCGAGGCTATGCGGGTCGCGCTTGACAGTTTTGAGGTCGAAGGGATCGGCCACAACCTGCCGTTCTTGTCTGCTGTCATGGACCATCCCAAATTCGTCTCGGGCGACATGACCACAGCCTTCATCGCCGAAGAATACCCCGATGGTTTTGAAGGGGTGGATTTGCCCTTGGATGAATTGCGCCGGATTGCCGCCTGTTGTGCGGCGATGCACCGTGTGGGCGAGATCCGCAGAACGCGTGTGTCGGGCCGCATGGACAATCATGAACGCAAGGTCGGCGCGAACTGGAACGTGCTTTTAGGCGAGACGTCGTATGACGTCACGATTGATGCAGACCCGGACGGTGCCACAGTTCATTTTGGCGAAGGTGCCCCCCTGCGCGTGGCAGGCAGCTGGACGCCGGGCGATCAGTTGGCAACGATGACGGTGGGCGACGCGCCACTGGTGCTGAAGGTCGGTAAAATCTCTGGCGGGTTCCGTATCCGGACACGTGGCGCGGACCTGAAAGTCTATGTGCGCAGCCCACGGCAGGCGGAACTGGCCCGCAAAATGCCAGAGAAGCTGCCACCGGATACATCAAAAATGCTGCTGTGCCCGATGCCGGGTCTGTTGGTGAAGCTGAGCGTTGCCGAAGGCGAAGAGGTTCAGGAAGGTCAGGCGCTTTGCACGATTGAGGCGATGAAGATGGAAAACATCCTGCGCGCGGAACGCAAAGGCATCGTCGCGAAGATCAATGCGGAGGCGGGCGACAGTCTGGCGGTGGATGAAGTGATCATGGAGTTCGAATAACCCAATGACGGTCCAGCGCAATGCCTTTCAGACACCACAAAGATGGTGGGTCACACCACCGGGGTGTCGCCTGCGCTTGAACCGCGCCTTACAGGCAGAACGGGCGGGCATGTGCTGTGCCTATTGCCGTTGTGATTCCTTGCGTTCCCGGATTTCGCGTTTGCGGATCGGCATTTTATCAATGCTGCGGGTGATCTCGCGGACGTCCCATGGAAAGGGCTTGCGCAACTTGACCTGCCCGTCTTTTCCCAGGATCGCCAGCATAAAACCACGCGGGCGCAGCTTTATGCGCAGATCTGAAGCAAGGTCTGGGTCTGTGTCGGTGATCACCAGCACGTCACGCTCACGCAGCGCGTCTTCACGTGAGAGTAACAGCGAAAGCTGCTCACTGAACGCGGGGTCATTTGGCGAATCCGCGAACACCACGACCGGGCGTTTTTCCCATTTGAGATCATCCAGATCCACCGCTGTCATGGTCACAACCAGCGGATCGTCGACCAGATCCTGTGCGAGTATCGGGAGTGCCGAAGTTGAAAAAATTCCAGCAAATACAAACGTCAGTAGTGTTTTCATTACGCCTCCTGTTGCATCTAATATAATCTGGCTTTCGGCGGATGCGATGGCAAAGGCATGCAAATTTACTATTAAATGGAAAGCAAGAGGTCTGGTGTAGTGTCCACAGCGCCAAGTCATCCAGTGCGCCGCCAAAGCGCACCCTCTTTAAAGGTCGAAAAACCAATGGACGTTGTATTGCATTGCGGCGCGCACCGCACCAACAGTTCGGGATTGCAAGGCTATGTCAGTCGTCATGGCGATGCTTTGCTGCGCCAACACATTGATACCTGTACGCTCAAAGGCCCGTTGGCCCGGGGGGTGCCGGGTGAGAAAGCGCACAAGGCTCAAATGCTCCAGCGTGATGCGATTGCACACAAAGTGCAGCAGGCCGAAAAACGTGGTGTGCACAGGCTTTTTCTCAGCGATGTCAATATTCTGGGGTGCCTTTCTGATGTTGTGCATAAAGGGCTGCTCTACCCTGATGCGGGCGCACGCTTGTCGCACTTTGCAGAGCTTTTTGAGGGGCGTTTAAGCGAGGTCGTCTTGTCGACCCGGAGCCCCGAAACTTACTGGATTTCTGCATTGTCCGCAGCAGTTGCGCATGGGGCGGCTGTGCCGGACCGCGCGGCCTTGCGTGCCATCGCTTTTAATCGCCGCGCGTGGCGTGATGTGATCACCGACATGGCAAAAGCCTTGCCGGATGTGCGCCTGCGTGTGATTCCCTTTGAGCATTACAGTGGCCGACCAGAACAGATACTGGTGCGATCCCTTGGGTGTGATCTGCCCTTCGAGCCGATACAACCCCGTCAGAACCGTGCGCCGCAACTGCCCGAATTGCGCCGCTTGTTGGCTGAACGGGGCGGCAGCGCCTCGGATTTACCTTTTGGCATGGGGCCTTGGAACCCTTTTTGCGCCGAAGAGCTTGCCGCGATGCGTGAGCTTTATGCAGACGATTTGATGTGGCTTGTCGGCGGTGCCGATGGTCTGGCCACAATGACAGAGGAACCTTCCGGCAAAAGAGCAGTCTGCAGACCGCCTGCCGGATACCAAGTTAAAGGACAGTGCAATGGTAAAGAAGAAAGACACATGGCGCGCCCTGGCAGAGGCTGAACTGCGCGGAAAGCCTGTTGAAGACCTGACGTGGAAAACGCTTGAGGGCATCGAAGTTGATCCGCTTTACACGGCGGAGGATGTGGAAGGCTTGCCTCATCTGGGGACCATCCCGGGCGAGGCGCCGTTTACGCGCGGCGTCCGGGCAACCATGTACACCGGCAGACCCTGGACGATCCGGCAATACGCGGGGTTCTCAACGGCTGAAGAGAGCAATGCGTTTTACCGCAAGGCCTTGGCTGCAGGGCAACAGGGTGTGTCCGTGGCCTTCGATCTGGCAACACACCGTGGCTACGACAGTGACCACCCTCGCGTTGAAGGCGACGTGGGCAAAGCGGGTGTCGCGATCGACAGTGTCGAGGATATGAAAATCCTCTTTGACAGCATCCCGCTCGACAAAGTGTCGGTGTCGATGACCATGAATGGCGCGGTTATTCCCATTCTGGCCAATTTCATCGTCGCGGGCGAAGAACAGGGACACAGCCGTGCGCTGCTGTCGGGCACCATTCAGAACGATATTCTGAAAGAGTTTATGGTGCGCAACACCTATGTTTACCCGCCTGAACCCTCGATGCGCATCATCGCCGATATCATCGAATACACCTCTGCTGAGATGCCCAAGTTCAACTCCATTTCGATCTCCGGCTATCACATGCAGGAAGCAGGTGCGAACCTCGTGCAAGAGCTTGCCTTCACGCTGGCGGACGGGCGCGAATATGTGCGCGCAGCGATTGCACGGGGCATGGATGTGGACCAGTTTGCAGGCCGTCTGAGCTTCTTTTTTGCCATCGGTATGAACTTCTTTATGGAAGCTGCAAAGCTGCGGGCCGCACGGCTTTTGTGGTCGCGCATCATGGCGGAGTTTGAGCCCAAGAACCCCAAATCCTCCATGCTGCGCACCCCGTGTCAGACCTCCGGCGTGAGCTTGCAAGAGCAAGACCCCTACAACAACGTGATCCGCACCGCCTATGAGGCGATGAGTGCGGTTTTGGGCGGTACGCAGTCTTTGCACACCAACGCGCTGGATGAAGCCATTGCCTTGCCCACGGAGTTTTCTGCGCGCGTGGCCCGCAACACTCAGTTGATTTTGCAGGAAGAAACGGGTGTCACAAATGTCGTCGACCCATTGGCAGGCTCGTACTATGTGGAAAAATTGACCCACGATCTGGCTGAGGCCGCATGGGCCTTGATCGAGGAGGTAGAAGAGATGGGCGGCATGACCAAGGCCGTAGGCTCCGGCATGCCGAAACTCCGCATCGAGGAGGCAGCAGCGACCCGGCAGGCAAATATCGACCGCGGCACCGACGTCATTGTGGGCGTTAATAAATACCGCAGGGATCATGAAGACCCGATTGATATTCTGGACATCGACAATGCTGCCGTGCGCCTGTCGCAGGTGGCCCGGCTTGAAAAGACGCGGGCAGAGCGCGATGAACCTGCCTGCAGCGCCGCGCTTGAGGCGCTGACAACAGCGGCGGAAGGCAATGGAAACCTGTTGGAGGCAGCCGTGACCGCCGCGCGCGCACGGGCAACGGTGGGAGAGATCAGCATGGCGATGGAAAAAGTTTTCGGGCGTCACCGCGCCGAAGTCAAAACACTCGCGGGCGTCTACGGCGCAGCCTACGAAGGGGATGCAGGGTTTGCGGCGATCCAGAAATCTGTTGAGGATTTCGCCGAGAATGAAGGGCGCAGGCCTCGGATGCTTGTGGTCAAAATGGGTCAGGACGGCCACGACAGAGGGGCGAAAGTTATTGCGACCGCTTTTGCTGACATCGGGTTTGACGTTGATGTGGGCCCCTTGTTTCAAACGCCGGCAGAGGCTGCACAGGACGCGGTTGACAACGATGTGCATGTGATCGGCATTTCAAGTCAGGCGGCCGGGCACAAAACGCTTGCGCCCCAACTTGTTGCTGCATTGAAACAAGCGGACGCCGAAGACATCATTGTCATCTGTGGCGGGGTCATTCCGCAGCAGGACTACCAGTTCCTCTATGATGCTGGCGTTAAAGCAATTTTTGGACCGGGCACCAATATTCCGCAAGCTGCACAGGACATTCTCAAACTGATCGAAAGCGCACGTGGCTGATAACGGAGCACTGGCGTTTGACCATCTTGCCGTCTCGGGCGAAACTCTTGAGGACGCGCGCGCGCATGTGGAGCAGGCCTTGGGCGTTGCCCTGCAACCCGGTGGGCGGCATGATGTGTTTTTTACACATAATGCGCTTTTGGGGATGCAGGACGGGCTTTATCTTGAGGCGATCGCAATAGACCCAAACGCAGAGACGCCCACCCGCCCGCGCTGGTTTGCGTTGGATCAGTTTGCAGGACCGCCGCAGCTTACAAATTGGATTTGTCGCTCTTCTGATCTGGCCGCATCACTTGCCGGGCTGCCGCAAACCATGGGCGAGCCTGTTGCGCTTGCGCGCGGAAACTACCGGTGGTCCATGGCCGTTCCCGAAACCGGCGCCTTGCCCTACGACAATAAGGCCCCGGCGCTTATTCAATGGCACGCGGGTGGTCATCCGTGTGATGTGTTGACCCCAGCGCCAATCAAACTGCGACGGCTGACCTTGCGGCACCCGGATGCGGGCGGCCTGAAGGACATGCTTGACCCTTTCCTGACCGATGACCGTCTGGCCTTTGAAACAGGGGAAAGTGCCTGTGAAGCTGTCTTTGAAACGGGTCATGGCGACAGAATGCTCACCGGATGATCCGACCGGCCGAAGCGCGGGACGCGATAGCTGTGGCAGCGCTCTGGAACCAGATGATCCGCGACACGCTGTTCACATTCACCACCGTTGAAAAAACATTCGAAGAGGTGTCGCAGTTGATCATAGATCGGCAGGCCAGTTTCTGGGTTGCCGAGGGGCCGGATGGGATCGAGGGTTTTGTCACCTACGGATCGTTTCGCGACGGGCCGGGCTATGCCCACACAAAAGAGCATACGATTATCATGGGCCGCGCCGCGCAGGGAAACGGCACGGCAGGTGCTTTGCTGCACCACGCTCAGCAGCGCGCCGCCGCGCAGAATATCAGGGTTTTGGTCGGTGCGATCAGCGCTGTGAACGTCAGGGCGCTTCGGTTTCACGAAAAACACGGGTTCACGCAGTCGGGGCATATGCGGCAGGTCGGGCGCAAACAGGCCCAATGGCTCGATTTGATCGTTGTGCAGAAAAACCTTGCTGGTACAGAGCATTCGCACTGACAGCAGAGGCCCCGCAGGCTAAACTACCGCATGTCGATATGGATCCGCATCTCTGAAGCTGTTGCTGCGCTTGCAGCAGGAGAAAGCCTCGCAACGGTATTTGACCGCTTGCGCAGCCCGCCGGAGCGGTCTGTTGCCTTCACAATTGCGGTGATTGCCTTGGGCGCAAAGATGGCCAAGGCCGACGGGCAAGTGACACGCGATGAGGTGACCGCCTTCCGCGAAGTGTTTCAAATCGCGGCACAGGATGAGGCAGGCGCTGCAAAGGTTTTCAACATGGCGCGGCAGGATGTTGCCGGCTTTGAGGACTACGCGACCCGCATCCACAGCATGTTCTCTGACAAGCCTGAAACATTGCGGGACTTGTTGGAAGGGTTGTTCCACATCGCGATGGCAGATGGGTTTTACCACCCAAATGAAGATTTGTTTCTTGAACGTGTCGCGGAGATTTTTGGTCTGGCGGAGGCTGATTTCAATGCCTTGCGTGTTCGCTTTGCGCCGGACGACTATCACGACCCTTATGCGGTGCTGGGCGTGAGCCGGGATATGCCGATGGCGGATATTCGAAAGCACTGGCGGACACTTGTGCGCGAAAACCACCCTGATGCGATGATCGCGCGGGGGGTGCCGGAAGAAGCTTTGCAAATGGCTCAGAAACGGATGGCCGATATCAACCTTGCATGGGAAGAAATCGAGACCGGCAGAGCCTAGTGTGATGGGCTTGCCTTTCCTGCCCTTCTGCATGAACCGGCAAATTGTTTCGCGGTATTAAAGGCGTGCGGATTTCGATGATTGGGCGGGCAACGCCAATGCACTAATCAGTGCTCTTGACGGTTTGCAAAGTGGTCTGGCTGAATGGTTTGGGCGGTTTGCAAGGACTTTGCAAAAGAGATAACGCACACGCGGAAAAGCTGCAGGTGACGCTCTGCGGCTCTTTGCAAAAGGCCTGCGATCACTTGCCGATAATGCCCGATCCGGACATCTGGCCTCGAACAACGTTGGATTTGGTGCTACAGTCGTGTGATGCGACACACTGTTTTTCTTTGTCTGTTGGTCTTGCTTGCAGTGCCTCATTCGGGGCGCGCACAAGACTTGGAAACGCCGCCCTCAATGATGGAACAAGGCGCGCAGCAGTTTCTCGAAGGGCTGCTGTTGCAAATGGAACCTGCGCTCGATGGTATGATGGGCTTCATCGAGGAAATGGGGCCTTCCATGCAGGAGTTGATGGAAGAGGTGAAAGATTGGTCGGTGTATGAGGTCCCGGAGATTTTGCCCAACGGGGACATCATCATCCGGCGCAAACCCGACGCGCCCGCGCCGGACACAGCCCCTGACCCGCAGGAGCAGATTGAGCTTTAACCGCTCTTGCGACGAATCCGGCGTTTGATCTGAACATCCGCCTCCAGCGAACTGGCCAATGACATAAAACGGGCCTCTGCCACCTCCCCGAACAAGGGGATCATGTCAGCGGAAAGCTTCAGCTGCAGCAAGCGTTTCTTGGGAAACCATTGCAGGGTGCCGCGTTCAGCGTCCTGTGTCATCCACAGCATTGCCCCAAAGCGCATGGCCTTGCCCAAGACCTGTGCGTCACGCTGGTCCTTTTCGTCAATAAGCTCGAACAGACCTTCAAAGCGCGTGCCCTCGCGCTTGTTTGAGTACCGATGCAGCAAGGCAAGACCCAGAAACACACGCTCGGAATGTTTCAGACCGCCCAGATTGGCGCGGGTCGCATTGTCAAAACACGTCTCTGCCCGGTAGTCAGGGTGCGCCCGCCAACTTACATCATGCAGCAGGCAGGCCGCCTTGATCAGACGGCGTCTGTTGTCAGGCGCGGATTTGAACAGCGGATAGATAAACCCATAGAGCGCCTTGCCAAACCCGGGCATACGCGCGTCCTTGGCTTCCGCAAAACGGCAGGCTTCGACCAGCGGGTCGCGGTCGCGCAGGCGTTGCGGCATTTGCTCGTAGAGCATCCCCTCGCGAATGCCGTAGCTGGACAGGGCGATGTCCTTGGGCTTGAACGTCTTGACGAGCCGCGACAGCACTTCGGCGGCAAGCGGGACAAGGCTCATCCGCGCGGCCGAGATGCCGCATTGTTTGCGCAAGACTTCGATGTCGCTTTGCTGAATGAACTTGACTGTGGCGCTGATTGACCGCGCGGTCATGCGGTACTCGTGCAGAACATGCAGCGGATAGTTTCGACGCAACATATCGACACGGGCAATCGCGCGCCACGATCCACCCACAAGGAACAGCCTGTCGCGCTGTGGCCCCATCTTTTCGCGCAGGTCTTCCATGACGGCGCGGATGTGCTTTTCGCGGGCTGCGCGCCCGCCTTTGAGTTCGCGCAGCTTCAACGGACCCAGCGAAGAGGTCACGCGCCGCCCGACACGCCCTTTTGAGATTTCGGCAAGCTCCATCGAAGAGCCGCCAATATCGCATACCAGCCCATAAGAGCCGGGCCAGCCCAGCAGCACCCCTTGAGCAGAGAGCCGCGCCTCTTCTTCGCCGTCGATTACCCAGATGCGCAGGCCGGTTTCGCGTTTCACTTCCTCGCAAAACTCAGGTCCGTCGCGGGCGTCGCGCACCGCAGCGGTGGCCACAACCGTGAGCGTTGGCAAACCCATGCCTTGCGCTAATTTTTGAAATCGTTTCAAAGCGCTCAGCGCGCGGGCGCGTCCATCAGGGCTTAAAATGCCGAATTTGGACAGGCCGGCCCCCAGTGCGCACATGATTTTTTCATTGTAGAAATAGGCAGGTGATCGTGCAGCGCCATCAAAGACGACAAGACGCACGGAGTTTGACCCAACATCCACCACCCCAACACGGGACAGAGCCCGCGCAGACGGATCCCGAAAGAGGGGTTGCCCGAACAACCCGGCATCAGGGTGCGTCATGTCGCGATAAGGTGTCGGGGCGATGTTTTGAGGTGAGTTCATGGTCCAGACAGCAGCTTTTTTGCCGGGCCACCCTGTTCAAAAAATGGCCAATGGTCAATGCATCAGATTTTCGGGTGCGCTCAGTCTTCGGTGTGGGTAAGCTTCGGGACGTCCGATGCGCCTGCGGTGCCGCGCCCCGAGAGGGAGGGGTTCTCCATGAAAAAGCGGTGGCAGTTAAAGGCAAATGTGCCTTCCTCGATGGAGGGGCGGGTAAAGGTGCCGTCGGATTCCATGATCCAGCTTTGGGCCACGTCCGCAAGGTTGGCGGCCATGATCTGGCTCACGATCTGGGCCTTGACGGTGGGGTTGTCGATCTCCACCAGTGTTTCCACCCGTCGATTGAGGTTGCGGCCCATCCAGTCTGCAGACGAGATGAAAACGCGCGATTTCTTGTGCGGCAACCCGGACCCATTGCCAAAGCACACGATCCTTGAGTGTTCCAGAAAGCGGCCAATAATCGATTTGACGCGGATGTTTTCGCTCAGACCCTTGACGCCGGGGCGCAGGCCACAAATGCCCCGGATCACCAGACTGATTTTGACGCCTGCCTGACTGGCAGCATAAAGCGCGTCAATTACCTCACTGTCGATCAGCGAATTCATCTTGGCCCAGATGGCAGCCGGTTTGCCTGCTTTGGCGTGGGCAGCCTCTGCCGCGATCAGCTCCAGCAGGCGCGGCTTCAGCGTCGTGGGCGAAATGGCAAGATTGTACAGCGCTTCGGGCTGCGCGTAGCCGGACAGGTAGTTGAACACTTTCGTGGCATCAAGACCCAGCCGCTGATCACAGGTGAAAAGCGACAGATCGGTATAGATGCGGGCCGTGATCGGGTGATAATTGCCGGTGCCGTAGTGCGTGTAGGTCACCAGTTGATTACCCTCGCGACGCACGACCGTTGAGATTTTTGCGTGTGTTTTCAGGTCAATAAATCCGTAGACAACATGGGCGCCTGCGCGTTCCAGGCGGCGGGACTGGCGGATGTTGGCTGCCTCGTCAAAGCGGGCCTTGAGCTCCACCAGCGCGGTCACGGATTTGCCATCCTCCGCCGCTTCGCACAGGGCCTCGACAATCGGGCTGTCGCGCGACGTCCGGTAAAGCGTTTGCTTGATCGCCACCACCTTGGGGTCCCGCGCCGCCTGTTGCAGAAACCGGACAACCATGTCGAAGGTCTCGTAGGGGTGATGCAGCAGCATGTCCTTGTTGCGAATGGCCTCGAACATGTCCCCGTCATGGTCGCTGACCCGTTCGGGGACGCGCGGCGTGAAATTGGGCCAAAGCAGATCGGGGCGGGCGTCCAGCACCAGTTCTTTCAGGTCCGCCGATCCGATCATGCCGTTGATCTCGATCACCTCGGCGGGTGTCACGGCCAGTTGTTCCATGATGATCTGCTTGAGCTTTTCGGGCGCACCGGCGGAATGGGTCAGCCGCACGACTTCGCCGCGCCGCCTGCGTTTTAACGCCACCTCGAATTCGCGCACGAGGTCTTCGGCTTCATCCTCAACCTCAAGGTCACTGTCGCGCAGCACGCGAAACTCAAAATATGCCTTCAGAACGTATCCGGGAAACAGCCGTTCGATGTTCATCAGCAGCAGTTCTTCAAGCGGCAGGAACCTGTGCGCGCCTTCCTTTGCGGGCAGGGCGATAAAGCGGTCGATTTGCGCGGGGATCGGCAACAGCGCCTGCAACGCACGTTTGTCGGACTTGCGCTCAAGCTGCAGCGCCAGCGCGTATCCGGTGTTCGGAATGAAGGGAAACGGATGGGCCGGGTCAATGGCAAGCGGGGACAGAACGGCAAAAACCTGCGTCAGAAACACATCATCGAGTGAGGTGCGGTCTGATTTGCTGAGGGCTGCGGCCGTCAGCACAGAGATGCCTTGCTCTTCCATCTCGGCAAACAAAGAGACCAGAACCTTTTGCTGCGTTTCCATCAGCGTGCGGGCGTTCTGGTCGATCAGAACCAGTTGCTCGGCAGGGCTGAGGCCGTCGGCTGCGGGGGTCGTATTGCCCGCCATCGCCAGTTCGCGCAGCCCGGCCACGCGGACGGTGTAGAATTCATCAAGGTTGGTCGCCGAGATAGAGAGAAACCGCAGCCTTTCCAACAGCGGCACCCGTGGATTTTCCGCCTCCTCCAGAACGCGCCAGTTAAACCCAAGCCAGCTCAGCTCTCGATTGAAAAACCGCGAGGGCCCGGTCACATCAAGCTCAGGCAGATCGGCAGGCGTCGCAAAATCAGAGGCGAGGAAATCAGATTGGGTCATGGATGCGTTTTGCAGTCCTTATGTAATGATTTTGCAATGCAGTATCGCTTTGATCAGCTTGCTTTGTCCAGCACACGGGCCGCGAACGCCCGTGTAATGGGGCGTTTTTCGGCCAGAGATGCCGCGTCAAGCTGGCTGACGATATCGCGCGCGGCCTCGAATGACCGCTCGATCCGCCGCACAAGATATTCGATCAGGTCCGGCGCCGGGGCCAGTTGCCTGTCGGCAAAAAGCTTTGCCAAGAGTGCGGCCAGCAAGGCGTCATCCGGCATTTCAAGCTGTGCAGCGGGCGTGCCGATTATTCTGCTGGCAAGATCGGGCAGGGCAATACCCCAGTCTTTTGGTGCGCCTTGCCCTGTCAGCAACATGGCAAAGCCTTCGGCCTGCATCAGGTTGTGCAGATGAAACAGAGCCTCTTCGCACTCAGGCCTGCCCGCAATGTCGGGGACGTCCTCGACCACGAGCGGTTTGCTTGCAACCTGCGGTATGTCACAAGCGCCCAGATCGCGCGCGGCGATGATGTCGGCCTTGGTTGTTTCGGCCCAGACGCGGGCCAGATGGCTTTTGCCTGCACCGGCCGGGCCACACAGAAGCAGCTTGCCTGCGGTCCAGCCTTGCCAGCCTTCGATCAGCGCAAAGGCAACCGCATTCGAGGGCGCGATAAGAAAGTCCTCACGCCCCAGCGCGGGCGTGCTGGGCAGGTTCAGACCAAGCTGCTTGGGCATGTCAGCTGTCGTCCTGTCCGCTTTTGCCTCGGTACAGCAAGGATTGCTGGTATTGTTCAACACCAAATCGGGCGATCACGCCGAGGGCCGCGGCCAAGGGCACAGCGACCAGCATCCCCACAAAGCCAAAAAGCGCCCCAAAGACGGACAGGGCAAAGATCAACCAGACCGGGTGCAGTCCAACAGAACTGCCCACAAGGTTGGGCGTCAGGATGTTGCCTTCGACGACTTGCCCGGCGACAAAAACTGCCGCGACCAGCCCGACGTAAAACCATTCACCCCAAAACTGGAAAAGCGCCAGACCAATTGCCATGGCACCGCCCAAAAGCGAGCCGAGGTAGGGAATGAACGTCAAAAGCCCCGCGACAAAGCCAACCACCAGCCCGAACTGCAGGCCCACCAACATCAGCGCGATGGCATAGTAGGTGCCAAGCACAAGGCAAACGGTGCCCATCCCGCGAATGAAAGAGGCGAGCGTTTTGTCGATGTCTCCCGCAAGGCGGCGGATGATCGGGGCGTGATCTCTTGGCAAAAGCTGGTCAATCCTGGCCACCATATTGTCCCAGTCGAGCAGCAGATAGATCGAGACAACCGGCACGATCACGATCAGCACTACAACATTGATCAGCGACACAGCAGACGACAGCGCGGATTCAAGCAATTGCCCGCCCCGTTCGCGGATCGTGACGCCCACTGTCTCAAGCGACTGGCGCAGCGTCGATCCTTCCTCCAGCAGTTGTGGAAACTTATCGGTCAGAAACGCTGTGAGATCACGCGCCAGTTGCGGTGCAACCTCCACCAGCGCGATGGTCTGGTTGATCAGCGTGGGCACCACAAGCAGCGCCATCAGCACAAAGATCATCACGCCTATGACCGTGATAACGCCCGTGGCCGCAATGCGGTTCAGCCCGATCCTTTCGAGGCGGTCCGCGACGGGATCAAGGAAGTAGGCAACCGCGCCCCCCAGAACGAAGGGTAACAGCACATCGCCCAGAAACCACAAAAGCACGCACAGAACGACGGCTGTCGCGCTCCAGTAGATCATCTGCTCTTTGACGGGCAGGGCCATATGCTTCCTCCGGATGCTGGTTCACTTCACATTGCGCATCTGTGTCAATCACGCAAGAGGGGTGGTCCAAATTGCCAGCAGGTTTGCCCAAACGCTGTGCAGATCGGCGCAAAGGACAATTGCGACTGCCTGCGGTTTGGCTTAGTCAGGCGAAACACTCAGACAAGATCGGAGCGCCCGCATGCGTTTAAGCCGCTATTTCCTGCCTGTCCTGCGCGAAAACCCTGCGGAGGCGCAGATTGTCAGCCACCGTTTGATGCTGCGGGCAGGGATGATCAAACAAAACGCCGCCGGCATCTATTCGTGGTTGCCGCTGGGGTTCAAAGTTCTGCGCAAGCTCGAGAACATCGTGCACGAAGAACAGGTGCGCGCGGGCCATATTCCGATGCTGATGCCGACCCTGCAACCTGCCGATCTGTGGCGTGAAAGCGGGCGGTATGATGCCTACGGGCCCGAAATGCTGCGCATCCGCGACCGGCAGGACCGTGATATGCTCTACGGTCCCACAAACGAAGAGATGATCACCGATATCTTCCGCGCGCATGTGGGCAGCTACAAGGACTTGCCGCTGACGCTCTATCATATCCAGTGGAAATTCCGCGACGAGATGCGCCCGCGTTTCGGGGTCATGCGCGGCCGTGAGTTTTTCATGAAAGACGGCTACAACTTTGATTTGACCAAAGAAGACGCGCTGCACGCCTACAACCGCCATCTGGTGAGTTACCTGCGCACCTACGAACGCATGGGGCTGCAGGCGATCCCGATGCGCGCGGACAGCGGTCCGATTGGCGGCGACGATACACACGAGTTCCTTGTGCTGGCGGAAACCGGCGAATCCGAGGTGTTCTATGACAGTGCGGTGACGGACCTGACCTTTGGAGACCGCGAGATCGACTACGACGACCACGCGCAATGTGCGGCGATCCTTGATGAATTTACATCGAAATACGCCCGCACGGATGAGACCCATGATCAGGCGATTTTTGACAAGGTGCCGCAGGACCGACGCCGGACGGCGCGCGGCATCGAAGTGGGGCAGATCTTCTACTTTGGCACAAAATACTCCGATGCGATGGGAGCCAAGGTGCAGGGCCCGGACGGCAAACCCGTGCCAGTGCATATGGGTAGCCACGGGATCGGCGTCAGCCGCCTTGTGGGCGCGATCATCGAGGCAAGTCATGACGACAAAGGCATTATCTGGCCCGAAGGCGTGACGCCCTATCACTGCGGTATTGTGAACCTCAAGCAAGGCGATGACGCGGCGGATGCGGCCTGCGAAACGCTGTATTCGGCGTTGACGGCTGCGGGTCTTGAGCCGCTCTATGACGATCGCAACGAACGGGCAGGCGGCAAGTTCGCCACCATGGACCTTGTCGGTTTGCCATGGCGGATCACGGTTGGGCCGCGCGGCCTCAAGAACGGCGTCGTCGAAGTCACTAGCCGCCGCACAGGCGAAAGCGCAGAGCTACCTCCAAACGAGGCCGTGCAAAAGATCGTCGATATTTACCGCGACCAGGCATAGGCATCAGCGCATTTGGGTGGGGGCGCAGCGATCCCCCTCCCTTTCCCTGTAGGCCTTCCGCCGAAAGCTCTGCGGGCGGCTTGACCATCCCTCTGGAAAACATCAGGTTGCGTTCAGCAGGTTCAGGATCGACATGGCAGGAAAAACCGCCCCTTTTGCGCCGTTTGAGTGGATGATCGCGTGGCGGTATTTGCGGGCCAGACGCGCCGAAGGGGGCGTCAGCACCATGACCCTGATCAGTTTTATCGGGATCACGCTGGCGGTCTTTGCGCTGATCGCAACGCTGTCGGTCAGATCGGGGTTTCGGGCTGAATTTGTCGATACAATTCTGGGCGCGAATGCTCATGTGACCATTTATGCCTTGGGGCAAGTCTCTGAGAACGGGCAGATCGATAGAACAATTTTGGACTACGGCGAACAGGCGGCGCGCCTTGCTTCAGTGCCGTCGGTGACCCGCGCGGCACCGCTTATTCGCGGTCAGGTCATGGCGGCGCATGCGGGCCGGAATGCTGGTGTGGAGGTCTTGGGGATTGCCGCATCTGATCTCGAGACGCTGCCGCGCATTGCAGACCCCGCGACCTCGCAAGGCACGCTTGAGAGCTTTGAGACTGGTATCGCACTGGGCGCTGGTGTCGCGAGGACTCTTGGTGTTGGGGTTGGGGACCGTATCCGCCTGATATCGCCTGACGGTGTGAAAACCGCCTTTGGCACCTCGCCGCGTGTGAATGCCTATGAAATCGCTTACATCTTCTCTGCCGGGCGCTATGACATCGACCAGACGCGCGCCTACCTGCCCTTCGAGGAGGCGCAAATTTTCTTTAATCGCGAAGGGGTAGCCGACGAAATTGAAGTGATGGTCGAACTTCCTGAAGACATCCGGGCGCTGGTGCCGCAATTGCTGGAGATTGCAGGCCCCAGAGCGCAGGCCTGGACATGGCAGGATTCGGCCGGCGGCTTCTTGCGCGCGCTTGAGGTAGAGGACAACGTGATGTTCATCATCCTGTCGATCCTTGTGCTGATCGCGGCCATGAACATCGTCTCGGGTTTGATCATGCTGGTGAAAAATAAGAGCCGCGACATCGGTATCCTCAGAACCGTAGGGCTGAGCGAAGCGTCGATCCTGCGGGTGTTTTTCATCTGCGGCTCTGCCACGGGTGTGGCGGGGACAGCGCTTGGTGTGGTCCTGGGGTGCCTCTTTGCGCTCTATATCGACCCGATTTTCTCTTTTGTGAACGTCTTGATGGGCGGCGGCGTTTGGGACCCGTCGATCCGCGGCATCTATGCGCTGCCCGCGGAATTGCACCTGTCGGACGTTCTGTCTGCAGTTGCCTTGTCTCTGGGCTTGTCGTGTGTCGTGACGTTCTTTCCTGCGCGACGGGCAGCCCGCATGAACCCTGTCGATGCGTTGCGATATGAGTAACATCGTTCTGCGTCTGGCTGGGATCGAAAAGGTCTACAATAAAGACAAGCCAAGCCAGGTTGATGTGTTGCGGGCGCTCGATCTGCAGATCAATGCGGGTGAGGTCGTCGCCCTGATCGCCCCGTCAGGTGCCGGGAAATCGACGTTGCTGCACATTGCCGGATTGTTGGACCAAGCGGATGCGGGCACGGTCGAAGTGGCAAACCAGAACTTGTCTGATGCCTCTGAACGCACACGCACCGATGTGCGGCGCAGCAAAATCGGGTTCATCTATCAATTCCATCACCTGCTGCCCGAATTCACCGCAGAAGAAAACGTGATGATGCCGCAGCTTGCCAATGGCGTGGGGTTTCCCGAGGCCCGCAGGCGCGCAAACACCCTTTTGGACCGCGTCGGGCTGGCAGACAGGCAAGGGCACCGACCAGCCGCTTTGTCGGGGGGGGAGCAGCAACGCGTGGCATTCTGCCGTGCCATGGCAAACGCGCCCAATCTGCTGCTTGCCGATGAACCCACGGGAAATCTGGACCCCGCAACATCCGACAGGGTCTTTGAGACGCTTTTGGAACTGGCGCATGAAACCAAGCTTGCAGCCTTGATCGCCACACATAACCCGGCACTGGCGCGCCGCATGGACCGTATTGTAAAGCTTGAGGCTGGAAAAATTGTGCCTGTTGACCCGGATACCTGACAGCGACACCTTCCCCGGTAAGAGAGATTTGGACGACCCTTATGACGTATCGCACTTTAGACGAAATTGAGGCGCTGACCGGTCGGGCCTTGCAGGCAAACGGCGCCAGTAAAGAGGTTGCGGCCAGTGTCGCCCATGCCGTGCGGGTCGCGGAAGGCTACGGCAACAAAATCTGCGGGCTCTATTATGTGGAAAGCTATTGTTTGCAACTGCGTACAGGGCGTGTGGATGGTACGGTTGCGCCTGTCGTCCGCCAGCCAAAGCCTGGCACCGTTATCGTTGATGCCTGCGCAGGTTTTGCCCAACCCGCCTTTACCGCAGGGTTTGACACGGCGCTCAGGGCGGCGCGCGACAACGGCACAGCGACCCTGAGTGTGTGCCATGCGCATACCTGCACGTCATTGGGCTATTTTACCGAACAGATCGCCAAAGCCGGCATGATCGGGATCGGATTTACCAATGCCTCCCCGATCGTGGCGCCCCCGGGCGGTAAAACCCGACTGATAGGCACCAACCCCATCGCGTTTTCTGTTCCGGACGGCGCGGGCGGTGTGGCCATGCAATTCGATCAATCGACAACCACAGTGGCCTTGGGCAAGATCACCATGGCCAAAGCGACGGGGCAGCAGATTCCGCTGGGCTGGGCGCTGGATGGTGAGGGTAATCCAACCACAGATCCCGAAGCCGCCTTGTTGGGCTCATTGACATCCATTGGCGATCACAAGGGCTGGGGCTTTGGCATCATGGCAGAAATCCTTGCGGCTGGCATGGCCGACTCGGCCCTGTCGCGCGATGTAAAGCCGCTCAAGACACCGGATGGTCCACCCCATAATCTTGGTCAGTTTTATATCCTGATTGATCCTGAAAACGCAGCGGCGTTCAAACACCGGATGGACACGCTGTCCACTTACGTGGCTGCAGAAGAGGGCGCGCGTCTGCCGGGCCAGAACAAGACAGTTCTGGCAAAGGTCGAAGTCGTCGACGGGGTCTGGGACCGGCTTGTTGACCTCGCGCAAACCGCGTGAGTTTACGCTTTCTGCGTGACGAAAACACCCAGCGTGATCAAGGCGATCCCTGTGGCCCGTGTCAGGGTCAGAGGGCTGTTCTGTGCACCAAATAGACCGAAATGGTCAATTGCGGCGGCGCTGATCAACTGTCCAAGCAGGACGAAAAAGACAGCATTCCCAACCCCAAAGCTCGGCGCGATATAAGTGATCGAGAGCACGTAAAACGCGATCAGAATACCGGCGAGGAGCAGGTGTTTGGGGGCTTGCGCCACCTCTAATGCTGCGCGGTGACCGGTGATCGCGACCACCATTGCACAGGCAAGAAACGCAACGGTAAACAGGATCAAAGCCGCCGCAGCAGGCGAGCCTAACTGCATGCCCAAAGCTGCATTCAGCGCGGCCAGAACCGGGATGCCAATTCCGGCAAAAAGCATGATCAAAGCGTGTTGGGGCATCGCATGGGCTTTCTTTGCTGACGGTTGGCTGTGCTTACACGCACAAGCCCGGAAGGTCGACGCCGTCCCATGGCAAGGCCACGTCATAAGCGCGCGATTGCGGCAGTGGGCTCAAAGGCATGACCTCAGAGATCAGTTTGTGCAAGCGCGCCGTGCGGGGTGACGCAGGTGCGAGGGCGCGGCAGCAGACGTATTCTTCCACGATCGTGCCTTGCTGCTCAAACCCGAAATCCAGAAACCGGGTTTTGGTATCCAGATCAAACAGGTATGGGTCCCGCGTGCCGCCGTGTTCAAGGGCTGCACGCAAGGGAGAATAACCCGTGACTTTGCGGTTCTGCCATTGCCAGACATGTGTCATTTCATGCGCAAAGAGCATCGCGGCAATCAGCCCGATGCGGTCAGGATAGTCGCGCAAGTAGTCTTCAAGATACCAGTCCTTGTCGAACAGAATGCGGTTGTACAGCGCCACCGCCGCCGGTTTCGAGGTCACGATTTCTTCAGTGGGGGGCGGCACGATCAATGCGCGGCAGGTCACACGCGGGCGCGCCTCGCGCCGAAAAGTCACGGCGCGTGTCGGTGCGCCATCGACCAGCCGCACGCGGTCATAATCCACCGTATCGCCCTTGAAGGTGCGCGCAAAGGCGATCTCGTTTTCCGTTAAAGGACGCCCGCAGGCGGCGACAAGAAAAAGGCAAAGGATCAGGAGTGCGCGCATGGTGCCAAAAGGCCCGGTGCATACTGGAAAATCAAGCAAAATTGCCGTGAGGATGCAACTGTAAGCGCTTGCAATAGCGGTGCAACGCATGTCTCTTTCGGTTTTGCTTCAAAAGGTTGCGCGTGTTCTTTCACATCTTGATCGAGATCAGGGCAAATTTCTGCTCAGGCGTGTACTGTTGCGTAAATAAGTGAGGAGAGTTGCGATGAAGTCAGTGATATTGGGACTTGCAGTGGTCTGTTGCGCAGGCACCGCCATTGCGCAGGACCTCGAAGCAGGTGAGCAGCTTTATCAGTTGCATTGCGCCAGTTGCCACGGGTTGGAGGCGGACGGCACAGGGCCAATGGCCCCTGTTTTGCTTTTGCAGCCGACCGATCTTACCCTGCTGAAGGCTGAGAACGACGGCGTGTTTCCGCGCGTGCGCGTGGTGATGCGCATCGACGGACGGGACCCGCTGATCAGTCACGGATCGCCCATGCCAGTCTACGGCTACTTCTTTGAGGGCGATGATCAGGCGATGAAGGCCGAGACCGGACAGCCGATCATGACCTCTCGCGCGATTGTTGATCTGGTGGGTTATCTGGAAAGCCTGCAACAGTAGCCGTGCTATTCCTGCAATGTCTCAAGATAGTCAGTGAGCGCCAGCAAATCCGCCGGGATCGGGGTTGAGATGCCGTCGACCTCCACCTGCACCAGCGGGCCCAGATCGCCCGCGCCGAATTCGGGCATCGCGGCCCCTTTGTCCGACCGGGTGTAGCCGTCGATGGTGCTCATCACCTCATCGCGGGGGAAGCTGCCGCCGTTTCGCGCGCTGATCTGGTGCAGGTTCGGAGGTGTGGGCGACAGGTTTGCGGCCTTTGGCCCATTGCCGCGCCCGTCGGCACCATGGCAGGCCACGCAGTTGGTGGCATAAACCTCCGCGCCGCGCGCGGTGTCGGTGCGGGTCGCCGTGTCGGTCGTGGTTTCAGGCGCGCAGGCGGCGAGGCTCGCGGCCAGTCCAAAGGCCATGGCGGTGCGGGGAAGGGTCATCTGCTGCTCTCCTGTCATTTGTATTTTGCCTAGGCTAAATCGGATCGCGCCTTGCCGCCAGAATTTTTCTCTTGGAAGGCGGCGCTTTGCCGTAAGACGCTCGCGCCGTTTTCAATTTGGGGGATTTGACATGAACTGCTGGACAATAAGCAATTGGACGACAACAGCATGGACCGACGAGATGGAGGCGCTGGCGCGTGACCTTCCCCCCTGAATTCGTCCGCCCCTATAGTTGGGAGACGGAGGATCAGATATTGGAATGAATCGACACAAGCCGGACGAGATTGTCACGAAGTTATGACAGGTTGAGGTGCTGTGCGGACAGGGAATGCCGCAGGTAGATGCAGTCCGTCCGGTGCAGATTGCGGAGCAGACGTTTTATCACCGGGTCAAGCAATATGGCGTTATTGCGTATTCCGATAACCTACAGCACTCATCGCGAGCATGATTCAGCACCACATACAGAAATGTGCAACACGCAACAGCATAGCAAAAGCGCAAATGACCCCGAACAAAACAGGCACAGAACGTGAAGCTGATACCCAATGACCTAAAAAGTCCGTAACCCATTGATGTTATTGATGGTGAGTGCTCGAATCGAGCTCGCGTTCACGGATTTGCAAGACTTAGAATGTTGCTGGTAAGGTGGAGACGGTTGTTTGGACACAGCGCGGTTTTTGGCGGAGCATAGAGCGAATGTTTAGACACCAGATTTTGCTGGGAGCAGAACGCTATTCTCTCGAAGCTGCATTTCCGATGTCGCTTTATCCAGCCGTAGACAGTGAGGCGTCACTTTGGCAGTTGGAGATGAACATACACTAACGCCGACGCGTTCTTTGCGGCCGAAACTACCGGGCGAGGAAACATCTGTCAGTAAAGGTTTGGATCAGTTTGAAGCCAACACAGATGGAACCAGTTTGGACGGGTTCGGCGTCTTGGGTCTGTTGCTCCTCGTGGCACTTGTGGTTTTAGCATATCGCCTGTTCAAACCTAATGACAAAGCTCCGCGCGTTCAGCTTCAAGCTGAACGCAGCCCCAAAATACTAACGCTGGTATCTGCCGCTGATACATCGAAAAGACAGCCCGCGGCTTTCGATGCCGACAACTCCAAACACTTACCTGCCAAAAAGGTTATAGAGGGCAAGGCGTGGGTGACGGACGGCGACACAATCGTCATAAACAACGTCCAGATTAGACTCTTTGGTATCGACGCGCCCGAACTAAATTATCCGTATGGCAAGAAAGCCAAATGGGCTATGGTTAAGCTCTGCAAAGGCCACAAGGTATGCGCTGAAATCACTGATGTTGACTACTTCGGTCGTACTGTCGCGCATTGTACCTTGCCAGATGGGCGTGATCTGTCGGCAGAACTGGTAAGAATGGGCTTAGCAATTGACTGGCCTAGATTTTCTGGGGGAAAATACAGCAAAATTGAAACCGCAGACGCACGCAAGAAGCTATGGTTAGCCGACGCGCGCCAAAAAGGCCGCTTACACGTCTGGGAGAAGTTTGAAGCGAGCCAGAAAAACCGGTCATAGCTACCCTGAGCCAATAGTCGTTACGGCTCAGTTCATAGTCCGATGTTAACCCACAACGGAAACGATGAGCGAAGGTGTCAGATCGCAACCGACTAGCAGAGGGGGCGGTGAGCGGACCTTGGCTACATTGGGTATGAACGGCTGGGAAGCGCAGGAAGCGGAGTTTGCAAAGTGTTGACCGTTTACCAACTGCCGTTCGCGCAGCTTGCGGCTAGAGCCGGATGAGAGCCCGGTGTCCCAGATGCTGCGCAATTCACCAATGTCAGCCGTTAAAGCGAACCAATGATCTTCAACCTGTCACGATGCTCCGTTTGCGGCGGATGGCTTTGACCAAGGGCCACGCAATCACGAGGATAGTCGCAACCACCAGCACCGCAGAGATGGGACGCGTCAGCAGCTCAGTTGCGTCGCCGCGGCTGATCAGGAGCGCACGGCGCACGCTTTGTTCGGCCATTGGGCCAAGGATCATGCCCAGGATAGTGGGTGCGAGTGGAACGTTCATTTTTTCCAGGAAGTACCCAGCGATCCCCGCCAGTACCCGCCCTTTCCAAGAAGCAATGACAGCATGGTGCTGGGGTTTCGGTTGGGGCGATGACGTGATCGACGCGAAGACCCGGTCGATGATGAACCTGTCGATGATCGGTGCCTTGGGCAAAATGCACGAGTGGGAAATCCATTGCCGCGGGGCGATTAACAATGGTGTGACGCAAGATGACATTCGCGCAATTGTTCATGTCATCGGCATATACTGCGGCGTTCTCCAAGCGCTTGAGTGCTTTCGCGTTGCGCGTAAGGTTCTTGAAGATGCTCAGTCTCGTGCAACGAAATCTCAAGATAAGATGGTTTGATTTTCTATCGTCCAAACGCTTGGCATAAATAATCCCGCTACAACGGCAAAGACTGCAGCCAAGCGGCCATTACCGGAACTGTCTTGAACGGCCGCAATGTCCAGCATCTTTCGAGTTCGAGTAAAGTGCAGCGAAAGTGCGGTTTGGTTATCGCCCTTTTTCGCCCGTTTGAATGGCTGCTTTGGTGAAAATCGCTGCGCCGCCGAAATTTTGGTACTGCGCGCGCGAGCAAATGCTGCGTCAGCAAAGTAGAAAAAACGAATGACGGCAAAGTCCCGCGACTTGCTCATTCGCAGTATTTGAATGATGCGCGATGCACAAACGGCAGCTTTGCAAAAGCTGTACTGCGGTGTTGGTGATCGTTTTGAATGTCTCTTATGGGCCGTGTAGGATGCGATGGAGAGCCCGGGCGGGTGAACATCCTACGACCGATACAACGGTGGCTTAGAGCACTGAGTTCACCTTCGCTAAATACGACAGCGATGGTTTGAAGTGAAGTTTTGAGGTTCCAAAACGATAAGCTGTAAGTTTGGTCCGTTCCTAATCTCGTGCGGTTACCCAATAGAGCATCCCGAAGGCCAAAGCACAGGCGACAAGACCATGCTGTGCTTCTGCAGACAAGTATGCCAAAGCAAATCCGGTAACCAATGGACCAAGGGCTGCCCCCAGATCGCGCCACGCCTGCATTCGGGCAAGTGGGCCGATTGCATCTTGTTCTACGTGCAGATCGGCTGCGATAAGCGCAGGTCCAAGGGACGCCAAAGCACCGCGGAAAAGCAGCATAACCAAAGCACCAATCACTGTGATCCCGGCTGCAACCAAGACAAACCCTACCATTGTCAGAACTGCCGCGACTATGAAAACCTTCCGCGCTCCGAATTTGTCCGCGATTGCGCCGAATAGCGGTGCCGCGATCGCCTCACCAAAATGGCGCATGGCCAGAAGTGCGCTTCCGCTCATGACTGCAGTCGAAAGATCGGTGTTGCGCGCAAAAATCAATGTAATTGTAATGGCGAAAACGCCGTCCACGCCATAGCCCTGCAAAAAGAACAGCACGTCAATCGGTTTGGGGCGCGCCAATGCCGGAGGTCGACTGCGGGTTTTGGGGGGCGAAACCGCTCGTGGCAATCGCAATGCGATGAGAATGCCTAGCGCTGTTGGTACGGCCAGAACGGCGAATGCCATTTGCGGTCCGGCTTGCCCGACCAGCCATGCCCCGCCAAACAAGGCCAGAATGGGCCCAACCCGTTGAATGGCCTGCCCAACACCGACGCGCGTGCCGACCTTGTCACGAAATTCAACCGCATAAGACAAGGTGGCCAGCACAAGACTGGCATACGTCAGCCCCCATACGATCCGCGCACCGAGCATCAGTGCAGGCCCCTCGACGACGCCGTAGGCTGCGGTTGACACGGTCGCGGTGATCGCTGCCCAAAGGCAGATCTTTCGCAAGCTCACACTGGTGGCGAGGCGTGCGATTGCGCGATAGGCTAAGACACGGATAAACCGGTTTGCGGACAACATGACACCGACCCAAGGCAATGTAAGACCAAATTCAGGGGCGTAGGCGGGCAAAACAGCGTAGAGCAATGCATCACCTAGCAGCGCCAGAGACATAATAGACGAAGAACCGACAATGGCCCGCCAGCCGCGATCTTCATCTCTGTTCAAGGTCCGTTTCCTTCCAAGATCAATTCGTCTGGTCTGACGAGAACGGTAAATCCTGTTCTTGCTTTTGTGGTCAAGACCAGATGGGAATGGTTCCCAACGAATTCTATTCAACAGCGCCGTCTTCGTTCGCGTTTTGTGAGTTTGACAAGTATCAGATTGCGCACGCGCGGCGAATGACGTGTGTGTATGGCTGCTGCATAGCAAGACATATTTGATCTGGTTTGTGCATGTGTCAGAAGCAGTCATGTGTTCCCGTAGCCCGGCAGTTGATTGCAAAGCAATCAATGAGAGAGGCCTGTTTGCGCGGTTGTGACCGCTGGCCCTGATGGGTTCCGCTTGCCAGGTCGCTTGCAGGAATTCGGGCTATGATACCCGGCCGACATCTGACACCTCATCTGTGACCACTATTGTTCCACAGGCGTGCCGAAAACCATCGCCAAAACCCCCGCCAAGGCAATCAGGCCAAAGACGGTGGCCTTGAAGGGCTTGTCAGAGGCGTGGGCGGACAACCCCGCAATCCCGGCTTGGATTGCGTAGTAGGCGGCGAATGCGCGCGACGCGTAGCTAATGATTTCGAAGATGTTTGCTGTCCACGTCAGGAACAATCCGAAACCGACGATTATGACATAGGCCAGCTTGGTGGGAATCTTTCCGCCTGAGAGCTCGCCAATCAAGCCGCCTGAGCCGCCCGTATCCGCCACCGCCGCACTAAATTGCGCGCTGAGCGCCGCCGCGACCAAAAGCACCGGAAGGATAGGCGCGACCACATCCATCAGGTCTATGATCGACGTCTCGTCCAGCGAGTGCACCTTGGTTTCGAACGCATAGGTCAAAAGCCCGATATATGTCATGTAGATCGCCGCCGAGATCCATTGGGCAAGTTTCATGGATCGGATCCGGGTTGCCGCGTCATAAGTGTCGCCAAGATATCGTGAGGTCTCAAACCCTTGCACCGTCACGATCAATCCAGCGGCCAGCATAACCGCTTGCCAGCCCGACACAGTGGGGCTGTGTATCAACAGTGCATCGGCGCGTGCAGTCTGAGCGAAATGGATCGACAGCCCAACCAATAAGCCCATGATGATCGACAGCTTAAGCCCCACTGAGATCTGTTCGACACGCTCGAGGGCGGAAAAACCGCGC
>JBGCEG010000060.1:0-57171 GCA_045106135.1 Roseobacter sp. | reverse complement strand
TGTGAAGGGCCGGAGGATCCGTGGCTTTTTGGCTCCTGCGGCGACCGTCCGGTGGTGTTGATGTTCGCCCATGTGCTAGCGATTGTGAACGCGCTTGCCGGGGTGAGCGCAGGCGCTCTGATCGTTGGGATGATCCTGTGTCTCGATACCCGCGATGGGCTGAGCGTTGACGAAGAAGCCGCCGTGCTGGCCAAAAACCTCAGGCAGATGCGGTTTCAGCTTTATATATCGGGGCTGGTGCTGACCTTTGGCGTGCTCTTTGCAACCAGTTGGATTTACTGGCCGCTCTTGCTGGTCAACGATGCTGCCAAAGACGGCTACGGCGCTGTGCTGTTGTCCGCGGCTCTTTATGCCGGGACGTATTTCAGCTTGCTGATGCTCAGCTTTTATCTGCCCGTAGCCCTTATTCTGGAAGGGCGCGTGCGCCGCCTGTCTCAGCGGGCCGCCCAAGGCGGGCAGGACAAGGACCAGATTGATCTGGCCAAATGGCGCGAAACCCACGGGCTGAAAGAAGGCGCGTCGGAATACCTGCGCGCAGGCTTTGCCCTGACAGGCCCTGTGCTTGCTGCCTTTGCGGGCGGTATCTCACCGTTGTCGCTGTAGGATGTGACCCGATGTCAGGCCAAACCATCAGGTCCGCAGGGGTCAAAGCGCTCCGAACAACCGCGCCACCGCCTCTACATGGCCAAGGATCGTCAAGCCAACCCATTCGAAATGCGCAATCAGCCAGCCGCCACCGTAATACAATACCGCCACAATAAAGGCGCTGGAGGCGGCACCAAAGCAAGCGGTCAACGCACCGCCAATGACGGTGCCGAAACTGCCCGTGTCTGCACTGGCGACCCAGTTGGCCAGACGGTCCTTGTATTTGATCGGCAGCCATGTGGGTACGCTGAACAGGGCCACAAGGAAATGCACACCCGTTGGCACCAACGTTGAAAACAGCGTCAGGTAAAGCCAGGTGTAGTCCCCGCGCGTGGCGGGGTCGCGCAGCCCGTCCAGAATGGCGGTGATGTCCAGAAACGGTACAGCGGACAGCGCATTGATCAGCCCGATGGTCAGGACAATCACAGACCCTAGTGCCACCAACAGCACATAGGCCAATGCCGCGTCCGCAACCGCCGCCGCGAAAGACCACAGGTTTTTCTGGTCCTTCCCAAAGGTAATCAGGCTGATCGTGGCCCCGTAAGAGACATAGTCAAAAACTGCGTTCAACAGCGGCAGCATGCCCAAAGCAAAGACAAGGCTCTTGCGATCATCCTCGAGGCCGGGGGAGGAAAAGGCAAAAACCGTGATCAGCATGAGATAAAAGGTCAATACAAGGGCAACGTGGCCCGTACGCCCTTTCCCGTGTTGGCAAGCGTATCCAACTGCGCCTGCGACTGCGGCTGCGCCTGCGCCTGCGGAAAACAGCCAGCCAACGGCATTCTCCCAGTTTTGCCGTTGGCTGGCTGACTCCATTATTCCGGTGATCAATAGAAGGGCAACCCATCCAATTGTCCCATAGCGCAGCCAGTAGCGCGCCTCTGCCTCAAGGATCGTTGCGCTGCCGATACCGGTATCCACGCCGGTCCACGCCCATTGCACCAGCAAGAGCAACAACGGATAGATCACCGCCAGTTTCATAGCGGCGTTCATCACCGGCCACGACCAAGGTGACGCGCATATCTTGATCAGATCGGGCGTGTCCACAGCGCGGGGCGTGAGATACCATACGATCTTGTTCACTGTTCCTTTTTGCGGCAATCGCTCTTTTTGCGCCGTGGCGGCCGCCGGGGCCATTACCTTTACCAAAAAGGCTATGATTTTGTCGGTCAGGTAGGTGTAAAGGCCCAGATTGTCCTCTTCTTGAATGCGGGCTGTTACTGTGTCCGCGTCTGCGGCGCTGTCCTGGGCCAGCAGCGTCAGGGCGAAAAGAACCAACCAAAGCGTGCCCAGAATCCACAGTTCGCTACTGTTGATATTACTGATGACAGCAAGCACTGCCGCGCCAATCAACCCGACGGAGGCGTAGAGACCAGCATTTGAATTATGCTTCTGCATTTCCGCTGGGTTGAGGATAAACGTTTGTTCGTCAATGACTTTTGCGCCAAACGGGTGGATAATGCGGCGCCTTCGTCAAGTGAGGTCAGCGCAGCGGCTACGCCTCGCCCATCAACGCGGGGTCGAAGGGGTAGGTGATCAGGTTCTCGAAGCCGTCCTCGGTGATCAGCACCTGTTCTTCAAGCTTGATGGAGAAGTCACCACCGACCTCTCCGGCCAGTACCTCGACACACAGGGTCATGCCCGGTTCAAGCGCGTAGTCATAGGCCCCCGGCACCGCCTGATCGGGGTAGGCCACCAGTGGCCATTCATCGCACAGGCCCACGCCGTGCATCAGGCAGCCGTATTTCTGCTGTTGGAATTTGGCGTCCAGCACATGGCAGTTTGCGGTCAGTTCCGGGATCGTTACGCCGGGTTTCAGCATTTCCATGTTGGTCCTCACATGCTCGACCGAATGTTGCATGGCATAGATCATGTCGGGGCGCGGTTTGCGGTCACCGATCCACCACGAGCGCGAGATATCGGTGCAGATGCCATAGGCCCCCACAAGGTCCGTATCAAAAGAGATGATCTCATTCTGCTGGCACACGCGCGGCCCGCATTCCTGAAACCACGGGTTCGAGCGGGGGCCTGAGGCCAGCAGGCGCGTCTCTATCCATTCGCCGCCGCGTTTGATGTTTTCCGCATGCAGCACGGCCCAGATGTCATCTTCGCAGGTTTTGCCATCGCCTACGTTTGTGCGGGCAAACGCCTCCATCGCGTACATCGCCTGTTCACAGGCATGCACAGAGCAGCGCATGGCAAGGATTTCGTCCGGCCCTTTGACAGAGCGCGCGTGTTCGGTGACTTCCTCGCCGTCCATGATCTCGAACCCCTGACGTTCGAGGCTGCGCAACCCGTGCAGCATGATTTTGTCGACGCCTAGACGGGTGTGGCCCGGAGCGTGTTCGCGCAGCAAGATGCGGATCTCATTGGCAAAGACATCCGCCTGCTGACCCACCTTGTCGCCCCGGTCAAAGTAGAACAGGTCCGCGCCGGAACGTTGTTCGCGCACCAAGGGGTTGAACGTGCTGAGAAAAGGGGAGTTCTTGTAGTCCCACATCACCATGTAGCCATCCGCACAAAGCAAGACGGCGCGGAACGGATTGTGGGTGTTCCAAAGCTGCATGTTGGTGCTGTCGGTGGCGTAGCGAATGTTCAGCGGGTCGGTCATCAGCACACCCGCATAGCCGCGATCGACAATATGTTGGGTCAGCCGTTTGTGGCGGTAGGCGCGCATCGCAGGCAGGTTGGGCAGCGTCAGACCCGCCGCCTGCCATTCGGCAAAGGCCAGCTGCGTGGGGCCGATTTCGATGCGGTCCTGATCGTTCGGCGTGCCGTCGCCCAACACTGCGCCACGGGTGGGGTCAATCTTGCGGGTGTCGCGGTGATGCTGGTTCATGGGCTGGCGTCTCTGACCGGGTTCGTCATCAGGATGGCGCAGGAATTTGAGTGGCGTATGTCTGGCGGCGACACCAAAAAGTGTCGTTTTTTGTGCGTCACCAGGGTAGGGACGACAGGGTATGACAGAGATTTTGCAGACACTGCTGCCGCCGGATATGCAGGGGCTGCGGACCTTGCCGGGCATTCAGCCGCTGGCCGAGCCATGGCTGCGGGTGGATGATGCCTACGCTGGCCAGATGCGTCACCGGCGTGCTCTGATCGAAGGCCAGCGCGGAGCGGTGCACTTCATGCAGGATACCGCCAGTCCGGCGTGTGAGGAGGTGTTGGCGGAGGCTGTGGCACTTGTGGCGGATATGGGCTTCCACAAGCACGGGACGCGCGTGACCTGTCCGGACGGCGCGGTTGTGGCGCTGGATGAGGACTGCCCGTTGGTCGTTCTTGGGCGCTTGGTGCAGGAAGACATCTGCATCATGGAAAAACGCGGTGACGAGCATGTCCTGACAGCCGCTTGTCTGTGTTTTCCTGCCAGTTGGCAGTTGCGCGAAAAGGCGGGGCATCCACTGACCGCGGTACACGACCCGGTTGAGGAATATGACGCGCCCCTTGCGCGCCGGGTGCAACGATTGTTTGACGGCGTGCAGGTGGGGCGGCCGCTGTGGCGGTCCAACCTGCTTTGGTATGATGACCCGGAACTGTTTCAGCCAAGGTCCGTTCAGGCGCCCCGGCGTATTGATCCGGGCGTTCGTGAAGCCGCATATCAACGGGCAGAACGGCAGTGCATCCTGCGCTTGCCACACACAAAAGCCTGCGTCTTCAGCATCCACACCTATGTGGTCAGGACGGCCCGGCGGCAATAGCTGCGCGCATCGTTACGGGCGGTGTCAGGTCGTCAAGACCCTTGCGCCTGACTGGCTCGTGCGGCGTGTGGGCATGATGGTGGCATTCGCCCCGCCCAGCGTCAGCGCCACATCCTGCATCCACAGGTCGCTGTCGAACCACCAGTTGTGCGTCTCAATGATGCCCACAGGCCTGCCATCTTCATCCATGCCGTCGTTGTCCTGCTGGCTTACGTCGATATGGCTGTTTTCGACCAGTGCGGGCATGCCCACGCGTCCGACACGGTCGCGGAACCTGTCCCCGAACTTGGATGGCACCAGCACCACATCGGCGCGGCTGTAGTAGTTGGTGAACCGCTTGAACCGTCGTGCCAGCAGCAGCGATGCCCATGCACCTTTCTCAAAGGCTGCATCGTCCTCGTCGCCTGACGCAAACATGGCTTCGTTCAATTTCCAACTGCCGGTGCCGGGGGTCGCGGCATCCCCGAAGTGCGACAAAGCGCAGAGGGTTAGGTGCGCACCCATCGAGTGCGCAATGATGTTGACCTTGGGCGTTGGAGTCAGAGCAAGCAGTGGCAAAATCACATCGGTGATCAGGTGTGGAGCCACTTTTTGCGCGTTGTTCTTGTCTTTGTCATAGGACCAAACCACTCCGTCGCTGGGCCAGTCAAAGGCCAGGATCGCGCCGCGGTATCCGTGTTTCGGCAACCCGCGTTCAAACTTCCTGAGGCGTTCCAGCATGACGGTTTGCGGTGTGTTGAAGCCATGGATGTAGATCGTCACCTCCGGCTCTGACATCTTCGCCCGCACAAGGTCGAGCCAGTCCGCACGTTTCAGGCTGCGGCCGGTGTTGTCGTCACCCAGTTCCACATAGCGGGTGATCTTGGCCATATTGTCGGTGAAGGTCTTTTTCTGCGCATTATAGCTGCGGCGGGTAAAATAGAGCGCCATACGGATGTCTTCCTGAATAGTGATCAACCAATAGGGGTATCATGCGCTTGTTTGTCGTGTCTGGAAAGGGGTTCGGGCAGAGTTGGGCAGGGGTGGCAGAGATCAGCCAGAGCGGCAGGCCGCATCGACGCCGGGCGTGTGGTGTGTGTTGCGCGCATATCGGCGCGTAAAAGCGAGAAGGGTGAGCGGTACCTGACGGGGCACTTCGAGGTCTTGCGACCTGTTTATAAGCCACGAAAAAACGGCCCCGAAGGACCGTTCCACGGAATTTTCAAAAATGATGGGTTTCAGGTGCGGCGCCCACGCACCAATCCCAACCCGCCAAGAGCAATCATAAGCAATGGCAGGCCTGCGGGTAACGGAACCGCAGTGACAGCTTCCAAATCCACATGAAAAACCCGATCAAATCCAAGTGAACTGACCGGATTGTTAAATTGTCCATTCGTGATGCTATCGCGATAAGCCGTGCCACCGGTGTAATCAGTGTCTGTTGTTGACTTTATGAACACTGCGCCATTGGTGTCGGGGTTTCCTGCGAACACGGCATATTCAGTATTCGCATTCAGCTGTAGTGGGGTGCCCAGTACAAAATTGTACCAATCAAAACTCGTACCGTCTCCCACGACAGTCGGCGTGTTCGCGGCGGCGATCGTTTCTGACACCAATGGGGTGAAGATGTTGCTGGTAATTGTCCCGACGTTCAGGGTCAGCGTTCCGATATCCCATCTATAGTACCGTTGGGCAAAACTGAAGCCAGACATTGTATACCCGGCAGAGTTTGATCCGGTGGTAAAACTTTGCCCTTGATCCGGACGGTCGAACCAGATGGCCGTCGTATCGTTGTTCTCGAAGCGAACAGTTGTCGTATCCGTTGGCAAAAGCGCGATATCCGCGCCATCTACCGTCGGAGTGATTTTGGAGACCGTGATCGTCGCTGCAATTGATGCAGTTCCAAATGCCGTCAGTGCGGCCGCGAGCGTGGCCACCTTTATCAAATGCATTTTCATGATATTCATTCCAATTTATTGTCCGGCAACGATATTATCGCGCGGTCGTTCAGCGTACGCAGTGTTTCACAAACAAAGCAACGCAAAAGGCGAAAATGACGAAAGTTACAATCTATACTGGAACGTTAAGGTGTGCTTTCGGTGCACGGGGAGAATGCGCTGTATCCCTCAGCGATCGCGTTGGACCAGCAACCGGATCTGTATTGTGCGGGCACCTCGCGCCGTTTTGATCGGCTTTGTTGCAGGTGTGGGTCTCTATAGACGTCAGGAACAATCCACTGCGCATTTCAACAGGCCACGCTGTGCACCGCAAACAAGAAAGGGCGCCCCGAGGGACGCCCTTTTTTGTCTACAAGTTCTGCTTAGCAGCTGTAGTACATCCCGAATTCAACAGGGTGTGGTGTGTGCTCGTAGGTTTCGATCTCTTCCATTTTCAGCTCGATGTAGCCTTCGATCTGGTCTTTGGTGAACACGTCGCCGGCCAGCAGGAAGTCCATGTCGGCCTCCAGCTCTTCGATCGCTTCGCGCAGGCTACCGCAGACAGTTGGAATGCCTTCGAGCTCTTCGGCGGGCAGATCATAGAGGTTCTTGTCCATCGCCTCACCCGGGTCGATCTTGTTCTGGATGCCGGCAAGGCCAGCCATCAAGAGCGCTGCAAAGCACAGATACGGGTTCGCTGCGGGATCGGGGAAGCGGGCCTCGACACGCTTGGCCTTGGGGCTTTCGGTCCATGGAATACGAACACAGCCCGACCGGTTACGCGCAGAATAGGCGCGGAGAACAGGCGCTTCAAAGCCCGGGATCAGGCGCTTGTAGCTGTTGGTCGCAGGGTTGGTAAAGGCGTTCAGCGCTTTTGCGTGCGAAAGAATGCCGCCGATGAAGTAGAGCGCTTCCTGGCTCAGATCGGCATATTTGTCGCCTGCAAAGACCGGCTTGCCGTCTTTCCAGATCGACATGTTCACGTGCATGCCGGTGCCGTTGTCACCGTAGATCGGCTTGGGCATGAAGGTTGCCGACTTGCCGTATGCGTGCGCCACGTTGTGAATCACGTATTTGTATTTTTGCAACTCGTCTGCTTGCTTTGTCAGGCTGTCAAAGATCAGGCCCAACTCGTGCTGACAGGAGGCGACCTCGTGGTGGTGCTTGTCCACTTTCATGCCCAGACGCTTCATGGTGGATAGCATCTCAGAGCGCAGGTCTTGCGATTCGTCGGTGGGGTTCACCGGGAAGTAGCCGCCCTTGACGCCGGGGCGGTGGCCCATGTTGCCCATCTCGTAATCTGTGTCGGTGTTCCACGACGCGTCGATGGCATCAACTTCGTAAGATACTTTGTTGATCGTGTTCGAGAATTTGACGTTGTCGAACAAAAAGAACTCTGCCTCTGGACCCATGTAGGCCACGTCACCGATACCGGTGGACTTGAGGTATGCTTCGGCCTTTTCGGCGGTTGATCGCGGGTCACGCTCGTATGCTTCGCCTGTGTCAGGCTCTACGATTGAGCAGTGCAGACAGACGGTTTTTTCCGCATAGAACGGATCCACATAGGCGCTGTCCACGTCCGGGATAAGCTTCATGTCGGAGGCTTCGATAGACTTCCATCCGGCAACGGAGGAGCCGTCGAACATAAACCCTTCTTCAAGAAAGTCGGCGTCGACCTGATCGGCCATAACCGTCACGTGCTGCAGCTTGCCGCGTGGGTCGGTAAAGCGGATGTCGACGTAGGCCACGTCTTCATCCTGAATCATCTTAAGCAGTTCAGAGCTCATTTTCTGTGATATCCCTCTTTTTTGGAATGAACGGTAGCCTGCGCCTTACAGCGCGTCAGAGCCGGTTTCGCCAGTACGAATGCGAATGGCCTGCTCGACGGGGGTGACAAAAATCTTGCCATCTCCGATTTTCTCGGTCTTTGCCGCCGCCACAATGGCGTCGACTGCCTGGTCGACAAGGTCGTCGTCCAAAACGATCTCGATTTTGACTTTGGGCAGGAAGTCCACGACATACTCCGCGCCGCGGTACAATTCCGTATGGCCTTTTTGACGCCCAAACCCTTTGACCTCGATTACCGAAAGTCCCTGGACGCCAACTTCTTGCAGAGCCTCCTTCACTTCGTCGAGCTTAAACGGTTTGATGACCGCTTCGATCTTCTTCATGGAGCCCTCCCTTGCCATCTTGCCAAAGCGAGAGAACATTTCGGGCTGTAAGGGTCCATGCATCCGGGTAAACTGAGAGGTAAGCTGCACTGAATTCGCGCCAGTGGTTTTAAAATTTGTGCAGTGTGCAAGAAATTTAGGCAGCTTTGAATCGCTAAGGGGGCTTCATTGGAGATTTTAACGGCTGCAGTCATGCAAAAGCATGAAAAAGAAACGATGCAAAGTGGTCAGGCGGATGGCCTCGATCTGATGGAGCGGGCGGGCAGGGGTGTGGTTTCCAGCTTGCTGTCCGTCTGGCCGCAAATGGCGGCAATGCCTGCGCGTGCCATCGTTTTGTGCGGGCCGGGCAACAATGGGGGCGATGGCTATGTCATTGCACGCCTGTTGCGGGCGCGGGGCTGGAACGTCCGTGTCTTTGCGTGGGGCGACATCAGCAAGTTGCCAGAAGATGCGCATGAAAACGCCCGGCGATGGCTCGAAATAGGCGATATCGAGCTGTGGTGCGAAGATAGCATTGCAGCCGTTGCGCCCCCGCAGCTGGTGGTGGATGCCGTTTTCGGGATTGGCCTGCGCCGCCCGCCGCCCGCAGAGGTGGCAGCGGTGCTGCGATTCTATTCCGCCCCGCCGTGGCCACGTCCTGCCAAATGGCTTGCGGTGGATTGTCCTTCGGCGCTGGACCTCGATACGGGGCGCATACTGAGTGCTAGAGAGGCGGCACGGGCGGATCTGACCGTCACGTTTCACTGCCCTAAGCCGGGGCATCTTTTGAATGACGGACCGGCGGCCTGTGGTGATCTGCGCATCGTAGATATCGGATTGCCGCGCGTGTCGTCTGCTTCGATGGTGTTGGTCGAGGCATCGCGCGGCGCGGCTTTCGGGTCAGACATCTTTGAAGGTATCCCCTTGCCCACCCCTGCGCAGGGCCACAAATATGATCGCGGGCATGCGATGGTGCTGGCGGGCGGCGTTGGTCGCGGTGGCGCGGGGCGGCTTGCGGCGCGGGCGGCGCTGCGGGCGGGCGCGGGGTTGGTGACGATGCTCTGCCCGCCCGCAGCCTTGCAGGAAAACGCGTCAGCACTTGAGGCGATTATGTTGCGGCGTCTTGATGGTCCGGAGGATTTGGCTGAGCGTGTGGATGACAGAATTCGCACGCTATGTCTCGGACCCGGGCTTGGCCTAAGCGGCAAAACGGCTAAGGTGGTCCGTGCTGCCTTGGCCTTGCGCCGGACAACGGTCTTGGACGCGGATGCCCTGACCGTTTTTGCGCAAGCCCCGTCTGACCTCTTTCAGTTGTTGCATCCCAATTGCGTTCTGACACCGCATGAGGGTGAATTTGCGCGGCTTTTCCCGGATTTGGCGGCAGAGCTGCGCGCTGGTGCGTGCCGGATCGACTGCGTTGCCAAAGCGGCTGCGCGCGCGGGGGCTGTGGTGTTGCTGAAAGGGCCAACAACGGTGATTTCTGCGCCGTCTGGGCCTGCCTATGTTCATGTGGCTCACTATGACCGGCAAGCGCCATGGCTGGCCACGGCAGGGGCAGGGGATGTGCTGGCAGGGTTGATCACGGGGCTTGCCACACTTGCGCCGGATATCCCTTTGGATCGGGTGACAGCGGCTGCTGTTTGGCTACACGTTGAGGCCGCGCGCGTCATCGGGCCGGGGTTGATTGCAGAAGAACTGAGCGACGCGGTTCCGACGGTCTTGCGGCGCCTGCTTCAGTAATCCAGACAGCGCTGGGCCAGCGTTTCGGTGGCGCATGCAAGCTGCAGCCCGTCGCCATGCAGCACACAGGGCTGGGCAAAAGACAACTGGATCAGACTGAGCGGGACCTGCCCCAGATCGCGCAGAAACTCGCCGTCAATCAAAGAGGCCACAGGGATAAGCGCGCAAGGACGCCGCCGCAACGCCCTCGCGCGCCAGTCTTGCACAAAAACGGGCTGTCCGGCGGGCAGGAGACTGTCGCGGTTCAGGCTTTTATGGCCCTGAGTGCCTGCAAGCACGTAAACTGCACGCCCGACCAGCGTGACATGCCGCCGCCGGGTGATTTGTTGGCAGCCGGCACTGGTCAAAAGCCAGTCTCCGGGCCGCAGGTTTTCCACAGGGACAAACCCGGTTGCCGTCAGAACCGGCGCACCTTCGCACAGACCGATTGGTTCGACAGGTCTTTTGTTGTTTCGAACACCATGCGACTGCGTTTTGGGCGTGTCATGCAACAAGCGCTTTCCCTTCGTCGTGCCTTTGGCGAAGGTTGAACAAATATTGGCTAATAATCGCTTAACGTGGCGTGCGTTGGTGTGGGTTTAATGCTCTGTGGTGGGTCGGCCTTGCCCGCTACGGTGAAGAAAGAGGAACGAAGCAGAGCCCTTGGTGTGTTCTTGACGCCGTGCCTTCGGCCCACTAAACGGTCAGAGCGTGCGGATGTGGTGAAATTGGTAGACACGCTTGATTTAGGTTCAAGTGCCTTTGGCGTGGGGGTTCAAGTCCCTCCATCCGCACCAGCAAAGCGACACCGAACTGTGCGTTTGCCGGGATGAGGCTTTATGGCCCACATCAAAAACGCTGCCGCTTTTTTGACGTTGGAGACCCTTTGTGCGCGAGGGGGGGGACGATAGGTCAGTGCTTCAGGAACGTTTCGTGGTCGGCCAGCCGGTGTTTGCGCGCCGGGTGCGTACCCTGCAAGCGTCTGTACCCGTTGCGGCAGAACGTCCGCAGGCGCGCAAGGCCCGGGAGCCGATCACGCAAAAATTCAAACCGCATCAAGCCTGTGCAAGGACACCTGATCTTGGGCCCCTGTGCCAGCCCATGGCCCTTTTGCGCTCATTGCCCCGTCTATGCACTGTTTTCGATATAGTGGCGCAATGTCTTTTCGGTCCCTTGGGACCAGAGCATCTCCAACCACATCGAAAACGCGTCAGCCACGGCAGCCTGTTGCGCGAGATCCCCATAGATGTCGTCCTGCGCCAGCCAAGCAGCTGGTGTGCTGCGCGCGGTTTGAGCCACCTCGGTGAGTGTCTCCCAGAACGGGTCGTTGGGCTCAATTGCGCTGCCGTCGTCACGGGTGCCAAAACACATACGCGCCCAGAGCGCTTCGCACAGGCACAGCCCCGAAATACCGCCTCCTGTTGCAAGGGCGTCGCGCAGAATGGGCAACAGAAAGCCGCTGTGCCGCGATGAGCCATCAAAGGCCACGCGCCGGGTGGTATCCCGGATCGCCGTGTTGCCGAATCGTCCTTCAATCAGTCGCACATAGGCGTCGGGCGTCATGCCCGGCACAGAAGGCACATGCGGCACAATCTCTTCTGTCTGAACCTTGCGAAAGAAACGCGAAATCAAAGGATGGTTCATGCATTCGGCGATGGTCTCAACCCCAAGCACTTCACCTGCATTGGCAAGGACCTGATGGCCTGCGTTCAGTATCCGAATTTTCATCGCTTCGTAGGTGTGGACGTCAGAGGTAAAGGTCGCGCCTGCGACGTCCCAATCCGGACGGCCTGCGCAGAAATCATCCTCCAGCACCCACTGGCGAAAGTTCTCATGGGTCACCGGGGCCGCGTCAGAGATGCCATAGGCCTCGGCTTGCGCAATTTCAGCAGGACCGGTGGCCGGAACGATGCAATCCACCATGGAGTTGGGAAAGCTCACATGTGCTTCGATCCAATCGGCCAGTTCGGGATCGCTCTGGCGGGCGAGTGACACAACGGTCGCGCGGGCAATGTCGCCATTGCCGCGCAAATTATCACAGCTTTGCACCGTGAACGGCCCTGTTCCCGCATCTTTGCGGCGCGCCAAAGCCGCGATCATGGCCCCGAAGGCTGTGCGTGGGCGGGCAGGGTGCGCCGCGTCATGCTGCATGTCGGGGTGTTCGGCGTCAAATGTGCCTGTCGCGGGGTTCATGAAGTATCCGCCTTCGGTGACGGTCAGGGCCGCGATCCGGATGGACGGGGTCGCCAGCGTCTCGATGAGGGTGGCGTTGTCTTCTTCGACCGGCAGGAAATCGATCATTGAGCCGCAGACTTCGGCGGAGGTGCCATCGGGGCGGAGTTCGATTAGCGTGCTCAGGCAATCCTGCGCCAAAAGCTTGTCTCGCATGGCGGCATCGTTTGGACGCACGCCCGCGCCTATGATGGCCCAGTCATGCGCAAGGCCCTGTTGCATCAGGCGGTGCAGATACCACGCCTGATGCGCACGGTGGAAGTTTCCCAAACCGATATGGACAATCCCGGGGGTAAGGGCGCGTCTGTCGTAGGTCGGTACGACAATATCCTTGCTGAGCTGCGAAAGCGTTTGTTCCGTCAGCTTTTGGGGTTCTGTTTTGGTCAGTTCATCCATTGTCCGCCGTCCACATTATAGGTCTGGGCCACGATGTATCGTGCCTCTTCGCTGGCCAGAAAAACGGCCATTCCGGTCAGGTCTTCGGCGGTGCCCATGCGACCATAGGGTACCGCACGTGCGACTTCCGCCTTCTTTTGACCGGGCGCTTTGTTTTCATACTTGGCGAAGAACGCGTCCACGCCATCCCAATGTTCACCGTCAACCACGCCGGGGGCGATGGCGTTGACGTTAATCCCGTGCTCAATCAGATTAAGCGCCGCCGACTGCGTCAGGCTGATCACCGCCGCTTTGGAGGCGCAGTAGACCGACACAAGGGGTTCACCGCGTCTGCCTGCCTGTGACGCCATGTTTATGATCCGGCCCTTGATGCCGCGGTCGATCATGTGACGCGCCACGGCCTGCAAGGTGAACAGGGTGCCTGCTACATTGATATCGAACACGCGCGCATAGTCTGCACGGTCGACATCGACAACCGGCGCTGCCGTGAAGATGGCCGCGTTGTTGATCAGAATGTCGATCTGGCCAAACGCTGCGACAGCCTGCGCTACTGCCGCGTCGATGCTGGCCTGATCCGTGACATCCATTTCCACAGCGATCACCGCGTCCCCGATGGCCTGTGCCGCCGCGCAGGCGCGGTCCATGTCGATATCGGCAATCGCAACACGGGCCCCTTCGGCCACATAGGCCTTGGCGAAGGCAAGCCCGATGCCGCGCGCAGCCCCGGTAATCAACGCAGATTTGCCGGCAAGTCGCATCATCCGATGCGCAGCCCCTGTGCATCAAACCGGTGGATCACGTCTTCTCTGGGCGTAAGTTCGATGCGATCCCCGTATTTGAAGTTCACTTCACCGCCGGCACGCACGGTAATGGTGTCTGCCAGGCCGGTGTCATGAATGTGAAAGAACGTATCGGACCCCAGATGCTCAGACACGCCCACCACGCCGGACCACGTGCCGCCGCTGTCTGAAACCGCAATGTGTTCAGGGCGTACGCCGATGGTGTGCGCGTCGTGTTTGCGCGCCTCTTCGCCTTCGATGAGGTTCATCTTGGGAGAGCCGATGAAACCCGCCACAAACGTATTGCGCGGCGCGCGGTAGAGGTCGAGGGGGCTGCCCACCTGTTCGATGTTGCCTGCGCGCAGCACAACGATCTTGTCGGCCATTGTCATGGCTTCGACCTGATCGTGCGTCACGTAGATCATCGTTGTGGTCAGCTTTTTGTGCAGTTCAGAGATTTCCATCCGCATGCCCACACGCAGGGCTGCATCGAGGTTAGACAGCGGCTCATCGAAGAGGAAAGCCGCAGGTTCGCGCACAATCGCGCGGCCAATGGCCACCCGCTGGCGCTGCCCGCCCGAAAGCTGGCCGGGGCGGCGGTCGATGTAGTCCTTGAGGTTCAGAATTTCGGCGGCCCCTTCGACGCGCCGGTTGATTTCTGCCTGATCCATCTTGGCCATTTTGAGCGGGAAGGCGATATTCTTGCGCACCGACATATGCGGATAAAGCGCATAGGACTGGAACACCATCGCCAAGCCGCGTTTGGCAGGCACAAGATCGGTGGCATCCGCGCCGTCGATCTCGATGTGGCCGGAGGTGATATCCTCCAGTCCGGCAATCAGCCGCAACAGGGTGGATTTACCGCAGCCAGAGGGGCCTACAAAGACCGTAAACTCACCGTCTTCGATCGTTAAATCCAAAGGAGGGATCACCTCCACGTCACCGAAGTTCTTGGTCACTTTTTTAAGTTGAATACGTCCCATGATGTTTTTCCTTTCGCGCTGCCGCTTTGCTGCCAAAGCGCAGTGTTCTTATTTCACCGCGCCGAACGTCAGGCCGCGTACAAGTTGTTTCTGGCTGAACCAGCCAAGGATGAGGATCGGCGCAATGGCCATGGTCGAGGCCGCGCTGAGTTTGGCAAAGAAGAGACCCTCTGGGCTGGAGTAGCTGGCAATGAAGGCTGTCAGAGGTGCTGCATCCACAGCCGTCAGATTGAGCGTCCAGAAAGCTTCGTTCCATGCCAGAATAAAGTTGAGCAGCATGGTCGAGGCAATGCCCGGTATCGCCATCGGCGTCAGAATATAGATCAGCTCTTCCTTCAAAGAGGCCCCATCCATCCGCGCGGCTTCCAAGATCTCGCCCGGAATTTCGCGGAAGTAAGTATAGAGCAGCCAGACAATGCTTGGCAGGTTGATCAGCATCAGGATCACCACAAGGGCGACGCGGTTATCAAGAACACCAAGCTGAATACACAGCAGGTAGATCGGATAAAGTACGCCAACCGCAGGCAGCATCTTTGTGGACAACATCCACAACAGAATGTCCTTGGTCCGCTTGGAGGGCACAAAGGCCATGGACCATGCAGCCGGTATGGCGATCATCAGACCCAGGATGGTTGAGCCGCCTGCGATGATGATGGAGTTCCACAGGAACCGGCCGTAGTTTGAACGCTCCATCACGACCTGGTAGTTTTCCAGCGTCCAGTCGAAGCCCAGAAAGATCGGCGGGCTTGCGATGGCTTGCGCCTCTGATTTGAAGCTGGTGAGGATCGTCCAGAGGATGGGAAAGAAGATCAGCAGACCGATGGCCCAGGCAAAGCCTGTGTTGATCAGTTTGCGGCGGGGTGTCACGCTACGTGCCATGATCAGTTATCCAGGTTCTTGCCGACGATCCGCATCAGGAAGATCGCGACGATGTTTGCAAGGATGATGGCGTAGACGCCACCGGCGGAGCCAAGACCGACGTTTTGGCTTTCCAGAACACGCTGGAAAATCAGGTAAGACAGTGTCCGTGTGCCGAACGCACCGCCTGTGGTCACGAAGATCTCAGCAAAGATCGCCAACAGGAAGATGGTCTGGATCAGGATCACGATCGTAATCGCGCGGCTCAGGTGGGGCAGCATGATGTAGAAGAAACGCTGCGGCTTGGGCGCGCCATCTATTTCGGCGGCTTCCAACTGCTCACTGTCGAGCGATTGAAAGGCTGTCAGAAGGATCAGCGTCGCAAAGGGCAGCCACTGTCAGCTGACGATCATGATGATCGACGGCAAAGAGGCGTCCGAGAGCCAGGAAACAGGTTCGGCCCCGAACAAGCGCCACAGATGGGAGAAAAGCCCGTTCGTGGGGTCCATGAACATGTTTTTCCACACCAGTGCAGACACCGTTGGCATCACAAAGAAGGGCGCGATGACGAGGATGCGGACAATGCCCTGTCCCCACATCGGCTGATCCAGCAGCATCGCGAGAAAAATGCCCAGCACCACAGTGATGACCAGAACGCCCAGCACGATGATCAGGGTTGTCTGAACCGAGGGCCAGAAGGCGCTTGATGAAATAAAACGAACGTAATTGTCAAAACCGGCCCAGCCCAGATCGCCGCCGCGCAGCGGCAGGTAGTTTCTGAACGAGAACCACAAAGTCATGATGAGGGGGACCAGCATCCAGCCCAGAAGCAGAACTACTGCTGGAGCCATCATTAGCCGGGCCGCGGATCGGGAAGCTTTGGTTGCCATTGGGTGCATCTCCTCGGATGACGGCCCGCAGTATTGCGGCACCACCTTACGCGATGTGAAAGATGTGATGTGTTTGATGGGGTGGGGTGTCAGAGGGCGACAACCAGGTCGCCCTCTGAATTGTCAGAAGTGCGGCTTACTTGTAGCCGGCTGCTTCCATGACTTCGTTTGTGATCGCTTGTGCTTTTTCAAGCGCTTCTTCGACAGTTTGCTGACCTGCGTAAGCGGCAGAGAATTCCTGGCTTACTTCAGTTGCCATACCTGCAAATTCAGGGATCGCGACGAACTGAATACCAACGTATGGAACCGGATCGACCGTGGGGTCTGTCGGGTCAGCCGCGTTGATGGAGTCCAGCGTCTTTTGAGCAAATGGAACCTTCTGGTACTCGGGGTTCTCATACAGAGACGTCCGCGCACCCGGAGGCACGTTTGCCCAACCTTCGTTCGCAGCAACCAGTTCGATGTAATCGGTGGAGGTTGCCCATGCGATGAACTGTTTGGCTTCAGCTTCTTGTTCGGTGCCAGCAGGAACCGCCAGCGCCCATGCCCAGAGCCAGTTCGCGCGCTTTTCAACGCCTTCGCTGTTTGGGGCCAGAGCAAAGCCAACACTGTCAGCTACGGTTGAATCGTTGGGGTTGGTGACAAAGGATGCCGCAACTGTTGCGTCGATCCACATGCCGCACTTGCCTTGTTGGAACAAGTTCAGGTTTTCGTTGAAGCCGTTTGTGGCGAAACCGGCAGGACCGGACTCGTTCATCATGTCAACGTAGAAGTTGATCGCTTCGGCCCATTCAGGCTGATCGAACTGTGCGTTCCACTCTTCGTCGAACCAGCGCGCGCCAAAGGAGTTGCCTGTGACTGTGATGAAGGCACCGCCTTCGCCCCAACCGGCCTTGCCACGCAGGCAGATGCCGTTGATTTCGTTGTCACGATCGGTCATGGCGGCCGCCGCTTCACGGATGAACTGCCATGTCGGTGCGTCTGGCATGTCCAGACCGGCTGCTTCCATCAGATCAGTGCGGTACATGATCATGGAGCTTTCGCCGTAGAATGGGGCTGCAAACAGCGTCCCATCGTGGCTCAGGCCGTTGCGCATGGCGGGGAGGATGTCATCGACGTTATATTCTGCCGACAGATCATTCAGTGGGACCAGCCATCCGTTGGCACCCCAGATCGGTGTTTCGTACATGCCGATGGTCATGATGTCGAACTGGCCACCTTTGGTGGTGATGTCCGTGGTGACACGCTGGCGCAGAACGTTTTCTTCCAGTGTGACCCACTCGACATTGATGCCGGTTTGTTCAGTGAACTGGTCGGTATACCCCTGCATCCGGACCATGTCGCCGTTGTTTACGGTTGCGATCGTGATTGTTGGTGAGTGGCCATCCGCAAATGCTGCGGTGGCGCAAATGGTGAGCGCCGTTGTGGCACCGAGTACGCGCTTGATAGACATCCGTTCCTCCCTGAATTTGGACGTGATGGCTCACTCTAGAGGGACAAAGCACGCTGCGTCAACTAAAAATTTACGCGCGTAAAAATTTATGCAGAGTTTCGGATGATCAACTGTGCCGGAAACAGCGTTTCCGTCCTGTTTTCAAGGTGTCCACCTGCGTCGATGACATTGAACAAAGTATCAACCGCTGTTTCGGAAACGGCCGCGAAATCATGCGCGGCGGTGGTCAGAGACGGGCAGGTAAACTGTGAAAACGGATTATTGTCGTGCGACGCGAGTCGTAAATCCATGTCCTTTTGCCGCCCCACACGTATGCCGCTTTCGTAACACGCGGACAAAAAACCGATGGCCAAGCGGTCGTTGCTGCACAAGACAGTGTCTGTGCGCAGTGTTTTTTCGTCAAGCAAATGGAAGCCACCTGCGCGCCCGATTTCCTCAAACGACCAGCCTTGCCCTTCGATCTGGATGACCTGTGGTTCAAGCCCCAGGCGTGTCATCATATCGATGTAGGCCCTGCGCCTGCTATGGGCGTTGGGGTTGGCGGGGGTGCGCATCTCGACGAATGAAGGCGGCTCGCCCGTGCGGGAAAGGTATTCAACCGTCTGAGAAACAAAGCTATAATTGTCAGATCCAACAAAGGCCTCACCGATGCCTTCCAGATTGCTGTCGAACAAAACGGTCGGCACATCGCGGCAAAAGGATTCAAGTTCTGACCGGTTTGACGTGCGCCCCAGCGGCGCAAGCAGAACGCCCGCAGGCTTCAGCGACCGCAGCGCATCCAGAATGTCGCATTCCTGTTCAGCGTCCCCGTGCGAGTTGAAAAGAGACGGTGAATACCCGGCAGCAATGCACCGCTGTTCGATCACACGGGCAATTTCTGAAAAGAACGGATCGGCGAGGAAAGGCACGACGATACCAATGTTCTTGGTCAGTTTCCGGTTCTGGTTGATGGCGTAGAAATTCGGCGTGTAGTCGTAGCGCTCCAGCGCGTCTTCGATTCGTGACCGGGTGGATTTGCGCACACTGTCCGCGTCGTTAAAGAACTTCGACAGGGTGGGGCGCGAGATGCCGCTGAGCTGTGCAAGCTCTTCCATGGTTTTGATTTTGACTTGCTTCATGGACAGACCTGCTGACTGTATTCAAACCCGATGGGCGTTTCCGAGCGCATAAAAGTTTTCGCGCGTAAATATTCTGCACGCAGCCTGCGCAAGCTGTCAAGTTTGATCATCAGCTAAAGCCGCACCGTCACGGCACATGCGACCTGTTTACGCAACGGGGAGGGGGCATGCCCGCGCGGTGACGCTGTGTGGATGCAATCGGCAGATTTGGGTCACAAACGGGCGGGGCTGTGCCGGATGCGTCTAAATCGCTTTGTCCTGTGCTCCGGCCCGCCGAGGTACCAGCGCCTTGACGAGGTCCTTGACATTGAGCTGCCCCACAACCTTTCCGCCATCCACAACGCGGTAAAGCTTGTTGGTATCGCCCCCCGACACAGAGATCAAATGTTCAAGGGTGCTGCTGGCCTCTACATCACCGTCGAAATGGTCGGTGCTCACCGCCTGCATCACAGAGCGTATGCGCAGAACCCGCGCGCGATTGATATCACTCACGAAGTCTTCGATGTAGGGATCGCAGGGGTGCAGCAGAATCCCCTGCGGCTCCCCTTGTTGCACCACAGCGCCGTCCTTGAGGATGACCAGATGATCTGCCAGTTTCAGGGCTTCATCCAGATCATGGGTAATGAACACGACGGTTTTCTGCAATTCGCTTTGCAGTTCGAGCAAAAGGTTTTGCATGTCTGTGCGGATAAGCGGGTCGAGGGCGGAAAAGGCCTCGTCCATCAGCATGATGTCGGTGTTGGCGGTTAGCGCCCGGGCGATCCCCACGCGCTGTTGCATGCCACCAGACAGTTGCGCCGGGTAGCGGCCCTCGAACCCATCCAGACCGACCCGCGCCAGCCACTTCAGGCCTTCTGCCTGTTGCACCTCTTCGCTCTCGCCCTGCACGGAGAGGGGGAGGGTGGCGTTTTCCAGAACGGATTTATGCGGCAACAGGGCAAATTTCTGGAACACCATAGACATCTGCTTTCGACGCAGATCGCGCAGCGCGGCGGGCCCCAGTTGCATCACGTCCTCACCATCGACCAGAATTTCACCCGCAGTTGGGTCAATCAGGCGATTCAGGTGTCGGATCAGCGTGGATTTTCCAGACCCGGACAGGCCCATGATCACGGTGATTTCGCCGGGCTGCATCTCAATGTTGATGTCATTAAGGCCCAGCACATGGCCGTGCGCTGCAAGCAACGTGGATTTGTCCATACCGGCTTCGACCAGCGGTACCATCGCGGCATCTTTTGGGCCAAAGATCTTGTAAAGACGGCGGATCGAAACCTTGGACTGTGTCATGCCTTGGTCACTTCACGTTTCGCTGGACATCGACGCGTGCCAATGCAGCTTTTGACACGCGGTCGAGGATCACCGCCAGCAAGACGATCCCGAGGCCTGCAACGATGCCCACGCCCAGTTCAAGATTGCGAATGCCGCGCAGGACCAGCACGCCCAGACCCGGTGCCGAGACCAGAGAGGCAATGACCACCATGGCAAGGCTCATCATGATGGTCTGGTTGACGCCTGCCATGATGTTGGGCAGGGCCAGCGGCAGTTCAACCCGCGTCAGCTTTTGCCAGGCGGTCATGCCAAAAGCATTGGCCGCCTCGATCACGTCCTGATCCACCAGACGGACGCCCAGATCGGTCAGGCGAATGACCGGCACAATCGCGTAGAGAATGATGGCAATCCCGTAAAGTTTTGATTCCGTAACCGAAAACAGAAAGATTAGCGGGATCAGATAAACAAAGGTCGGCAGCGTTTGTAGCAGGTCCAGTATGGGGACGATGATGCGCTGGGCGGTGTTGGATTTCGACATGCCGATGCCAATGGGGACACCAAAAAACACTGAAAGGCCGGTGCAGACAAAGACAATGGCCAGTGTCTGCATGGCGACCTCGTAGTGATCGATAAGGCCGAAAAACAGCAGTACCACGGCAACAAATGCGGTGACCGCGCGGGACCGGCTGGCAAACCATGACAGCACAAGCAGGGCAGGGATCATCGCCCACCAGGGCGCGGTTTCAAAGACAAACAATGTGCTGTCGAGCATCCAGCTTAAGGGTTGGGTCAACGGATCGAGGGCAAATTTCAATTCGTCCCGAATGCCCAGAAACCCCGCTTCGATCCCTGCTGTCAGGTCACGGGTCTGGCCGATGCGCGCGCAGGCCTCGTGCAACGTGTCCAGAGACGGGAAGGGCAGTCCGCCGCCCCCTTCGGCGGCGTCACCGCCCCCTTGCGTTTGCGCAAGAAGCTGCGCCATCGACATGGGGGCTTCTTCTTTGTTTGCATCGCACCATGCGCGCATGCCAAGCGCGTCGAACACTGCTTCATACTGTGCCATTTAGGGCCTTCGCTGGGTTGTTGCACCGCGCGCATGGGCGTTTCGGGGCAGCAAGGCACCCCGATGCCCTGTTTAGGTTACTGCAAAAGTGCGGCGAGCTTTTCACGCGCGCCATCACTCAGCCAATCGGCCCAGACATCCTTGTAGGTTGTCAAAAAGTAGACGGCTGCCTCTTCGTTGGAGGCTTCGTTGTTCTCTTGCCAGGCAAGGACTTCGCCCATCTGCGCGTTGGTAAAGGTCAGCTTACCCATCAGGCTGGCCGCGTCTGGTTCACGGTCCACAAAGGTTTGCGTGGCCGCTGTCACAACGTTCGAGACAGGATAGGCGGACAGACCGGGGGTCGCGCAGTCCTCAAGGCCGTTGCAGGTGTGCGTATCTGCCTCGTAGGGGGGCATTTCAACCTGAACCATCGGGTATTTGCCTAACACCGATGTGGGCGCCCAATAGTACCCGAACCATGGTTCCTTGGCCTCATAGGCGGCTGCAATCGCTGTCGCCAGCGTTTCACCTGACCCGTGCTGGAAGCGTTCGACGCCCGCATCTGCCAGACCGGCTGCCTTGAAGTTGTTGTTGTTGGTGATGTCACAGCCCCAGCCTGAGGGGCAGTCATGAAAGCGTCCGCCCACAAGCGACGGGTTGGCTTTGATCCCTTCGAGGGTGGTCAGTTCGGGGTGCGCCTCTGCCAGATATTGTGGAATCCACCACGCCTCCACACCGCCGTCCGACAGCACTTTGGCAAGCTCAACGAGCTTCCCTTCGTCGCGCAGTTCTTCGTAGACCTCGGTGTAGGAGGTCCAAAGCTCGGTCAGAATGTCCGGCTCACCGGTTTCCGCTACAGACGCCATCGCTGGCACCGTTGTTGTGGGCACCAGCGTCACGTTGCATCCATATCCCTGCTCCAGCAAGAATTTGGACACATTGCTCACCACCGCGGCGGAGGCCCAGTCCATTTCCGTGATCGATACGTCGCCACACTCGGCAGCCGCCATTGAGGCGGCAGATGTACCAAGCGCCAAGGCTGCCACAAAAGACAGTTTCTTCATTATCAGTCTCCCTGATTTTTCTTCTTTGTCGGATGGCCAGGATTTAGACACAAAAATAGCGCGGCGAACAGTGGGTATGCGGTGCATTGCGCCCGTGATCGAATTATCAGACCGTTATGGGCCGCCAACGCCTTGAGGCCGCAGGCGGGGAAGGGCGCTGTCATGGGATGAAAAGGTGATGTCGGGACACATCACGATATTTGCGCAGCACAAAGTTCAGTGGACCGAATTGCTTGTCGAAGTCCCATTCTTGCTTTGGGCTGTTAACAAAGCGAGTTGATCCTTAAGCTCCTCCATACTGAAAGGTTTGTTCAGCACCGGACCCAGAACCTTGCCTTGTTGTTCGAATTTGGACCGGCCAATCGTAAACCCGGTGCAAAACAGTATTCTGGCGTCGGCGTTGATCTCTTTCGCGAATTTCGCGACCGCGACACCGTCAATGCCGCCGGGCAGGACAACATCCAACAGCAAGATGTCGAAGGGTCCGCCATACTTCAGTTTGTCCATCGCGGTTTTGCCGTCTCGCGCCTCATCAACGTCAAATTCCAAATGCTCCAACTGTCTGCGCACCACCGAGCGCAGCGCGTCGTTGTCTTCAACAAGGAGAACGGACAGGCGTGCAGAGGGCACCAATTGTGCCGCGTCTTGCGGACTGGCTTTCGGTTTTTCTGCCCCGCCCGCGCTGGGCAGATAGAGGTCAATGGTGGTGCCTTTGCCGGCAGCACTGTCCACTTCCAGAAAGCCCCCCGACTGGTGGGCGAAACCGTAGACCATACTCAGCCCCAGACCGGAGCCTTCGCCCACGGGTTTGGTGGTAAAGAAGGGTTCAAAAATCCGCTCTTGGATGTTGGCAGGAATGCCGGGGCCGTTGTCATGAAAAGACAGCTTCACAAGGGCGCTGTGAGTATCTTGTTCTGTCAGTTCATGCAGGGGGCTTACATGGTTTTCCAGGGTGGCTTTGATATGCAATTGGCCGCCTGAGCGTGCGGCATCCCGCGCATTGATGGCAAGGTTCAAAAGAGCGTCCTGCAGTTGGTGCTGGTCTGCAAGGATGCGCATTGAATGCAATGGCGGCGCCACAACAACTTCAAAATCCTCGCCCAGTGTCCTGCCAAGGAGTTCTTCGAGGTCGGCCAGAAATTCGGTGACATCAATAGGTTCAGGCGCCAGCCGTTGAACGCGACCAAACGACAACAGCCGCGAGGTCAAGGACGCCCCGCGTCCCGCCGCCGCCACGATTTCTGCCGCATCCCGTTTGCGGGCAGCGTCATTCTTTTCAAGCGGCAGCATTTCTGCATTTCCCTGAATGACGGCCAAAAGGTTGTTGAAGTCATGCGCAACCCCCGCCGTCAAATGACCAATCGTTGTCATCCGTTCTGACAGGCGCAATTTTTCCCCGGCTTCGCGTTCGTTGGTGATTTCAAGGGAGGTGCCGACATAGCCTTGAAAGGTGCCGTCTTGTGTGAAAACAGGTTGTCCGTGGATGCGCCACCACGTCTTTCGGGCGTATTTTGTCCAGAGCGGATATTCAAACCCATCGATGGACTGATGATTTGCCATTGCACGCTTCAAAGCATCCCAGTCAACGCCGCTGTGCGGCTCAAGGCCGTCAATCTCCCAAGGCGCTTTTCCGATCTGATCTGACGCTGTCAGCAGGCGCGTATTCGGATCGGCAGCCTCCAGAGAGGTGAAGCAGTGATTTGCGTCGGTTTCCCAAAACTGGTGCGCACCAATAGAGGCGAAGCTTTGCAGCCGCGCCTCACTGTTGGACAGCCGCAGGTTGGCATGTCTTAATCGCCGCATGCTTTGCTCAACGGCTTTTGACATGGGGCGAAAGATCAAAAATACCTCGCCGATGATCAACGCCAGCAACAAGAACCAGTTGGCTGACAGCAGTCTTTTGAGCTGGGCTGTTGAGGCCGTCTGAGCCTCAAGCGTCGCCTGATCCAATTCAGAGAGCAATTCCAGCAAAGGCCCCTCAAAGGCGCGCGCGGTCTGCAAGGCTTCGGTGCCGTTCGTCTCACTGACCGCCACGCTCCAGGCGCTTTGCGTGAAGTCGGCTAGAAGCGATTCCTCGCTCAACGGGACGCGGTTTTGCGGAAACGCCAGCGGTGTCTCTGGGTTTGGCGCCAAACAGGCGTCTCCGGCGTCTAGAACCACCTCCAGATCTGTCAGAGCACGGCGATTTAACGCGCGGTAAGAGCGCTCCATGAGATCGACACATTCAGCCAGCAACCCGCGCAGCGCAGAAAGCCGTTCTGGGTCGGTCAGCGCAGGGACGGAGGCAATTTGAAAAAGGGTGAAGCCAATGCGTTGCGACAGCATGCGTTGTCGTCCGGCAAGGTTGATTTCAATGGCCGACACGGCTTGTTTTTGCGTGACAAATCGGGTGCCTGCGAATTGCAGCGTCACAAGCACCGCAATCAGCACCAACCCAATGCTGTAGGCCTTACGTGGCGTGGAAATATTAAGCATTGGCCTCAACCTCAGCAGGGTTTGCAAGCACGCGCGAGAGGGTCTTTCGATGAAAGTCTACGCATCAGATACCGGAAAAAACGTATCTGCGTCGCTTTGGGATGCCTAGCGTCGGGCCGATTTCTACCTAGGGTATGCGTTGGCACGAATTGAGTCAAAGAACATTGGCCGGGGCTCACAGGTTTTTGCGAAGAATGATCCGGCAAGTCCAGATCGACGCCGCTTTCTGTGTGCGAGGTCGCAAGAGCGCCGGAGTGTTGGGCCTCGCACCGGATCTAGAATGCGTACAAGCCCCGAGTGTCGCCATTACCAAGGGCTCATATTGTCTTTATGTCTGAAAGCCGTGCAGGATTGCCGTGACGTGGCCTTGCAATCCGCGCCTGACTGAAACACCTTGCGTGCACGCATTCTTTCAATGCCGGGACTGCATCGTTGCCAAATCAAAAACTTCTCTTTGCAGGACTTGCTGTGCTTGGTGCCGCAGCCATTGCAGCGATATTTTTGTGGCCCGCACAAAACGGTATGTCCAAGACAGATACGTTCACCGCGCCGGGCCTTGATCCGATGACGATTGACGAGGCTGGCGCGGATTTCTGGCGTTTGGCCCCCGCTTTGCTGTTGGTGGTCTATGAGGCCTTTGGTGAAACGCAGGAGGATGTCATTTACGACACGCTGGCCCGCGTCACTCACGGCGATGCTTTGGAGTACCTCTACCTTGAGCGGGTCGGTGCAATGGCCGGCGGGGGCCTTGAAGAAGCAGATCAGACCATCCACGAGATCAAACTGCTGAATACGCAAGTTGCGCGCGAGGGCGGCACGCTTGCCATTGATGCGTCGTGGCAGGTGATCGGCACCGTTGGCCACGCTGAACACCTGCATGTGCGCGGCAACACCTACAGTGCTGCCTTGTCGGTTTCCCCTGTCGACGGGGCGTGGCGCATTACGGATTTTGCGCTTTTGGACGTGAACAGGGACACCGCAGGCGAAGTGTTCCCCGCGCCGGATACAAACTGATGGTCACTATTGAAGACCTGACATTCCGCTACGCTGGAACGGGCTTCCGGCTGAAAATACCGCAGTTCACTCTGGCGGGGTCTGAACGGCTTGCGGTGGTCGGCCCCAGTGGCAGCGGTAAAACCACGCTGTTGAACCTGATTGCGGGCATTCTGTCACCCCAGACGGGGCGGATCGACGTGGCAGGCACGGATGTGGCTGCATTGAGCGAGGAACAGCGGCGCAGGTTTCGCGCCAGCACCATTGGCTTTGTCTTTCAGGATTTTGCGCTGCTGGAGTATCTCTCTGCCCGGCAAAACATTCTTTATCCCTACCGGATTACACCGGCGCTTTCCCTCGGCCCTGAGGTGCTGGACCGGGCGGAGGCCCTGGCCGTCGCGTGTGGCATCGGGGACAAGCTAGACCGTCACCCCAGCGCGCTCAGCCAAGGGGAACAACAACGGGTGGCGATTTGTCGGGCGCTGGTGACGCAACCCAAACTGATCTTGTCGGACGAGGCCACGGGCAACCTTGATCCTGACAGCAAAGCGCGCATTCTCGATGTGCTGTTCACGCAGGCCTCGGATGCGGGTGCTGCCGTGCTGGCCGTGACCCATGACCACGAACTGCTGCCCCGTTTCGAGAGGGTGCTGGATTTTGCGCAATTCAGAGAACGGTCACCGGCATGAACGCACTCTATCTCGCTTTTGCCTATCTGCGTTATTACTGGGCGCGCAGCCTTGTGCTGACGCTTGTGGCAGGGCTCATTCTGTTTGTCCCCATCGCCACCCAAATTCTGCTGTCGTCAAGCGAACGCGCGTTGGTCGCGCGGGGGGAGGCCACGCCGCTGTTGCTGGGCAGTCGCGGGTCGCAGTTGGACCTGACGATGGCGGCGCTTTATTTTTCGCAGGAGCGGCCCGACCCAGTTGCGATGCGCGAGGTTGAAACGATCTGGGACAGCGGGCTTGCGCTGCCGATCCCGGTGCATACGGCCTTTGCCTCAGGCGGGTTCCGCATCGTGGGGACAACGCTGGACTATTTCGATTTCCGCGATCTGCGCCTGTCTGACGGGCGCGGCCTGTCGCTGCTGGGGGATGCTGTCATCGGCGCAGAGGTGGCAAAAGCCCTTGGCAAGGGGGTTGGGGACGCGCTGGTGTCGTCGCCGGAAAACCTCTTTGATCTGGACGGTGTCTACCCTTTGGAAATGCCTATCGTCGGCGTGCTTGCCCCGACCAATTCACCCGATGATCAAGCCATCTTTGTCGATATCAAAACGGCGTGGGTCATTCAGGGCATCGGTCACGGGCACGAAGACGTGGTAACTGCCGCCCAAGTGGCTGCAGGCAGCGAAGCGGTCGCCAATGCAGCCGTGGTGCAGTACCAGCGGATTACGCAAGACAACATCGAAAGCTTTCATTTTCACGGCAGTCAGGATGACTTTCCAGCCTCCGCCGTGATCGTGGTGCCAAACGACACACGGTCCGCCACCATCCTCAAGGGTCGGTATCTGGACAGCGAAAGCCCGACCCAACTGGTTGAGCCTGCGGGCGTCATTCAAGGGCTGGTGGACCGCATATTCCGGATCAAGACGCTGTTGGATGTTGTCACCATGATCATTGCCATCGCGGCCTTTGCGGCGATCGGTCTGGCGGTTTTCCTCAGCTACCGGTTGCGCGCGCGAGAGATTGCAACGGCGGTAAAGCTGGGCGCGCGGCGTGGAATGGTGTTGCGCCTATTGTCAGCAGAGACCGTGACATTACTTTGTGTATCAGGTGCCTTAGCGGGGCTTGGAGCCGCCTTGGTATCGCGCAATGCTGATCGCTGGGTGGGCTGGCTGCTTAGCTTGGGTTCATGATCAAAAGGAGGTCCCTATGAGAAATATTTTCCTGACTGCATCCCTGAGCGCCCTTGTGGTCGCATCCCCCGCGCTGGCGCACTACGGGATGATTATCCCGAACGATCCGATGATCAGCCAGGAAGACGGGCGCAGCGTTGAACTGACGATGTCGTTTTCACACCCGTTCGAATTGGACGGCATGATGCTTGACACGCCCGTGGCCTTTTCGGTGACCCATGAGGGCACAACCGTTGACCTTCTCTCCAGCCTGCAGGGTGAGACGGTGATGGACGATCAGGGATACACGCTTGACTATGCCCTCGACCGCCCCGGCACGTATATTTTTGCGATGGAGCCACAGCCCTATTGGGAACCGGCGGAGGATGCCTTTATCATCCACTACACGAAAACCTACGTCACAGCCTACGGCGACGACGAAGGGTGGGACACGGAACTGGGCCTCAAGACAGAGATCGTGCCGCTGTCCAAACCCTTTGGCCTGTGGGAACACAACGTTTTTCAGGGCATCGTGAAGATGGATGGCGCGCCCGTCCCTTATGCTGAAGTTGAGGTTGAGTTCTACAACGAGGGCGGGGACGCTACGGTCCCGGACGCGTTGATGATCACTCAAACCGTCAAGGCTGATGCAAGCGGCGTCTTTACCTACGCACCGCCCTCCGACGGATGGTGGGGGTTTGCGGCACTGAACACTGCTGATTATACCCTGCCGCAAGATGGTACAGACAAGGCTGTTGAACTGGGGGCTGTGATCTGGGTGCACTTCGAAGAGTGGACAGGTCAGTGATCCGCGCGACCGGGTTTGCCTGCGTTCTGGCTGCCGCACCTGTGGCGGCGGTCGCCCATCAAATGACCGTCTTTGCCTCTGTCGACTGCGACGCGGTGATGGTGGAGGCCAAGTTTTCCAATGGCAATGCGGTGCAGCAGGCTGAAGTCCGTGTTCTTGATGGTCAAAACGCCTTGCTGATGACAGTCCCGATCAACAGCGATGGCACCGTGGATGTGCCATTGGACAGCGTTGACCATTCCCAAGGGCTGGTGATCGAGGTCGATACCGGCAGTCACGACAACTATTGGATTGTCACGCCCGAAGACATTTCCAAGAATTGCCAAAGCTGAGCATGAAGCGCGTTTATAAATTCCTGCTGGCGGCCATGTTTACTGTCGCCGCCAGCGTTGCCTCCGCGCAGGACCGTCCTGTCGTGGTCACAGTGAATTACCCGCTGCACTACATTGCCGAACGTCTGCTGGAAGACGCGGCAGAGGTTGTTTTTCCGGTACCGCAAGAGGTTGACCCATCCTTCTGGCGTCCGTCCATCGCCGATATCAGCATGATCCAGTCTGCTGACCTTATCCTTCTGAATGGCGCAGGTTTTGCCACTTGGGTTGACCGGGTGTCGCTGCCACGTTCCAAGCTGGTGAACACTTCGGTTGTCATCGAAGACCAGTTCATCGTCACGGAAAGCATCACGCACAGCCACGGCGACGGCGGGGAGCATTCGCATGAAGGGCTTGCTGCCTACACATGGCTTGATCCGCTCTTAGCCATTGCGCAGGCAGAGGCGATCGCAGGGGCAGTTTCCGCCCAAGGCATCGCACCCGCAGACGACGTGGCGGAGCAATTGAACACGCTGCGCGCCGATTTTCTAGGCCTTGATGCCGACGCCCGCGCGGTCACCGAAGGTCTTGCAGGCGTGACCTTTATCGCCACGCATCCGCGCTACCAGTACTTTGCCAAACGCTATGGTCTGAAGCTCACATCGCTGGAATGGGGGGCGGGCACTATGCCAGATGATGAGCAGGTTGCGGATTTGAAAAAGCTGATCGAACAAACCGGTGCCAGCGTCTTGATCTGGGAAGCCGCGCCGCCCGCCGGGGCCTTTGAGATCGCAACAGAGCTTGGTCTTCAGAATATCGTCTTTGCCCCGCTGGCGCATGGGACCCCGGGACATAGCTACCTTGACGCCTACTCGCAGGCGCTGGCGGCCTTGTCTGAGGTGCGCGCTGAATAGGCTCTTTTGCTGTTGCAGGAGCCATCAGTCGGGGTGCGCAGGCAATACAGGCATTGCGGTCAGGCGCGGGGGACCGACGGCTGGTGCATTGTCCTGACCGCCTCAAAGATCACGGTTTCGAAAAACCGGTGCCGCTGGCTGTCAACGACCCGCCGATGCACAACAAGATCATAGCGTACCTTCGGGAACAGAAGGGGGGGCTTGCAGAAGGCAAACCCTTTGAATGCGGTGTTTTTCAACTGCTCTGGCAAGGTGATGATCACATCGGTGCCTTCTGCAAGTCGTGCCAGTGCAAACGAGTTGGACGCCGAAAGGGACAGCCTGCGCGAGAACCCCGCGCTGTCTATGGCGGTGTCCACAATGCTTTTTGTCTGGCCGCCAAAGTCCAAAACGCCGTGTGGTGCGGCGGCGTAGTCTTCGATCGAGGTTGGCGGCTTCCGATGCGCGGCGTCATAAAAGCAAGCAAAATCGTCCGCGTAGAGGGTTTTGCTGTGCAACTCCAAAGGATACTTGCCAATTGACGCGGCGATCACGAAGTCTGCAGCCCCTTCTGACAAAGCCCCCAGAGCATTGTCTCTTGGCCCCAAATCCACAAAGCGAATATGCAGGTTTGGTGCGACCTCCAAGAGCGCCCTTTTTATTATGATCAGTGCGGGCAAAAGCTCCGTCACGTTTGTGGCTATCGTAAACTCTGTGGTGTCGTCACAGGCGTGATAGTCGGCTTGCAAGGGCAGGCCATCAATGCTCGTGACAATTTCACTGACCCGTCCCGCAATGGCCACCGCCGTCTGGGTGGGCCGGATGCCCCGGCCGGATTTCACAAAAAGCGGATCGCCGATGCAGCGCCTGAGGCGTTCCAGATTATGGCTTGTCGCAGACTGACTGGTCTTAAGACTTTCTGCAGCTTTCGTCACGGACCCGGTTTCAAAAACGGCTAAAAACGTTCTCAGCAGTTTCACATCAATGGATGACGTATCAGTATTGCTCATAGGTTTTCTTGACTACGCTAATTGATTGCGCGGGAAAACAGGGCAATTGTGAAAAAATGATCTCAGGGGGACATTTTCGGTGAAAAGCACTCACTTAAAAGGTGGAAAGACAGACCAAACAAGCTTGGTGAGCCGCAAAAAGAAAAGTGATGACATCAACGTCGTTGTTGACGTGATGCTTGACCTAGCGGAATTCGCAAAAAGCATCGGCGCCGAAGAGGTATGCCTTGAGTTGACAGAGGCGCGTTCACGGATCAAGCGCGTGATTGAAAGGCAGGGCAAACAAGTTTGCGGCGCAAGTTGTTCTTAATGCCCTGAAAAAAAGTATTAAAATCCCACTTGGCTTGCCCGGCTTTGCCTCGCGCGACCCCTGAAATCGTCTTTCGAACACACGCTAAAGTCTGAAAAGTGCAGCGCTACTCCAGAAGCGGTGTACTGGAAAACGCCGCCTCCAGCTGCTCCAGCAAGGCTGCTTCAAGCGCGTCTGAGTATCTGCGGCTGCGTATATGGTCGCCGATTTGGTCTTTGGTGGACAACCCTTCCGCCTGCAATAACTCAAGGTTTCGCACGGCGTCATCAATGAAACCGTTCCGGGATGCGGCCAGAAAGTTCAGCAAAACTTCTGACTTTGACGTTTGCGTTGTGAGCTTTTGGGCAGAAAACCATGCGTCTTTGTCGGACCCGGACAAAGCCTGCCTATAAGCCTGCGTGATGTGAAAGAACGTTGGTGGATTTGCATCCAGCAGCAAGGCCTGATCGACAAGTGCCAGACCCTTGTCCCATTCGCCGCCGAATTCGGCCATGCGGGACCCGACATTGAAAAGACTGGGCGGGTGTCGTGGGTAGAGTTTCAGCAACAACGCGGCGTATCTTTCAAAGGCTTCAAGGTCTTTTTGGGGGCCTTCCATGGCATGTATGATCGCGGCATTCAGGCTGGGCATGCGCGTTGGGGCATAGATCAGCGCCTGTTCAATGGACCGGGCTGCATCAGCCCAGGGATCAGTGTTGGTGCGTGGATTTCGATTGAAACGGCTTTCATCCATTTGAAGAAGCGCCAAGGCAGCCCATGCGTCGCCATAGTTTGGAAACGCCTCAACAGTGTCGGACAGGCAGGTCCTGAGGGCCAGATGAGCAGCGTCGGTTGGCTGCTGAAGATATTTGTGAAGGCCAAGGTAGCACAGTAACGCCTCCAGACCTTCGGCGGAGACCTGAGCGCTTCTCGATTTTGCCAACTGCGGCGCGATGCCGTGAATGGACCCCAGTATCGCGGCAATTTTGACCGACACGTCGATGACGGATTGCCTGATCGTCCCCGGCGCCACTGAAACTGTTAAATTGTCGCTCCAGATGACGTTGTTGTCCGGTTGTGCAACCAGTTCAGCATGTGTGGTCAGCGTCGTGTCGTCCCAGAAGGTGCTGCCCGTAAGAACGTAATCCGCGCTTTGCGGGGCGGTTGACGGCGCATCTACCCGCGAAGACACCACAGATATCCAGGGGTAGACAGACAGGTCCATCATGACCTCCGAAGACATCCCGAATGCCAGTTCATCAACCGCAGCATTTTCACCCAGACCAACAAAGGGCGTGACTGAAATCCGGATGGCTTCAAAGGGCAGTTCAGAGATCGAAACCGGTGTCGATGCGTCTTGGGTCTGCCTGTCCGCCCATGTCCAAAAAAACACCAACGCCGCGACTCCCAATACCGCAACAGCGCCCACAAGACCAAAGGGATAGGTTTTGTGGGGGGGGGCTGGCGTGAGCGGGGAGGAAAACTCGGGTCTGTAGGTTCCCTTTGGAATGGCGATGTGAACGAAACCTTCGTGCGCGCGTTCTGCATAAAACAGCTTCAGCGCATCCCTGAGGCGGCCAATTTCCGACCGCACGATACTGTCGGTACTGGCCTCAAAAGACGCACCGCGGCCAAACACGTCGGTCGCTATGGTGAAGGCTTTCAGTTTTTCGCCGTCACCTGCTAGTTCCTGACCGACGATGTACTGCAAGAGGTCCGCGCGTCTCTTGCTCTTGCCCAACACGCGGCTCTCTACGATGGCGGCGACCGCAGATACAACGGCCTCGCGCGACGGCGGCGCGTCTGCCTTGGCTCCTGATTGTGTCTTACTCAAGCGTCGCATCCACTATCGTATATCCTCAGGATGACTAGATGCCACAGGGTCCCGACATGTCAATGCGGGGCACGTGCTACCATTTTTGACGAATTCTTGCCTTTAAGCACAGTCGGGTTTTTGGGGAATGTGTGAGTATGAGTGAGGACGAGTCATCAGGCGAGGATGATCACAGAAAGCTGTCCCCAGCCGAGGAAGTGGCGGAGTTGTACAGATTGTCTGATATTGTTTTTGGGCTGCACAGGGATGGAAACCAACCTGATGTGCAGCAAGTAGTCGACGCGCGGAAACGGCTGGTACAGTTAATTGAGAGCACTGAACGACGCCAAAAGGTGCCGGTTGCGCCCCCTGATCACAGTTGGGTGCTGAATGTGTTGAAAGACTTGTCCATTTACGCGGAGACCAAAGGGCTAAAAACGCTGCAACAGGATGTTCTGAAAGCGCGCGACCGACTGGAAAAAACTCTTAAAGACCAGTAATGCGGTCCCTGCAACGCGGGTAAGGCGACAGCAGGCTTTGCCCTGCGCCGCATGCAGATAAACAGGCACGCACGTCGCAGCCGTCACAGATCGCAGACTGAACAGGGATGTTGGGTGCGCAGACCCGCGTGATCGCTTCTTTGTGGGACTTGAACCGGTCTTGGGCCGGTCAAGAGATGCGCGACCGGCTGTGCCATTGCGGGACTGCAAAAGGCTGGCATGCCCTCAGGGGTGTTGCGGATTCTTTTCGTGTCGCTAGTGTACCGACACATCAAGACAATTTGGGAGGATTGAATGATGAAGAACACTTTAGTTGCAGCGGCCTGTGTATCGCTTTTGGCCACAGCTGTGAGCGCCGAAGAAAAGATGAGAATATCGCTTCAGCTGCCCCTGACCAGCCATCTTGGTGAGAACCTTGTTCTCTTTGAAAAAGAGGTCGAAACGCGCACGGGCGGTGCCATTGACGTCGAAATCTATGACAGTGCGACGCTTTATAAGGACAAAGAAGTACCGGCAGCCGTCGGGTCGGGATCCATCGAGGCAGGTGTTGCATCCCTGACGCGCTATGTGGGCGATGCGCCTGTGGTTGATGTTTTCTACATGCCGTTCCTTTTCAACACCGAAGACAAGGTGCGTGCCGCCGTCGCCGAAGGCTCGCCGGTGCGGGAAATTCTGGAAGCCGAGATTGCCAAGACCGGTGGCGAGGTTCTCTACTGGCAGGCCTATGGCGGCGCGATTTTGCTGTCCCAGGATGGCCCCATTCGGACCCCTGAGGACATGAAAGGCAAGAAAGCGCGTGTCTTTGGCAAGACCTTGGGCGATTTCGTGTCAGCAGCAGGGGGCGCGCCTACGCTGATCTCCGGGTCGGAGCAGTACCTTGCCTACCAGCGCGGCACAGTAGATGTGGGCATGACCGGCGTCTCGGGCGTGAAATCCCGCAAACTGTGGGAAGTGATGGATACAATCACCAAAACAAACCACGCCAACATCGAGTTCGTTGTGGTCGTCAACAGCGAATGGTGGGCTGGTCTGGATCCTGAGCTTCAGGGACATATCCGCGACGCGGCCAAAGTTGCGCAGGATGACGTGCGCGACCGTATGAGCCAGATCGAAGCAGAAGCCTATGCCGCCGCCGAAGAAAACGGCATGACGGTCGTCGAGTTGAGCGACGCAGAGCTTGCTGCATGGCAGGCTGTCGCGCAGCCGGTGTATGACGGGTATCTCGAAGCGACCGGAGAGGCGGGGCAAAAGGTCCTAGATGCGCTGGGCGTAAATTCCGGCTCTTAACAACTGCTTACGTCTCACTAGAAACCGGACGGTCCTCCGGGCCGTCCGAAGAAAGTCCCCATGTCTTTGATCAGTTCTGTTTCGTGGTTTGCCTGCATGGTTGGTGCAGTGCTGATGGCCGCAACTGGCGTGATGCTGACCTATGAGGTCGTCGCCCGGTACTTTTTCGTGCGCCCCACGATCTGGGCTGCTGAGCTGAGCCAGCTTTGCTTGATCTGGGGGTGTTTGCTGGCCATGGCGCATCTGTTGACCCTGCGCCGCCATATCACCGTCAACGCAGTGACGTCCCTGCTGCCCGGCGGCGCGCAACGGGTCTGTGCGATGCTTGCCTTTGTGGTTGTGATCGTCTTTTCAGCCATCGTCGCATTCTGGGGCTTTGACATTTTCCATGAGAGTTTCACGCGCGGACGCACCACGGGGTCGCTTTTGAACCTACCAGTGTGGATCGCTGAGGCCTCTGTCCCAATCGGGTTTGGGTTGCTGGCGCTGCAAGGGGTCGTTGAGTTGCTGCGCATGCGCTCCTCCGAGGTCACAAGTCTGGGGGCGACGCACGAATGACGATCATCCTGATCCTTGCATCGCTCTTTGCGTTGCTGCTTTTGGGCGTGCCTGTGGCCTTTGCCTTGGGCGGCATGGGGCTCTCCATGTTGTACCTTGGGGGCTTCTCGCCGCTGATGGCGCCGCAGTCCATTCTGTCGACGCTGGACGGGTTCATTCTGCTGGCGGTGCCGCTGTTCCTGTTGATGTCGAACCTGCTCCTGAAAGGGGGCGTGGGCCGCGACTTGTTTGCGGCCGTGCAGGCATGGGTGGGCCACTGGCCCGGTGGGCTTGCGGTGGCGACCATCATCAGTTGCGCGTTGTTCGCCGCGATCTCAGGCTCGTCCGTTGCAACGGCGGCCACCATCGGGACCGTGGCGATCCCCGAAATGATCAACCGCGGATATGAAAAGCGGTTTGTCTATGGGTTGCTGGCGGCCGGTGGCACGCTGGGTATCCTGATCCCACCGTCTATCCCGATGATCGTCTACGGGTTTGTAACCGAACAATCTGTCATCGCGCTGTTTCTGGCGGGGATCGGCCCCGGTCTGGTTCTGGTCACGCTCTTTATCCTGTTTGCAATGGTGCACGCACGCCTGTCCGGGTCGTACATTCCGGTGGCCAAGGCCTCTTCGTCAGAGCGGATGACAGCCTCGATCCGGGCGCTGCCCTCTGTGGCGCTGGCGGCCCTCGTGATTGTCGGGCTCTATTCCGGGGCTTTCACCCCGACAGAGGCGGCCGCGGTTGGCTTTGCCGCGTCGCTGCTGATCACTGTGTTCTGGCTGCGCACGCTCACGTGGGCCACGTTTTGGGAGGCGGTGCGCGAATCTGCCATCACAACCGCTGCGATCCTGCTGATCGTGGCCGGGGCGAAAGTGTTCGGCAAAGCCATCGCCCTCTACCGCATTCCACAGGATATCTCTGCGTTTCTGGCGCAAACCATCGACGGGCCGATCATGTTCATTATCGTGGTATCCGTGGTGCTTTTGCTCATGGGGCTGGTGTTCGAGGCGTTGTCGATGATCCTGATCATGACGCCGGTGCTGTTGCCCGCCGCACTTGGGTTGGGCTTTGATCCGATCTGGTTTGGCATCTACATGGTGATCATGGTGGAATGTGCGCTGATCACGCCGCCTGTTGGGCTGAACCTTTATGTGATCCAGTCGGTTGCGCGAACGAGTCTCGCCAATGTCGCGCGCGGGGTTTGGCCGTTCCTGCTGATGATGCTGGTGACTGTGGCGCTGCTTTATATGGTTCCTGACCTCGCCCTCTATATCCCTTTCAAGTGGTAGCAAAATGATACAAGCCAAGACCCTGCGCAGCTTACTGGCGCAAGACAAATGCCATGTGATGCCCTGCTGCTTTGATGCGCTCTCTGCCAAACTGATCCAGCAGGAAGGGTATGATTTGACGTTCATGTCGGGGTTTGCGGCCTCTGCCAGCCGTATTGGTGCGCCGGACCTTGGCCTGATGAGCTACGGCGAAGTTGTGGATCAGGCCGGCAATATCGCTGACGCGATCACCATCCCTTTGATCGGTGACGGTGACACCGGATACGGCAATGCCATGAACGTGCGCCGCACGGTGTCGGGCTTTGCCAAGGCAGGCTGCGCCTCTGTGATGATCGAGGATCAACTGGCCCCGAAACGCTGCGGGCACACGCCCGGCAAGGCCGTCGTCTCGCGCGCGGAGGCCTGCGACCGCATCCGCGCCGCCGTTGACGAACGCGAGGCTCTGCGCGCGCAAGGGGGCGATATTCTGATCCTCGCACGCACCGACGCGCGGCACGAACATGGGCTGTCTGAGGCGATCGAGCGGGCAGCCCTTTTTGCCGAACTTGGCGCCGACATCCTGTTTGTTGAGGCCCCGCAGTCAGAGGCGGAAATGCGCGAGGTCTGCGCGTCGTTGCCCGGTCCCAAGATGGCCAATATTGTTGAAGGGGGGGCCACACCGGACCTGCCAAACGCCGCTTTGCATGATATCGGCTACGCCATCGCGGCCTACCCGTTGTCGCTGATGGCTTCTGCGATGCAATCGATGGTCATGACCCTGCGCGCCATGCGCGAGGACACCCGCCCCCACCAGATGAATTTTACAGAGCTGCGCGACCGCATTGGGTTCAATGAGTATTACAATCACTCAGAACGCTACGGCTCTTCCAAAAGAGACTGAGCAGCGCCCACAATGGGCGGCTGCGCCTTCAGCGCGCCAGATCAGAGTAGGGGCAAACGTCGTCTTCAAACGGCACGTGCCGCCGCCGGAACGGGGCATCCGGAATACCGGCAGGCTTGCTGATCCGGTCCATGCGAAAGTGCCTGAAGCCGTCGCGGGTGGGGTCCCACGCAACCAGATACCACAGCGGCGGCAAGATCAGCAGGGCCTGCGGTTCCACCTCACGCGTTGACGTTTTGCCCTGTGCGTCGCGGTAGTCAAAAGTGATCAGGTGCCGGTCAAGAAACGCGGTCTCAAAGGCAGGGAGCAGTGCTGGATCAATGGGGCCAAGGTCTGACACATCCTGCAAGGGGGACAGGGTTCCAATGTGCAGACAGTCCAGTATCCGCCGCAGATCGCGCACTTTGTCTGCGGGCAATGACTTTTCGATCTTGGCCAGTCCGGCGTCGGCCAAATCAGCAAAGGGCAGGTTTTGCGCGCCCCGCATGGCGGCGACGCTGACGAGCAGGGCAAATACCTCTGCCACCGACAACCGGGCCGTGATCTGCATGGCGTGCGGGTCGAGTTGCAAACCGCCCCCGGGCCCGGTCTCGGAATGAATAACGAAGCCTTCATCGCGCAAGGCCGATATGTCGCGCAACACGGTGCGTCGTGACGCGCCCACCATATGCGCCAGTTCATCAACGGTTGCGGTGCCGTTTCTGCGCAATGTGCGCACAATGGTGTCATGGCGTTGGCGAATAGTCATTTCCGGACACTAGCACATATAGTGACAAAATTTGGCACTAATTCATCCCATAAGGGCTGCATGGACATAGAACAGGAGAAATACCCCATGCACCGTACAGCTGTGAACCCGTGGGACTGGTCGCTGAAACTGGGCTACAATCAGGCCGAGATCATTGAAGGCGCTTCTCGCCAAGTGATCATCGCCGGTCAGACCGCCGTGGACGGGCAAGGCACCCCGCAATGCCCCGGCGATATGCGCGGCCAGATTGATCTGGCGCTGGACAATCTTGAGGCGGTGCTGACCGGCGCTGGGATGCAGTTGGGCGACGTGACCCGGTTGGGGGTCTTTGCAACAGATGTGGATGAGGCGCTCCAGAATTTTGACCTGTTGGGCAGGCGCTTTGGGCCGGTTGGGTGCGCCCCGCCAATGACCTTGCTGGGCGTCACGCGGCTGGCCCTTCCCGGTCTGCTTTTTGAGATCGAAGCCACCGCGCATTCATAGCGCGCCTCTCGTGCCAGGCAGTCGCTCAGCCTCAGTCAAATGAGCGGCTGCTTCTTTATGGGTTTTTCACATAGGTAACGGTTATCGCGTCACATAAATCGGGCTGGACCACGCGTTGAATCCGTCCTCGGTGGTGACCCGTATCCAAAGCGGATTATCCCGCCCCGGCTCAAGCGAAACACTGACCGTTTCGTGCAAGCGACATACATCCATGTGATCTGGCAGTCGGAAGACCCGCATTTTCCGGTCAAGTCCGCCTGCCTCAAAGACCGTATCATCGCCGGTGATCTGCGATAGGTCTATGTCCCCGGACACAAGGTCAGTATCGATGGAGAGAGCGCCTGCCTCCTCCTCCAGCCAGATGTCACAGCCGCCAAAGTTGCCAGTGGTCACGGCGTCAAAAGTTACCGTGCGATTCCCGGTCACCGTGAACCGCCGTTCAGGGTTCCAGATGTTGATTTCGTTGATCCTGCGGATTTTTGCCCGGTCGAAATCCAGTGTGCCCTTCCAATGGGTTGTGCGTCCGCGTCCCCGATACTCCGCCCCTTGCCAGATCACGCGCAGGCGGGTGTTTTTCTCAAGGTCGTGGGGCCTGAGGGTCGCCACGGTTTCAGCGGCATTGAGGATGTCCACCCGTTCAATCGGGGCATGGGTTTCAATCGCAATTTCAAGGTCGATGTGGTCACCGTCCACACGGACGATGTCACCCATGCTTGCGGTTGCCGCGGCGATCGGCGCGCGTGGCTCTATCCGGGGGTCGATGGGATACACCGCGCCTTTTTCACCTAAGTGGGCGGTCACCTCCATATGCATGCGGCACCCGGTCGTGCCGTAATGGCGTCGCTGCCGCATGGCGGTGAATATGGCCTCGCGCGTCAAATCCCCTGCCAGAAAGCAGGTCAGTCCACTGTAGGCACCGAACTCTGAGGCGCCGGGATAACACGCGCCCGGCGCACCCTTGTGGCCGTCGCTGTTGCACACCACGCCAACCCGGTAGCCCAGATCAAAGGCATCGGTCAGAATCCATTCGAACGTACCCCAGTCAGAATGGACCTCGACCGCTGTGCGCAGTCGAGGGTTTTCTGCCTTGGAGATATCCGCCGGGCGGCCCCCCACATGGGAATAGACAACGCAGTCTTTCCCGTCCAACGCCTCAAACAAGTCAGAGACCGTGTGCGCGTCTGTGCCGATATCGGAACGGTCTGGCAGCAACGCATGAGAGGAGCGATGGATTTGCTGGCCTTCCTGTGCAAAAAACACGTTGTGATCGCCGCCCACGGGCGTATTGCCTGACCATTCGTAGCCGGGGAAGACGACGAACGCGCCGTCGCAGTTCAGCTCTGCTGAGACTTCATTGATGTGTTGCCAGAAATCGTTTGTTACCTGAAAGTCGTTTGCCTGATGCGATGTAACGTCCAGAAAAGCCACGTTGCGGGCGTATTCAAGGTAGTCGCGCAGCGGGCTGATGCCCACCGTTTCGCCGCTTTGCCCGTGCAGATCGCCCCAAAAGGCCATTGGGCCAGTGTCTTTGACAACCATGGGGTTCGAATGGGCCAAGGGTGCACCTTCTGCGGACAGCAGGGTGAAACGGTAGGTGCCGGGCTCTTTGGCTGTCAGCCCCTCTACCCGCGTGCCACGCTTCTCAGATGTCAGGGTCACGCGGTCGGGCAATCCGGCGATGGCGGGCGCGGCCGTTACATGCAGCGTTGTGGCGCTTTGATCGCAGGCATTTCCCCATGCGTCCTCCGCCCGTATGCCTAAACGGAAGGGTTTATCTGTCCGCTGCAACGAAGGCGCTGTCAGAACCCAGCGTTCAACCGGGCCGGGGGTTACGCAGATCGCGTGTCGGGAGACAGGAATGAAAACGCCGGTGGCGCATACATCGGCCAGCACCCGGAATTCGCATTCGGTTTCCGAAAATGTCTGCAGCCTGTAGCCCGGCGACCCTTGAGAGCGGTCGCCAAAAACGATGCTGATCGTGTCGCCCGGGCTCATGTACCCGCCCGTCAGGGTAATGCGCAGCCCGTTGTACCACGGGCGTTGATGGGGATAGGGCTCTGCGTAGAGTTCAAGCGCCACGCCGTTTGAGGCGGTTGCGGTCACGTAGTTGAGGCCAGATGGATCGTCAAACTGGACGCTGCCGCCATCACCAACCCACCGGTTGACGATTTTGATTGCCCCTGTGTCATCCAGCCCGAACGCGCCGACCGTGTAGACAAGCGTAAAGGTCTGAAGCGACCGGACAGGGAAAGACCCTGCTGGGGAAAACGACGTTGATCCGTAGTCGGCGTCGTCAGACCCGGGGCGCGCGTCAGGCCAGAAGTCGCCCATCAGATTGTCGGGTATGCCCACCATTTCATTTTCTTTCTTTTGATTGCGCGCGCCGGTGCAGCGATATCACACCAGAAAAACCCGGCAAGAACTCTGTGTTGCTGGGGGGGTTATCCCGCACCAGCCTGTGATGGGGGGACGCTCGGTGCCGCCAAGCTTTGTGCAACCTTCGCGAATTGGCGCGACAGGGGGCGACCGTCGTCCCCGATGCGTGTCAGCAAGCCGATGGGGCGCGCGATGACGGGCGATATGATGGGCCTGATGGCCACGCGTGACACCTGCGCGCCCGTCATCGCCGAATTTGGCACAGGCGCAACCCCGACCCCGGCGGCCACAAGCTCAAGCGCGGTGGTCGTTCTGGTCACTTCAGCGGTCCACATCAGCGGCAAGCCTGCGCGCGCCAACGCGTCGTCGATGAGCATGCGGTTGCCGGTGCCGCGATCCGGTACGATCAGGTCTGCGTCAGACAGATCTGGCCATGATACCTCCGGTTTTTCTGCCAAGTGGTGATCTGTCGGCAGCGCCAGCACCATCTGGTCCTCAAACAAAAGATCGAAGTTGATGGCAGGCTCAAAGGCAGGCACAGAACACACCCCGACATCGGCATCGCCTTGCGCCACGGCCTCAGCAACCCCGTTCGCGGAGGTGTCCAGTATCCTAAACCGTGCGGAGGGGGTATCTTGTTTCAGCCGCAGAAGGGTAGGGATAACAAGGCGTGACACAACTGTGGGCACCGCTGCAATCGTCAGTGTTTGCGAAATCTGATGCGCAAACGCGATGCTTTGATCCCGCATGGCGCGGGCTGTTTCTTTGGTTTCGCTCAGGATCGCGTCTGCCCGCACCTTAAGCCGTTTTGCGGCCAGCGTCGGCCGCACGTCCCGCGTCGTGCGGTGAAAAAGAGCAACATTCAGTTCAGCCTCGAGCTTTTGCAAGCGCCGGGTGACCGAAGACTGTGACAGGCCAAGCCGCTGTGAAGCCGACTGAAAAGAGCCGGTTTCATACACGGCCAGAAAGGCCTCAAGATCCATAAAATCAAAATTAATGCGCATAATGCATCAATGATGGAAAAGGCGCATTAGTCAAAATTATCAAAGGGTGATAGCACAAGCCCTGAAGGGGTACTGACGTGGATAAGACACCAGACATTGTCATTGTAGGCGGCGGCAACGCGGCGTTATGTGCGGCCATCACGGCGGCAGAAGCGGGCGCGCAGATCCTTATTCTGGAAGCGGCCCCCAAAGCCTATCGCGGGGGCAATTCGCGCCACACCCGGAATTTCAGATGCATGCATCATGGGCCGTTGGGTCCGTTGGTCGACAGCTACGCTGAAGACGAATACTATGATGATCTGTTGAAAGTCACCGCCGGACAGACGGATGAACATCTGGCGCGGCTGGCCATCAGAACCTCAGAAGAGTGTCTGCCGTGGATGCAAGCGCGTGGGGTGCGGTTTCAACCCTCGCTCTCTGGTACCTTGTCGCTGGCCCGAACCAACGCATTTTTTCTGGGCGGTGGCAAAGGGTTGGTCAATGCCTACTACCAGACGGCAGAGGCTTTGGGGGTGCAGGTGGCCTATGACGCCGAGGTGACCCATCTGGAGTTGGAAGAGGACCGGGTTGCATGGGTGGATTACACAAAGGACGGCACATCGCATCGCGTTTCACCCAAGTCCGTGATCGTGGCTGCGGGTGGTTTTCAGGCTGATACCGACTGGCTGACGCGGGCATGGGGGCCTGCTGCCAGGAACTTCCTGATCCGGGGAACGCCCTACAACCGGGGCGTGGTTCTGGCGGACCTGCTGGACCAAAAAGTGGAGCAGGTGGGCGACCCCACGCAGTGCCATGCGGTTGCAATTGACGGGCGCGCGCCGAAATTTGACGGCGGGATTGTGACGCGGCTCGACTGTGTGCCGTTTTCGATTGTTGTGAACCAGGACTGCAAGCGCTTCTATGATGAAGGTGAAGACGTCTGGCCCAAACGCTATGCGATCTGGGGCAGGCTGGTTGCGGGGCAACCGGATCAGGTGGCCTATGCGGTAATCGATGCCACCTCGATTGACCTGTTTATGCCGTCGGTCTTTCCGCCAATCAAGGCTGACACAATAGAAGAACTGGCAGTCAAAATGGGCCTGTCTCCAACAGCGCTGCGCAAGACGGTGGACGGGTTCAATGCCGCCTGCGGGGATACATCCGGGTTCAAACCAACAGAACTTGATGCTGTGGCGACACAAGGCCTCAACCCGCCCAAAACAAACTGGGCGCGCCCCGTGACCCAAGCACCCTTTTATGGGTATTCGCTCAGGACAGGGGTGACCTTTACCTATCTTGGGCTGAAGGTGGATGAAAACGCACAATGTTCGATTGGAAACCGCCCCATCAGCAATCTGTGGGCAGCGGGTGAAACAATGGCCGGCTCCATTCTGGGGCAGGGCTATCTGGCAGGGTTTGGCATGACAATCGGAACGGTTTTTGGACGCATCGCAGGTCGGGAGGCCGCCGCCCATGCAAATTGATCTTATTGGTGAAGCCCGGCGTCAGGCTGAAATTTGCAACGCATGCCGATACTGCGAGGGGTATTGTTCCGTCTTTCCGGCGCTGCACCGCGAACGTGCTTTTGCCGATGGCGATATCACGCATCTTGCAAACCTGTGTCACAACTGTCGCGGCTGCTACTATGCCTGCCAGTACACAGCGCCGCATGAATTTGACCTCAATCTGCCCAAGGCGCTTTCCGAAGTCAGGCAGCAAAGCTGGAAAGATCACGCCTGGCCGGGGGGGCTGGCGCGCTTGTTTGACCAGAACGGCATTGTCGTGGCGGTCGTTCTGACGCTCTCGATCTCAGTGCTGTTTGCGCTGGCGCAGATGTTGCGCCCCGCGACGGGGGAGGGGTTTTACGCCTATATGTCGCACAGTATGATGGTCGCGATCTTCGCGCCTGCGTTTTTGTTGCCTTTGGGGGCCCTCGCGGTCTCGTTGCGATCATACTGGCAAACTGTAGGCGGCGGCGCTGTGCATTTCGCGGATGTGATACACGCGGCACGGTCAGCCGGGCGCATGAAGAACCTCGAAGGCGGGCATGGGGATGGCTGCAACTTTGAGGATGAAGACCGGTTCAGTCAGGCGCGCCGCCACTTTCATCAGGCAACGCTGTACGGGTTTTTGCTGTGCTTTGCGTCCACGTCCAGCGGGACGGTGCTGCACTACGGTTTAGGGATGGAGGCCCCTTACAGCTTTTTCAGCCTGCCCAAGCTTTTTGGCGTGTCTGGTGGCATTCTGCTGTGTGCAGGCACCGCCGGTCTGGCGTGGCTCAAAACCAAAGCAGACCCAAAGCTGGGCGCGCCGAAGGTGTGGGGCGCAGAGATGGCTTTTGTCATGCTGCTTTTTGCTGTCAGCGCCACGGGGCTTTTGCTTTATGCGGCCACCGGCACGGCATTGGTGTCGTGGCTGTTGCCGCTGCATCTGGGGGCCGTGTTGACCTTTTTCGTGCTGACGCCGTATTCCAAAATGGCACATGGTTTCTACCGCATGGCCGCTTTGACCCATGAAGCCGCAAAAGCGCGCCCCTAGAAAGGCAGGTCAAATGACGACAGACCTTACCAATCTGGTGCAAGGCGGTGTGCTGAAAGCTGCGATCAACACGGGCAACCGGGCGCTTGTGCAACAAGAGGGCGACACCTTGCACGGCATCAGCCCGGCCTTGGCGCGCAGGCTGGCCCTGAAGCTGGGTGCGCGGCTTGAATGCATTGTCTATGACGGGGCTGGCAAGGTTTTTGGCGATGCGCACAAGGGCGTTTGGGACGTGGCGTTTCTGGCCATCGATCCCAAGCGTGCCGAAAAAGTCACCTTCACGCGCGCTTATATCACGATCGAGGCCACATTTGCCGTGCGCGCGGGCGCGGCCCATCAGAATGTGGCGGACGTGGATGCGCCCGGCATTGACATTCTGACGGCACAGGGATCGGCCTATGACCTGCACATGACCAAAACCCTGCAACATGCTGCACTGCACCGGTCCGGCACACCGCCGATGAGTTTTGAAGCCTTTCGTCACGGCACATGGGACGCGGTTGCCGGTGTGCGTGCCTCGCTGCAACAGGCGTTTGGCGATGATCCGGATTATCGCATTTTGCCGGGGGTGCTGACCAAGGTTGAGCAGGCGATGGTACTGCCTGCCTGCGATCATCCCTTGCAAAGTGCCTTGGACGCCTTTGTGGCACAGGCACTCAACGATGGATTCGTGGCATCGGTTCTGGCAGGTAATACAGGAGGTTAGCGCCAGACCTCAGGGTTTATCATGTCGATTGGCGCGCCCTCTGAATAGGCGTTGATCTGGTCGAAAATGTCAGAGAACTGCAAATCAAACTCGTCTTCCGTCACATATCCAATATGCGGCGTGGCCAAGACATTAGGGTTGGTCAAAAGCGGGTGGGCGATATCGGTTAGAGGTTCGTGGTCGAACACATCTACGGCGGCATAGATGCGACCTTTTGCCAGTTCGTCCTCCAATGCGCCCGGGACAACAAGCCCGGCGCGTGAGGTGTTCACGAAAAGCGCGCGCGGTTGCATCGCCGCCAGATCGTCTGCGGTAATCATGCCGCGCGTGTCGGGTTTGAGACGCACATGCAGGCTTACGATGTCCGAGGTCGCGAAAAAGGCCTCGCGGGAGGCGGCGACCGTTTCACCCTTCGATGCAGCACGTGCGCGCCCGGCTTCTGACGCCCACCATTGCACCTGCATCCCCAATGCTTTGGCATATTCCGCCACGGCCCCGGCAATCCGACCGTATCCGTAAAGCCCGAGCGTTCTGCCGCGCAGGGTGCGCCCCACGCCGCTCTGCCAGCGCCCCTCTTTCAAAGACGCCGCCTGCTGGGGGATTTGACGATAGCTTGCAAGGATCAGCGCCAGCGTATGCTCTGCCGCGGCATAGGATGGGGCGCCCGCGTGCATGTTGGAGCATAAAAGCACATCATGCGCGGTGCAGGCCGCCACGTCGATATGCGGATAGACACTGCGCTGTGAGATCAGTTTCAGGTTGGGCAATTGCGACACCAATTCCGCCCCGATCTTTGTGCGTTCGCGAAACAAAACCAGTGCATCGGCGTCTTTCACACGGCTTGCCAGCACGGCAGGATCGGGTTGGTGGTCCGTCCAGATCGTCACATCGTGGCGGCTCAGTTTCCCGAAACAGGGCAGGCCGCGCAGCGTGCCGAACCAGTCATCCAGAATATGAACCTTCAACGGCTCTCAACCCCGGCAAATTCTGTCGGTGTGCGAGGCGTCGGGACAAACACATCGGTTTGCAGCGTCCTCAGAGCCTCCAGCACTTTCTGCCGCTCTGCCAAAAGGTGATTGAACTGCGCGTCGCAACTGGCAATCGGTGTTGGATTTTCCGAGATATCCGCTGTGATGACTGTGCGCGCACCCTCAAGATGACGTTGTGCTGCGCGGATAGCGCTCTGGTATTCAACGACCATTTTTGTACCCCTTATTGCTGTATACGATAGTATGCCGATTTGAGATTGAAGTATGCCGATTTGAGATTGAGTCAATTCCCGCTCCAAATTGAAGCGGGAACGAAGACTTCGCCCGCCGCCAATTTGCGCGCCGTTCTGATCAGACCGGCAGAATGCAGCACAAACGTGTCTTGCGCCCGTTCAAAGTCCACCAAGACGTCGATCAGGCCGGAGGCGTGCTCCAGCGTGATGGTTGCAGGCCCTCCGTCTGGGACTGTGGCCAAGCCGTCCGCGACCGTGCCGGGCGTGAGCACGCAGGAGGCCAGACATTGCGCGCCGGTGACCGCCATTGTCGGATGACACTTCCATGGCATGAAATAGCGCGTGGCAATGGTGCCTCCGGCCCGCGCGGGGGCCAGCAGCCCGAATTTTGGCGTGACGGAAGAGGACACATCACCCATCCCCATCAAAGCACCGGCTTTACGGCGCAAAGGCTCCATGCGTGCGTAGAATTCCTTGTTTGCGTCCAGCTCTGCGGCGGTTTCGTACCCCGTCAGGCCAAAGCTCTCGGCGCGGGCGATGACAATCGGCATCGCGACATCCATGCAGGTGACGTCGATACCATCAATCGTATCGATCAGATTTCCGGTGGGCAGAAACGCGCCCGTAACCCCGCCCACTGTGTCCTGAAACTGCAGTGCAACGGGGGCGGCTGTGCCCGGCACACCGTCGATGGATGCGGTGCCGTCGTAGGCGACCTGACCGTCCGGGGTCTGAACGGTGGCGGTGATCCGTGCGCCCGTGTTGACCGCCCGAATTTTGATCGTAGTCTCCGCACCCTGTGGGGCGATCAACCCCATTTCAATGGCTGCCGGCCCAACGCCGGACAGAATGTTTCCACAGGTCGGTTTGTAGTCAACCAATGCCTCCTCGACGCTGACCTGCGCAAAAAAGTAGTCGATGTCCGCCCAGTCGTCTTGTGACCGTGAGAGCATGGCGACCTTTGTGGTCACCGCAGCCCCGCCGCCGATGCCGTCGATATTGAGCGGATGCCCCGCGCCGACAATCGCGATCAGCACCCGGGCCAGCGCGTCCTGATCCTGCGGCAGATCGGCGCGTCGCATGTAGGGCCCGCGCGAGGTGCCGCCCCGCATGAACAAGAATGGAATGGCCGTTTGTGTCATCTTGTTTCCTTTTATGGTCGGCAGGTCGGGTCATCGCCGAAAGCCTGCATGCCCCGTCAGCCAAGAGGCCAAGGCAAATCGACATATCCCTGCAAAAGCCCCGGTGGGAAATCGCGGTTAAGCAGCCATGCCATTGTGCACATGAACACAAGGCCCGCCGCCATGTAGCCCGCCGATAGGGCCACCGACAGCCCCGCCCGCACCTTCATGAAGGTGAACAGGAACAAGGCCAGCGCCAGAATGAAACCCAAGAGAGAGGTGAGCACCAACAGCCCTGCAAACCACGCCAGTGTCGACCACAGACCATGGGTGGCATCCGCGTCGTCGCCCTCGCGTTCGCGGTCTGCGAATATGGTGTCCGTTTCAGGTTTCAGCATCATCCGCACGATCAGCGCAAGACAGCCCACAAGGCAGACACTGCCCACAAACATTGGAAAGACGCGGTCGCGGCTGAACGACGGGATTGAGGCTGCATCGTAAAAGGCGTAACCGATGTAGGCGGTGACCGCGATCAGGAAGACAAACGGCGCTCTTTTGCTGCCGGATTTTACGTCACCTTCCGCCATGATGTTCTTGGCCTGTCGCAGCCCCAGAACAACCGAGATCACAGTGATAATCAGCAGCACAATGACGATCGGGGAAAAGATGTAGTCGATCCCTTCGCTGAACCCTCTGCGGAACCGCGACGATGCAATTTGGACGGCTTGGTTGGCATAGTTTTCCGCAGGCGTTGACAGCACAAACCCGATCAGGAAGGCAGGCCGCGACCAGTCAAAGCGCCGCATCAGGATGCCGAGCAAACCAATCGCGAACAATGCCACCAAATCCATCAGGTTCTGGCCCGACTGGAACGCCGCGAAACTGATGATCATGAACAGGAACGGTGCCAGCAGCACAAAGCGGATGGTCGTCAGCTTTGCGATGCCGCCCGATGCCGCGATGCAGATCACCGTGCCCACAACATTTGCAAGGGCCAGTAGCCAGACGATGGAGTAGGTGATGTCGAGGTTGTTTTGCAGCATGGCCGGGCCGACCTCGATCTGGCCTGATCCCAAAAGCGCAATCGCCCCGATAAAGATCGCCATGGAACCAGAGCCGGGAATGCCAAAGAGCAGGGTAGGGACCAGCCCGCCGCCTTCCTTGGCGTTGTTCGAGCTTTCAGGCCCGATCACGCCCCGGACTTCACCGTTGCCGAAATTGGACTTGTCCTTGGTCGTTTGCACCGCGTGTCCGTAGGCGATCCAGTCCACAACAGAGCCGCCCAGACCGGGGATGACGCCGACGACAACGCCGATGATGGAACAGCGCACGGACAGCCAGATATTTGCAAACCAGTCGCGCACCCCTTCAAACCAGCCGCCGCCCAGTTGCGGCTCTGACGAAATGGCACGGTCGCGGCGCAACAGCGATATGATCTCGGGGATCGCGAAAATGCCCAGACCTACAATGACCAGCTTCAACCCGTCGGTGAGGTAGGGAAAGTCGTAGGACGACATCCGCAGATCACCCGAGGATGCACCTTCACCAATCGTGCCGACCAGCATGCCAAGACCGGCCGCCACCAACCCTTTGATCGCCACGCGGCCCGCCAGAATACCCACCATCGACAGCCCGAAGATCGTGATCATCAAAAGCTCAGGCGTGCGAAACTCCAGCACAATGGGGCGCGCGACCAGAATAAAGCCCGTCAGGAAAGTTGCGCCAACCAACCCGCCGAACAGCGAGGAGGCAAAGGCCGCCGACAGCGCGCGCGCCGCCTTGCCTTTCTTCGCCATGGGGAAACCGTCCAGCACCGTGGCCTGACTGGCCGAAGATCCGGGAATCCCCATCAATACGGAGGCGAATGTATCTGAGGTCGGGACAACCGCGACCATGCCGACCATCAAGGCAAGGCCAAGGATCGGATCCATACCGAACATGAAGGGCAGCAATAGCGACAGACCCGCGATGCCGCCCAAGCCCGGAAAGACGCCGATGCACAGACCCATGACCACGCCGAGTACAAGATATCCCAGAACGACCGGCTGCAAAATCAACGCCCAGGCGTCTGATAGTGCCGGCAGGGCCTCCATGATCACTTCCATGGCGCTTTCCCTCCCCTTACTTGTGCAAACGCCCCGCCGTTTCGGGCGGGGCGCTCAAAAAGCAAGGTTTAGTTCAGGGAGACGCCGTATTTCTCCTGCAGCCAGTTGACCACGAAGGCCTTGGCTTCAGGGGACACGCTTGTCGCACTGGCTTTGGCCGTTTCGGCAGCCGCACCTGTCATCTGAGGATACAAGCCCAGACGCTTGGATGAGATTTCGGCAAAATCGGCACGGGCTTTGACGGCTTCAAAGGCCGTTGTGTAGGTCGCCATCGCATCAGCAGAGGCCCCTTGTGGCAAAAACACCATCTTTTGTGCCGGGAAACCCGCGATAAAGAAGGCTTTCCACGCATCCCACTTTTCACCCGATGTCTCACACGCAGGCGTTGCATCGCAGACTTCCTTGAAGGTGGGGATGTCGGGGAAGGTCGGGTCGCGTACAATGTTGCCATCATCGTCAAGCGAGCCCCATGTCATCATCGGCACAGCCGTGCCTGCTTCGACCAAGGGTGTCACGCCCGACAAGAAGGAAGAAGAGGTCTGGTAGTCGATGTTGGCTTCGCCGCGTTCAAACATCAAACGGCCATCGCCGCGTCCCTTGATGCCCATGACGCTTTCAACATTCAGCCCCAGCATTTCCCACGCCAGCGTTGGCACGAGATCGAGGCGGGTCGCCCCCTGGTTGCCGTAGATGAAGTCTTCGCCCTGCAAGGGGGTGGCGTCCATACCGTCCATTTTCGCGGCAAGCTCTGGCGGCAGATACGCGACACCACCGGTGCCGGAGGCCAGAACAACGTTCCAGTCGCCGTAGTCATATTTGACGCGCGGATCGCCCAGCAGGAATGGAAACTGGGTCGAGCCCGAAGAGCCGAAGATCAGAGTACCATCTTCGTACTCCTGGCTCTGAAAGAAGTTGGCCCCTTTGGTAGAGCCAGCACCGGGCATGAATTTTACGACGACGGTTGGCGCGCCGGGCAGGGCCTCAGACAACAGCGGTGCGTAGAAATTCGCCCATTTCGCTGATCCGCCGGTCTCAGAGAATGGAATGATCCATTCAACTGTCTTGCCTTCCAGATCGATGCCATGGCCGCCGGCGGATGCACCGGTTGCGAATGTTGCCGCGGCCGCGGCAACAAGGCTGCAGGCCACGCGGCGCGTGGTTGTTGTGATGGACATATGTTCCTCCCTTTGTCGTGCCGGTTCTTGTGACACGGATTTCGAATCACCTTGGGGTGTCCGCCCCGGTTGATGTTTGGACAATGACCTGCGAACCTTGCGTGAAACTTGCATGCCGGAAATTGGAACAATGCTGATTACTGTTGTAGAGGATAATCAGAGCCTTGCCAAAGGCATAGCTTACCGCCTCGAGGATGTGGGGCATGCGGTCAACGTCTTGGGTGACGGCACGCAGGCGCAGGATTTCCTCAAGTCTGACAGCTCTGACCTGATCATTCTGGACATCAACCTGCCCGGTGTTGACGGCCTGCAATTGCTCAAGGACATGCGCGCCCGGGGGGATGTGCGCCCGGTGATCCTGCTCACGGCGCGCGCGCAAACCGAAGACCGTGTCGTGGGGCTGGACGCAGGTGCGGATGATTATCTGATCAAACCGTTTGAGATGGCGGAACTGGAAGCCCGCGTGCGGGCCTTGCTGCGTCGCCGCGATGTGCCGCAGCGCCGGACGCGCCGGTTTGGCCCGTTGTCGTTTGATGCCACAACCCGCAGTCTCTTCACGGATGCAGAGGAACTGGAGATCCCCCGCCGCGAAGTGTCGATCTTTGAATGTCTGGCCTTGGCGGAAGGGCGATTGGTGTCAAAGTCAACGTTGTTGGAACATGCCTACGGGACCGGGGCCGATGTCGAGGAATCGGTTGTTGAGGTCTACGTGTCGCGGCTGCGCAGACGTCTCAAACCCTTTGGCGTCCAGATCAAATCGCAGCGCGGGTTGGGCTACCAGTTGATCGCCGAGGCCAGAGAATGATCTTTCCCTCCCTGCGATCGCGCCTGATCGTGATCATTCTTCTGCCGCTCTTATTGATCGCAGCCGGGGTGACGGTCTGGCAGTACGCGTCCGAGACAAAACGCGCCAAGGATATCTTTGATCGTGGCCTGCTGTCCGCTGCCCTGAGCATTTCGCGAGACGTCGCCATTTCTGACGGCGATGCCCTGAGCCCCTCGACGCGCCGACTGATCAACAACACCTCCGGCGGCGAAGTGTTCTATCACGTCTTTGCCCCCGATGGTGTCTTTGTAACAGGATATTCGACACCGCCTGTGTCACCGACATCGGCCCCTTTGGAACTCTCTGAGCCATTCTTTTACGACGCGCGCTATCAGGGAAAAGATGTGCGTGTGCTGCGCTTTCAATACGTCACAACAGTGAGCGAGGTGTCGGGTGTCTTTAACGTGACCGTCTGGCAAAACGCCGATCTGCGTCGCGATTTTGTCCGGGACATCGTCCAGCGCTCCATCGTTGTGATTGTGCTGTTGGTGGTGTCTGTGGGGTTCATTGTCTGGTTTGGGGTCGGGCTTGGTCTGAGGCCGCTGCTGGATTTGCAAAATGCCATCGCGCGCCGCACCGCCACCGATCTTGAGCCGATACAACGTGCTGTACCGCTTGAGGCGCAGGGGATTGTCACAACACTGAATGATCTGTTGGACCGGGTATCGCGGCGCATAAGCTCAAAGGATGAGTTTATCTCCAACGCGGCCCATCAGCTCAGAAATCCCGTCGCGGGGGTGCTGGCGCTGGCTGAAGCTGTTGAAAATGCACCGCATCCTGACGCGGCCAGAAAACGCAGCGCTGAGTTGGTGCAAGCGGCGCGTCAGGCCAGCCGGTTGACCAACCAGCTTTTGTCTTTTGAACGGGCCGCAGGATCGGACGTTTCTGAAAACGCAGAACGGTTTGACCTGAAGGACGCGGTTGGTGATGTCGTCCGCCAGACGCAGGCTGACATGTCTGGCGATGCTGTTGCCTTTGATCTTGATGCCGCGCCGGGCGGTCTGATCGTTGAGGCCGACCGCGTGATGCTACAGGAGGCCCTGCGCAACGTGCTGAACAACGCGCTGGTGCATGGCGGGCCTGCGATGGACCGGATTGCGCTTTCCTTGTCAAAAGAAGGCCGGTTTGCCGTTTTGGAGGTCCGCGACAATGGGATCGGCATCCCCGATGACAAAAAGCTTCAGGCCCTGAGCCGGTTTGGACAGGCCAATGCGGGGCAGGGCAGTGGGCTTGGCCTTCCGATCGCGGTCAGGGTGATGATGCAGCATCATGGGGGGCTGAAGCTGCTGGACACCTCGCAGGGCACCACGGTTCAGATGACGCTGCCGCTGGCGCAGGACTAGGCGCGGGCTGTTGCCCAAAACCAAAGATCAGGTTGTTGTTTTCAGGCTGACGCGTGCGTTTACATATTCGATTTCCGCTAACCGGCAAGGGAACTGGCCGGGGGCTGCCGTCACCAAAACGCTTTGTGAAATGGGTTCGAAATCTGCGCGGAAGTGTGCCGTGCTTTTGACACACACGATGCGCATGGACGCAGGCTCCAGATCGAAGTGGCGAAAATGGGCAAGGTCAAGACACTGGTTTCTGACGCTGGTCACGACAATCCAGATGCCTTTTCCCATGATTTCAAGGGCGGCTGACGGGCCCAGTGCTGCAATACCACCGCCATACATGTCGCCGGTGTAGCGGCATGCGCCATCGCTGATCCGGTAGACACGCACCGTGGCTTTGAGCGGGCTGTCACCTGATGTGCGCCCCCCGATCCGAGCCTCAAACACACCGCCAACACCTGCCTCATGCGCTTTTGCGGCCAGCGCAGGGTCATGAAACAGCCCGAAAATCGTATCTTCTGCGTCAAGCGCATACAAGGCCCGCAACAAGCCTGTTGTATCGGATGAGGCCCCGGCACCGGGATTGTCCTGAACATCTGCGATAATAACCGGTTTGCCCTTGGGGGCCGCCATGGCCAGGGCGACGGCGTCTTCCGGCTCAAGCAGATGCGTGTCGAAATCCTGTTCGGCCGCCGCAAGGGCTTTGCCCAGCGTGTCTGCAAGGTTTTGCGCCTTAAGGGGGCTTCGATCGTAGGTGACAATCGACACCCCGACATCATGAATGTCGGCGGCTGTGAAGCCTAAGGCCAATTCCGCCGAGGGCAGACCACTTGCGCCCTGTGCTTTGATCAATTCATACAACCGACGGGCCGGGTCGGCTCCTGTATGCTGCGCGTGCAGGGGGACCAGATAGTCCGCCTGAAAGAACGCTTTGGCCGGGCGCCCCGCGGCTGCGATATGCCGTAGCATCCGGTAAGCCCGCGCGCCTGTCTCTGCCATGTCGATATGCGGGTAGGTCCTGAAAATCGTGAGCGCATCCGCCATCTCCACCATCACAGGGCTGACGTTGGCATGCAGATCAAGGCTTGCCACGATCGGGATGTCAGGGCCAATGGTGTTTCTGATCCGGGTCAAAAGCGCGCCTTCGCCATCGGCATGGGTTTCGGTGACCATTGCGCCGTGCAAATCAAGGTAGACGGCCTCAAAAGGGGCCAGCGTTTCCAAGCCCCGCAGAATGCGCCCCGCGATTGCCTCGTAAGCTGCGTCCGTGACTTTGCCGCCGGGCTCAGCGGAGGCCCACAGAATGGGCAAAATCGTATGCTCGGGACCTGCTGCGTCGATAAATCCTGCGATGGGCAGGTTCATTCCCAAGGTTGCGCTGATCACATCCGCGCCGGACAGCAGTTCCGGCCAGCTGTCGGCCTGCTCGAACGCCGTCAGGGGCGTATGTTCGGCCACAAAGGTGTTTGTCTCGTGTTGAAAACCGGCGACGACAATGCGCATGCAAGACCTCAGGCTTATCCGGGCAGCAGTATCAGAGGCCAGAATGTCCCGCAGTTTTGCCGCCACGCCCTTGGGTTGGTGACGGATCATCAAGACATGCCCCCACCCCGGTATCTCGTGCAATACGCCAAAGTGTGCAAGATCGGCAACAACTTTGCACATGGCCGGCGCTGTTTGGACATCTTTAGAAAACGCCACCGCCTGCATAGGCACGGGCAGGCCTTGAGCCCTTCGCGACAAAAGGCAGGCTTGCCATTGATCAACGGTGTCTTGTGCGTGGCGGTCACGAAACCGTTCGGTGTAGGAGGCTTTAATCTGCGTCCACAAGGCACGATCATTAAACGTTTTTGCCGGAAAGGCCTAGACAGCAAAGTGGGGTGCCAGAAAATTGTCGGGCAGGCTGATACCCACTTTGCGCGTGTCGATTTCCGCCTGCATCCAGTCCCGCGTGAAGCCGTCGATGTAGGCTGAGGTTCTTATGGGGATGGCGCGCTGTACTTTGTCGGGAAGATCAATGGCGGTGTGCTGTGTGACAAGCCCCCCAAAGACAAGCCGAACACGGTCGCCTGCGCCCCTGCAAAAGCGTCGATAGCCGCCGCGCAGTCGCGGGCGCAATCGGCCATGCTCCAGGGGGCGGCGGGTGCCGTGGTCTGACTGGCACTGCGCGGGTCATAGGAAATGCATCTGAAGCGATCCGAGAGCAGAGTGAACTGCTGCGAATACGCCGCCGCTGTTTGGTTCCCGCCGGGCACAAAAAACACGGGTGTGCCGCTGCCTTGGGTACCCACGCGCATACCTATGCCGTGTGCCGACAGATGATGCTCTACAGCGTTTGGGCCAAAGCTGGGACAGGCGGCCATAGGTGTTTCCTCATGCTGTGCGTTCAGGTTTTGGCGCGGGGCGCGCCGGGTGCCAGCAGAAAATGACAGGCGACCGTGCAGCATCCCTCAACCAATGGCGGGGGGCGGTGACGCGGCATTGTGCCTGCGCCTTAGGGCATCGTGGGTAAAATTCGCAGCCCGAGAGTCTGGCCCGCAGTGAGGGCACCTCTGCGGGCAGAGTGATGCAGTCATGCGTCTTGTCGGGATCAGGCTCGGGATTGGCAAAGAACAGGACCACAATATCGGGGTGCCAGCGCGCGGCAAACACCTTTTTGGTGGGACGTCCTTCAACAAAGCGGCCCCAAATACACTTCGGCGGCGCGGTCGGCCACATGATGCACAACATGAAGGTTGTGGGGGATGATGACCATGGCAAGCCCCAGACGCTCGCGCAGATCGTTGAGAAGGTTCTGAACCTCGCCTTGGACGGACACATCCAACCCTGCGGTCGGCTCATCAGCAAGGATCAGGGCAAGGGCCATTGCAATGGCGGGTGCCACGCCGACGCATCGGGCCATACCGCCCGAGAATTGATGTGGGTAGCGCGAAAGTGCCGCACGCGCATCAGGTATGCGCACCAATTCCAGCACGTCGGCGGCGCGGGTCACTTTAGCCTGTTTGGAAAGACCTGACCGGTACTGGATGTTGATTATTTGCCGCCCAAAGGACACAACCGGAGTAAACGCCCCCATGGGGTCCTGAAACACGGTGGACAACGGGTCCAAGACAGCGGCTCTATCCTGTTTCAGGGCAAAGACCAGCTGACCCGCCTGCCCCCCCGCCGACCTGCGCGCCTTGCTTGGACCACGTATTTCTACCAGCAAGCCCAGAATGGCATTGATTAGCGTGGATTTGCCGTAACCAGATTCGCCGAGAATGCCGAAAATGCGGTTTTCAGGGATGTCGAATGTCATGTCCTTGAGGGCGTGCAGCGGACCATCCGCTATGGAGAAGGAGACATGTCAACCCGCTGATGGACAGCGTCGACATTCCTCTCACCGTCCTTTCAGGCGCGGGTCAAAGACGTCGCGCAGCGTCTCGCCCGGAAAGGTAAAGCTGAGCGTTGCAATGATGATAGGCACGCCGCCTGCGATGGCGATCCATCCGGTGTCGCGGATGCTGGAAAAGCCATGGTTCAGGACCGACCCCCAGCTTGGGGTCGGCGGGCGCGCGCCAAGGCGCAGAAAGCTCAGGCCGACCACAACAGGGATATCCATGGAGGCAAGGATCACCAGCGGTTCAATGACATTGAGCAGAATGTGCAGTCGCAACACCCGCGCGGGTGAGGCTCCCATGCTTTGCGCAGCTGTCACATGTTCAGATTCTTGAGGGCGATGGCCTGCGTTCTGATGATCCGTGCATAGCCCGGTACGCTCACAAGGATACAACCACCATCACCGCTGTCAGCGACGGGCTCATCAGCGTCACAAGCGCCTGCGCCAGCATGACGTTGGGAAAGCTCTTCATGGGATCAAACAGCAGGATCATCAGGTTATTGAGCCTACGCGGCCCGTAGCCCGCGATCAGACCCAGAACGATGCCGATCGCCAGAGACACCGCCGTCGAGACCAGCGCCACAAACAACGCGATGCGGCCAACGTGCAACACGCGCGCAAAGAGGTCACGGCCCAACTGGTCGGTGCCCAACAGATGTTCGGCGCTGTGCCCCTGAAACCTGTCGCGCGGGCTGATGCGGGTTGAATCGTAGCTGGTCTGGAAATCCGCAAGGATTGCGCCAAAGAGCACAAGCAGCACCATGAACAGATCAAGCGCCCCCAAGGGTTCATGCAGGATTTTGCAGATGGGCCGCCAGATTGCGAACGCGCGGCCGGCCACGGGGCCAGAAACTGCTTCTGACACGAGGGTCCGGGCTTCTTATGTTAAGATCGGCTAGGAAGGCGAACGACCTCCTGACCTGCCCCCGAAGTTTCCCTTGATCTGAAGTAGAGTTTGCGCGCCCTTTTGAGGGCGCAAAGGAATGCAAAAGAGCCGTTTTACACAAGCCCAGATTACCGGGATGATCAAAGAGCGGGAAGCTG
>JBGCEG010000059.1:0-6014 GCA_045106135.1 Roseobacter sp. | reverse complement strand
GCCCAAAACCCACGGTTTTGCCAGAGCCGGTTTGCGCGGAAACCAGCAGATCGGCCTCAACGAGGGCGGGATCGGTCACAGCCTCCTGCACGGGGGTGAGCGTTTCATAGCCTTGTTTCGCCAAGGCGTCAGAGAGGGTCTTTATCACGGGTGTACCTGTATCTTGCGTGGCATTCGGCCACAAAACCGCATCAAGAGCGATCGAGTTGCGGCGTCGTTATGCCTTTGAGGACCAAGAGTCGATGGGGATTAATCACCTATACCCCGACAATGTGGCGACATTACGCAGCAATAGCGCCGATGGATTGCCTGCAACGCCCGGCGCGCGGCGCAACGCGTCAGGCGTGGTTTCTGAGAGGGCGCGCGGGATTTGCCCGGGCAGGGTCAGAATTTGCGGCTGGTCTTAGGGCGCATAACCCCCTAAATTTTTTCCTAAATCATCTTTCCAAAAAGGAACATCAAATGAAGACAACACTCCTTGGCGGGCTGCTTTTTCTAGTGCCCTTTGCTGTCATCATTGTGGTTTTTGGCAAGGCGTATCAGATCAGTATGGTGGTTGCGTCAGCGTTGGATAAGTACATCCCGGTCTCGCAGGTCGGCGGTGTGGCGTTTCCAAATATATTGGCTTTGCTGCTGATTGTGCTGGTGTGTTACCTCGCGGGGCTGGCCGCGCGCAGGGGGTTTTTATCTGCCAAGATGGAAAAGGTCGAAGGTTTCTTGATCGATGCTCTGCCGGGTTATGCGGTGGCTAAGGGCATGATCGGTTCCGTTGCTAAAGAGGATGAAATCGCGTCCCTTTTGACACCGGTTCTGGTGAAATTCGACGATTACGAACAGATCGCTTTTGAGATTGAATGCGATGCGGATCGCAGTGTTTTGTTCCTGCCGGGCGCGCCGACAACTTGGTCAGGCACAACGGTTGTCGTTGAAAAGTCGCGGGTGCAGTACTTGTCGATCCCGGCGCATCAGGCGGTGAAACTCATGCGGGTCTTGGGGCGGGGCTCCTTGAGCGCCTCGCACAGCTTGCCCGAAAAAGCGTGACTTTGACCGGTGTAACGGTGATGAAACAAAGGAAAAAGTCCAGTTGGTTAAGTGCTCATTCCCGCTAGACTGGGTTCTATTCACGGCGCCGGGAATATGGTTTGACTGCTGAGCAAGAAGTAACTCGCTAAAAAAACGCTTTCGAAGTGCAAGCCACGCGAGCCGTGTTGAGCCGATCAGATGGACGCAAGGTTTGCTCACGGGTTGCGCGCGAAACTGCGGGCCAGAGTCGTGTGAGCGATCCATATAGCAAAGTATAAGAAGGCACCGCCGCCTTGCGCTATGCCACCTGTGAAAAGGCCACAGGCGATTAGCAAAGCCGGTGCCCTGACTGACAGTGGCTGTCGCGTCTAGTTCCACACCGTGCCTTTGCAATCCATTTGGAAGATGTCTTTTGAGCGTACGAAGCTACCGTTGGATTACTCGCCCTTAAAGTCGCTTTGCGCGCAAATTGACATCACCGCACAACATCGCTGGCCGAAAGCAGTCTTTCATTTTGAGCTGACAACCAAGAATGCTGCGTAAGGTCTTTGGAGGCCTCAAGCGCATTCCACAAGCGGGGGTTTTTAGATCGTCTCACCTGCAAGGAAGGCGCTTATGCCATTCCCGAGAGCGCCGCAATCTGTAAACTCATGATCTTGAACCGAGGGGCCGTAGGTTCTTCCCCTCAGCACGACATGCTTCAAAACCTGGGTCGCATTGTAGTCATAGTGTCTTGTCCTGATTGCACCTGCCAAGAGCATTTCTGAGTCTGGGTCAATCTCCGCTCGCAATCGCATTTCTTCGAGGCAATCCTGAGCGTCCTCATGCGCTTCTGGGAAGGCGGCATTCTCACTAACCGAGATCATCAGCATTCGGCGCGAATCCAGTGCAGCTTTCTTGCTGGTGACAAAGCCATCAAACCGCTTCGAGTGCCTTCTTTCGTTTACTGAGGCCGCAAGGATCACCGCATCCACGCCAGTGAAGTCCGCATCAGACGTCCGATTGTGGGTATCAATGACTCGCACGTCCTCCCCCTTTTCAGTAGTCAGTTTTTCAATGAACCGGGCAATCTTATCTGTCTGACCTTCGATGGATCCGTAGACAATAAGCAACGACACCGCAGATGCTGCTCATGTTAAGTCGGTAGTTTCTGGTGCGGTTCCAAGCCTTGACTCACATTGATTCGAAAGCGCTAAACACGTTGCGCTTACGCAGGTTTGTCGGCCACAAGACGCATGCCCAGATGTGCAGGAGGGGCCCCGACTGCGCAGCCGCCCCTTGCAGGATCTCGGATCAGGTAGGACATAACAGCGAGGTGTTCACCACCGACAAAGAACGCTGGGCAGTGGTCGTTGGCGAGGGCACTTGTGCTGCCGTCATAACATTCCGTTGTCCATTCCCAAACGCTCCCGTCCAGGTCCGCGACCCCCTCGGGGGAGGTGGAAAAGCTGCCTTGCGCTTTCAATGCGCGTGGCTTTGCGCCTTCGGTCAGATAGGTCGATGCCCAAGTAAGGGCGGGGTCTGTAAAGATTGGATCAGGTTTTTCAGGTAGAACTGATGCTGCCATGTGGTTCCATTCTGTTGCAGTCGGCAACCGATAATACTGACCCGTCCGTGCATTGATCCAGGCGACATATTCCTGCACGTCAGTGTAACTCAGCCCGGTGGCGGGGGTTTGTGCAGGGTTTTGGTCAGGTCTTGCCCACAGGAATAGCGTACACGCGTTTTCTGCAACGCAAATATTCCACTCGGCGATTGTCACCTCGTAACGTTGCGCCCAAAGTGCACGCCCGTCTGGCAAGGTGATTTGGCTTTCGGCCATGACTGGCCTCAAAGAGGGGTCGAGGTCGCGCTGCATCAACGCGACCCCGGTTACAAGGATCGCCGCCACAAAACCAAGCGCAGCGAAACGAAGTGACGTTTTGATAGGGCTCATGGCGGTGAACATTGGTTTCATCCTTTCCGGTCTTCCTCAGGTTGAAAACTCCTTTGGGGCCACCACCTGCTCCATCAGGTTGTTGTCCCATTCACCTTCGACAACAAAGTGGGCGGTTGCCCCCAGCAGGACACCAATGATCAGGTTGTGGTTGACGTAGGCGTAGACGCCGGGTTGCTCGAAGGTGTACATGGCCGCCGCCGCACAGCCGCCGCGCACAAACCAGGTTTCCACGCCGGTCAGGGCCGGGTCGGTAAAGGAAGTTTCCCAAACGTAGTTGCCGTGACCGCCTATCAGGTGCGGACGGCTGTCCACGTTGCATGAGTTATGGATCATCAGCACGGTCTCGCCGACTTTCCCCTTCAATGCTTTCTCGCCGGTGAGTGCGCCTACGGCCCCGTTAAAGACCTGATGGGACGGCACTAAAGTACGCATGGCCTCAATGCTGTCGGCATAGTCGTCACCAGCGGCATCATAGGTCTTGTAGTCGCCGTTTTCATCTTTGGGCAGATAATAGTCCTGCTCGCCAATGTACGCGATGGAGTCGTATTTCAGCAGGTTACCGTCCTTGTCTTTCAAACCTTCGCGCGGAAGCACCATAACCGCGCCGTTCATGCCGTGGCAGACGTGATAAGGGATCATCGCGCCGCCCGGGGCACAGTGGTAGGTAAAGCAGCCCGGCTTGGTCGCCTTCCAGCGCAATACTGTTTCTTCACCGGGATAAATGTGGGTCAGGCCACCGCCTCCCAGTGCCCCTGTCGAGGCGTGAAAGTCGATGTTGTGCTCCATCACACTGTCAACCGGGTTGCGCAGGGTCAGCTCCACCATGTCACCCTCGTGACAGATGATCAGAGGACCGGGGACTGATCCGTTGTAGGTCAGCGCCCAAACCTCGGCACCGGTATCCTCATCCACGACCATCAGCTTTTCGGTGGTCTCCATGGTTATTTCGATGATCTTAGGCCCGCCGATGGCCACTTGTTCATGAACAGGGGCAAAGGGTGGCGCGACAAGTTCCTGCTTCATGCGGGTGTAGCCGGACAAGTCCGCTGGTTTGGCAGTGCTGTCTGCCTGTTGCTCGCCAGCCGCCTTGTAAAGCTTGGCCGAAGTCTGATTGATTTTGTTGAATTTAACGGGACGCTGGCGCGCATGTGCGCCTACACCTGCCAGGGCAGCGGCACCCGCCAGTACAGAACCGCGCAGAACACTGCGGCGGCTGGTCTTGGTCAAACCGGGATTGATGAATTTGGTCATGGTATCCTCCATTGCGTATTTGGGGACGGGCGGATCAGCTGCGCCCGCCGAGAAAAGTCAAAGATTGCCAAGCTGCTCTTCAAAACGCGCCTTGGCCCGTTTGGGCACCCGACCTTTGAGAAAATCATCCGAAGCGGTCACGTCGCCTACGGCTATGGTCATCACCATTCCCATGGCAAAATGCGGTTTGCAGATCACGCCGTAGATACCTTCAACGTCCAACGTTACTTCGATCTCTTCATTGATCTTGCCTTTGAATGTCTTAGCGCCATCCGGCAGCATGCCTTTGTTGACTTCAGCGTTATGGCCCTTGTCGGATGCAACGAACTTTATGGTGTCGCCGGGGGCGGCCTGAATGAACGAAGGTTCAAACACCATACGCTCCCCGTCCGAACCCTTGTTAAGCATCTGAACCTCAAAAGTTTCGGCAAATGCGGCACCTTCCATAAGGGCGGCCAGCGCAAGTCCGGTTGCGACTGTGCGGATCATTGTTTGTTCCTTCCTGTTCAGTTTTGATCTTGAGCCAAAACCTAAACCTCTGGGGGTGGGCTACTTTGCGCTGGCGCAAAGTCGACGGCAAAACTTGTCCGGGTCCGGGCAGGCAGTATGGTGGCCATGTGCCGAAATCTGTGACAGTATTTTGCGGATGGACGCTCCCAAAACACACAAAACACTACCACGCCTCGATGAAAGCCTACTGACGCATCTGCCGCCTTTCTCAAGGCTGAGCGCTCGCCAAATTCGCACGATCCTCGATCAGGCCGCCCCCATGCGTTTCGAGGTAGGGAGCACCATCTTTGATGAAGGCGCGTCTGCGGATCACTTTTACATGCTACTGGATGGCTATGTCCGCGTGGTTCGGATTACTGAGACAGGTGAACAAGTCACAGCACTTCATGTCCCGGCTGGTCAGTTGATCGGCATCGCCGAAGCGCTTGGCAAGAATAGCTATCCGGCCACAGCTATCGTAGCTGGCGAAGCACTGGCACTAAGCTGGCCGACGCGTCTGTGGGATACGTTTGTTACTGAATATGAAGGCTTTGCCACTGAAACCTACAAAACCGTGGGCATCCGGGTCAGCGAAATGAACAACCGCATTGTAGAAATGGCCACGCAGCAGGTGGAACAACGCGTGGCTAATGCGCTTTTGCGGCTGATAAATCAGACCGGCCGCAAGGTGTCTGCAGGAATAGAAATCGATTTCCCCATCACCCGGCAGGACCTGTCTGAGCTGACGGCCACCACCCTGCACACAGTCAGCCGATTGCTGTCGGCCTGGGAAAAGCAAGGGCTGGTCATGAGCAAGCGCAAACAGATCACGGTATGTGACCCTCATGCGCTTGTGCTGCTGACCCAGAACTAAGGTCCGCTAGGTTTAGCCAGATCTACAGCGCTCAGCAATTCGCTGACAAAGCTGTCCTGATTCAGTTGATATTCTCGACAGGCATCTGTCACAGTGTGAAATGGGTTGATCATACACCCCACACACAAAGCATTCGATGCTGCAGAAACACTGAAATGGTCTGTGGCCATTCGTCCATCAGGTCATCCAGTGACAAGTCGGGATCATTGAGTTTGGCGCACGCCATGATAGCTCCTTTCCCCGATCAGACTACTGAAGCAATCGCACCAAACATTGTGCCAGCGCAAACTTCGGTGCGACGCATTTTTCTAAGATCAGACCATCCCGAATGCACAGGAGGCCGGATCATGGCTGAATTCCTCACCAAATCGCGGGCGCGCAACATCTTCTACGGAGGCTCGATCTTTTTCGTCGTGGTCTTCATTGCGATGACCGTGC
>JBGCEG010000058.1:0-2598 GCA_045106135.1 Roseobacter sp. | reverse complement strand
GATTGGCCTTTTGTCACGCAACACCCGACGTCGAATGACACTTAAAATCTCCCTGAACAACAACGTCAGGGAAGTGTGTTCACGTGGCTCAATCCCCAGTCACACCCCATCAGGCTACCGCAGCAGCTCCAAGTGATAAGCTGTAGGCAGCCAAGGAAAGCTGGGCGTCTTTCAACTCCCACACAGCACACGAAGTCCCCGTGTCCGGCGATGCAGCCGTTGGTATGATCTATGACGGGTCCAGCGCAAAGGCACGCGAAGAAAAGGCCTCCGTCAGATGTGCTTTCCCAAAGGAAGGCTACGTTATCCGAATGGATAATATTGTGCAGTGAACGGATGCCCCGAACCGCGAGTACGCGATCAGGTTCATGGATTTTCTGCTGGAGCCAGAGAACATCGCGCAGGTGTCGAACTATGCGCGCTATGGCTTGGGTGTGACGGGCGCGGACGACTATCCTGATCCTGAACTTGCCATGCTGCCCGAAGCAGACCCACCGGCAGACGCAGGCCCCGGCGCCTTCATCGAGGCTTGCGCTCAGGCAACGCAGGCGGTCTACGATCAACTCTGGACGCACCTGAAAAAGTAAATACGCGGAGGCAGCTTCGATCGGGACGGCCCTTTCCTGCGGCACAGCGAGCAGATCCCTTACGGCGACAGGCCACTTGGCGAAGGCGTATTTCGCACACAGACCCCACCAGCATCGAGGCTTTGGCGCTCTGTCTGGATGTACCGTCTTTTTCCACCCGTTCTAACATCCGTTTCTGACCGCCATAGAAGACCGGACAGTCTGAACGATACCACCCCAGACGATTGTCGTCGCTGTGAAAACCACGCCAAGTTTTCCGCGTGCTGGCTATAGACAGTATTGGTCCCAAAACGATTTGCCGGACCAGTGAAGCTTGTGGCACAGCCTGAAGAGGCCTGCATTGACCGTGGTTGACAGAACACCCCGCGGGCGAACCGCTTTTGTTGTCGTCCCCTTGATCCTAGACGCGGCGGGGCCTTTCAAACCGACTTGAGCACCGCACTGCACCGCAGAAAATGGGAGTTAGTGCGAGATCATCCAGGGCCGCTTGGTCGGAAAGGATTTCGCACCGTTGGAATGGTGCAAGGTCTTGGACGGGCGCGATTTGGAGGACGAACAGCACGAACACCCCGGACCATGGCTGGACCGTTTCGGGCTGTCGGCACTGCGTTCATTGGTTTCATGCGCGTGCCTTTTGCTGCCTGACATGATTGCAAGTCGCGGCGCGTTCATCAGCACACGCGGCGCGCTGGTCGCGCATTCAGGACAATCGCAAGGCGCATCATATGCCTTGAGGGACGCAAAGGCGGTGAAAGGACCACAGTCGTCGCAGTAGTAGTCGTAAAGAGGCATGGCTGGCTCCTGATAGGACATGGCGGAAGCGGCGTACAGAATACGCCGCTTGTGCTGTTAAAGGTCGGGTGCGATTGGCATATCCACAGATCCATCAAGGTATTTGGTCGGACCTGTCGCGTTGGGCATCATGTCCCACTCAAAGATATCGTTGGGCAACCACAGGGTGGCGCAGGCGTTGGGAATGTCTACGACCCCTGAAATGTGCCCCTGTACCGGTGCCGTCCCGAGGATCGAATAGGCCTGTGCCCCAGTATAGCCGAATTTCTTGAGGTACTCGATCGCGTTCAGACAGGCCTGCCGGTAAGCCACATGCACATCCAGATAGTGCTGTTCTCCGCTTTCATCGACAGAGATTCCTTCAAAGATCAGGAAATCGTCATACTGCGGCTTGATCGGGGAGGGCTTGAAAATGGGGTTCTTGACCCCGTATTTCTCCATGCCGCCTTTGATCACTTCGACCTTCAGGTGCAGCCACCCCGCCATTTCAATTGCACCGCAGAAGGTGATCTCCCCGTCGCCCTGGCTGAAGTGCAGATCGCCCATGGAGAGACCCGCGCCGGCCACGTAAACCGGGAAGTAAATCTTGCAGCCCCGGCTGAGGTCCTTGATGTCGCAGTTCCCGCCGTGTTCGCGTGGCGGCACGGTCCGAGCCGCTTCCATCGCGGCGCTGTCCCGCGCATCTCCCTGCATGGCGCCCATATGCGCGCTTTGCGTATTGGGCAGAGCGGCCAAGGGTGGGACGCGCTCGGGGTCCGTGTTGAAAAGCTTGGTCTCGCGGGTATTCCACATGTCCAGCATCTTGCGATCCGGCAGACACCCAATCAGCCCGGGATGAATGAGACCTGCGTATTTGACGCCCGGCACGTGGCGGGATTTGGTGAACATGCCGTCAAAATCCCAGATCGACTTTTGCGCCGACGGGAAATGATCGGTCAGGAAGCCGCCCCCGTTGTTCTTTGAAAAGAACCCGTTAAAGCCCCAGTTCATCTCTTCTTTGGCACCGATGTCCAGAATGTCGACCACCAACAGATCGCCCGGTTCTGCCCCTTTGACGCCGATTGGTCCCGACAGAAAATGCACCTGCTCCAGTTCCACGTCGCGCACATCTGACGCATCATCATCGTTTTTGATCTGACCGCCTGTCCAGTCGTAGGTTTCGATCTTGAAATCATCCCCCGGCTCGACCCAAATGTTGATGGGGATGTCAGGATGCCAG
>JBGCEG010000057.1:0-6439 GCA_045106135.1 Roseobacter sp. | reverse complement strand
CGCATTGCGGGTGCCTGTATCTGCACCGCAGAGCGATGTGTCTGTGCACCACCGCCCTTTTTCATTGGGCTGGACGGGAAATTGCGATGGACACTGTCACGTTTCATCTGCGAGAGTTACGTCAAATTTTTGCTTTTTTTTCTGAGAGGCGTTCCATGTTTTTAGCCCCGCGCAGCCATTTCTTTGCTGTAGCCTTAACCCTGTTTTTCGCGGCCTGGTCCGTGTTGTTGGCGTCTAAACCCGCACATGCCAATGCTGTAGCCTTCAAACAGGCCGTCGCAGAAGCAGCGGCACAGGACCGCGACATCGCCTCTTTCTACCAGGAAAATGGCTATGAAGGTATGTGGACAGGCAAGGGCAGCCGTGACCGCAACCGTCGTGCCGCATTGATGAATGCGCTGAGAGATGCAGATAACCACGGGCTGCCCGGCAGCCGCTACGCTGTTGACGCCCTCGAAGATCAAATGAAAAAAGCCAGTAATCCGCGTGCGTTAGGGCTTGTTGAGGTCGCATTGAGTCGGGCATTTTTGCAATATGCGGCAGACGTCCAGACCGGCGCGTTGGTGCCGTCTCGGGTCGATAAAAACATCGTTCGGCAAGTGCCTTATCGCGACCGCCGGTCCTATTTGACGAACTTTGCCAAATCCTCCCCGAAGGGGTTTTTCATAGCGCTGCCGCCCGATACCCGCACATACGACGCGCTGATGAAGCAAAAGTTGGTTCTGGAGCGGCTGATTGCCAAAGGTGGATGGGGGCCGACGGTCAAAGCCAAAAAGCTTGAGCCAGGGGACACGGGCGCGTCTGTCGTGGCTCTGCGCGACCGTTTGGTCCGCATGGGGTACCTCAAGAAAAGTGCAGCCAATACATACGACACCGGCATGACGGATGCGGTTATTCGGTTTCAGGCAGACCACGGGCTCGCGCAGGACGGCGTTGTGGGGCAGGGCACTTTGGCCGAGATCAACACGTCTGTTGAACGCAGTCTGCAGTCTGTGATTGTGGCGATGGAGCGCGAACGCTGGGTGAACAAAGACCGCGGCACCCGCCACATTGAAGTGAACCTGACGGACTTTACCGCAAAGATAATCGACAGCGGCAAAGTCACGTTCACGACGCGGTCGGTTATTGGCGCACGTGACGCCAAGCGACAGTCTCCCGAATTTTCGGATGTGATGGAATTCATGGTCATCAACCCCAGTTGGTATGTGCCACGGTCTATCGTGACGGGTGAATACCTGCCAGAACTTCAGCAGGACCCCAATGCTGTCAAACATCTTATCATCACAGACCGAAGCGGGCGTGAAATCGATCGCACAAACGTGGATTTCACTAAATACACGGACCGCTCGTTTCCCTACGCCATGCGTCAACCGCCAAGTCGACGTAACGCACTGGGATTGGTGAAGTTCATGTTTCCCAACAAATACAACATCTATTTGCACGACACGCCCGCCAAGAACCTCTTTGGACGTGAAACACGCGCATACAGTCATGGATGCATCCGGTTGGCCGACCCATTTGACTTTGCCTATGCGCTGCTGGCCAAGCAATCCAACGACCCACAGGGACTGTTTCAAAAGACACTGGCAACGGGAAAAGAAGCGCAGATAAATCTCAAAAAACCTGTCCCGGTTCACATCATATACCGTACAGCCGTTGCGGACAGCAAAGGGCAGGTCAACTATCGTCGCGACGTCTATGGGCGGGATGCACGTATTTGGAAGGCTCTGTCGCAGGCAGGGGTGGCCTTGCGTTCTGTTCAGGGCTAAGTCTGCCCTATGACACCACCGGGAGCGGCTGCATGGCGCGTCAAGAATTCAGCGTTGAAGAAATTGCGCGTGCTTTGGGTGCCGAAGCCTTTGGGGACGTTCATCTGAAAATAGACGGTGTGGCCGAGCCGCAGACCGCCACGTCAACTCAATTGGCGATGGCTACAAATGAGGATTATGCAGCCAAGCTTTCACTGGGTCATGCGCGCGCTGCAGTTTTATGGGGCGGCGCTGCGTGGCAAACCCTCGGGCTACAGGCCGCAATTGTTCCCAAACGACCCCGCTATGCGATGTCGGGTTTGACCCAACTGATGGATCCGGGGCAGGGCTTTGCGCCGGGCATTCATGCCAGTGCGATCATCGACCCCTCGGCTGAGATCGGCACAAACGTGAATATCGGCCCGCTGACGGTGATTGGGCCGGGTGTTGTTATCGGTGACAACAGCACAATCGGCCCCCAATGTTTCCTCGGCTGGAACGCACGCTTGGGTCCACATGCGATGCTGCGTGAACAGGTCAGCATCGGCGCGCGCGTGACTATTGGCGCGCATTTCTATGCACAGCCCGGTGTGCGGATCGGCGGCGACGGATTTTCGTTTGTGACCCAAGACAAATCGGGTATCGAAGCTGTGCGCGAAACACTTGGCGACCAGCAAGACACCCAAGCACAAGGGTGGACGCGCATTCATTCCCTGGGTGCTGTCAGCATCGGGGATCACGTCGATCTTGGGGCCTGCGTCAATATTGACAATGGCACGATCCGCGACACACGTGTCGGCAATGGCTGCAAAATGGATAACTTTGTGCACATCGGTCACAACGTGGTCATTGGGAATGACTGTCTGATCTGCGGACACTCGGGGGTTGCGGGGTCAACCGTTGTCGGCAACAACGTGGTGTTGGGCGGTATGACGGGCGTCAGCGACAACATCTTTATTGGCGACCGTGTCATCACCGGGGGCGGCACCAAGGTCTTGTCCTCGATCCCTGCGGGCCGGGTTGTTCTGGGGTATCCCGCCACGAGAATGGACAAGCAAATCGATATTTTCAAAGCGATGCGTCGCTTGCCACGGATACTGGCGGACGTTGCGGCATTAAAGAAAGCGGTTTTCAAATCAGATGGCAGTGACTAAATCCCCCTCAGGCGCAGATTAAAAGGGCAGACCGATGAGCACGCTGGATCAGGTTATCTCGATTATCGCGGAGCAAGCCGTTCTGGAGACGTCGGATGTTACAGCAACCAGCACGCTCGAAGAGTTGGGTATCGACAGCTTAGGTCTTGTGGAATGCATTTTTGCGATTGAGGAAACCTTTGACATTACAGTGCCTTTTAATGCCAACACCCCCGAAGAGAGCGATTTTGACATCTCTTCAGTTGCCTCCATCGTTGAAGGTATCACCCGTTTGCGCAAAGAGCAGGGGTAGTGCTGTATGAAACGCGTGGTGATCACCGGGGCAGGCACAATCAACGCTTTGGGCCACGACGTCCCCGCAACGCTTGCCGCGATGCGAGAAGGTGTGTGTGGCATCGGCCCTCTGGAATTACGCGATGTGGAGCGTCTGTCGATCCAGATCGGCGGGCAGGTGCGTGGCTTTGAGGCCGAAGGACGCTACAACCGCCAACAGATGTCGCTCTATGACCGCTTTACGCAGTTTACGCTCGCGGCGGCAAATGAGGCGATTGCGCAATCCGGGCTGACTTTTTCGGGCGAGCTTTCGGCGAAATCCGGTGTTGTGCTGGGGACAGCGGGGGGCGGCGTCAGCACCTGGGATGACAACTACCGGTCGGTCTACGAAGGGGGTAAGAACCGCGTGCATCCCTTTGTTGTGCCTAAACTGATGAACAATGCAGCCGCGTCGCACGTGAGCATGCAGCATAACCTCAAGGGTCCATCCTTTACCGTCTCAACGGCCTGTGCGTCTTCAAACCACGCGATGGCGCAGGCTTTCATGATGGTTCGTTCTGGCCTCGCGCCTGTCATGGTCACCGGTGGGTCTGAGTCCATGCTGTGTTTCGGGGGCGTCAAAGCCTGGGAAGGGCTGCGGGTGATGTCGCGCGATGCCTGCCGGCCGTTTTCGGCAAATCGAAATGGCATGGTGCAGGGCGAGGGGGCCGGGATATTTGTTTTCGAAGACTATGAAAGCGCGAAAAAGCGCGGCGCCGACATCTTGTGTGAGGTCGTGGGTTTTGCCATGTCATCTGATGCAGGTGATATCGTCATGCCGTCAAAGAACGGCGCTGCACGCGCGATGGCTGGTGCCTTAAGCGATGCGGGCCTGAACCGCGATGACGTGGGATATATCAACGCGCATGGGACAGGCACTGCCGCGAACGACAAAACCGAATGTGCGGCGGTGGCCGATGTCTTTGGCCCGCATGCAGATAAGCTGATGATTTCATCCACGAAATCCATGCACGGCCATTTGATCGGCGGAACTGGTGCTGTCGAGTTGCTGGCCTGCATCATGGCGCTGCGGGATGGCGTGATTGCGCCCACAATCGGCTATCAGGAACATGATCCTGAATGCGCACTGGATGTGGTTCCAAATGATGCGCGCGATGCGCCCGTGACAGTCGCCTTGTCCAATGCGTTTGCCTTTGGCGGCATGAACGCAGTTCTGGCCCTGCGCAAGGTTTGAAACCGCCCTCAGGTCACGGTGCGCTGCACTATTGATTGAGGACAGATGACGCCTCAAACGCAGCGGTGAACCCTTTGAGGGACAACGTCACACTGACGCGCTGATCCGGTGCCGCAATCGGTACAATAGACAAGACCGCTTCGATGCCGCGTTTGTACAGGTCGACGTCTTGCGCCGTCAGCCCGATGCGCGCGAAACATCCGACAGGATTGCAATAGGCAAATGGGTACCTGCGCGTGGACTGATTATCCACCTTGATGGAGAGTTGCTCATTCAGTGCCGTTTCCAGAGGCACGACAATTGTTGCACCTGCAGCGGCCTCACTTTCTGCGGGAAGACGGAACATTGTGAATTCGGCCACGGGGGAGTCGTTGGCATCTGTCAACAGCTGGTACATCTGGCACAAGTCGTCGTCGTTTGCCACAACAACGCAGCGCAACGTCCAGTCCTGATATGTTTCTTTGATATATGTGTCACCGGGCTGCGGCGTCTCATCGACTTCTGTGCCCAGTGCAAGGCCTTCGCCGGTGAGCTGAGTTTCCGATGCGTTCTGCGCGACAACATCGCCCGGTACAGTCAAAAAGCACGCGGCAGCAAGCGCAAATGCGGAAATATACATAGAAGGTCTGGACATGATTGCTCCGTCTGAGGTGTTCGGCTTTGACCTATCATGCGCGTGACGGGCTGTCAGGTCAGTTCCCCTCATTTTTGCGTTAAAAGCTGTTATTTTCAAGCGGCTGACAAGAAAAAAGGGAACACGAAAACGCATTCCCTCTTTCGAATTTTTTCTCCCTGTCGGACTGGCCGACTTATTGCGCCAAAGGTACGAGACACCGACCCGCCCGTCAACAGCTAAAACCGAAGTTTGCCGCATTGGCCCCGGCATAAAAAAAGGCCGTACCAAAAAATGGCACGGCCAGTCGAACAGGGAGGATATCAACGCCAAAAGGACATAAATCGGCGCTGATGGATTTTACTATGGCCCTAAAAGGTTAAATTCGTATGGTCATGCGCAATGAATTAGGAATGATGGGGCAAATCAGCGTGACACATGATATTTTTATCGGCGGCGGCGGGCCTGACTATGCCAGCCAGCAATTCCTCAAGCTTGATTATGCCAACCGGCACGGGCTGATCGCAGGGGCCACCGGCACAGGCAAAACCGTCACGTTGCAAATCCTTGCAGAAGGGTTTTCCAATGCGGGCGTTCCCATATTCCTGTCGGATGTAAAAGGCGATTTATCAGGGCTGGCCAAAGCCGGAAGTGCTTCGCACAAGTTGCATGCGCCGTTCACGGAACGTGCCGAAACAATTGGGTTCACGGGCTTTGACTACGCCGCGTTTCCCGTCACCTTCTGGGATGTGTTTGGCGATCAGGGTCATCCCGTCCGCACCACCGTATCCGAGATGGGACCCTTGTTGCTGTCGCGTCTGCTCAATCTGAGCGAAGCGCAGGAAGGGATCGTCAACATCGCGTTCCGGCTAGCGGACGAAGAAGGCTTGCCACTCTTGGATCTCAAAGACCTGCAGTCTTTGCTGGTCTGGATCGGTGAAAACGCCAAAACTCTGTCGTTGCGCTATGGGAATGTGTCGGCAAGCTCGATCGGGGCCATCCAGCGGCGGTTGCTGGTGCTGGAAAATCAGGGCGGTTCGGGGCTTTTTGGGGAACCTGCGCTGCAGCTGTCGGACCTGATGCGCACGGACGCAGACGGGCGCGGCCAGATCAACATCCTTGCCGCGGACAAGCTGATGGGCTCCCCTGCGCTTTATGCCACGTTCCTGTTGTGGCTGTTGTCGGAACTCTTCGAAGAGCTCCCCGAAGTGGGGGACCCCGACAAACCAAAACTGGTGTTCTTTTTCGATGAGGCGCATTTGCTGTTTGATGACGCCCCCAAAGCGCTCGTGGATAAGGTCGAGCAGGTTGCCCGCCTCATCCGGTCCAAAGGTGTTGGCGTTTACTTCATCACCCAGAACCCGGCGGATGTGCCCGAAGACATTCTTGGTCAACTTGGTAACCGCATCCAGCATGC
>JBGCEG010000056.1:0-6110 GCA_045106135.1 Roseobacter sp. | reverse complement strand
TAGACCATGCCTTCTTCCGGCTCGGCCACGATGGAGTGGATCATGTCGTAGGCTTTCTTGATGCTGTCGCCATTTGGCGATGCGATCTTGATGATGCCTTCGTCGTTGATGTCCACTTTCGCGCCGGATACTTCGACGATCTCGCGGATGACCTTGCCGCCGGAACCGATGACCTCACGGATTTTGTCCGTTGGGATCTGCATCGTTTCAATGCGTGGTGCGTGCTCCGAGAATTCAGCCGCACCCGTGATCGCTTTGTTCATCTCACCAAGGATATGGAGACGGCCTTCTTTGGCCTGCGCCAATGCCTTTTCCATAATCTCTGGCGTGATGCCTGCGATTTTGATGTCCATCTGCAAGGACGTGATGCCCGCTTCTGTACCGGCCACTTTGAAGTCCATGTCGCCAAGGTGGTCTTCGTCACCCAGGATGTCGGACAGGATCGCATAAGAGCCGTCCTCCTCAAGGATCAGACCCATGGCCACACCTGCCACGGCGGATTTCAGCGGAACGCCCGCATCCATCATCGACAAGGAGCCACCGCAAACAGACGCCATCGAAGACGATCCGTTGGATTCAGTGATCTCTGACACAAGGCGCACTGTGTAGGGGAAATCCGTGGCCGACGGCAGAACCGCCTGCAACGCGCGCCATGCCAGCTTGCCGTGACCAATCTCACGACGCCCGGGAGGGCCCACGCGACCTGCTTCGCCCACCGAATAGGGTGGGAAGTTGTAGTGCAGCAGGAAGTTGGATTTGAAGTTGCCGTGCAGCGCGTCGATGAACTGCTCATCGTCACCGGTGCCCAGCGTGGTCACGACCAGACCTTGCGTCTCGCCGCGCGTAAACAAGGCAGAGCCGTGCGTTCGTGGCAAAAGGCCGGTTTCGCAAACGATATCGCGGATCTCGTCGGTTTTGCGTCCGTCGATGCGTGTGCCGTTTTTGACCACATCGCCCCGTAGGATCGATGCTTCGAGCTTTTTCAACGCCGACCCAAGGTTCGCGTCTTCTGTTTGCTCTTCGGTCAAAGCGGCCAGAATTGCGTCACGTGCCGCAGAAACCGCACCCGTGCGTTCTTGCTTGTCGCTGATCGCGAAAGCCGCGCGCATCTGCTCTTCACCCGCTGCCTGCACAGCCGCATAAAGATCGGCGTAATCCGGTGCCTGGAAGTTGAAGGGTTCCTTGGCGCTGTCCTCGGCAAGATCAATGATCAGGTCGATGACCGGCTGGATTTGCTCATGGGCAAATTTCACCGCGCCCAGCATTTCCTCTTCGGACAGCTCGTAGGCTTCGGATTCGACCATCATCACCGCGTCTTTGGTCCCGGCAACCACCAGATCAAGGCGCTGTTCAGGGTTCAGGCGCAGGTCCTGCATATCGTCTACGGTTGGGTTCAGGATGTATTCGCCATCCTCAAAGCCTACACGCGCACCGGCAATCGGACCCATGAAAGGCGCGCCCGAAATAGTCAGCGCTGCAGAGGCCGCGATCATCGCAACCATATCGGGGTCGGTGACCAGATCGTGGCTGAGCACGGTGCACATCACGAGGACTTCGTTTTTGAAACCCGGCACAAACAGCGGGCGGATCGGACGGTCAATCAGACGGGCCGTCAGCGTTTCTTTTTCGGTGGGGCGTGCTTCACGCTTGAAAAATCCACCGGGGATTTTTCCCGCCGCGTAGTATTTTTCCTGATAGTGCACGGTCAGCGGAAAGAAGTCCTGACCGGGTTTGGCTTTTTTGGCGAAGGTCACGTTCGCCATGACGCTGGTTTCGCCCAGTGTCGCAATCACGGACCCATCCGCCTGACGGGCCACTTTTCCTGTTTCCAGCGTGAGCGTTTCTTCGCCCCACTGCATCGATTTTTTCGTCTGTGTAAACATCACGTTTCCTAAGTTGGCCCTTGGGCCTTTGCATAGGGGGCGTATTCCCCCTGACCTCGGTATCTTCTTTGGGTGGCGCTGAGGTCCGGGCGCCCCTTTTCAGATGGCGCGGGCATACACCAGAATAGGGCCCATGGAAAGGGAGGTATTCCGGTCCGTTTTCAGCCCGTCAGGGGCTTGGTGGGCGGTGTTTTGCATGACAGAGCGCCCTCGGGGAACAGACTTGGCGTTCTGTGGTCCCCGGGTGGCGTGTCAAAGCGTGTCATTCAAGGTATTATGCGCGCAAGATTTTCCGCAGGGGCCCATTCGAAATAGCCCAATGCGCCGCGCGCCGGGGGCAGGTCACGCCATGCTTGTGTAGGCGCCGCATGCCATAGCGATACTCGGCTTCCGTCATGCCGGAGGCTGCGTGCAGGCAAATCACCCCCCGGCGTCATGCGGCCTGACCTGATGGCCCCCAAGGTTCGGTTTTCAATGATCTTGCCGCCATGCAGGATCGCCCACGCCCAAGGCTGGCGTACCGATAACACCACACGGGGCAGCGCGTTCATTGCTGCGCTTCGCCGATCAGACGCGAAAACAGGCCAACCAGAAAAGCTGTTGTCATCCCGAACATCAGGATGCCGGTCACCGAAATCATCGCCCCCATAATCCGAAACTCTGCGGTTGGGACCACATCGCCATAGCCCACGGTCGTGTACGTCACGAGCGCATAGTAAATCGGCTCTTCGTAGCCCGGTAAAGCACCGACCAGCCAAAGCATGAACGCCCCAAGGTAAATCTGGATGGTATGCGAGACAATAATGCACGCGAAGATCATGCTGATCACAAAGAACTTGTGGCGCCTTGCGCGATACGAGGCAAAATGGTTGTGGGACCGTAGGTGCACGATCACAGCTGCAATAATCAGCAAATGCACAAGCGCACTGCCAATAAGCAGCCCTGTTCCGAAGGCGATTTGCAGCAGGACGGGAATGGGTACAGCTCCGTTTTTTGCGCGTAGTTTAGGTAGCCTGCGCAACCGCCGCAAGGGCAACAACAGCCAGCATGGAAAGGGCCATCGCCACATTGATCATTCGCTGCGTGCGCTGTGGCAGGTTCATCCGTCTCAGGGCGATGCCTGCCCACAGCCACGCAAAGTGAATGGGGATCCAGATGAGGTTCACGATGAGGAATTTCAGCGCGATCTCAAGTGGATAGTTCTGCGGCAGAAAGTTGAAACCGGTAAAGAGCGCTGTGTTGACCGCGTAGGCTTTTGGGTTGATCGCCTGCAACAGGATGCCGCCCATCACGCCTGGGGGGGCCGCGCGTTCGATAAACGCGATCTTACTGCCGGCGAGCGCAATGCGAAGCGCAAGATACGCCAGATAAAGAATGGAGGCTGCAAAGAGAACCGTGCGCAACCGCTCGTCCGCCAGCAAGGCGGCGGTCAGCCCGCTGACCACAGCCAGCGAGACAAGATTGGTGCCGATAAACAGACCGCCTACGTAGTGCGTGCCTGCGCGCGCGCCGAATGCCGCACCAACGCCTGCCGTCGACAGGACGCCGGGGCCGGGGGTGATGATGAGGAAAAAGACAGCAGCGGCAAAAGTGAGCATGCGGGGAGAGTAACGGTCGGTCTGGCAGGCGCAAGGCCTGTGTCGCGTTGTCCTCAGATACTAAGATAAGACGTTGTGGGCTATCATGTGGCGCTGATGTCTCTGTTAGCTGTGCGGAACAAACACACATAGCCTCATCGTAAGAATGATCAGCCAGCAGGACTATTTTCAAAAATGCTCTAGAACGGATGGAAAGCACTCAGCCATGAAAGCAAAAGAAAATTGGCTATGAACAAAGTCTGCACAGTTCTTGGACCGGCAACACTTCTTGCATTAATTGCGTCTGGTTCAGTGCAAGCTCAATCAAACGTCCTGTCAGCTCAAGCGTCCGATCCAAACGTCATGGGCTGGATGCAGGGTTTCCCGCCCGCGCCAGACAAGCTCATTACCCAACCTGACAGCGTTTATTTCAGCTTTCCGAGACTGCGCTGGTCGGTCTGCCATCTGAGGGAGTTCCTGCCGACCGAAGAGATAAGCCGCGGTCTGAGCGCCCCTGTCCCACTTACCTATCCTTCGCCATCCGAGTTTGCCGATCTACGCCAGAAAATTGACGCCGTTACCTTTACGCCACAAAACAGCGATGAGGAAATGACATGGGAAGAGTCGCTCTACGCCAATTACACCGATGGCATGCTGATCTTGCACAAAGGCGAAGTGGTCTACGAACGCTACTTTGGCTGTCTTGCAGAGGATGAAAAACACGCCATCATGTCCATGACCAAATCTTTCACCGGTCTTTTAGCCGAGATCATGGTCGTCGAAGGCACGCTCGACGACACAGTGCAGGTCGCGGACATCATTCCCGAAATCGGCAAGAGCGCCTTTGCCACCGCGACGGTGCGGCAGGTCATGGATATGACCACCGGTGTCAAATATTCCGAAGATTACGCCGACTCCAACGCGGATATCTGGCTCTACTCTGCGGCTGCAAGCCCACTACCGAAGCCCGAAGGCTATGAAGGCCCGGACGGTTATTGGGAATATCTGCAGCAGGTTGAACCCGAGGGTAAGCATGGCGATGAGTTTCACTACAAGACCATCAACTCTGACATGCTGGGTTGGATCATCAGCCGCGTGTCAGGGAAGTCGGTGACCGAACTGGCCTCCGAGCGGCTTTGGCGCCGGATGGGGGTCGAGCAGGACGCCTATCAAACGGTCGACGGCAAGGGCGTTCCGTTTGCGGGTGGCGGCATCACAGCAGGACTGCGTGACCTCGGACGGCTGGGGCAGTTGATGCTGAGCGAAGGTGAATTAAACGGTGAAAGACTGTTCCCGGCTGAGGTCGTGGCGAACATCAGTGCGGGCGGCGACCGGTCCAAATTCGGCGCTGGTTTCCCGACCTTTGGCGCTGGCAGCTATACCAGCCAATGGTGGGTGTTCCATAATGAGCACGGCGCATTTGCGGCACGGGGTGTTCATGGCCAGACGATTTATGTCGATCCAACAGCCGACATGGTGCTGGTTCGCCTTGCCTCCTATCCGCGGGCGCAAAATGGTTTCATCGACCCTACATCGTTGCCAGCGTATCAGGCCGTTGCTGAATATCTTATGGAGCGATGAGTCCACTGGTGCGACGGCACTGACAGTGGCCACCGACGCCATGATCGGAGCAGGTCATTCAGGTGCCTCGGCTTTGGCCGTAAGCGCACAAAAAAACCGCGCCGGATCGGGCGCGGTTTGTCTTGCGATCATTGAGACCTGTACGTCAGCGACGCAGGCCGAGGCGTTTGATCAGGTCCTGATAACGTGCTTCGTCCTTGCCTTTGACATAGTCGAGCAGCTTACGGCGCGTGGCAACCATTTTGAGCAGGCCGCGACGGCCGTGGTTGTCTTTCTTGTGCGTCTTGAAGTGCTCGGTCAGCGTGGCAATGCGTGAGCTCAGGATCGCAACCTGTACTTCGGGCGAACCGGTGTCGCCTTCTTTGGTTGCGTATTCTTTCATCAGCCGTGATTTTTCATCAGCAGTAATCGACATCGGGGGCTCCTTTATTCAAAGCGTTACAGGAATGGCGCAGGCCGGGATGTCGTCCAGCGCAGGCCCGTGGAGGGTCGCAGACAGGGTTGATTCCGCCTGCGGATAGCAGCCTATAAGCTGCGTGCGCCCGAATGGCAAATGAAGACTTTTCCGCTCAGGTAGGCGAGAGACCCACCATTTCTCCCGAGCTGATTGGGACCATGATAATGTCCGACACTGCCAGTTCACTGTCGCCGTAGACATCTGCCACAATGTCGTCGCCCATCCGCCCTTACATCCTCTCCGGATCGTCCGGATCAGGCATGATAAAAAGGTTGGGTTCTGTCGCGTCGCCGCCGGTGCCATCCCATACAAGCACAAGGCTTTCGCTGTGTGACTGGTCGTTAACCGCTTCCGCTGTGGTCCCCTGCCACGTCCATTCGGGGGGGCGACGCATCTGCTGAAGCGGGCGCAAAACCTTGTGTGGCACAGACGTACTCTTTCGCGCAGCGCCTGGCATAGCTGACCTTCCCCTCTGAAGTGGTCCGCCCCAATAGTTGGGAAACGGAGGGTCAGATATTGGCATGAAGCGACATAAGCCGGACGCGATTGTCACGAAGTTGCGGCAGGTTGAGGTGCTGTGCGGACAGGGAAGGCCAAGCGTTGATGCAAGCC
>JBGCEG010000055.1:0-35944 GCA_045106135.1 Roseobacter sp. | reverse complement strand
ACAGAGCCGTAGGTTTCGTACTGCGTGGACGCAGGCAGCAGATACACACCATCTGTGCGGTCCTGCATGACAGCGGAAACAGTTGGGAACGGGTCAACCACGACAAGCATGTCGAGCTTTTCCATCGCCGTTTTCATTTCCTTCATGCGGGTTTGCGAGTTTGGCGCGTGTCCCCAGAAGACCATGGCCCGGGTGTTATCCGGCTGGTCCATGTTTTCCTTATCCTCAAGCACGCCGTCGATCCAGCGTGACACGGGGATACCGGTCTGGTTCATCATCTTCTTGTCGCCAAACTCGGCGTCAGAGAAGCGGCCCTTGAGCCAGTCCAGATCTTCTTCCCAGACCCGGGCCCAATGCGCCCAGGACCCGTCGGACAGACCGTAGTAGCCCGGCAGCGTGTTCGCTAGAACGCCAAGGTCTGTGGCGCCCTGCACGTTGTCGTGGCCGCGGAAGATATTTGTGCCGCCGCCGGCTGTGCCCATGTTACCAAGAGCCAGCTGCAGGATGCAATACGCACGCGTGTTGTTGTTGCCGTTGGTGTGCTGTGTGCCACCCATGCACCAGATCACGGTGCCCGGACGGTTATTGGCAAGCGTCCGCGCCACACGACGCAACTGGCTTTCAGGTGCGCCTGTGACCCGCTCGACCTCATCAGGGTTCCATTTTGCAACTTCTTCCTTGATCTGGTCCATGCCCCAGACACGGGTGCGGATGAACTCTTTGTCTTCCCAACCATTTTCAAAGATGTGCCACAGGATGCCCCAGACCAGAGCAACGTCTGACCCCGGACGGAAACGGACATATTCATCCGCATGCGCCGCTGTGCGCGTGAAGCGCGGGTCGCAGACGATGAAGGGCGCATTGTTCTGCTCTTTGGCTTTGAGCATGTGCAGCAGCGACACCGGGTGCGCCTCTGCAGGGTTGCCGCCAATCAGGAACATCGCTTTGGAGTTGTGGATGTCGTTGTAGCTGTTGGTCATGGCGCCGTAGCCCCATGTGTTCGCCACACCCGCCACCGTGGTGGAGTGACAAATCCGCGCCTGGTGGTCGACGTTATTTGTGCCCCAGTAGGCGGCGAACTTGCGGAACAGATAGGCCTGTTCGTTGTTAGACTTCGCCGAGCCCAGCCAATACACCGAATCCGGTCCGCTTTCTTCGCGGATCTTCATCATGCCGTCGCCGATCTCGTTGATCGCCTGATCCCACGAGATGCGAACCCATTCGCCGTTCTCTTTCTTCATGGGGTATTTCAGGCGGCGCTCACCATGCGCGTGCTCGCGCACTGCAGCCCCTTTTGCGCAATGCGCACCAAGGTTGAATGGGCTGTCCCAGCCGGGCTCCTGACCGATCCAGACCCCGTTGGACACTTCGGCGACAACCGTACAGCCCACAGAGCAGTGTGTGCAGACAGACTTAACCGTTTCCACGGCCCCGTTGGCTGCTGTGGCCGCACTGGCCTGCGTGACCGACCCACCTGTCGCAGAGATCGCGGCAAGACCCCCGATGGCAAGACCTGAGCCGCGCAAAAACGCCCGCCGGTCTACTGACTTGTTTGCCACATCGGCGATAATGCCTGTGCGACCGGCGCGTTGTGCAACCTTACCCGTCTTTTTTCTAAGCATGTTTCCCTCCCTAGCTGCCACAGTTCGGTGGCTGGGGTTTCATTAATCCCGGCGCGTTGGCTGCGCGCCGGTCCATCTCGCGATCAGAAGCGCGCGCTGTCCAGATAGGCGCGCGTATGTGCGGTGTCCTGCATCTTGTCAGATGTCGGATCAGCCACCGCAGCCTCCGCAGATGTTCCGGCCACCGTGGCCGCAGCAAGTGCAGCGGGTGCCGCTGTGCCTGCCAGTTTCAGAAAGTCGCGACGGCTTGCATCACCTTCGGTTCTTTTAGCCATACTTATTCCTCCTTCTTTTTCCTTTGGGACGGATGCCCGCCCCGCATCAGCGGATTATCCCGCCGTCATTCGAAATGCTTCTTTTTCAATGGCCATGAATTCGCGGCCCACCGCGCCAACCGACGCGTAAAACACAGATGATGTCGCTGCTTCCAGATCAGTGAAAAAGTGCGACGCCCAAGGGGCGATATGTGCATTGAAAAACGTTTGCTGCCGGTCCAATGGCACAGGCGTGCCAAACCGGCCCACGATCAGGCCACCCATCGTTTCCATCAACGACGCCATGCTGTCTTCGGGCTCGAACACGTTTTCAGCCCGCGTGACCGACAGTGCCGCCAGATCCTGACGCAACCGCGCGAGGGGCTTTTCGTTCAGAAATCCGGTAAGGTAATAGCTGGCGTAGGGCAAAAGCTCGCCACGCCCCAAGCCGATGAACAGCGCGTTGAACTCGCGCTCTACCGTCTTTGGCTTGCTGACCTTGGCCACCCGGGCCAACCCGCCGATCGCCTGCCCCAAGGCACTGTCGTCGCCGGTAAGGCCAGCAGTTTGCGCCAGAACAAGTTCATCGCCCGGGCGCGCCAACAGCAGGCCTAGAAAATTGTACAGATCGGCCCGCAGCCGGTCTTCTTCCAAAATCTGAGACGCCTCAGGTTGCGCGCTCATTATACTGTCTCCTCAAACCTGAACCGCATGCGGCGTACGTTCGCTGCCATTTCGATCTCTTCGTGATCTTGTGGGGCGTCAGATGCGGTCCGGTCTTCTTCTAAAGGTTCCACGGTTTGCGTTTCCGCATCAACCGCGACTTTGGGTGTATCTTCCTCGCAGGCCTCATCGACACTGTCGGTGTCTGCGGCCTCTTTCGCCTCTTTCTGACGCTGCATTTCCTCGACATGCGCCATCATGCCCTTGCCCACCTGATAGGCGGTTTTGACAACCTGCCCCAGCGCCTGCGCGCGGTAGTCGTCGTCATATTCATTGAGCCCGTCGACATTTGCCAACACCGGATTGGACCGCCAGAGCTGCCGCAGCGCGACCTTGCGGAACCGCTCAGGCACATCGCTGCGCATGAATTGTGTGAAATCATCGCCTGCGCCCATCTCTTCGGGATTTGGCAAGCCCAACTGGGTCAGCGCCTCTTCATCTGTCAGCGCATCGATTTCTGTGGCGCGCGCCTGTTCAACCGCACGTTCGGCGGCAAGCGCCTCTTGCGCTTCTTCCGCTTTGACGGCAGCACGTCTGCGCGCCCACAAAGAGCCGAATTCGCTCATTCGGAGGCCTCCCGGTGGGCCCGGCGCGGCACGCTATACACATCCGATGCCTTGTTGATGCGCGCGTCCCCAATCCCGTCTTGCCGGTCGCCTTTGCCATGCTTGTCGCGGCGGCGTTTGATGAACTCTTCTTCGACGTGATGCGTTTCAACAAATTCATTGACCCAGTGCAGCATCATGGGCGGCATGGGGACTTTCTCGACGATCTCTTCAGCGGAATCCGCGTAATCCTGCGCCTCGTAGGGCGACGCCGTGACCATCAGCACATCCAGCTTTTCGTCCGTATCGCTCTCGCGCAAAATCACGTAAACCGACGGTGTCTCTGCCTGAAGCTCATGAACATACGCCTCGGTATCGGCCACATAAAGCATGACATCCAGTGTCGCTGCGTGAAATTCGACCACATCCCCCTCCTGGCGGATCTGTTTCCACGTGGCAGGCATCGCGCCAGGCAGCACAGACGTCACGCGCCAGACCGTCTTTGCCCAGCGGGTCACCCCAGGGCTGCGCCTTATCACGACACCAACCGGCATCGCCTGCGAATTTGGATAGATTACTCCCAAAACGGTTCCCTGGACTTGTTTATCATTGTCTGCGCACGGATTGTCGTCCGGCCTCAAGACTACCAAAACTTGCGCTTTTGCCCAGAAAAAAATTGCATACTTTCATATACAATTGGGCAACTTACCTGACAGAAACGCTTTGCATTTTTTCAACGTTTTGAATTTGCCTGACTTTCCGCTCAGTGTTTTTTTGGGGTTCGGCAAGGGCGTGGGGAAGATATTTTCAACAGGGCACCTTTTGCTTTGAAAGCAGGGCAGAATCCGGTTTACCAACCCGGCCCTTCACGACAAGATGCCATTCGGGTTTGGACGAGACAGACAAAAACAGACAGTTCGGACCGCCGGGGAGGAAAGATGACCAAACAGTTACTTTTGTGCGATTGCCTTGGCACGCAGTCTGTCGACGCGCAGGCGTTGGCTGGTGCCAGCGGCAGGGCCTGCGGGCGGGTCTTTACAGAAGCCTGTGGTGCGCAAGTGGACGACGCGGCAAAGCTGATTGCACAACGCGGAACCATGGTGGCCTGCCAGCAACAGGCGCGGTTTTTTGAGGACCTCGCTGACGAAATCGACGCAGAGATTGACGGCTTTGTCGATATCCGCGACCGGGCAGGCTGGAGCGATCAGGCAGACCACGCCGGCCCCAAGATGGCAGCCCTTCTTGCAGAAGCCTCCCTGCCCCAACCGCGCGAAAAATCTATCGACATTATATCGCACGGAACCTGCCTGATCATCGGCCCCGAAGAGGTTGCCACAGACGCGGCAGACATCCTGTCGGATACGCTCGCCGTGACAGTCCTGTTGAACAGCGCACCCGACCTGACGCCACCAGAAGGCTATGATGTTGTTGTAGGACAAGTGGACCGTGCGACGGGCACCTTGGGCAACTTTGACGTTCGCATTGCCGGTTTCAGGCAGCTTATTGCAGGCGGACGCGGCCCTGCGGGCTGGACCGACGCACGCGATGGCGCAATGTCGGCCTGCGATGTGATTGTGGATCTCAGCGGGGGAACCGCCCTGTTCCCGGCCCCTGAGAAACGCGACGGGTATCTGCGGGCGGATCCCGGCAGCAAACCCGCGGTTGCCTCTGTGCTTCACAAAGCGGCCGCCATGATTGGCACCTTCGAAAAGCCGCTTTACGTGCGGCTTGAACCATCGCTCTGCGCACACTCCCGCGCGGAACAGACGGCTTGCACAAAGTGTCTGGATATCTGCCCCACCGGCGCGATCACCTCCGCCGGAGAGCACGTGGAAATTGATCCGCTGATCTGTGCGGGCTGCGGGGCCTGTGCGGCCCTCTGCCCCTCTGAGGCGATCACCTATGACGCGCCGCCCGTAGGGACTGTCTTCGCACGCCTTGCCAAGCTGGCCAGCACCTTCCGCGCCTCAGGCGGCGGCGTGCCAAAGCTGCTGGTGCATGATGACCAGACCGGGGCGGAGATGATTTCGCTCGCGGCGCGCTACGGGCGTGGTTTGCCTGCAGATGTCATTCCGCTGGCCGTGTCGGCCCTAGCGGGCTTTGGCCACGCTGAAATGCTGGCCGCGCGCGCCAGCGGTTTTGGCCACGTCAGCATCCTCATTGCGCCCAAGTCTGACCGCGACGTGATTGACCGCGAGGCAGCGCTTGCCCGTGCGATCTGCGGCGATGACGCGATTGTCTTGCTGGATGTCAACGACCCGGACGCCATGAGCGAGGCGCTTTATGAGACCACCGAAGCCACCGGGATCACTGACCCCATTCTGCCGCTGGGCGGGCGCAGGCAGGTTGCGCGTCTGGCCGCAAAGGCCTTACAGCCGGATGCAGATGTCATCGACCTGCCCGCCGGTGCGCCATACGGTGCCGTACTGGTGGATCAGGACGCCTGCACCCTGTGTCTGTCCTGCGCTTCACTGTGCCCGGCAGGGGCTTTGGGCGACAATCCTGACATGCCGCAACTGCGCTTTCAGGAAGATGCCTGTCTGCAATGCGGTCTGTGCGTGAATGTCTGTCCGGAAAATGCGATTACGCTGCAGCCGCAGTTCAACCTGACGGATGCGGCCTTTACGCAAACCGTACTGCACGAAGAAGAGCCCTTCCCCTGTGTCGAATGCGGCACGCTGTTTGGGGTGAAATCAACCGTTGAGCGGATTACCGAAAAGCTGGCCAACAACCATGCGATGTTCTCAAAGCCAGAGACGATCAAGATGATTCAAATGTGTGACAACTGCCGCATTCAGGCGCAGTATCACTCCGATGATAATCCGTTTGCAGCAGGTGAGCGGCCACGGGTGCGCACGACTGACGACTATCTCAGCAAACGCAAGGATCACTGAAGGTGCAACGGGGCCCCCAGATCGGCAGGTGCAATGTCCTGCACATAGGCGAGGATCGCGTCGAGATCCCCTTGGGTCATCTCAAGCGGGACAATCGGCGACGGCAGGCTGGGATCAAAAGGATCAGAGACATCTGCAATCTGCGTGAAGGCGGGATGCGGGTTCAGCAGGTAGAACCGCATGAAGCGGTCGTCCCAGTCCTGCAAGCCGCGCAAGACGGCAAAAGACGGCGTGGATCCCATGCCGTTCATGCGGTTTTTGTCGCTGATCACATGGCACCGTCCGCACAGCGTCAGCGACAGGCTTTCCCCCCGCACAGCATCGCCATCATAGGCGACGACGGCGACCGTTTTGGGAGCCGCAACGGCGATTGCAAAGCGGCTGCCATCCTCTGCCGTAAAGCTTTCGATGGTGCGCGTGCCCACGTCAGAGGTCAGCCACTCCAGAAACCGGACGGCCCTTGGGTCTTCGTTGTGGGTCAGGCCCCACCCTTGGCCCAACCCGGTGAAAAGCGGCGCGTCACTTGGCACAAAGGCCATGTCAGCAGACGTATCTGGCCCCACGCGGGCAATGCGCACCCCGGTTTTGAGCGAGAAGCGCGGTGTCACGAACTGCGCAAAGCCCGACGCCTCCAATGCCTCCGGGACGGCCAGGCGCAGATCCTCTGCTTTGACCCCGACGGCACTGAGTGCCATCACCCCGACTACAGCAAGCATCTTTCGCATGAACGCCCCTCCCGGGCTTCAGCGTAGGGTCCAGCAGCAACACGCGTCAAGTTTCAAGAAAAACAAGGAGACACCCATGAGCGATGATTTCAACATGTCGATGCGCAAATTCCTCAAGCAGGTCGGCGTGACCTCACAGCAGGCCATCGAAAAGGCCATCCGTGATGCGGATGGGTCTGCTGGCAAAACCTATCAGGCAAAAGTGGTGCTGACGATTGACGGGCTTGAGCTTGAACATGTGGTCACCGGTGAGATCACCGGACCGGATGAAGGGGCAAACTGAATGACCGTCACCCGCGAGGCGGTGCAAAACGCCCTCAAATCGATCGATGACCCTATTTCGGGCAATGACCTGATGTCAGCCGGGTTGGTCAAGGCGCTGAATGTGGGGGAAGATGGCGCTGTGCGCTTCGTCATGGAAATATCCCCAAGCCATGCAGACCAGTACGCCCCCGTCAAGGACGCCGCAGAGAAAGCGGTAACCGCAGCGGGGGCCACATCGGTCTCTGCTGTTCTGACCGCGCATAGCGCGCCCGCAGCCCCACCGGACCTCAAGCCAAATCGCGCCGCAGAACCAAAGGGGCCGCAAAAGGTCCCCGGTGTGGACCGCATTCTGGCGATTGCGTCCGGCAAGGGTGGTGTTGGCAAATCCACGATTTCCGCGAACCTTGCCTGCGCGATGGCTGCCGAAGGGCGGCGCGTGGGCTTGCTGGATGCGGATGTCTATGGGCCCAGCCAGCCCCGGATGCTTGGGGTGTCGGGTCGACCTGCCTCGCCCGATGGCAAAACCATCCTGCCGATGCGCAATTTAGGCGTCACGATGATGTCCATCGGTCTGATGACCAATGACGATCAGGCGACAGTCTGGCGCGGCCCGATGTTGATGGGCGCCTTACAGCAGATGATGAATCAGGTGCAGTGGGGCGCGTTGGATGTGTTGATCGTCGATCTGCCCCCCGGCACGGGCGACGTGCAGATGACGCTGGCCCAGAAATTCGAAGTGGACGGTGCGGTGGTTGTCTCCACCCCGCAGGATGTGGCCTTGCTTGATGCGCGCAAGGGCATCGACATGTTCAACCAACTGGGCACGCCGATCCTTGGCATGATCGAGAACATGTCCACACATATCTGTTCGAACTGCGGTCATGAAGAACACGTGTTTGGTCACGGGGGCGTGGCGGCTGAGGCAAAGAAACTGGGCGTGCCCTTGCTGGCTGAAATCCCGCTGCATCTTGATATCCGGCTTGCGGCCGATGGTGGCGCACCCATCGTGGTCTCAAAACCCGAAAGCCCGCAGGCGACCGCATTCCGCGATGTAGCACGGCGTTTGATCAGCGACGGAAAAGCATGACACCGCTGAGCCTTCCACCGCTCTTTTCCGCTGTTGCAACCGCAGGTGCGGACCCTTTTCTGGCCGCCTGTGAAGAAGCTGCAAAAGGGTGCGATGCAGGGCTGATGACATATGACATCCAGCCTGATCACCTGCGTGCCGCAATCGTTTTTGCCCCTGAGGTTCCCTTGCGGGACGCAGCGATCATGCTGCCCGTCTGTGCGGTGGGCTTTCAGAATGCTCTGGGCGCCATCGCCCCGCCCGAGGTCAGCGTGCATCTGGAATGGTCAGGTGCGATCCGGGTCAACGGTGCGGTCTGCGGTCATCTGTCCATGGCAGCCGACCCGCCTGATGCGGCGGCTGACCCTGACTGGCTGGTCATCGGGCTTACCCTTGCGCTGTGGGATGCCGCCGAAGACACGGGCCTGAACCCGGATGTGACCACGCTTTATAGTGAAGGCTGCTCCGAGGTTGAACCAGCCGTTCTGCTGGAGGCGTGGTCGCGCCATCTTCTGGTCTGGCTCAACCGCTGGATGGAGGACGGCACCGCCCCCGTCTATGCCGAATGGACAGGGCTGGCCCATGGGCTGGACGCGCCTGTAACGGTCGGCACTGCCTCCGGCACCTTTCTGGGCGTTGATGAAAACTTCGGGATGCTGTTGCAGTCAGACGGCGCGACAACCATCATCCCGCTCACAGATATCCTCACGGAGGTTCCATGAAAATTGCCCGCGCCATACACTTCGACGAAAGCGATACACGTGTTTTTCACAGCCCTGCCCGCACGGGCGAATGGTGCGTTTCAGGGGGTTTTGAATTCTCTGACTGGACCGAAGGCGATCTGGTGGGCAAGGCCAAACAGGCCTTTACCAATGGATGGCTTGGGGTGGAAACCTTTGGTCGGTCCAGTTTTGTGGCCGTGACGCAGCTTGAACCCTTTGAGAAAGACGCGCTTGCAAAATCTCTGGCGCAGCACTTTGTGCGCATCTACGGCGCACCAAGCGTTGAGGCGGCGCTGCCTGTGGCACATGAAGAAATCGACCAGATGATCGCTTTGTGCGACGAGCAGCCCCCCAACACGCTGCTGACCGTGACCCGCGAGTTGACCGATGCAGGCGTCAAGGAAAGCTACGGCATGATCGAGCCGCAAGATGCCGGGATCGAACAATTCGCCGTGCATGGCTCTTTGGACGACGAACCGCACGCGCACTGATTATCTCGGCCGATTGGCAGACGATAACACTGCAAGCCTGCAAGGTGTCGCCGGAACGGGACGTTCATCTTGCCCAGCCCGGTAAAGGATGGCTTGGAAAGCGCTGCCCTGCACCGATTGTGGCGCAAACAGCGCCTGTCGCGTTGAACTTTGTAAAGTTTTTCAAAATTTTACGGTCAAATAAGGCGACGTATCCCAGTTCTCAAGCCTTTTGGTTCATCACAGTGCTGGCCTGACTTTGAAAGGAGGGGGACTGGTCGATACGAATGCAACTGCAAACGACGCGACAGAAAAGATGTAGGGCACAGGCATCAAGATTGTACCGGTCAGCGACACAGGCGCGCCCACGCCTCCAACATTTATTCCGGCGGGGGCGCCGCGCCGGGCGTGACCCCATCCGACACCGGCGTGCTCCTGTGCACCGGCAAAGCCGAGGACATCACCAATGGCTCTCGAGACGCGACGACGGAAAACAACACAGCCGGCACTTCCAATCTTGATGAGGTTGCGGGCAGGAAATCACCGACGCCGCCGTTTTTGAAGCAACACTTGTTCCTGCTGGCAGCATCCTGTCGATGCAGGTCGTTTTTTCGTCGGAGGAATACCTTGAGTATGTAAACGAGGGAGTCAACGACGCCGTCGGTATCTGGGTGAATGGCAAACTGGCGGTGCTTCAGGTCAGAAACGGCAGCACTTCGGTTGACGAAATCAACGGCGGGTCCAACCAAAACCTGTAGATCGACAAGCCTGCTGATGCAGAGCAGTACGACATCGAGACGGACGGCTTTACGATCACACTGACGCTCAAGGCGACTGTGATCCCGGGCGAGGAGAACACAATCAAGATTGGCATCGCGGATGCAGGGGACAGCGCGTACGGCAGCAATCTGGTGATCGCCGGGGATTCATTGCAAATGGCGCTGATTGTAGAATGATGAGCTTGAAATGAGTGCCGGCAGCGAGCAGGCATTGACCTGCTGGCGAACGACGACAGCATCACGGGCAGCACCCTGACGATTGCGGAAATCAACCGGCATCCTGTGTCCGTCGGCGATCCCGTGACGCTGCCCACGGGCGAAAAGATCATGCTGATGAGCACCGGTTTCGTACTGGCGGAGATGCTCGGCTCGAAAACTACCGAACGCTTGTTTGGCAGTTCAGAAGTATTGGGCGCAGCCAAAAAGCTCTTGCCCCATGAGGGCATTTCAGTTGTGGACGACACGTCTGATAGGGTCGTGTGCTTTCATCTTTTGTTTGAAAACCATCAGGTCGTGTATTCCGACGGCATGCCGACAAAGAGCCTGTTCATCGGTACGGAGACCAAAAAAGCGCCGCCGCCAGAAGCAAAGGCTGAAATAAGGTGACTTTTTCCGCAGGTGCTGGCGGCCAATTTCAACACGGTTCCGGCGCATCTGATCGTCAAACAGACACGGAAGTTCGACCACCTTTTCGTCCTGCACGAGAAGAAATGTAAGACCCTTGACGACCAGATTTCCGCACGCGCTAGTAAACAGAAACACCGTGCAGGCCGCTGATCAGATCGCGTAGACACGCCCCGTTTGCGACCAGTTTGAAGGCCGCTGACCCCAGTCGCACCAGAAGCCTTCAGCCAACTCAACCGGGGATTGGGCCTGCAGACAGCAACTCTGATCTGCGGCACGCATCAAACAAGGTGACTGCCGGACCAGACAGGCCCGGCGAACCCCGTCAGCCTTCGGGCTGCGCGTTGAAGGTAAAGAGCTTTTCGCCGTTGATCTCATAACCACCAATCAGCTCTTTTGCCCGTTCCCCCGTCAGCCAGTTTTCCAACGCAAGAGCTGCTGCATTATTCACGTGAGAATGGCGTTCCGGATTGACCGGCAGAAAGGCGTATTGATTAAACAGCACAGGATCGCCTGAAAACAAAAGGGCCAGTCCCGCCTTGTTTCCAAAATTCAGCCAGCTTGCCCGGTCGGCCATGATGTAGGCGTCAAGACCCGCCGCCGTGTTCAGCGCAGCCCCCATGCCAGAGCCTACCGCCCGGTACCAATCGCCCTCCGGTGCCACGTCCGCCGATGCCCAAAGCGCCAGTTCTTTCTTGTGTGTGCCGCTGTCGTCGCCACGGCTCACAAATGGGGGCGTTGCCGCCGCAATACGGCGCAGCGCGTCTGTCGCCGTCTCGGCCTCGGATATCTGCGCCGGATCCCCCTCCGGGCCGATCAGAACAAAATCGTTGTACATGATCTCGCGGCGGTGCGTGCCAAAACCGGCGTTGACAAATGCCTCTTCCGCCTTACGGGAATGGACCAGGATCGCGTCCACGTCCCCGGCTTCCCCCAGCCGCAACGCCTGCCCGGTGCCCACGACCAGCATCAGAACATCCAACCCGGTCTCTGCCTTGATCTCCGGCAACAAGACATCGGCAAGACCAGAATTTTCAAAGGACGTGGTGACGGCCAGCTTGACCTCTTCTGCCAGTGCCACGGCGCCAAACCATGTCGCCAGCAAAACAGTACAAACACGTGAAATCATTCGATGATATCTCCTCTTAAAAAAGCCTCAAGCGCGCCGCTTTGAGGCGCGTTCAAAAAGGCATCGACCTTGTTTGTCTCCTCGACCCGCCCGTGCAGCATGAAGAGTGCGTCGCTTGCAAGTCGTTTTGCCTGAGCTTTGTCATGGGTGGTCATGATAATGCGCGTGCCGTTTTCCAGCGCTTCGTGCAACAGGCTTTCGATGGCGCGTGTGGATGCCCCGTCAAGGTTGGCACAGGGCTCATCCAGAAACAGCACGTCAGGCCGCCTGATGAGCGCACGGGCAAGCGCCAGTTTTTGTTTTTCGCCCCCCGACAAGCGTGGCGCAGACAGGTTGACGCGCGCCTCAAGGCCGATGCGCGACACCCAACGATCAACCTCGTCCCGGGCGCGTTTGCGGGGCATGCCGATCAGGTCCAGCGGGTAGCGCAGGTTGTCCGCCACCGACCGGCGCAGCATAATCGGCGTTTGGAAAACATAGGCCTGATGATGCTGTGCGACCTCCTCAGGGATAGCCCAGCGCACGCGGCCCGCGCTCAACCGCTCAACCCCATGCATGACCCGCAGCAAGGTGGTCTTGCCACTGCCGTTTGGCCCCATGATGATGGTCAGCCCGTCCCCGTCCAGCGTCAGGTCCACCGGCCCGATGAGCCGCCGACCGCGACGCTTGACCTCGACCCCTTCAAGGTTCAGCGGCAAAATGGTGTTCACCAGCGCCCCTCCTGTTCGGTGCGTGACAACCAGTGGATGGCGATGTTGATCGAAATTGCCAGCGCGATCAGGACAAAGCCCAGCGCCAGCGCCAGCGCAAAATCACCCTTGCCGGTCTCTAAGGCAATCGCTGTGGTCAGCACGCGCGTGGCGTTATCAATATTGCCTCCCACGATCATGATGGCTCCAACTTCGCCGATGCCCCGGCCAAAGCCTGCAAGCGATGCGGTGAGCAGATTGCGCCTGCCATCCCACAACAGCGTTTTGACCCGCTGTATCCCGCTGGTGTTCATCGAAATCAGCAAATCATGATATTCGGCCCAAAGCTCGCGCATGGCCTGATGGGTGATCGATGCGATCAGCGGCGTGATGATGATCACCTGCGCAATCACCATGGCCGTTGGGGTGAACAGCAGCCCTAAAACGCCAAAGGGGCCGGAGCGCGAGAGTAGAATATAGACAATCAGGCCCACCACAACGGGCGGCAGCCCCATCAGCGCGTTGAGCAACGAAATGGTCAACCGCCGATAGCGAAAGCGTCGGATCGCCAGCATCGTCCCCAGAGGCAGCGCGATGACAGAGGCCACAACAAGCGCCCCAAGGCTGACCTGCAAGGACCTGAGCGAAATCTCGATCAGTTCGGGGTCAAGTGTGATGACCAGCCAGAATGCGGCGCTCAACCCGTCATAAATATCACCCATGCCGCTGGCCGACCCTCCCCGCCTCGCCAGAGTTCGTTGGAGGCTACGCCTATGCGACTGCGGCAAAAAGTGCAATCAACTGCGGCGGTTTGGGGTCAGTATTTATCGCGGTGGTGGCAAGGGCGCGGCGCGTGTCTGGAAAGCGTCGCGCGCACTCAGAAAATCCGTTGTAAAACAGTCCCTTACGGCGTGACCTCACCCTGCACGGTGGCAGTCACTGCAGCCCCTTTCACCCAAGGGTACGCGGTTCAAAAGGTCATCCGCTCTGTTGTGCGGCACTACTCTTTTCCCCGCGTCAGCCGATCAAAGATCTTTTGCGCAAAGGTCAGAACCAGAAAACACCCGACCGCCCAGATCAGCAGTTCAAAGGGTGCAGCATCGGTGCCCCTGAGCCACCGGGCAACCAAACCGCCTTGCGGTGGCAGCTGGTCCCACCCCAAAAGGCCCGGTCGTGCCCACAGCGCGAAATCCCAAAAACGCGAGACATAGAAAAAGATCGCTGCCAGCAAAGTCGCGACAACCAGCATCAAGGCCCGGGTCACGGCAACACCTCAATGCTTTGGGGGTCGACGGTCAAAACCAGCAAATCGCCATGGCGGGACACCTGACCTTCGAGCGCCACAAACTGCGCCACATAGTGATAGACGCTTTCGGGCAGATGCGTGCCATCAGGCCCGACGATCATCAGAAACTCGGACCCTTCCACCGGTTGCGTGCTGACAAAAACCGGCGGCACCTTCCCCAGCAGACACAAGTTGGCGCAGGCTTTGTGCGCAAGCCCGCGTCCCGGACGCATCGCCCCGGCAAGGCACTTTCCGTCGCAGATTTCTCCTGCCAAACGCCAGCGGCCCAAGTCCTCTACCGGGGTCTCAACCGGGGTTCCCTCTGCGGGCTGAAGGCCTGCGCGTCCGCCCCGCACCTGCATCATATCCAGCGCGCCGCGCTCCAGGAACACGCCGGAGACCTGCGCAAGCTGGCCCTCCAGCGGCATGGCACGGCCTTCCACATTGGTCTTGCCGCCGCCGGCCAGCATCAGCGTGTGGCCAACCGGCACGTGTTCACTGCCCTGCGTGACATGAAGCAGCGGATAGGGGGTCAGTTCAATCACCCCCGTCACCGTCTGCCTGCCGTAGTCAAAGCGAAACGCGCCCTCGCCGGGATCATCCTGCCCGGCCCCCAACGCCAGACCAAGGCCCGCAAACCCCGACAGCAGCGCCACACAGACACACAGCAGAAAAACCCGTAACGGCCCCGGCGCAGGCAAATACCCGATGAAAAAAGGTTTATCACTCATGCCTGTCCCTCTTTGGATTTGGGGGCGGGCAAGGGTTCTACAAATGTGCCCGGCGGATTGGCCTGCGGATCGACTTCAATGCGCGTGCCGGTAAGCCGCAGATTATAGGTGGGCACCTTTTCGGTGAACGGCGCAGGGGAGCGTCCGGATGTGACATCGTACTGAAACCCGTGCCACGGACAGGTCACCAGACAATCGATGATACGCCCCTCGCCCAGGGGACCGTTCTGATGCGCACAGGCATTTGAGATCGCGCTCAACTTACCGTCATTCAGAAAGACCGCGACGCGCGCACCGTCCGCCAGCAGTTTGATCTTGGCAAACCCATCGCGCATCTGCGACAGGTCGCAGACGTCGGCCCATGGCGCAGCAGGGGCGCTGATCTGCGCATCCCGCGCCCGTTCCCTGAGGGCCGCGAGAAGGTGCAACACGCCGACCAGCAGCGCGCCACCCACAAAAATCACCGTCACCGCGTGGTTTTGCTGATCCTGCAAAATGCCAAGGCTCACATGGCCCACAACCGCCAGATAGGCCGGATAAATCAGATAGTGCAGCCCTTTCCAGACAGGCGGGGTGAGAAACTTCAGCCAGAAATCATGACTTGTGACCGCAAGGATCAGCAGGACAAACAGCGCAAAGACTCCGAGTATTTCAAAGGGAAACCCGGACAGCTGACCAAAACTGGTGTTGGCAAAGAAAACCGCCTCGTATTTGTCAGACCGTGAAAAGGCGAAATACCAGTTCACGATGTATCCGGCATGGGTCAAGGCCACAAAAAGGGTCATCACACCAAAATGGCGACGGTTGTAGAGCAGTGGCAAGAACCGCGTATCAAGCCGTGCAAGAGGGCCGATGCACAAGATGACGGTCAGCATCAAAAAGGCACAGGCCCCAAAGGCGCGGGCGTTATGGATCTGAGCGTTCACCGGGCGCTCATGGCTCAGAATGCCCGGCGTGACGTTGATGAACAGGTACAAAAAGCCAACAACAGCCGCCAGCATGACGCCGTCGTAAATCCATTTGTTCCGATTCCATTGCACCGGGATGTACTTGACGCTCACGATGGCTCCTCCGCGTGTGACAGGCGTTCGGGCGCAATATGATCGGGCCATGACTGGCGAATGGACAGACCCGTTGTCAGGATGAGTAAGATCAGAAGGATCAAGCCAAACGCCACTTTCACATGCGCTTTACGCGGAGGGGCATAGCGGCGGTGCCACAGGTCCCTGTCAGTCTCAAGCACGGCCCACCGCCATAGCACCAATGGCCAGATCACAAGAATACCGGGGATCAGCAGCACACGGAAAACATAGGCTCCCCGCGCGTCTTCATCGATCCGGTCAATCCCGATGGTCAGGAAAAGCACGGCCACCCCGGCACCGATCATCGCCCAAATCGACAGAAGGCTCAGGAATGTCGCGGCAGCACTCATCGTTTTTCCGGATGGCAACGCGCGAGGGTCACACCCGCGTGCCTGATCAAAGCCAGCACCGACGTTGTAAGGTAAATGGTAGTTTCTGACATCAAAATCTTTCTCTTGCGTGCAACACATTAATGAGACCCGCCCAGAGCGGCGCGCCGCATGTCCAGTTAATCGGACAATGGCCTGTAATGCAAAGGTGACAAATCACAAAAGCTTGTTTGGCGCTAAAGCTTGCTGGAAAAACAAAAGATCAGGACTTTATCACAGGACTTCCACGCACGGCACGCACCCCGGCCCGCGCAATGGCAAAGATCGTAATCGCCGTCACGGTCCAGAAAAACCATGTGATCGGACCCCTGAACAGGATCGACGGATCACTGCCCGACATCAGCATCGCCTGCCGGAAATTGTCTTCCAAAAGCGGCCCAAGGATGAAGGCAATCAGAAAGGGGGCCGCAGGGATGTGAAAGCGCATCATCATGAACCCTACCCAGCCCATGACGAACATCACGCCCACATCAAAGATATTATTGTTCACCGCAAACACGCCGTAGATACACAGCACCAGCACAGCCGGGATCAGAATACGTTTCGGCACGTCCGCCACATATTTGAAGCCCTTGATGGCAAAACTGCCCACAATGAACAGAAAAAACGAACTGACAATCAGGCCGATAAACAGCCCGTAAATAATGTCCACATTCAGGATGAACATCATCGGCCCCGGTTGCAGACCGTGGATCATGAACGCGCCGATGATGATAGCGGTGATCACATCCCCCGGCACGCCAAGCGCCAAAAGCGGGATCAGCGTGGCCCCGGCCACCCCGTTGTTGCCCGCCTCAGACGCGGCAACGCCTTCAACCTCTCCCTTACCAAAGTTTTCGCGGTTTTTGGAGGTGCGGCGCGCCTCAGAATAGCTGAGAAACGCGGAAGGGGCAGCGCCGATCCCCGGGATGGACCCAAGGAAAACGCCGATGAAACTGCCGCGGACAATCGACTTAAAGCTACGGCGGTAATCCGCAAAGGTGACCCAGTTTTTGCCCAGGGACCGGGCCGTGCCCACATGGGCGGTCGGGTTCCAGACCATGGCGAGGATTTCAGGCAAGGCAAACAGCCCGATAAGCACGGCAATGAAATTCAGCCCGCCCATCATATTGGGATCACCGAAAGTGAAGCGGTTGGTGCCATAGACCAGATCAAGCCCGATGGTGGCCAGCAGCAACCCCAAAAGCGCCGACAGCGCGCCGCGCAACAGGCTGTCGCCAGAGACCCCCGCAATGATCGTGAGCGAGAACATGATCAGCGTGAAAAACTCTGGCGGGCCAAAGCTGAGTGCAAAGGACGCAAGCCAGCCCGCAAACAGGATCAGCGACAGGTTTGAAATGACATCAGCGGTGCAGGACGCCCAAAGCGCCATGCCAAGCGCCTTGCCCGCCTCCCCTCGCTCCGCCATCGGGTAGCCATCCAGAATGGTCGCGGACGAGGCCGGCGTGCCGGGCGTCTTGATCAGAATGGCCGGGATACAGCCGCCAAAAATACCCCCCTTATAGACACCGAGCAGCAGCAAGATGCCCGTGATCGGTTGCATCGCGAAGGTGAAGGGCAAGGTCAGGGCCACGGCCATTGTCGCCGACATGCCCGGAATGGCACCGCCCACAACACCGATCACGACGCCGACGAACAGCGCTAGGAACGCCTCAACATTGCCAACTAGGCTGAGCCCTGCGGCGATACTATCCAGAAAGCTCACGGCAACCTCAGCACATTACCCTGTGGGATGGCGACTCCGGCCACATGGGCGAAAAAGACATAAAGCACCAGCGGGATCACGATCGCGCAGACTACAGCCGTCACCGGGTGCCGTGTCTTGACCAGAAAAGCCGTCGATACAAAGAGCAGCATGGAGGTCAGCACCATGCCAAGGCGAGGCAGCAAGAACATGGTCAGCCCCATCAGCACCGCCATGGCGGCAAGCCGTGCCCACGCGGATGCGGGTTCCGCCGACGGAGCATTCAACGGCGCGCCCCCCGCTGGCGTCCGCAACCCGGCGACCACAAGGCCCGCCCCGGTCAGCGCGGTAAAACCTGCAAGGGCGTAAGGCCAAAAAAGCGGTGACAGGATGATATTGCCAACATTGCTGGGCGATGACACCCATCCGGGTATCGCATAGAGGACCAGAAACGCGGCCCCGAAAAGAGCGGCCAGCCCCAGATTCACCTGCACGCTGCGCTGCGTCATGTCCTCTCCCCCTCGCCGCTTACGCGGTCGTTGGACGCCGGACGCAATGCGCGCCCGGCCCCGGTTGTATAGTCTATGTGTCAGCCTTCGATGCGCATGCCAAGGTCATCGACCAGCTTACGGAAGGTCTGGTACTGGCCTTGAATGAACTCATTGGCTTTCACAGGGTCCATCAATTCGATCACAGAGCCGCGCGATGTCATCTGCTCAAGGAATTTTTCATCCTGCGTGGCTGTGGCCATCCATGCGCCCCACTTGTCAGCCACATCATCCGGAAGATCGTCCGGACCTGCGATGCCGGTCCACCCTACCAATTGGTGCAAAGCAGGCTTGCCCAGATCAGCCGCCGTCGGCGCATCAAATCCGGCCACCGGCTCAGGTGTCGTGACCATCAAAGGCACCAGTTGCTCGTTGGCCACAAAGCTTGCGATCGCGGATGAGTTTGTGCACAGGAAGGTGGCCGTGCCGTTCAACACAGCCGTGGCCGCAGCCCCGCCACCCTTTTGCGGGATATGGGTCGTTTTGGTCAGCGGCTCCTCGACGCCGAACTCAGAAAGCACCATCACCGCCGCAAGATGCAGCAGCGACCCCACACCAGAGGATGAATAGGTCACGCCGCCTTCGTCAACCTTGGCGATCAGCTCTTCCATCGACGTGATGCCGGAATTCGGGCTGACCGCACAGGCCACCGGATTGATCTCGTAGACCGTGACAAAGCGGAAATCATCGAGCGTATAGGGCAGCGTCGCTTTCATCGCCGGATTGACAGAATGCGACCCCACGCGGGCAAACAGCATCGTGTAGCCGTCCGCCTTGGCGTTCTGAACCGCAACAGACCCGGTTGCCCCGCCAGCACCCGTGACATTCGCCATCACCAGAGGGCGGCCCACCGCAGCGTTCAAAGGCTCTGCAATGGTGCGGGCAGAAATGTCGGTTGCCCCACCTGCACCGTATGGAATGACCATATTAATGGGCCGCTCCGGATATTCGGCATAGGCTGCACCAGCCATCCCGACGCTCAGCGCAAAAGCTGCGCCCAAACACTTGAATTTCATCAGTTCCTCCCAATTCGTTTTTTTCAGATGCGTCTCTCCTCCTCGGACGCGTCCTCTTGACAAAAGTATCGTTAAGCGATGCTTTATAGAAGCATTAATGAATTACAGGCTTCGTAAGTCAACCTAACAAAAAGGCCGACGGGAGTGTCGATCCGAACCCTGCGCACGCTGATTGCCGTTCATGACCACAAAACCTTTAGCGCGGCGGCGGACGCTTTGTGCGTGACCCATGCCGCTGTCAGCCAGCAAATGCGCGCGCTTGAAATCAACTGGGAGGTCAAGATCTTCGACCGCACGCGCCGCACGCCGGAACTGACCCCCACCGGGCGGGCGCTGGTGGACCGGGCGCGCGATGTGGTGCGTGCCTATGATCAGATTTTACCCTCCGTACTTGCAGAAGATGGTGTGCACGGTGACATCTCGCTTGGCGTGTTGCCCACCACCTTGTCAGCACTGGTGCCGTCGGTGATTTCGCTGATCAAGGCGGCCCACCCTGACGTGCATGTCCGGGTCTACCCGGGCCTCAGCCATCAACTGGTGGCACAGATCGAACGCGGCACGCTGGATGCCGCGATCATCACAAGGCCACAAATGCTGCCCCGTGATCTGAGCTTTCTGGAGATCGCCGAAGAGCCGGTGCAGCTGCTGGCCGCCCAACAAACGCAAAGCGATGACCCCTATGAATTGCTGGCTGAACGCCCCTTCATCCGCTTTAACAGGGCCGCCGTCGTGGGGCACATGATCGAATCCTGGCTGCAGAAAAAGGGGATCAGCGTCAATGAAACGATGGAACTGGACGGGATGGAGGCCATATCGAGCATGGTCTACGCCAATCTCGGCGTCTCGCTGGTGCCCGAAAGCTGTGTGCGGCCCGTGAACCCTTTGCCGCTGAAACGTTTGTCGCTGGGCCGCGATGCCCCCCGGCGCAAACTGGGGCTTGTCCATACCCTAACGAACCCCCGCAGCCGCGCCTTTGGGGAGGTGCACAGGCTTTGCCTCCGCGTTGTCAGCGATGGTCGCTTTACCCCTGAACTACCGCCCCTGCCCGCCCAGTGACAGCCCGATGACAGCCCAAGATATTCTCCTTGTTCTGGCAGGTGCCGCTGCGGGCGGTTTCATCAACGGGCTTGCGGGCTTTGGCACGGCCCTGTTTGCCCTGAGCTTCTTTTTGGCCGTGATGCCCCCGCTTGAGGCAGTGGCCGTCACCGTGGTTCTGTCCGTCATCAGCGGCCTTCAGGGCGTGTGGATTGTCCGGGATGCGATGTTCCAAAACTCGGCAAGGCTTGCACGCTTTGTGCTGCCCGGCGTGATCGGCGTACCGATTGGTGTGAACTTGTTGCGCCTCATCGATGCGGACACCCTGAAGCTTGTGATCGCTCTTTTTCTGCTGCTCTACGGAGGGTACTTTTCCCTGCGCAAGTCACTGCCCAAGATCGCGCGGCACAGGCCATTGACCGATTGCGCGGTAGGGTTCTCCGGCGGTGTTCTGGGCGGTGCAGCCTCTCTGTCAGGCGCGCTGCCCACGATGTGGTGTGCCTTGCGCAGCTGGCCAAAGGCCGAAGTGCGCGCGGTCTTGCAGCCTTACAACGTCACGATCCTTGGGCTGACCACGGCGATGCTGGCCTTTGCCGGGGCTTATCACCAACAGACGCTGATTTATCTGGCGGTCGCGCTGCCGGCGACAATGGTCTCCGCCCAGATCGGGATATGGCTCTTTCAACGGATCACAGACGCGGTTTTCACCCGCTTGCTGATCACGCTGACCTTTGTGTCAGGGGCTGTTCTGATGCTGCGGGTCTTGCTGTGAGCATCGCCAGACTGTCCGTCTTTGTCTATCGCGACCCTTGCCCGGTGCCTGTTGCCACCTCTTTCGGCGTGATGCGCGACAGGCCGGCTGTGTTTGTGCGGGTTGAGGCGGCGGATGGTGCCTTTGGCTGGGGCGAGATCTTTGCCAACTGGCCCGCCGCCGGGGCAGAACACCGTGCGCGCTTGTTGATCGAGGACATCGCCCCCTTGGTTCTGGGCCGCCCCAGCGACGCACCTGAAACGCTGACCGCTGGCTTGACGGCGCAAACGCACATCCGCGCATTGCAATGCGGGGAACAGGGACCCTTTGCGCAGGTCATTGCTGGCCTTGATACAGCGCTTTGTGATCTCTGCGCCCGACGGCAGGACAAACCTTTGGCACAGTGGCTCACCAAAGACGCAGCCCAAAGCGTGCCAGCCTATGCCAGCGGGATCGCCATCGCTGACGCCGCTGCCCATATCCCTGCCGCCCGCGCCCGTGGCATCGGTTGGTTCAAGCTCAAGGTGGGGTTTGATATGGCGCGCGACATCGACGCCTTGCGGAAACTCGACGCCGCGCGCCTTGCACATGAAACGCTCTGTGCTGACGCCAACCAGGCCTGGAGCCATGATGAGGCCCGACTGTTTGTGCAACACGCGCCCCCCCTTGCGTGGCTGGAGGAACCTCTGGCCGTCGACCGCCCCTTGGCGGAATGGCAAAGCTTGGCCCAAACCTGTGCTACCCCACTGGCGGGGGGCGAGAACTTTGCAAATACCGAAAAATTTGCAAAAGTCATAGTGCAAAGAGGTTTGCAGGTGATCCAACCCGATGTGGCAAAGTGGGGCGGCGTAACGGGGTGTTACGCGGTCGCACGCCAAACCGTCAGCGCGGGCCTGACCTACTGCCCGCACTTTCTGGGCGGCGGTATCGGGCTTCTTGCCTCTGCCCATCTTCTGGCCGCAGCCCAAGGGCCGGGGTTGCTTGAACTGGATATGAACACAAACCTGACGCGCGCCGCCTTTTTTGACGACGACCCGGTGGTGGACGGTCGGTTTCATCTCACCAACGCGCCCGGGCTTGGCATTGAAAACCTGCCCGCAGCCCTTGACCCTTTGCAAACCCTGTCCGTTGAAACACATCTCTGAACGGAAGGTCCTATGTACAAACTCTATCTCGCCAAAGGCACATCAGGACTGGCCGCGCACATCCTGCTGGAAGAAATTGGCGCGCCATATCAAACAAGATTCCTGTCGATCCCGGACAAGGAACATCTGACCGATGCATACCTAAGCCTCAACCCTAGGGGGCGCTTGCCCACGCTCATCACGCCCGATGGGCCAATCACGGAAAACCCGGCCATTCTGGTCTACCTTGCCCAGATGCACCCGGAAAAAGCACTGCTGCCCGAGACCCCTTATGCGTTGGCTCAGGCACAGTCCGTGAACCTGTTTATCGCCGCCACGATGCATGTGGCCTTCGCGCACAAGGGGCGCGCAGCGCGGTGGGCCGACGATCCGGGAGCGATTGCCGCGATGCAGGCCAAGGTGCCAGAAAACATCTTCGAGGCTGCGCAGCTAATCGAAGACCACCTGCTGCAGACCCCTTGGGTCCTCGGAGAACGCTACAGTATCTGCGACCCGTATGTCTTTCTGGCGCATCGCTGGATGGCGGCCAATGATGTACCGCTGGCAAACACCCCCAGATTGCTGGCCCATACGGATGCCATGCGCGCCCGGCCCGCCGTGCAGCGCGCCTTGGCGCAACACGGGCTTTAGCCGATCACCTCATCGGACCGGTCATCCGTCTCTCCAAAGCGCTTGAGAACAGCAGGTTTTGTGCCTTCGTAAACGCGGTCGAGGTTCTGCGCGATCTTGGCGTTCTCACGCTCGAAAAGGCACTCGCCCTGCAGGTTGGAGGCCACGATAAACGGCCCCATGCGCCGCGCGCGGATGACCCACATGGCCTGCGCTATGCCCAGTTCTTCGTGCCAGTGCACGGCTTCAACCGTTTCGACACCCCGGCCCAAGAGCGCGCCGGTGCCGTAGCCCACAGTGGACAAATACACCGCACCATTAGGCACGAAGTATTCTTTGTAATCCTTGCTCGACATGCCGCCCTTGCCGATGATCAGGCGCGCGCCGGTCTTGGCCATCCATTCCGGCAACCATTTGGCAAAGCGAAAACTGGCGGTGGCTGTGACGGCCCCCAGATCAAACGACCCGTCTTCGCGGATGACAGCGGCAGGTGAGCAATGGAAATTTGCGGCACTTTTGCTGGGTAATTCCATCGGGATGTTGGCTTTGTCTTCGAGCGCACGCATGTAAACGCCTTCGCGCGCGGTATAGATCACCCCGTCAAGATACACGATATCGCCCAGCCTAAGGTCTGCAATCGCCTCAGGCGTGGGCGTGGTGGACAAAACGACTTCGCGAATTCTCATTCTGCGGCCTCCTGCGCTGGCACCCATTCCACCGTTTCGCGGCGTTGATAATCCGTGAACCAGTCCGGGTCCGTGCGGTATTCAACGCGCCCGTCCGGCCAGAGCCGCGCAACCGCCCGCCGGGACGACAGACAGAAGGCATGCACCGACATCTGCATCCCGCCCGTGTGGCAGTAACCCACTTCAATATTGCAGTCTATCACCATGTTTTTGCCCACAAAACCCATCGCCCCCATGCCAATGGAATTGCCAAGCTCCTTAAACTCGTCCTCAAGGGCCGCGATCTTAGGGTCGGCATTGCGGCTACCCACGGTGCGCAGCACTGCGGCCCTCTTGCCCAGCACCATGCAGGTGTCTTTGGACCCGCCAAGCCCAATCCCGATGATGGCAGGCTGGCAGGCAAGACCGCGTTTGCCAAAAGCCACCAGACTATCAAGATAGAACCGCTTGATGCCCTGAATGCCGTCAGACGGGAACAGCATGCGGTAGTCCGTGCCAAAAAGCCCGCCCTTGTGCACCGTTATCAGGTCAATCCAGTCGCCGCCCGGCTCAAAGCCGTATTCGATCTCGGGTGCGCCGATGCCCACATTGTTGTTGTGATCGGTGCGCCACAAAGGGTGCACGCGATTGGGCCGCAAGGGCACACCCGTTGTGGCATTGGCCGTGGCGCGCCGCAGGGCTGCTTCGAGTGCCACAGGCCCGCCTTCAATCTGCGCCTCGTTGCCCATTTTGACAAACCAACGCGGCACACCCGTGTCCCCACACATGGCCCGCCTGTCTTCCTTGGCGGCCTCATAATTGTCGAGCATCGCTTTCAGCACAAAAGACGACAGATCCCCGTCTTCGGTTTTGGAAGCCGCTTGCAGACCGTCCAGATAATCTTGCGGAATTTCAATCGCCGCCTTGTCCATCAGCGACAGAGCGGTCTTTTCGATCAGATCAATTGCAATCATTGTGCAGCCACCAGAGTTTCGGGTTCGCCTTCCGGCAGAATTGTTTCACCGGGTCGAACGATAGAAAAATCAACATCTTCCCGTGTGACGCTAATGTCGCCTTCCCGTCTTGCAGCCATCGTAAAATAGCTGTCTTCCATGGCACCGGCTTCGGGGAAATCTTCGCGGAAATGGGCCCCGCGTGAGTTTTCACGCGCAAGTCCAGCCTTGGCAATTGCTTCTGACACATCACACAGGCTGGCAAGGTTCAGCCAGTCGTGCCAGGTCAGGTTAAACGCCAGATTGCCGCCGTCCACGCCTGTGTCCAGCAACTCGGTACGAATATCCGCGATCCGCTCCAGCCCCCGTTGCATGCCCGTCGCCGTGCGCATGACGCCCACGTCTTCCCACATCGCCTCTTGCAGCTTCAGCCGCAAAGGATGCACCAGCCCTGTCTGGCGCTGCAACGGGTGCAGCGCGCGGGCGATTTCAGCTTCAAGAACGGTCTCGTCCGGGTCTCTGAGTGCTGCCATGCGGCGAATGTCGGCCCCCATCACATCGCCAGCGATGCCACCATAGACGGTAGAGTTCGCGACACCGTTGCCCCCCAACCGGTTAGAGCCATGCGCGCCCCCTGCGTCCTCGCCCGCCACATAGAGCCCTTCAAGCGCTGTGCGGGTGTCCACATCGACCTCAACACCGCCCATAAAGTAGTGCGCGGTCGGCACAACCTCGACCAATCCACTGGCCAGATCAAAACCGCTGTCTTCGCAGCGTTTGACCATGCCCTTGAACTTCTTGCGCACGTTATCTGGGCCCAGATGCGCCATGGAAATATACATCCCCTTCTGGCCCGGGTCGTTCATCTTGCGCATTTCTGCATAGATGCCGCGGCTGACAATATCGCGCGTCGCGCGTTCGCCCTTGCCGTCATAGTCGAACATAAACCGGTGCCCGGCGGCGTTGAGCAACTGCCCGCCCGCCCCGCGCAACCCTTCTTCGAGCACGGTGCCGGTCATGCGACTGTGATCGCCCGCCACCAGACCGGTGGGATGAAACTGCACCATTTCCATGTCACGCACGGGCAATCCTGCGCGCAGGGCCATGGCCAGCCCGTCCATGGATTTATCGCCCGACGGCGTGTGATATTTGTACATCGTCGGGCCGCCGCCCGTGGCCATCAGCACAGTCTTGGCGCGGACAAGGCGAAACTGCCCGCTGCGCATGTCGATCATCAGTACGCCCGCCAGCGCGCTGCTATCCTTGGTGGGGATCAGCCCAATCGCGCGGTGTTCCTGCAGCTTTTCAATGGGACGCGACAGCACCTGCTCCATCAGACGGTTGATGATCTCAATGCCCGTCAAATCGCCCTTGTGCACCGTGCGGTCCGCCGTCTGCCCCGCAAAGGCCTTTTGGTGCAGCGAGCCATCGGCGTTGCGGTCGAAAAAGCATCCGATCTCGTTTTCCAACTCGCGGATACGCACCACAGCCTGTTCGCACAACCGCCACGCCATGTCCTGATTGGGCAGCCATTTGCCGCCTTCGATAGTGTCCATGAAGTGACGCTCGACCGTGTCGCCGCCGCCAAGCGCCACGTTGTATCCGCCCTGCACCATCCGCGTGCAGCCACATTTGCCGATCAGCCCTTTCACGGCGAGGGTGATGCGCGTGCCCTCAGGCGCAGATTGTTGCGCGTGCAGGGCCGCGAACAGGCCGGCCCCCCCCGTGCCTAGGATCAGGATATCCGTGTCATGCCGGTCGATGTTCATCGCCATAGGTTATACCACCTGCAAAAAGAAAAGGCCCGAGATGCAAAAGGCCCCTGCGACCGCCAAAGCCGCGAGTGTTTTTTGCGGCGGACTCCATGGCAACCACTCCATCGCCATCAGGCGCATCCCGCCGAAAGCATGCACAGCCAGCAAAAATACAAGTCCAAATTCTGCCATCTTTACAATGGGCTGCTCGGCAAAGCTCAGAAACTGGTTGAGCTTTTCGGGCTGCGTCAGCGCATAGGACAGCACCCAGAAATGCACAGGCAGAAAAAGCGCCAGCGCCACGCCCGAGACACGGTGCACGATATAGGCCAACCACAGGGGATGCGCGCGGGCGGGCCTCATGATATCACCGCCGTCACGCTGTAGACCGCCTGCAGGCCCAGTGCCAACAAGATCACGCCAACGCCCGTGCTGACCCATGATAAAGCGCGTCCAGTCAGACCTGCCCATTCATGCAGCACGGCCCGCAAGCCGATGGCCGCATGCACGGAAACCGCGACGACAAACAACCCGTAAAAGCCTCCCCAGACGAATGACCCTTGCGTGCGGCCCAGAATTTCTTCGGCTGACAGCCCATCCTGCACCGCGTAGATCATCACCGCGATGTGACCGATCACCAGCGGCACCATAATCAGCGCGGAAATGCGCTGCAGCATGTAGAGGTGAAGATTTATCATCGCTCAGCCCCTTTTGCCGAAAAAGCGGCGCGTTGTCGCCCGTTTGAGGCCCGCAATCGCACTCATCGGGTCAAGTTCATTGGGGCAATAGGCCGTGCAGCTTCCCATGGAATGGCAATTGTGGCAGCCGCCCTTGCCGGATACCGCGTCCAGCACCGCATCGCGGTCGCCCACCTTTTCGTCGTTGTAAAGCGTCCAGGCACGCTGCAAAGCTGCGGGGCCAAGGTAGTCTGGCTGGCCTGCCACAGTATCGCAAGCGGCATAACAGACCGCGCAATTAATGCACTCAATGCCTTCATTGGCTGTTTGCCGGGCTTTTGACGACGGATCGACCGGCTGAATGGCATCCTCCCGGCTGGTGGTTGACTGGTGTGAGCCGCCTGCCTCTACCCATTTGTCAAAGAACGGGTCCATGTCTGCCGCCAGATCCTTGATCACGGGCAGGTTGCGCAGCGGGCCGATTTCCATGGCACCGCCCTTCAACACCTTTTTGACGTGTGTTCTGCAGGTCCAACGAGGCACCCCGTTCACCATCATCGCACAAGAGCCACACATGCCCACACGACAGGCGAAGCGGTATGTCAGCGTCGGGTCCGCGAATTGCTGGATCCACGACACCACATCGAGAACCGTTTGGCTTTCGTAGGCTGGTACGTCAAACTGCTGGTATTCGCCGCCGGAGGGATCTCCGCGCCACACCGTCACCTGTAGGGTTTCAACCACACTGCACCTCGGCCCAAAAACACTTGATCCCTTCTATAAACAACAAGCATACTAACCAAAAGGAATATGTTTTTATGCCTTTTGTAAATTTCACTTACATAAAAACGGCACCCCATGACTGACAGTATCCTTGAACAGGCCTTGGCCAAACGGTTTGGCGACATTCCGACCTGCCCCGCTGATCTGGCGACGAACGAGGCTCTGTCGCGTCTTGCCGCGCGCGGGTCTTGCCGGTCATTTACCCCGCAGCAACCAACGCTCGACACCATCCGGACTCTTTGTGCCGCAGCCCTTGCCGCACCGTCGAAAAGCGACCTGCAACAGCGCGATATCCTGATCGTGGATGACCCGGCGCGGACCCAAGCGCTCAAAGATTTGCTCTGCGCGCAGACGTGGATTGCCGGCGCACCAAGGTTGCTGCTGTTTCTGGCCAACAACAGACGCCAACGGCTGGTGCAGACCCTCCATGACCAGCCTTTTCCAAATGACCACCTTGATGCATTTTTCAATGCAAGCGTCGACGCGGGCATCGCACTCGCCTTTTTCATAGCGGCGGCCGAGGCTGCGGGACTGGCCTGCTGCCCCATCAGCACGATCCGCAATCATCTGGCTGAGGTCTCAGAGATGTTCGCGCTACCAGATCATGTTTTTCCAGTGGCGGCTCTGGCGGTCGGAACCTCCGCCCATGACGCGCCGCGCATCAGCCCGCGCCTGTCTCTTGACAGCACGGTGAGTGTCGATGTGTTCCGCGACACGACGCCCGAGGACATCCGAGCCTATGATGGGCGCAGACAGGCGCAATCCGTCCCCGGCGCGGACAACCCGGACTGGTCGCGCGCCAAGGCAAAGATGTACGCCGAACCGCAGCGGCAGGATTTTGCGGATTTCGTCCGCTCCATCGGGTTTCGGCTTGATTGACACCTGCCTTCACCGCCAAAAAGGCAGCAGGCCAAGGCGAACAGGTGCATGGCCAATCGCGCCGCGCAAAAGGAACAGCATGAGACATCCAGCATTCTGGCGCCTTTGGTTCTGTATTGTGTTGCTGTGCAGCCCGCTTGCGCTGCGGGCTGAGAGTTTTACGGTTTTTGCCGCCGCGAGCCTGAAAACGGCGCTGGACCAGATTGCAGATGATTTCAGCGCTTTGACAGGCCATACCGCGCTGATCTCTTATGCGGGCACGCCTGTGCTGGCGCGGCAGATCGAATTTGGTGCACCGGCAGACATTTTCATTCCGGCAAACCCTGTGTGGATGGATGCACTGGCCGCACGCGATCTGATTGACGCGCCATCCCGCTTTGATCTGATCGGCAACCAACTGGTGCTGGTGTCCCACGACCCCGCAGCGCCCTCGTTTGACTTGTCCGACCCCACCGCATGGCAACAAAGGCTGGACGGCACACGGATCGCCATGGCCTTGGTGGATGCGGTGCCTGCAGGGGTTTACGGCAAGGCCGCTCTGCAGGGTCTGGGCGTTTGGGCGGCGCTGGCCCCTTCCGTTGTGCAAAGCGATAATGTGCGCAGCGCGCTGGCTTTGGTATCGCGGGGCGAGGCAGGCTATGGGATTGTTTACAACAGCGATGCGGTGGCGGAGCCCCGGGTCACCGTGATCGGCACCTTTGCCCCGATGCATCATCCGCCCATCCGCTACCCCGTAGCCCTGATTGCGGCCAGCCAGAACGCCGCTGCACGTGCTTTTGTAGACTATCTTGCGCGCGCAGAGGCGCGTAAGGTACTGCTGGATCAAGGTTTTAAAGAAATCGCGGAGTAGTTGCACAGATGGAATGGCTCAGCCCCGAAGAATGGCGCGCGGTTGCGTTATCTTTGCGGGTGTCCTTTTGGGCGACGCTGGTGTGTCTGCCGCTGGGGCTTTTGGTGGCCCATGCCCTTGCGCGATGGGAATTCTGGGGCAAGCAACTGCTTAACGGGGCGGTGCATCTGCCCCTGATCCTGCCGCCCGTCGTGACCGGCTATATCCTGCTGCTGACGTTTGGCACGCAAGGCCCCGTCGGCAAACTATTCAACGAGATCGGCATCGTTTTCGCCTTTCGCTGGACGGGGGCGGCACTGGCGGCGGGGATGATGGGCTTTCCCTTGATGGTTCGTGCGATGCGCTTGTCGATTGAAGCGGTCGATCCGAAACTCGAGCAGGCCGCGGCCACACTGGGGGCCTCAAAGGTCTGGGTGTACCTCACAATCACGCTGCCTCTGATGCTGCCCGGCGTGCTGGCGGGTGCTGTTTTGTGTTTTGCCAAAGCGATGGGAGAGTTCGGTGCGACAATCACATTCGTGTCCAACATTCCCGGCCAGACCCAGACCCTACCCTCGGCCATCTATGCCTTTTTACAGGTGCCAGGCGGGGAACCTGCCGCCTTGCGCCTAGTGATCATTTCGATCCTTGTGGCGATGGGCGCGCTTGCGGCGTCAGAAATTCTGTCGCGTCGGATGACCAGAAAGCTGCGGGGCGACTAATGCTGAGCGTGGCGATCAAACACCAGTTGGGGGCCTTTGCGCTGGATGCCGAATTTGAGGCCCCCGAGGGCATCACCGTGCTGTTCGGACGGTCCGGCGCGGGCAAGACTACGATCATAAACGCGGTTGCCGGGCTGATGACGCCCACCTCCGGGCGCATACTGAGCCAGAGCCGCACGCTGCTGGACACTGGAGCGGGCGTTTTTGTCCCCCCTCATGCGCGCCGCGTGGGCTATATCTTTCAGGAAGCGCGGTTGTTTCCGCATCTGACCGTGGCGCAAAACCTGTCTTATGGCGCATGGTTTGCAAAGACCCGCAAGACGGCGCTTGATTATGACCGAATTGTCGAAACCTTGGGGATTGGTCCCTTGCTGGACCGCCGCCCCGCCCGCCTGTCCGGGGGCGAAAGACAACGCGTGGCGATTGGCCGGGCGCTTTTGGCGCAACCAAGCATTCTGCTTGCAGATGAACCTCTTGCAGCGCTGGACGCGGAACGCAAAGCAGAGATCATGCCCTATTTTGAAAAGCTGCGCGATGAGGTCAAAACACCAATTCTTTATGTCAGCCACGACGCAAGCGAAGTGGCGCGGCTTGCGTCCACGGTCATTGTCTTGCAGGCCGGGCGTGTCCAGCGGCAAGGCCCGCCATCTGATGTGCTCAGCGATCCGGAGGTCACGCCCGTGGGTGCTGCGGGGGCGGGCAGTCTGCTCAATGCGCGGGTGCTGGCCCATGACGCGGATGGGATCACCGTGCTTGGCATTGACGGTATGCAGTTGCTGGTGCCTCAGATCACAAACGCGGTTGGCAGCGACCTGCGGGTGCGCATTGACGCAAAGGATGTGATGCTGGCAACGGCCCCTCCGCAAGCGATCTCTGCGCTGAACATACTGCCTGCGACGCTGGCGGCGTTGCGGGATGGTCAGGGGCCGGGGATGCTGGCGCAGCTTGATCTGGCGGGCACCAAGCTGTTGGCGCGGGTCACGCGACGCTCTGCCAAAGCCCTTTGCTTGCGCGAAGGGATGCCTGTGTTCGCCATTGTAAAAGCGGTCTCGATCCCCAGAGAGGCCATTGGGGGCCAGCGTTTTGACTGAAGCGGCGCGCGGCAGTTCTGGGGTCGCTGGCGCACATCGCCCAGACAATCGATACCACAGCTTAACCCTATAGAGGCACAGTGTGCCTCATCCCCCGGCAAGAGCAGGCAAGCAGGGGCACGCAGGCAAGGAGAGTAAAATTGCGTTTTCGGACCGAGGTCATTCAGAGCACGCCGCTGGATCAGGGCCATGTCCTGTGTGCCATCCGCGACAGCGGGTCTGGCGGCGCGGTCACTGTCTACTGCAACACGCGCACGCCTCGAAACACCTTTGCCTTTGAGCCCGAAACACAGGTCGAGCAGTTTCGCCGGATCGGCGGCGGCCTGCAGGTCAGATGGACCCCAAACGGCGCGGCAGATGGAACGCTTGACCTGCCGCTGGCAGATCGTCGGTTGGCGGTGCCGGTGCTGCGCGCCCAAACGGATATTTTCAACGGTCTGCGCTGTGCTCTGGCGCTGAACGCAGGGCAGACCGGCCCGCAAGTGGTTCAATGGCTGCAGTTCCATGCACGACACCACGGGCTTGAAGGGGCGGTGATCGTCAGCCGTGCCGCACCAGGCGCGCCAGATGACCTTGGCCCGGCCTTGGAGGGCCTCGACATTCCCGGCCTGAAGGAAGTCATCCTTGTCCGGTTTGACCTGCCCTTGGGGCAGCCATCGCTGGGGCCGGAGTGCGATCCGATCTATGCACCCGATGCGCCGGGCAAGGACCGTATGACAGCCCCTGCCCCCGATGTCTGGCGCGCGCCCCTTGGGGAGGGTGCTGTCTTTGAGGTGCTGCGCGATCTCTACCTCAACAAAGCGCGCGCAGTGCTTTGCGTGGATACCTCAGACCTCGTGCGGCCCATCGACAACAGTACCGTGTTTGATCAGGCAGCAGAAGCGCCCGACGGAACCGTGCGTCTGTTGGGCGACAGGGCCTACCCTTGGGGGCTGCGCAAGAATACGCGCGCGGAGTATGGCGACCACATCTGTTTGCGGTTCGACGGGCACCCAAGCCATGCGCGTTGGTGCACGGACCTGCAGGCGGCCCCGCCCGACACGGTCTGGCGTCGCGTGCGCGTGGGCGGCACACAAACGGACGACAGACCCGCGCTGCGCTATATCCGCTGCATGGCGCTGAGGCACGCCGGGGCCCCGCTGGCGCGGATCGTGCCCAAAAGCTCTTTGGTCGAAAACGAGACGCTGGTTACGCTGATGGGCGCCAATTTTGGTGGCAAACCCCGTCGTGCGCCTGCGGAGGCGCTGAAGGTGGCCGCACACAGGCAAACCAATCGCAGCGGGATTGTCACCTGCATGAAGAACGAAGGGCCCTTCGTGCTGGAATGGCTCGCCTACCACAGAGCGATCGGAGTGGAGGATTTTCTGATCTACTCCAACGACTGCACGGACGGGACGGATCACCTGCTTGATGTGCTGCAGGCCAAAGGCTTTGTGCAGCACCGCGACAACCCCTACCGCGAGGCAGGCATGAAACCCCAGCATGCAGCGCTGCATGCGGCAAATGCAGAGCCTCTGGTGAAAGCGCTGGACTGGGTCATCGTGACCGATGTGGACGAGTTCATCAATATACACGTTGGTAAGGGCCATCTTGACGACCTGTACGGGGCGGTGGGCGACGCGAACATGATCTCAATGACATGGCGCCTGTTTGGGAACGGCGATGTCGCGGCATATGAGGACAGGCTTATTCTCGAACAATTCCTGTGCTGCGCGCCGCAATATGCACGCAAACCGCATCAGGCATGGGGGTTCAAAACAGCCATGCGCAACAGCGGTATCTTCAAGAAACTTGGGGTACACCGACCCAAGGGCCTGCGCCCGCAATTGATGCCGGAACTGCGCTGGGTCAACGGATCGGGTGCGCCCATGCCGCAGCAGGACTACCGCAACGCGTGGCGATCGACCAAAGACACCTACGGCTACGATCTTGTCACGCTCAATCACTATGCGTTGCGATCTGCGGAAAGCTTTTTGGTTAAACGGGACCGTGGCCGGGTAAACCACGTGGATCGCGATCAGGGCCTCGCCTATTGGTTTCGCATGAACCACAACGCGCAGGAAGACCGCTCGATCTTGCGGCGTCTGGACACGACACGCAATGAATTGTCCAGCCTGATGGCCGACCCTGACATCGCTGCGGCCCACGCATCAAGCGTCGCGGCCCATCGCAGCAAGATCAGCGATCTGCTTGACACCGAGAAATACAGCGCCTTTTACGCAGAGATCACCGGCATCCGGTTGCGCAAGCTTTCAAGGATGCTGGAGCATTTCGGATCGGCCGTCTTTTTCCATGGGCCAGATGTGATCCCCGACGATGTGTTTGAAGCTGCAAAAAATCCGCGGTACTTTTTCACCGTCCATGGTATCGCAGAGGCCGACTGATCACGCCTCCTGAGACAAGCAAACCTCTATTTGCTTCAGCAAAGTTCCTATCGGAACGGGCTTGTGCAACAACGCATCCACATGAGCCAAATGCTGGTCAGACAGATAGGTCGGCAACCCGGTCAACAGGACAATCGGGATTTTGTTGTTTTCCAGTCGCAGCGCGCGCGCCACGTCCACTCCGTTCATGTCACCGGGCAGAATATTGTCAAAAACCGCGACATCGAAGGAATGGGTTCCCATCAATTCCAAGGCTTCTTCGGGACGATGAGCAGAGGTCACGGAATACCCTGCCGCTTCCAGTTGACGGCTGACAACATCTCTGACTGCCACATCGTCTTCAAGCAACAATACGTGCCGGGGCGTGGCCCCGTCCGGCAAGCCAGCGTCATTCTCTTGGTCCGTGGTCACCCCATCGGCTTGCGGCAACCGAAGCGTTACAGTCGTGCCCTCGCCCTTGCGCGATACAATATCAAGCGAACCACCACTTTGATGCGCGAACCCATGCGCCATCGACAGTCCAAGACCCGATCCCTTGGCGCGGTTCTTTGTTGTGAAAAAGGGCTCTGTTACCTTGTTCAAGTGTTCATCAGGAATTCCAATGCCCATGTCGCGCACCGAGACACTGCAAACACCATCTTGAACATCCGCAGGGTCTTTTTCACCCAAAGTGGAGTCCGTTTGCGACGTGGTCCACACGCTGACCATGATCTGCCCGCCGTCTGTGGATGCCTCCGCCGCGTTAGTCAGAATGTTCAGCAAAACAATCTGTAGCTGCTCTGTATCCACCAACAGGCTTGGATCGCCCTTTGAAAGTTCAACAGACAGCGAAATATCCCGCGGCTCAGTCCGCTCAAAATCGCGCACCACATCCGCGACCACCTTGTTGAGGTTGGTGATACGCGGCACCATTGTCGCTCTTTGAGCAAACGCCAACAGGCTTTTGGTCAACCGTGCCCCGCGTTGCGCCGCTTCGACAATTTCTTCGAGAATTTCATGCATCAACACGGTGGGCGTATGGGCCTGCCCCAATTGCGCATTGCCCATGACGACCGCCAGAATGTTATTGAAATCATGCGCGACGCCTGCGGTTAAAACCCCCAGCGTCTCAAGCCGTTCTGATTGAAACGATTGCTCTTCGCGCATCCTTGTTTGCGTCACGTCGCGACTGCTGCCCAAGGCCCTTACCAGCGTACCTTTTGCATCAAATTCGGGGGCGACATGCTCACACAGAGTTCCCCACGAGCCATCAACTTTCAGAAAGCGGTATTCAAGCTCGATTTCTTCGCCCGCGCTTAGTCTGGCATATCCAGCACGGAGGTATTCACGGTCATCAGGATGCACCATCGCCAGCTCACCGTTCAGGCCGGTTGCGCGCGCAACAAACTGGTCTGGCGTCACCCCGAAAATCTCGGCATGACGGGCGGAGCATGTTTCTATTTTGCAGGTTTTCATATCGACCACAAAAAAACCAAGTCGCGCGACTGTTGCCGCCTTGCGCAGCATGATGTCTTCGGCGCTATCATGCTTGCCGAACGATATTATACCGGAGCGAGTGCCGTCGGGTTTGGAATTTGCTGACATGCCAAAAATCTGGTGTGAAACTTAGCTAACAAGATCGCTCAGGCTTACCAACGCGTCAATCAGCGCTTTTGCCCATGCTTCGTAACACCCTGCGAACGCTGGCAACTTTTTTCATCTGCAGAAAAATTCACATCAGGCAAAACACTTTTCGCGTTATTTTTTAAATTTGATGCAATTTAAAGTTGTGCAAACTCTAACCGTTTAAGCCTGCAAAATTGGTCTGATCGGCATTTAATTCCCGGTTTTACTGTGCAGTGTGGCAAAAAGCTCTGCGATCGTTGATCATGCGACACCAAATCGACAAGCGCGAACATAGTCGGGCTGGCGGCAAAAGGTTGATTGACCACTATGCAGTTCCAATACTCGTGAGTGAAACTCAACAAGGAATGGCGGTGCGGTCCTACTCTGCCTTCAACATCTTGCGAGAAGGCCTGCGCGGGCATGCTGGCTGGTCCGCCGCATGGCGTTCGCCTGACCCAAAACCCGCGTACGACATCCTCGTCATTGGCGGCGGCAATACCGGGCGCGACACAACGGTCATTCGGTCAAACTACTTCTACCCTGAAAGCACGGTCTTTTATGATTTGTCGGTACGCCTCTACAAGGGGTTATCGCGCAAGCTGAACTAAACGACTACCGACTGGCGTCGGTAGGATTGGCGATGTGCTGTTCCAGGTACTGAAGTACGACGTCCTCTGTAGTGGCCGCGTTGGTGGTTGAAAAATACCCCCTACCCCAAAAGTGACACCCCCAGTAGCGTCTTTTTAGCTGCGGGAATTCGCGTTGCACCTTGTGCGAGGATCGCCCTTTCATCAGACGCATCAGATCGCTGATCGCCAGCT
>JBGCEG010000054.1:0-93191 GCA_045106135.1 Roseobacter sp. | reverse complement strand
GTGCCGCCCTGCATTTCGGCCATCGACAGCTTGCCGTCCCGTGCGCGTGCGCCTTTTTCGGCAATCGCTTGCTCGATGGCATGAAAGCTCATCGCATCCGCGTCGCGAATGACCGGCACCACAAGGCCTGTGGGCGTGCCCGCCGCGATGCCCATATGGACGAAGTTCTTGTAGACGATGTCCGTGCCGTCAATTTCGGCATTTACTTCTGGCACTTCGCGCAAGGCATGGCAGCACGCCTTGGTGAAGAAGGACATGAAGCCCAGCTTGACCCCGTGTTTCTTGAAGAACAGGTCTTTGTATTCATTACGCAGGGCCATCACCTCGGTCATGTCCACCTCATTGTAGGTGGTCAGCATGGCGGCGGTGTTCTGGCTGTCCTTCAGGCGCTTGGCGATGGTCTGGCGCAGACGGGTCATCTTTACCCGCTCTTCACGGCTCGCATCATCTGCAGAGACTGGCGCGCGGGGGGCTGCAGCCGCTGCTGCCGGTGCAGGGGTCGACGCGGCAGCAGCAATAGCAGCGCTGACGTCTTCTTTCATCACACGTCCGTCCCGACCTGACCCTGTCACCTGAGCCCGGTCGATCCCCGCTGCCGCCATCGCCTTTTTGGCGGATGGCGCGTCCTCTACGTCTTTTTCCGGCCCACCCTGACCTGCAGGCGGTGTGCTGTACTGCGTATCGCCAGCAGGGGCTGCAGGTTCAGTGGCGGCCGCAGCGCCGCTGCTGCTCATGATCGCGAGTTTGCCCCCCGCCTGAATGGTGCTGCCTTCTGGTGCCAGAATTTCAGTTAATGTGCCTGCCGCAGGGGCTGGGACCTCAACGCTGACCTTGTCAGTCTCCAACTCGCAGAGCATTTCATCTTGCGCGACGCTGTCGCCCACAGCTTTGAACCACGTGCTGACCGTGGCTTCGGTGACGCTTTCGCCTAAGGTCGGGACCATGACCTCAACGCTGGTCGCTGTTGCCGCGGGCGCGTCAGCGTCCGCGGCCGGCGCCGCCGCGCGCGCAGCGGCGGGAGCATCGCTCCCGGCACCTGCGCCTTCGCCCGCTTGAATGGTTGCCAACAGCGCGTCAACGCCAACGGTCTCCCCTTCTGCGGCCACGATTTCGCTCAATGTGCCCGCCATGGGGGAGGGCACTTCCACGGTGACCTTGTCGGTTTCCAACTCACACAGCATTTCATCCACGGCGACGGCCTCGCCCGGTTTCTTGAACCAGGTTGCCACGGTCGCTTCAGTGACAGATTCGCCCAGCGTGGGCACGCGCACTTCGGTGGTCATATTCTTGTCCTTCACCTAAAATTCAGTCGATGGTCAACGCGTCGTTCACGAGCGCTGCCTGTTGTGCTTTATGTTGGCTCGCAAGCCCCGTGGCAGGCGACGCGGATGTCGCCCGGCCTACGTACTGAGGGCGCGTATGTTTTGCTTTGATCCGCCCCAGAACCCATTCGATGTTGGGCTCAATAAAGGTCCAGGCCCCTTGGTTCTTTGGCTCTTCCTGACACCAGATCATCTGCGCATCTTTGAAACGTTCCAATTCCTTGACAGCAGATTGCGCCGGGAAGGGGTAGAACTGCTCAAACCGTAGAATGTAGATGTCATCAATGCCGCGAGCATCGCGCTCTTCCAACAGGTCATAATAGACTTTGCCCGAACACATCACCACGCGTTTGATCTTTTTGTCAGCGACCAGTTTGGTGTCCGAATTCCCCTGCTGTGCGTCATCCCAGAGCACACGGTGGAAACTCGAGCCCGAGGTGAACTCTTCCGTCGTGCTGACCGCCAGCTTGTGACGCAACAGCGATTTTGGCGTCATCAGAATAAGCGGCTTGCGGAAAGATCGGTGGATCTGGCGTCTGAGGATATGGAAGTAGTTGGCCGGTGTGGTGCAGTTGGCCACGATCCAGTTGTCCTGCCCGCACATCTGCAAAAACCGTTCCAGCCGGGCGGAGGAGTGCTCCGGCCCCTGACCTTCAAAGCCATGCGGCAACAGGCACACCAAACCGGACATGCGCAACCATTTGCTTTCCCCGGACGATACAAACTGGTCGAACATGATCTGCGCCCCATTGGCGAAATCGCCGAACTGCGCTTCCCACATGGTCAGGGCGTTAGGCTCTGCCAGTGAAAACCCATATTCAAAGCCCAGCACCGCGTATTCGGACAGCATCGAGTCGATGACTTCATACTGGGCTTGTCCGGCCTTGATGTTGTTGAGCGGAAAATACCGCTCTTCGGTGTTCTGATTGATCAGCCCTGAATGGCGTTGCGAGAACGTGCCGCGCGTACTGTCCTGCCCGGCCAGCCGCACCGGAAACCCTTCGGTGAGCAAAGAGCCAAAAGCCAGAGCCTCTGCCGTGGCCCAATCAAAGCCCTTCCCCTTTGCAAACATCTGCGCGCGGGTTTCCAGCAGCCGCCCGACTGTCTTGTGCAGCGGATAGCCTTCGGGCACCTGAGTTAGGGCCGTGCCTACGTCTTTCATGGTCGCTTTGGAGATTGCTGTCTTGCCGCGCTGATATTTGGCCTCTTGCTTGTCCAGATGGGACCACTTGCCATCCAGCCAGTCGGCCTTGTTGGGGCGGTATTCTTTTCCGGCCTCGAATTCCTCGTTCATGTAGGCCTGAAAGGCGGCTTTCATGTCTTCAATTTCGCCTTCGGGGATCAAACCGTCCTTGACGAGGCGTTCGGTATAAAGGCTCAGCGTGGTCTTATGCCCTTTGATCTTCTTGTACATCATCGGGTTGGTGAACATCGGCTCATCGCCTTCGTTGTGGCCAAACCGGCGGTAGCAGAAGATGTCGATGACCACATCTTTATGGAACTTCTGGCGGAACTCGGTTGCGACCTTGGCTGCGTGCACCACGGCCTCCGGATCATCCCCGTTCACGTGGAAAATCGGCGATTCCACCACCAAAGCGTTGTCTGTGGGGTACGGGCTGGAGCGGCTGAAATGCGGGGCTGTGGTAAACCCGATCTGGTTGTTGACCACGATGTGCATGGTGCCACCGGTCTTGTGCCCGCGCAGCCCCGACAGCGCGAAACACTCAGCCACCACCCCTTGCCCGGCAAAGGCCGAATCACCGTGCAGCAGAATGGGCATGACACTTGTGCGGTCGGGATCATTGTTCTGATCCTGCTTGGCCCTGCATTTGCCCAGAACCACCGGGTTCACCGCTTCGAGGTGAGAGGGGTTCGCCGTGAGGCTGAGGTGCACGCTGTTGCCGTCGAATTCGCGATCCGACGAGGCGCCAAGGTGGTATTTCACATCGCCTGACCCATCGACTTCATCAGGTTTGAAACTGCCGCCCTGAAATTCGTTGAAGATTGCGCGGTAAGGTTTGGCCATCACATTGGCCAGCACCGACAGACGGCCCCGGTGCGGCATGCCGATCACGATGTCCCGGACCCCCAGTGCGCCGCCGCGTTTGATGATCTGCTCCATCGCGGGCACAAGGCTTTCGCCGCCATCAAGACCAAACCGCTTCGTGCCCATGTATTTGACATGCAGGAATTTCTCAAAACCTTCGGCCTCGACCAGTTTTGACAGGATCGCCTTGCGCCCCTCACGGGTAAAGGTGACCTCTTTGCCAAAGCCTTCGATCCGCTCTTTCAGCCACCCCGCCTGCTCAGGGTCAGAGATGTGCATGTATTGCAGCGCAAAGGTGCCGCAATAGGTCCGCTTCACGATGGAGATGATCTCCCGCATCGACGCCATTTCCAGCCCCAGCACCTTGTCGATGAAAATGGGCCGGTCCATGTCTGCTTCGGTAAACCCGTAGGACTTTGGATCAAGCTCAGGGTGCGGCGTGTTTTCGCGCATGCCCAAAGGATCAAGGTCAGCCACCAGATGGCCCCGGATACGGTAGGCCCGGATGATCATCAGCGCGCGGATGCTGTCAAGCACGGCGCGTTTGATCTGCTCGTCGCTCACAGGCACGCCTGCCTCGGCGGCTTTGGACTTGATCTTTTGTCCCGCTGCCTTGGCCTCCGGGTCGGGTGCCCATTCGCCTGTCAGCGCCTGCGTGGTTTCGTCGACGGGTTGCGGCGGCCAGTCAGCGCGCGCCCATGACGGCCCTTCGGCCTCGCGTTTGACAGAGACCTCGTCATCGCCCATCGCCTTGAAAAACGCAGCCCATGCGGCGTCTACGGCATTAGGATCATTGGCATATCGCGCGTACATCTGTTCAAGATATTCGGCGTTATGGCCTTGCATGAAAGAGGAGGCGTGGAACTGTTCGTTCTGCGGTTGATCAGTCATTAAGATACCTCATGAGGGTTGGGTCCGTATTGATTTTCACCTGCCTGCGTGGGCCGGGTGAGCCAGAAAAGAACGATGAGCGGAGAGAGTGCGACGATGACAAGTGCGATCACCACGATAATGCCCAGACCTCCGGCCATCAGGCCGGGAATATCGCCCGACATCAGGTTTTCAAAACCTGCGACGAAACCGATGAACGCCAACAAGCCGAACATCGCAAACATCGGATAGAGCAGGTAAAGCCCGGATCGCCCACTGTCATGCATGCGCCGCCAGCCTGCCGCCAGTGTCGGAACGAATGTGGCCATACCAAAAAGGCTGGCAATTGGTCCGTTGGATTGCGCGCTGGCGTCAAACGAGGTGTCGGTGACTTCCGCTTCAAATGAGCCTGCGCCAAAGAAAAGACCATCCAACACCCCACAGACAGCGCTGCCAAGGATGATGAACAAAAAGAACCACCAGTATTCAGGCCGCGTGGCGCGCCCTGAGAAGGTAAAGTACTTGGCAAAACAGGTGCGTATGGCGGCGCTGAAGGTCATGCGCTGACCTCGTTTTGGGTGGGTCCGAATTTGTTGGTGCCGGGTTGGGTTTTGCTCACGGCAATGATCAAAAAAAGGCATCCGAAAATGGTTTGGTTCGCATATTTCAAACCAGAAAGTACCCTTTCCGTGGGGAATGCCCTTAGCACAAGCACTGATACTGCGTAGGCCAAAAATAGTAAACTAAACAAGCTTCTAGCTGCGTGTCCGACGTCTTGTAATCGCCGAGCCAATACGGCCACGAAAGGTATGAAAAAGACGGCTGTGAAAAGGTTGACTGCCCAGCTTGGCTGCGTCCCCAGACCGAAGTAGACACCAATGCTCAATGACAGGTGCAATTCATCACCAAAGCGCCAGTTTGGAACATTGCCGACCAGAAACGACAGAATTGCGAGAAGCAGGACAAACCACCAGAACTCTGATCGGGAGGAACTCCCTGAAAAGGTGAAATAGTTTCTTGAACAGGTTTTGACGGAGTTGGTGAAGGTCATAACCGCGAGACTCCCGCCCGACGGCACTGCCAGGCAGCGCGCGAACCGCCCCCACGGGGCGGGCGCTTCGCTTCCTGCCCCTCGGTTCGGCCGCTGCCCTCAGAGCTTATGGTTGACCTGTCAGACATCATCCCTTGTCGATGGCTTCTTTCACCGCCTCGCCCAGCGTTGCCGGACTGTCGGCAACGACGATGCCAGCGGCGCGCATCGCTTCGATCTTGTCTTCGGCACCGCCTTTGCCACCCGCGACAATGGCACCCGCGTGGCCCATGCGACGGCCCGGAGGGGCAGTGCGGCCCGCGATGAAGCCTGCGGTCGGCTTCCAGCGGCCTTTTTTCTTTTCGTCGGCCAGAAATTGCGCGGCGTCCTCTTCGGCAGAGCCCCCGATTTCACCGATCATGATGATCGAAGTTGTTTCGTCATCGGCCAAAAACATTTCCAAAACATCAATATGTTCTGTACCTTTGATCGGGTCGCCGCCGATGCCTACGGCGGTGGACTGGCCAAGGCCCATGTCGGTGGTCTGCTTGACCGCTTCATAGGTCAGTGTGCCGGAACGGGAGACCACCCCGCAAGAGCCGCGTTTGTGAATATGGCCGGGCATGATGCCGATCTTGCAGGCATCAGGGGTAATGACACCGGGGCAGTTCGGCCCGATGAGTCGCGAGGTCGAGCTTTCCAGCGCGCGTTGGACGCGCATCATGTCCAGCACCGGGATGCCTTCGGTGATGCAGACGATCAGTTCCATTTCGGCATCAATCGCCTCAAGAATGGAATCCGCTGCAAAAGGGGGTGGTACGTAGATCACCGACGCGTTCGCTTCGGTCTTGGCTTTCGCCTCATGCACGGAGTTGAAGACGGGCAGGTCCAGATGCGTTATGCCGCCCTTGCCCGGCGTCACGCCGCCCACCATCTGCGTGCCGTAGGCGATGGCCTGTTCGGTGTGGAATGTGCCTTGTGAGCCTGTCAGACCCTGACAGATCACTTTGGTGTTTTCGTCGATGAGTACGGCCATGGTGCTTCCTTTGGTCGGCTTACATTTGAATGATGATCGAACTGGTACCATCAGAGATACACTCACCGCTGTTTCCGGCGGCGGCGTAGCTGATGGCGATGAGGTTCTGCGGGGCAAAGACCTGAAGGCCTTCGCAAGGTTTTAAGGGGGTGCCTGCGACATGTTCGGGGGCGCCGTCATGGACGAGACCGGGAAAAAGCCTGTCTGCGACGGCGCGTCCAATGGCTTCGGCCATAGGCAGAGGCACCATATCCGATTGTGTGTAACAGTAGCCGGTCTGGAAGGCACCTGTGATGCCCGGTGCGGTGAAATCTGTCACGCCAGCGGCAAGCGCGCTTGGCCCAAGCGTGAAGCCTGCGCTGGAAAAAGCCTGTCCAAGAGTTTGCGGCGTGCGGTAATTTCGCAGGCAAAGCTCAGCCGCCAGTTGCATGTTTTGGGCGGCGGCCTCTGCGGCCGTTTGCGCGCTGAGCGGCGCGGGGACGGCAAGCATCAAGGCAAGGCACAGCGCTCTCATGGTGCGCCTCCTTCGACGGGACCAGCGGCGTAGGGAATCTGATGCAGCCGCGCCCTGCCGCTCAGGAACTTCAGCAGGGTGGGAAGTGGGTAGGCAACCTCATGGTAGCCGCGCCGGATTTTCTGGCGCAGCAGGGCCAAGCCCTTGGGGCGCAGTTTCACGGTCGTCTTGCGGAACATCTCTGCCGGTTCGTTGCCCTGTTCGATCAGGGCGGGTGTGATTTGGTAGACGCGTAGCGCGCGGGCGGCGCGTGAGGCATTGAAGTTGAACAGCAGGTTGTCGACGGTGATGTCAAACGGGCGCGTGGCCAGAAAGCTTTGGGCTGCTTTGCGGGTCAGAATATAGCCCGCTGCCCCCACATGCCGTGACAACAGCCGTGTTATGTGCCGCCCCCTGACGTGCTGCGTGTTTTCGCTGAGGAGCACCTTGAGTTTGTTGCCACGCCAGCGTTCAAGCTTGACCATATCCGCGTCAGCCGGCCACCACGATAAATCGCTGACCCATTGTCCCATTTCTGGCGCAATAAAGATGTCGTCTTCCATCACGAGGCAGTGGGTTGCATCTGTTTCAAGAAAGCGTTCCCAGACCTGTGCGTGGCTGATGGTGATGGCCATGTTGCCATCTTGGAACACGCCCCAGGGACCTTCGGTGCGGCACTGGGTCAACATTTCTTCGCGGGGGTGGGCCTGCATGTCGTAGGCAGGGTGAAAGTTCGCTTTGACCCCGGCGTTTTTGAGTTCAGCCTCCATCCGGGTGCGACGGTCGGTTGCACGCACCAGATTGATCATCTCTATATGCAGTTTGGGGGCCGTCACAAGCGCGCCTCCCAATCAGCAGGCAGTCTGTCGACGGCCATGAAAGTGCTGGCGCCTTCGCGGCCCACGTGAACCACCGCCACACGACCACGCAGCAGTTCGCGGCCCTCAATCAAGGCGGTACCGGGGTGCACTGCGTGTGTTGCAGGCAAGGGGACGGCAAAACCAAACACCGGTGGCGTTTGCATTTGCAGCTGCAAGGCTGCGATGGCCGCGTCGGTGTGTTCGCCGTCGAAACTGACTTTGCACCGGCGTTCGATCAGGGCAGGGGTGCCAGGGGAGGGCTGAAGGGTGGTGTCCCAAAAGGTCAGAGCGTAGGGCAAAGGCGACCCGTCGCGTGCCTGCATACGATCGCGCGCGCGCTCTGCTGTTTGACCCGCTGTAAAACAGACAGCGTTGAAGCTGGCGATGGCTGCGGAGGCCACGCTGGTGTCATCCGCATGGGAGGCATTACTGCTCAGCCAAAGGGTGATGAAAAGAAGGGCGCGCAGGCTCATGTGGCCTCCGGCGTGTAGTAGATCAATGTATAGACAAAAAAGTCCACGTCGCGGCGGCGTTCCGTTGCAACAAGTGCCGGGCCTGCGACGCGCCATGCGGCCTCGACCGCCTCGCCCAGAAGCGCTGGGTCAGTGGGGGCTGCCTGTGGAAACGCGCGCGCGACGTAGTCCGTGAAGCGACTGGTTTGACCGCTGCGGGATTTGGCGCGCACGACGCACATCTTGTCTGAAATGGCTACGGCGGGCCTGCTGTCGTCGACCACCCACCCCTGCGCCCCTGGGGTCTTTTCCGGCAAGGGTACGTAACCTACGCGGCGCAAGGCAGTTTCGGCAGAAGCGCGCGGCGTGTTCACGCAAAACCGGTCAAATGCGGCAACCATCTGGGAGGGATCAGATTTGGGGGCCTGATTGAAGCGCCACATATTGTCCAGTTCGGACCGGTCGGCGGGGCTGAGGCCGGAAGTACCACAAGAGGCAAGCGTCAAACTGGCGAGCAGAACGACTGCGTGCGGAAGGGAGGCGGCAGGTGCCATCCGCTGCGCGGTCGCCGCTGCCGCGGTCGCGCTCTGCGGACAGGAGGGGGGTGATATGCGATCCACTCTCATATAAGTCACACCCGGTACGTGCTGTAGAATTCAACGGTGCCATCCTCGCGGCAGCCGGAACCACTGCCAGAGGCTATGCCGATGATCAGGCCGATAGGGTTGGTCGGGTCTTCATAGGTCACACAGGTTACCGCCTTGCCCGGTTGCTCGCGGCGCAAGAACGTTGGAAATATCTGTGGGATCAGCGCGTCCATCAACAGGTTGGCCCGCGTCACGCCCATATGGGAGGAAGCCACAATACAGTGCTGCGGCATTTCACCGTAATAGAGTTCGACTTCCACCGTATCGGCAGGGGCCGTGAATATATGGGTAGTGTCGCTGTTCACAGTGCTGCGTTCGACTGTTTCTGCGAAACCGGCGCCGCGAAACCAAGCAGCCCGCGTGGCGCCAGCAGTCTGGCCGGACAAGCAGAATTGAATGGCCAGAGCGGCGTTGGACCACGCGGCGTCTTCGATGGTTTGCGCGACGATGGCGTTTGGCACCATTATAGAAACCGTAAGACCGCCCGCTTGTAGGAGAGCCTTCGGGAGAGCAGTTTGCTGCACCAACTGCCAGAAACTAACCCTTGCGCGAGCGATATATGGAGATCGTATCATTGAGACCTGCGCATTTTTCTATGGGAGCGAGACGAGAAAGTACCCGTCCTCGGCCTGTTTCACAGTTGCTTGCGGGAACGCAGTTGCAGCCCTTTTTTCAAAACTACTGTGAGAGGCTTTGAGCACTAATTCTGCCCCGTCGTCGCTCGTCTCGTATTGTTTTTCCGAAATCAAAGCGCGGATCGTGCAGCCGTGATCGACGCTAAACGCCATGTCGAAGCCGGCATGCCTGTTTGTTTTTGAAGCAGCGTGGATCATGGGAAACGGAAACTGTTGCAGTTTCTCAGGATTGCGATCGCCACAAATGTAACGGTAGATACCGACGGTTTCGGATGTTGGTACAGGCGCACTTGACCGCTTGTCGTTCGGCTCCGGAGTATCACAGGGCGTCAAAACGCCGGCGTGCAAACCCCTACTTGCCATGTGAACAAGCGTTTGCGCCGGAGACCGCGATGAAACCCGAGGGCGTGCGGTGGCACGTGACATATGACCTTTCTCGCGGATCATCGGATGCGGCTTTCCGTTCCTTACCCTTTCACCGCCTTCACGATCTTTTGCGCGCCATCTTTCAGGTTATCTGCGGCAATCACGTCGAGGCCGGAGTTGTTGATGATATCCTTGCCTTGCTGCACGTTGGTCCCTTCAAGACGCACCACCAGCGGCACCTGCAAACCTACCTCTTTGACCGCAGCAACAACCCCTTCGGCGATCACATCACAGCGCATGATCCCGCCAAAGATATTGACCAGAATACCTTTGACCTGTGGATCGGAGGTGATGATTTTGAACGCCTCGGTTACCTTCTCTTTGGTGGCGCCGCCACCCACATCGAGGAAGTTAGCGGGTTCCGCGCCGTAAAGCTTGATGATGTCCATCGTGGCCATCGCAAGGCCTGCGCCGTTCACCATGCAGCCAATTTCACCGTCGAGTGCAATGTAGTTGAGGTCGTATTTGCTGGCCTCAAGCTCTTTGCTGTCTTCCTCGGTTGTGTCGCGCAACTCCGCAATGTCGGGGTGGCGATAGATCGCGTTGCCGTCAAAGCCCATCTTGGCATCAAGACATTTCAAGTCGCCCGCGTCCGTAACGATCAGCGGGTTGATCTCCAGCATCTCCATGTCTTTTTCGACAAACATTCTATAGAGCGTGCCCATCAGCCCAACACACTGTTTAACTTGCTTGCCTTCCAGCCCAAGCGCAAAGGCTATGCGGCGACCGTGAAACGGCTGGTAACCGGTTGCCGGATCGACCGAAAAGCTGAGGATTTTCTCAGGGGTTGAGGCGGCGACCTCTTCGATGTCCATGCCGCCTTCAGTAGAGCATACAAAGCTCACGCGGCTGGTCTGGCGGTCCACCAGCAAGGCAAGGTAGAGTTCTGTTTCGATCCCTGCGCCATCTTCGATGTAGATGCGGTTTACCTGCTTGCCAGCGGGGCCGGTTTGATGCGTGACGAGCGTGCGGCCCAGCATCTTCTTGGCTTCCTCGGCGGCCTCTTCGACGGACTTGGTCAAGCGGACACCGCCTTTGTCCCCGGCGTCCGCTTCTTTGAAAGTCCCTTTGCCGCGGCCGCCTGCGTGTATTTGCGCCTTGATGACCCACATTGGACCGTCGAGCGCACCAGCGGCGGTTTTGGCATCTTCCGCCTTGAGGACGACCCGGCCATCCGAGACCGGCGCGCCGAAGCTGCGCAGCAATGCTTTTGCCTGATATTCATGGATGTTCATAACGGATCGTCCTGTGGTTGTTTTCCGGTTCCCATCGCGACTTAACATGCGCTCCGGGGCGCAAAACAAGCCTTTTTGGGCTGGATTAGGACCAATAGACTAGAATTCCGCTTTTTGTGATCACAGTAAAAAAATGTGTGATCACAAACATGCATGGAATGCGGAGGGTTCGTGCAAATCTTGAGTGATTCTATTTTGCGATCCGTAAACCAATGGTTAAAGCTGAAAAATCTCGCCATGCGCGAAAAGTGTTACAGGATATCGCATTTACGTTCACATTTGTCAGCTTTGGCGAACACACGCTTGGGCGATCTGTCTACTTGAGTTTACACTGTGGCCATTGGTATACGGCTCTGATTTCGAGAACCCAAAGACATTTGGCTACCAAGATTTTTGGTCGATACATTTTAAACTATCGTTGGGAGACCATTATGAAACGATTATTTTTGACAGCAATTGCTGTTGTAGCGCTGACGGCAGGCGCGTCGCATGCGGCGACATTCAACTTTGCCGCAAATGCCGATGGAACGGACTTTACAAACACCAACAACGATGTGCGGACAGGTGGCGAGGCAGATTGGGCCACAATCGTCGGGGGCGCAGCCGTCGGAATTCTGGATGTGCCGAGCGGTATTTCCGTTGTGGGTTCAGGCGCTGGAACCAATGCCAACGGGACAACATCACTCTTTGCCTACTTTGATTCCGGCTCTGCGGGTCTGGGCGTATGTGGTAATACAGGCAGTTGCAGCCCGGGCAATGATGACAATGTAGGCGCTATTGGTGGCTCAGCTAACGCAGCACAGCCGTCGCAGACTTTTGAAACCCTAACGTTGACGTTTAACCAAGGCGTTACGGTGTCAAATATCCTGTTTGCGGCCGAAGGGCATGGCGCGTTCACGGGTGACATTAAAATCAATGGCATTGATACCAGCATCACTGGCGGTTCGCTCGATACAAACCTTTTTGGAACCGTGTTCAACTTTCAGTATTTGCCAGTTCCGGTCGGGACAAATCCGGCCCACACCAACGAATTCTATATTGAGGCGATCACAGTTTCTTCGGTCCCGGTGCCTGCCGCACTGCCGCTGCTGTTGGCTGGCGTGGGTGGTTTTGCCTGGGTTGGACGGCATCGCAAGGCAGCCTGAGACCGTTCTAAAGCAACAAAAAAGCCCCGGTCGGTCCGGGGCTTTTTTTGTTTCAATGCTGCTGACGCTTGTTAAGCCAAGGACGGATCGATGCCTTTGCACGCCTCAACGAGGCCTTTGACCGCGTTCACGGAACTGTCGAACATGGTTTGCTCGTCCTTGTTCATCTGGATCTCAACGACCCGTTCAATGCCCCCTGCGCCGATAACCGTCGGCACGCCGACGTAAAAGCCTTTTAAACCATAGGCACCATCCACGAAAGCCGCACAGGGCAGGACGCGTTTTTGGTCTTTCAAATAGCTTTCAGCCATTTCGATTGCTGATGTGGCGGGGGCATAAAAAGCAGAGCCTGTTTTCAGCAATCCAACGATTTCAGCGCCGCCATCGCGGGTCCGTTGAACGATCGCATCCATTTTTTCCTGAGTGGTCCAGCCCATTTTCACCAGATCCGGCAAAGGGATGCCCGCGACGGTGGAGTAGCGCACGAGCGGTACCATCGTGTCACCATGCCCGCCCAGAACAAACGCCGTGACATCCTTCATCGAGACATCAAACTCTGTCGCGAGGAAATGACGGAACCGTGCACTGTCCAGAACACCAGCCATGCCGCAAACTTTTTCATGCGGCAGGCCGGAAAACTCACGCAATGCCCAAACCATCGCGTCCAATGGGTTGGTGATGCAGATCACAAAGGCGTTTGGCGCATGCGCCGCAATGCCTTCGCCTACGGATTTCATTACTTTGAGGTTGATCCCCAACAAATCATCGCGGCTCATGCCGGGTTTGCGCGGCACGCCTGCGGTCACGATACAAACGTCAGCGCCGGCGATGTCTGCGTAGGACTGTGTGCCGCTCAAAGCGGAATCAAATTTGGCGGAAGGGCCACTTTCGGCAATATCCAGCGCTTTGCCTTCAGGGGTGCCTTCGGCAATGTCGAACAGGACGACATCGCCCAGTTCCTTGAGGGCTACCAGATGCGCCAGTGTGCCACCGATCTGGCCTGCGCCGATCAGTGCAATTTTGGGTCTCGCCATGGAAGGATTCTCCGGGTTCGGTTGAAGTCGGTAACGTGCTAGCGAATACCGCGCGCCTGCGCAAGTTTGCACGGCGCCGCATGAGACAAATGGACAAGGCGGCGGAATACAGGCAATGACGCGACATGCTGGACCTCAACCTGACCTTTTTCGCCATCGCCGGGCCCGCCGTTGTTTTTGCGGGTGTGTCAAAGGGTGGGTTTGGATCAGGGGCGGCTTTCGCGGCGGCCAGCCTTCTGGCGTTGGTGGTCGAGCCGGGACTGGCGCTAGGTGTGATGTTGCCGCTTTTGATGCTGATTGATGTCAGTACGCTAAAACCCTACTGGCGCAAGTGGGACAGTCACGCGTCGTTTTTGCTGATCTTGGGGGCGGTGCCGGGGGTCGCGCTTGGCGCGGCTCTTTATCGCTATGCCGAGCCGGATGTATTCCGGATTCTGATTGGTGCGATATCAATAGGCTTCGTGGTCTGGCAGTTCGCACAGACATACGGTCTAATTCGTGTAGCCTCAGCGACCCTGCCGAATTGGGTTGGTGCTTTGGCTGGCATGACGGCTGGGTTCACCAGTTTCGTCAGCCATGCAGGCGGTCCGCCTGCAGCGGTTTATCTGCTGTCCAAGAGGCTCGACAAGACTCGCTTTCAAGCAACCACGGTGCTCGTGTTCTGGATCGTCAATATTGTTAAATTCGTGCCCTATGCTTTTCTTGGCATGTTCACGGCGGAAACGCTGCTGGCAAATCTTGTGCTTGCCCCTTTCGCCCTTGGCGGTGCGTGGCTTGGCGTCAAAGCGCATCGCCTTGTGCCGCAAAGGCTGTTTTTTGCGATCACATATGTTTTGCTGACAGTCACCGGGACCAAGCTGATCTGGGACGGTCTGACCTGACGCAGGTGAGGCATATGCCCCGCCGCTTTGCCTAAGAGCGGCGGAGAACCCGTATCAGGCGTCGTTCCCTTTGGCGGGGAGGGCTTCGGCCAGCTCTTCATAGGATTGACCCGAGGCAACAAGACAGGTCACGCCGTTTGGCGTTGTCACCGTGATCGTCCATGTGCCGGTTTCGTCCGACGCAAAAACCTCAACAACGGCATTGTTTGCGCCCAATCCGATGGATTTGCGGCTTTCGCCGTACCCTTCGGCAAGCCGGTCGACAACCGAATCGCGTGGGGCACAGTTGCGTCCCTGCTGCGCAAAGGCGTCAGCGGTAGATGCCAGATAAATTGCAGCACCCGCGGTTAACGCGGTCAGGTGCAGTACTTTCGATTTGCGTTTCATTCTGTGTCTGCCTTCAATGTAAAGGCTGCACCCGCAGTCATCTGGCTTTGCCCACGTCGAGGCGATGACCGGGCGGCCCCGGTTTCGTTGTATATCCGCCTATTTCGCGTTGTCTTCTGCGCCAGCTCAGCCAAGATGCCGCAACGAAGTCAGTGGACGGTCTCAACATCGCTTTCAGGCCTTGAATAATGGTTAATCCGCCGCGCGCATTCCTGTTCAATTTGAATTGTGCTGCGTTGCGGCGAAAATGTGCTTGTATTTTCCTTCAAAAAATGGCCCATATCGCGCAATAAAATAACCCAAAGACGTTCTTAACGATGTTGGATTCTCTCTAATGACCAAACCGCACCACCCTCTCCGCTCTGTCCTGTATATCCCTGCGTCAAAGACCCGTGCGCTTGAAAAAGCGCGGCAACTGCTTGTGGATGCAATCATTTTTGACCTCGAAGACGCGGTTGCGCCAGATGAAAAAGTGGCGGCCAGAACGACCTTGCAAGAGGCTCTTGCTGCCGGTGGCTATGGGGCGCGGATGAAAATCGTGCGGATCAATGGGCTTGATACGCCATGGGGTGCAGAAGACGCCGAAGCCGCCGCAAAAATGGGTGCGGACGCGGTCTTGTTGCCAAAAGTCAACAGCCCAGCCGACCTTGATGCCTTGTCCGCGATCACCGGAGACTGCGCGCTGTGGGCCATGATGGAGACGCCTCAGGCCATGTTGAACGCGGCTGCGATCGCCGCGCACCCGCTCTGCCATGGTTTCGTCATGGGGACGAACGATCTGGCCAAAGACATGGGAACGCGCTTTCAGCCGTCGCGCCAGCCGCTGATCACCGGTCTTGGTCTGTGCGTGCTTGCGGCCAAGGCACATGACGTGGCCATTGTGGACGGGGTGTATAACGCCTTCAAAGATGAGGCAGGCCTTGCCGCCGAATGTGCCCAAGGGCGGGACATGGGGTTTGATGGCAAGACGCTCATCCATCCTGCACAGGTAGATGTTGCCAATGCTGCATTTTCTCCGACGGCTGAAGAAGTGGACCTGGCCGCGCGTCAGATCGCAGCCTACGAAGAGGCGATTTCTGCCGGACAGGCCGTGGCGGTGGTCGATGGTCGCATTGTCGAGAACCTGCATGTCGAAACCGCGCGCGAAACCTTGGCGAAACGGGACGCAATCGCAGCGCTCTCATCGGGAGTTGCCGCATGACCTTGTTGATTGCCGGTTTGCTGCTCTGGATCGCAGCGCATTACTTCAAGCGAGTGGCACCTGCTCAACGTAAGGCGCTGGGCAAAGCAGGGCAGGGAATCGTCGCCGTTGCAATCGTCGGGTCTGTTGTCCTGATGGTGCTGGGATACCGTGGCGCAGACTATATTCACGTCTGGGCACCGCCGTCGTTCATGATGCACGTCAATAATACGCTGATGATCCTTGCGCTTTGGACCTACGGGTCGAGTGCGGCAAAAGGGGCAAAAGCATGGCCTGCGAACAAAATACGGCACCCGCAACTTGTCGGCTTCAAGATCTGGTCGCTGGCGCATTTGCTTGTGAACGGTGATCTGGCGTCGATCCTTCTGTTCGGCGGTTTGCTGGCCTGGGCTGTGGGTGAAGTCATCCTGATCAACCGCGCCGAACCGGACTGGACTCCGCCCGAGAAAGCAGGGTTGCCAACAAAAATCCGCCTCGCCGTGATTACCGTTGTGCTTTATCTCGCGATTTCCGGCATCCATGTGTGGCTTGGCGTCTGGCCCTTCCCAAGCTGATCCGGAGCAAATCATGAAAATTTACCGCTTCTTGTCCGAAGAGGACACGTCCGCCTTTTGCCACAAGGTTTCTGATGCTCTGGCAAAAGGGTGGGAACTTTACGGCTCTCCGACGCAAACATTCGACCCCACCAGTAACACAATGCGCTGTGGGCAGGCTGTCATCAAAGACATTGACGCCGCCTACAACCCCGACATGAAACTGGGAGAACAGTGATGGCCGCCAAGACCAATCCGGGCCGCTTTTTCGAAGACTACAGCGTGGGGCAGGTCATTGACCACGCGGTGCCAAGGACCGTGGGGCAGGGGGAGCGCGCGCTTTATCACGCGCTCTATCCCGCGCGCCATGCGCTTTACTCATCAGATGCCTTTGCGCAGCTTTGTGGGCTGCCTGCCAGTCCTCTGGATGATCTGGCGACCTTTCATACGCTGTTTGGAAAGACCGTGCCCGATGTCTCATTGAATGCGGTGGCAAACCTCGGCTATGCCGAAGGGCGATGGCTGCTGCCGCTTTGGCCCGGCGACACAGTCCGCAGTACCTCTGAGGTGATCGGCGTCAAGCAAAACTCGAACGGCAAAACAGGGGTGGTCTGGGTCCGAACGCGCGGGTTGAACCAGCGTGATCAGTTGGTTCTGGAATACGTCCGCTGGGTCATGGTGCGCAAAAGGGACCTCGACGCGCCGGCACCCGACGCTGTTGTACCTGCGCTTGCGTCGACCGTCGCACCTGATGCTCTGGTTGTGCCGGAAGGCCTCGATTTCTCAAAGTATGATCATACGCTTGCCGGTGAACCGCACCGCTGGGCGGATTACGCGATAGGCGAAAAAATCGACCATGTGGATGGCGTCACGATCGAAGACGCCGAACACATGATGGCAACCCGTCTGTGGCAAAACACGGCGAAAGTACACTTTGACGTCTCTGCGCGCCCCGATGGGAAAAGGCTGATCTACGGGGGGCATGTGATGTCAATGGCACGCACGTTGTCGTTCAATGGTCTGGCCAATGCGCAGATGATTGTCGCGCTCAATGCCGGGGCCCACGCCAATCCCTGTTTTGCAGGTGACACCGTGCACGCATGGAGCGAAGTGCTGGACAAGGCGGAGACCGCCGTTCCCGGTGTGGCCGCGCTGCGCCTGCGGCTGGTCGCCACCAAGGGGGGCGCGCCGTTTGTGTTGCGGGGCGAGGATGGTAAGTACCTGCCGGATGTTCTGCTGGACCTTGATTACTGGGCGTTGATGCCTGCGTGAGCGGTCGCGAAGGCTGCGAATGCCCTGATTTCGAAAATGTCAGATGCAGTTTGACGCCAGCGCGTTAGAGTGCGCGTATGCTTCGGTTATTCGCTCTGCTCCTCTTGTTTACAACTGCGCCCGCGCGCGCCTGCGATCTTGCGCTGGTACTGGCGGTAGATGTCTCAGGATCGGTTGACGCGCGCGAGTACGAGATACAAATGCAAGGCCTGGCCGCCGGTTTGCAGGACGGGATCGTCATTGACGCGCTGATCGACGCCAATGCGATGGTCACGCTGATTCAATGGACCGGAAGCTCGCGGCAGCGTCAGACGATTCCCTGGCAGCAGATGAACACTGATCTGGACGTGGCGGCCTTTGCCACTGCGGTCACTGCGAACAAGCGCGTGTGGCGGAATTATTCGACAGCCATTGGTGAGGCTTTGGTCGTCGCCGAAAAAGCGCTTGAGCAGGTTGGGCAGTGTCGTCGCAAGGTGATCGATGTGTCGGGCGATGGTATCTCGAACGAAGGCATCCTGCCTCATGACCGGCATCCCGCGCTGGCTCAAAAAGGGATTGTCGTCAACGCGCTGGCAATTGAAACCGATGATGATGACCTGACGGGTTGGTTTTTTGAAAACCTGATCTGGGGCGAAGGTGCCTTTGTGATCACCGCCAACGGGTTTGAAGACTACCCCGAGCAAATACGGCGCAAGCTGCAGCGTGAAACGACACGACAAATCAGCGGCATTCAGGTTCCATAAATTAAATATCTGAATTTTGTGATCACGAAGAAATTTTACGTGATCACAAATCTGGTATATTGCGCAGAAATCACCAAAAACGCGCCAATTTACCGCGCTTTACGCCCATTGTCGCGGGTGACAAGCCCGGAATAAGCGGTAAAAAGAAAACAGCGAACCAAAAGGAATCTAGCCATGGCCGATGTGAACCGGGGAAGCCGCCCCTTGTCGCCGCATCTGACGATCTACCGTCCGCAGCTGACCTCCATGACCTCCATACTGACACGGATCACAGGAAATGCGCTGCTGATCTCTGCGCTTCTGGTGGTCTGGTGGTTTCTGGCAGCCGCGACGTCCCCCGAATATTTCGCCATCGCCGATGGTGTGCTGACAAGCTGGTTTGGCGATCTGGTCATGACCCTGTCGGTGCTGGGCCTGTGGTACCATACGCTTGCAGGCCTGCGTCATCTGATCTGGGATCAGGGCATCGGGCTTGATCTGGAGACAGCTTACAAGTTGGGTTACGCCATTCTGGGCGGCTCTGTCGTGCTGACAATTCTGACAATCCTGCTGGTCTGAGAGGAGGCAAACATGCGATATCTTACTGACCGTAAACGGGCTGTTGGCATGGGGTCGGCCAAGGCTGGCACCGAACATCACTGGTCCATGACGTTAAGTTCCGGCGCGCTTTTGGTGCTGATCCCGCTCTTTGTCTTCACATTTGGACCCATGTTGGGCCAGCCGCATGCCGACGTCGTGGCATATTTTGCGCGCCCCTTCCCGGCGGTTGTAGCAGCGCTGACATTCGTTGTGGGGTTCAAGCATTTCGCAGACGGCGTGCAGGTCCTAATCGAAGATTACGTGCACGGCGTCAGTCAAAAGGTGGCGATCATCGCCATGACCTGCGTGAGCTACGCCGCGATGGCGTTTGGCTTGTTCGCGATCATCCGACTGGCTCTTTAACGGTACAAAGCGCGCGGGTTGCGCGTCATTCATTCAAGCGCGGGCAAGCGCGCAGCAGATCGAGGAGGCTTCCATGGCAGCTTACGAATACGAGACACATGAATACGACGTAGTTGTTGTTGGGGCTGGCGGTGCCGGGTTGCGCGCCACGCTGGGAATGGCTGAACAAGGGCTGAGAACAGCCTGCGTGACCAAAGTTTTCCCGACCCGGTCGCACACTGTGGCCGCACAAGGTGGCATTGCCGCGTCCTTGTCAAACATGGGGCCGGATCACTGGCAGTGGCACATGTACGACACGGTCAAAGGCTCTGACTGGCTGGGCGATACCGATGCGATGGAATATCTGGCGCGCGAGGCCCCCAAGGCCGTCTACGAGCTGGAACATTACGGCGTCCCATTCAGCCGCACCGAAGAGGGCAAGATTTACCAGCGTCCCTTCGGCGGGCATACAACCGAATTCGGGGAAGGGCCTGCGGTGCAGCGGACATGCGCCGCCGCGGACCGGACCGGCCACGCGATCCTGCATACGCTTTACGGGCAATCGCTGAAAAACAATGCGGAGTTCTATATCGAATACTTCGCCATTGACCTGATCATGTCCGAGGATGGCGTGTGTCAGGGCGTTCTGTGCTGGAAACTGGATGACGGCACGCTGCATCTTTTCGCTTCCAAGATGGTGGTGCTGGCAACCGGTGGCTATGGCCGTGCCTATTTCTCAGCGACCTCCGCGCATACGTGCACGGGCGACGGTGCCGGCATGACCGCGCGCGCCGGGCTGCCCTTGCAGGACATGGAGTTTGTGCAATTTCACCCCACAGGCATCTACGGTGCGGGCACCTTGATCACCGAAGGCGCGCGGGGCGAGGGGGGCTACCTCACCAACTCCGAAGGCGAACGCTTCATGGAGCGGTACGCGCCGCAGTACAAAGACCTTGCACCACGCGACTATGTGAGCCGCTGCATGACCATGGAAATCCGTGAAGGGCGCGGTGTCGGTGAAAACGGCGACCACATTCACCTCAACCTCAATCACCTGCCGCCTGAGACCCTGAAATTGCGGCTGCCGGGCATCTCGGAAAGTGCGCGGGTCTTTGCGGGCGTTGATCTGACCAAAGAAGCGATCCCGGTTCTGCCCACCGTGCATTACAACATGGGTGGTATCCCGACGAACTACTGGGGTGAAGTGCTGGCACCAACTACTGACGACCCAAACCGTGTCAGCCCCGGCCTGATGGCCGTGGGCGAGGCCGGTTGCGCGTCCGTACATGGCGCGAACCGTTTGGGGTCAAACTCCCTGATCGATCTTGTGGTGTTTGGCCGGGCCGCAGCCATTCGCGCGGGCAAGGTTGTGGACCCTGACAGTGCGGTTCCCACGCCGAATGCGGCTTCCGTTCAGGCAGCATTGGACCGGTTCGACAACACGCGCTACTCAAAAGGGGCGATGCCCACGGCTGAACTTCGCCTTGAGATGCAGCAGACCATGCAAAAAGACGCGGCGGTCTTCCGGGCCAATGACACGCTCAAAGATGGTAAAATCGCCATGGATGAGGTCGCTGGAAAATACAGTGATGTGTCGGTGACAGACCGGAGCCTTGTGTGGAATTCCGACCTGATGGAAACGCTGGAGCTTGCCAACCTCATCCCGAACGCGGTCGCCACAATTACCGCCGCCGAAGCGCGTAAGGAAAGCCGTGGCGCGCATGCCCATGAGGACTATCCGGAGCGGGACGATGAGAACTGGCGCAAACACTCGTTGATCTGGTTCAAAGGCAACACAGCCTCGCTGGGTTACCGCGGCGTGCACGAACAGCCGCTCACCAGTCACAACGACGGCGGGATTGATCCCAAGAAAATTGCGCCGAAACAGCGAACGTTCTAGGCCGCATTATGTTGCAGGAGTTACGGCGCACAGCACGGGAAGAAGGGATGGCACTGCATCCCCTCAAAACCCGTGCGCCCTACCTAAAGGGGTATGGTTTTACGCCGGATACTGTCTTTGACGTGGGTGTCGCGGATGGCACTCCGTGGCTTTACCGCAGCTTTCCTGATGCGGACTTTGTGCTGATTGACCCGCTGCCGGGGGCCGAGGCCTCCGTGCGGGCGCGCGGGCACATCGAACACTTTGACTTTTTTTCGGCAGCCCTCGGGGCGGAAGAAACGCGCGCCGTCCTGACGGTGCCGCATTCGGACAAAGGGCGCGAGGGGGCGATGGCAAGCCTGCTGCAGCGCACCGACCAAATGGCGGAGCGGAAAAGCTTCGCGGATGAAGTCGAGGTACCGATTGTTCCGCTCGATGACATTGCTCAGGATTACCTTGGGTCTGTTGGGCTTAAGATCGATACCGAAGGCTACGAGTTTGAAATCCTCAAAGGCGCGCCTGACACGTTGGAGCGGTGCGAGTTTGTTATTCTGGAGATGTCGGTGACACCGCGCTTTGAGGGCGTAAGCCTGCCCTCAGAGACGGTTGCCCTGCTGGCGGACGCTGGCTTGCAGCTTCGCGATGTTCTCCATGTCGGCGCGGGTGCTGGGAAAAAAGCGCGCCCGCGGTACTTTGATATTCTTTTTGCCAGGTGGCCCCAGTGAAATATTTCCTTCTCTCTCTTCCGATTGTTCTGGCAGCCTGCGCTGCCGTCCAGCAAACGACCGATCAGGCAGGCCGGAATGCGGCAAAAACCATTCTGCCAGAGGCGCTTGCGGTTTATTTCCCGCAGGTGCCAAAAGAGCTGATCGAACCGTTCACAAACTGTGTTGTCGACAATGCCGATGCGAGCGAGGTGCAATCGCTCGCCGGTGACGTCTTGACCGGCGCGGACACGAACACAGCGGATACGATCCGCTCAATTCTGGCGCGTGAAGCGACACAAAGCTGTCTGCGCGGTGCTGCTCCTGCAGCCGCGCTCACTCTATAGCCACAGGAGGCCGACCCATGGTTCAACTGACACTGCCAAAGAATTCCCGCATGAAAACGGGCAAGACGTGGCCCAAGCCTGAAGGTGCCACCAACCTTCGGAAATTCCAGATTTACCGCTGGAACCCGGATGATGGTGAAAACCCACGGGTGGACACGTATTTCGTCGATCTGGACACCTGCGGGCCGATGATCCTGGATGCGCTGATCAAGATCAAGTCCGAGATTGATCCGACGCTGACCTTCCGCCGCTCCTGCCGGGAAGGCATCTGTGGCTCTTGCGCCATGAACATTGACGGCATCAACACGCTCGCCTGTCTGCATGGCATGGACGATGTGAAGGGCGACGTCAAAATCTATCCGCTGCCACACATGTCGGTCATCAAGGACCTGATCCCGGATCTGACGCACTTTTACGCGCAACACGCATCCATCATGCCGTGGCTGGAGACAAAGACAAACCGCCCTGCCAAGGAATGGAAACAGTCCATTGAGGACCGCAAGAAACTCGATGGTCTGTATGAATGTGTCATGTGCGCCTCTTGCTCAACATCCTGCCCCAGCTACTGGTGGAACGGCGACCGCTACCTTGGGCCAGCAGCCCTTTTGCATGCGTATCGGTGGATCATTGACAGCCGGGATGAGGCAACGGGTGAGCGGCTGGATGAGCTGGAAGACCCCTTCAAGCTCTATCGCTGCCATACCATCATGAACTGTGCCAAGACCTGCCCCAAGGGGCTGAACCCTGCAGAGGCGATTGCCAACATCAAAAAGATGATGGTTGAACGCCGCGTCTGATCCGTGGCAACGCAGTTTGACGCGGCGCTGTCGTTAAATGCGTTGCGCGCATCATCCGCTGCACGACGGGCATGGCGGTTGCTTTTGAAGTAACTCGGCCTGTCGTCGTAAGCCTGACGCGTGCGTCAGCGACTTTGGATTTGGTGTGCGTGCCGTAAAGCGAAACACGGCGTCTGCAATATCCTGTTGTCGCGGTTCAACAGATGGCACGATCAATGCGTTGCAACTATTCGGCGCATGTCTACGCCTTGAAGACATGCGCTGGATGTCTGTTCACCGGAGCGGAGAAAACATGTCGCTTTGGTGCGATTTGTTTTGACCAAGCTGCCGGGCTGTGAGACTTTTCATCATATTTTTTTGAAAGGTGTTCAATGACCAAAGCGATTGCACTGGCCCCCTTATGTCTGGCTGTTCTTGTCGCGCCCAACTTGGGCATGACCGCATCCATCACAATCGCCAGTGGCGATAACATTACCTTTGACACGCCAACCGTGACCGACGAATTGCAGGTCGATGGCAGGCTTGAGAACAAAACCACCTTTACCGTCACGACCCAGACAGAAAACTCTGGCGAGATTGACAACGTCGAGACATTCAATGCGCAAGGAGCGTTCAACACGTCCGGTACGTTGAAAAACCGCTCAGGCGCGACGTTCAACAATGAAACAACAAATGGGTTTCAGAACACAGGCACGGTGGTCAACGAAGGCGATTTTGCCAACCGTACGACGCTGCAGAACAATGGCACGCTGCAAAATGCTGGGCAGTTCCGGAACGAGAGCAATGTTTTTAATTTTGGTGCAGTCGTAAACACCGGCAACATCACGAACATTTTCCGCCTCACCAATTCCGGTACAGTGACAAACGCAGGCCGCACGACCAATGTTGGCACCTACAATAACTTCAACCGCACAAGAAACTTTGGGGAGATCGCAAACCTCGGCACCTTCACGAACATTGGCGTTTACGAAAATGAACTGACGGGCACGTTCGACAACGGCCTTACTGGCCGGGTGATCAACAACAGCACGTTCGACAGTGATGGTGACATCACAAACCGGGGACGCCTTGAAAACCTCGTCGGGGCCCAACTGCAGATCGGGACGCAGGCGACCTTTCAAAACGAGCGACTTGCGACCTTTGATAACGGCGGCACCACAACTGTTGAGGGCGCATTCGAGAATTCAGGCACGGTCGAAAACGGGATTGATGGCACGCTGCGGTTTTCCGGGCTTGGTTTATTTTCGGATACCGCTGGCGCCACCTTTGTGAACAATGGCGCATTTGAAAACCGGAATGTGACTACCATAAATGGTCATATCGACAACCGGGGCGTTTTTGACTCTATTGGAACGGTTACTCTTAACGACACCGCCGTCATGCGAAATAGGGGGCAAGTTAATGCATCTTTGAATGGCACAGGTTCTTTTGTGAATGAGAGCAGTGGTGTTTTTGAGGGTCTCATTACTAGTGCAAACGACGCGTTGCGGGTTCAAAACGATGGTCGTCTGGTGACGACGGGCACCAACATCAAAAATCTATCGGGAACAGGTGAGACGATCGTCCGTGCCGGTGTGACAAGCCTGCGTGGCATAAGCCGTCAAGACAGCGTCATCGTTCAAAACAGGGGCGCGCTGAGTATCGCGAGTCGTTTCGTAACAACGGAGCAGCGTACTGAAGCGGACGTAACCGTCCAGTCTGGTGGAACGTTGCGACTTGAACCTAGCGTCGCAAACACGCTGATCGGTGATCTGGATTTTCTCTCTGGCGCGATGCTGCGCACCAACTGGAACTTCAACAGGTCCGGCCCTTTGATTTCCGCATCGGACCTGTTCGTCGGCGGTAATGTTTTCTTTGCAACGCGCTCTAAGCTCGACATTATTGGGGAGATTGCTGGACCCACCATAGATGACCTTGTTGCGGACGCGGACAGAAGCTCCGTCTTTTTTGATTTGGTGATCGCTGACAGCATTTCGTTCGAGACCACTGTCGATGATGTTATTTTGAGTATATTCAACACGAGTGGCGGATTTGCACAGGATGCATGGGGTCTGACTTTGTTCGACTTTGCCGATGGGCGGCAATCCTTGCGGCTTGGGCTGAAACCCCTGGATACTGACCCCAGCCCTGTGCCGCTGCCCGCGTCGGCGTGGTTGTTGCTTGCAGCGTTGGTGGGGCTGTTCCGGCTGAAGGCGCGCGGTTCGGCCTGACCTGCACAAGGGGGTGACATCCGTTGCCGCCGGGCTTATTTGCGCGTCATGCATATCGTTATTGGCCTTCTTGTCGCGTTTATCGCAGTTGCCATCTACGCGCGGCGCAACAGGGCCACGCGCGGCTGTCGCTGGCGGGCGGACCACACCGGCGACACGCCCGATTTGCGCAAGTACAAGTGTGCGGCGTGCGGGGCTGTGGCTTTTACGGGTGAAAAAGGCCCGCCAAGACGGTGTTACGGGGACAAACCGAAAAGCTGAGCCTCATCATTCGAATGCGCTTGCCTTTCGGGGATGCGTCAGGTCGCATGGGCCAAACTGTGGTGAGGCCCCATGAACGATCAATTGACCCCAGAAGATGCCGCCGCGCGCCGCGCTGTCAAACCCGTGATCTGCTATCCGACACAGACGCTGCCGCAGCCTGATCTTGCGCTCTACAAAACGGCGCGCCAGACCGCGCGCAAGACAGGCGAGGTGATCGTACCCCCGCGCGAGGCGCGCTGTTTTGAGGTGCCTGCGGGGCATTTCTTTCGCATCACCTCTGTTGAAGGGTCGCAGGTGGGGGACCTGAACCTGCACAATGCACGTGATGTCAGCGAACGGTTTTATTCGGGCAAAGCGCGGGCGCTGCACGGCACGCATCTGACCACGGGCGATCGGATGTGGTCGACTTTTCCCACGTTTCGGCCAATGGCCACGATCACGCAGGATACGCTGGGCTGGTACGGCATCGATGCGTTCGGCGGGTCGGTGCACGATGTGATCGGCACGCGCTGCGACCCCTACACCCACGGCTTGCTGTCGGATGGCGGGCAATACCATCATTGCTGCCATTCCAACCTGACCCGGTCCCTTGCACATCATCTGGGCCGGTCTGTGGCGGAAGCTGAAGTGTTGGTCCATGATGTGCTCAACGTGTTCATGTGCACCGGATTTACCCGCGACACAGGCCAATATTTCATGAAGGCAAGCCCGGTACGCCCCGGGGACTATCTGGAGTTCTTTGCGGAGATCAATTTGCTGGGCAACCTCAGCGCCTGTCCGGGCGGGGATTGTTCGGCAGAGCATTCAAGCGATACAGCGCGCTGCTATCCGCTGCTGGTCGAAACCTTTGCCCCTGCGGAGGGCGCGCTGACAGGCTGGCGCAGCCCTGCGCCAAGCGTCTATGACAAGACCCATGGCCTTTAGACTCACCGCAATGCCTGGTTAAGCGAAGGCCGCCTCTAACGCGATTTCGACCATATCACCAAAGGTTTTCTCGCGATCCTCTGACGGCAGCGCCTCGCCGGTTTGCAAGTGGTCACTGACCGTAAGAACGGCTAGTGCGCGCCGCCCGTAGCGGGCCGCAACCGTGTAAAGCTCTGCCGCTTCCATTTCGACGCCCAGAATGCCGTGCCGCACCATCTGCTCGTCCAGATCGGGGCGTTCGGCGTAGAATACATCCGATGAATAGATGCCGCCCACATGGGTCGGGGTGCCCTTGGCCTTGGCGGCAGCCACAGCGGCGGCCAATAGCTCAAAGTTTGCGGTTGGTGCGAAATTTACCTCTTTGAAGATGGCGGAGGATGGCGACGTAATTGTCGTCGCCGACATGGCGATGATCACATCCCTGAGATTCACGTGAGGTTGCATCGCACCGGTGGAGCCGATGCGGATCAGGGTTTGCGCGTTGTAGGTCGAGATCAACTCGTTGGCGTAGATCGACAGTGACGGCATGCCCATGCCCGAGCCTTGGATTGTCACGTCGTGCCCGCGCCATGTCCCGGTAAAGCCCAGCATGCCGCGCACATTGTTGACCAACCTTGCCCCGTCCAGAAAAGTCTCAGCGGCCCATTTGGCCCTGTAGGGGTCGCCCGGCATCAATACGGTTTCCGCGATGTCACCGGGTTCTGCACCAATATGGATCGTCATTTGCAGTCGCCTCCCTTTTGCGCAGCACTTAAGGCAAGCACTGGGCAAGCTGCAAGGGGGCAGATCCCCGCGCTGCAGGGATGGGACGTCCGGTGTGCCGTTCTTACTGTGCGGCGACAGCCTGTGGATCAGCCAGTGTGACGATATCGGTCATGATGGTGTTGAGCTCAAAATCCTTGGGCGTGTAGACCCGCGAAACGCCCATGGCCCGCAGACGGTCTGCGTCATCATCGGGAATGATCCCGCCCACGATGACCGGCACATGCGACAGGCCAGCCGCCTGCATCCGGTGCATCAGGTCTTCAACCAGAGGGATGTGGCTGCCGGACAAGATGGACAGGCCCACCACATGGGCCGCGTCGTCCTGTGCGGCGCGCACGATCTCTTCGGGCGTCAGGCGGATGCCTTCGTAGGCGATATCCATACCGCAGTCGCGGGCGCGCACGGCAATCTGTTCGGCACCGTTGGAATGACCATCCAGACCGGGTTTGCCGATCAGAAACTTCAGGCGGCGGCCCAGCTTGTCGCTGACCACATCCACTGCACTGCGCAGATCGTCCAGCCCTTCTGTTCTGTTGGAGCGGGACCCGGAAACACCGGTCGGCCCACGGTATTCGCCATAGACAGCACGCATCTGTTCGGCCCATTCGCCGGTGGTCACGCCAACTTTGGCCGCAGCGATCGAGGCGGGCATGATGTTGCGCCCCTCTTTGGCATCGCTCCGCAAGTTTGCCAGAGCGTTTGCGATCGCGTCGGCGTCCCGGGCGCTGCGCCACGCGTCAAGCCGGTTGATCTGTTCGGCCTCAACCGCTGGGTCCACGACCATGATGCCGCCATCGCCGGTCATCAGAGGCGAGGGCTCCCCCTGTTGCCACTTGTTAACGCCCACCACGATCGTCTCGCCCGCCTCAATCCGTCCAAGACGCTCTGCGTTGCTCTCCACGAGCCGGGACTTCATGTAGTCGATGGCCTGAATAGCGCCCCCCATGCCGTCCAGATTGGCAAGCTCGGCGCGTGCGCCTTCCTTCAGCGCTTCGACCTTGCTGTCCACTGCCGGGTTCCCCTCGAACAGGTCGTCGAATTCGAGCAGGTCAGTTTCATAGGCCAGAATTTGTTGCATGCGCATCGACCACTGCTGGTCCCAGGGGCGCGGCAGGCCAAGTGCTTCGTTCCAGGCGGGCAGTTGCACGGCGCGCGCGCGGGCCTTTTTGGAAAGGGTCACCGCCAGCATTTCGATCAGGATCCGGTAGACGTTGTTTTCGGGCTGTTGTTCGGTCAGGCCCAGCGAGTTGACCTGCACACCGTAGCGGAACCTGCGGAACTTGGCGTCTTCAACGCCGTAGCGCTCGCGGCAAATCTCGTCCCACAGGTCAACAAAGGCGCGCATTTTGCACATCTCTGTCACAAAGCGGATGCCTGCGTTCACGAAAAAGCTGATGCGGCCAACGATTGCGGGGAAGTCTTTTTCATCGACGCGCGGGCGCAGGGTATCAAGAACGGCGGTGGCTGTGGCCAGGGCAAAGGCCAGTTCCTGCTCTGGCGTGGCACCGGCCTCTTGCAGGTGGTAGGAACACACATTCATAGGGTTCCACTTTGGCACCTTTGTATAGCAGTACTCCGCCACATCCGCGATCATTTTCAGCGAGGGTTCAGGCGGGCAGATGTAAGTGCCCCGGCTGAGGTATTCCTTGATCAGATCGTTTTGCACCGTGCCTTGCAGCTTTGAGACGTCCGCGCCCTGTTCCTCTGCCGCAGCGATATAGAGCGACAGCAACCATGGCGCCGTTGCGTTGATCGTCATGGAGGTGTTCATCTGCTCCAGCGGGATGTTGTCAAAAAGGGTCCGCATGTCTCCCAGATGACACACCGGAACACCAACCTTGCCCACCTCACCGCGGCTCAGAATGTGGTCACTGTCGTAACCTGTCTGTGTCGGCAGATCGAACGCGACGGAAAGGCCTGTTTGCCCCTTGGCGAGGTTGGAGCGGTACAGTTCATTTGACGCTTTGGCGGTCGAGTGACCTGCATAAGTACGAATGAGCCAAGGACGGTCTTTTTGGGAAGCAGTCATTGAGGCCTCTAGAATCATTTCAGCAATTATCTTTCACCATATGGGTCATACTTGAAACTTTATGCTGCTGTCAATTCGCCGCATTGCGGCAATGCAATCGCAGCGCAGGGGTCCTTTGGTGCGGTCGGCGCGTCCCAAAGACGTCGTGAGACTACATGTATAAGCTGAAAAAAGTTTCGTTTTGACGCAGGCGTTGCCCCCTGCGACAATCGACGCATGACACACTCCGTGGAACTGCCTCTTTGGCTCTTCATTTTAATCCTACTCTTCGCGGCGGTGACCTTCGCGTCTCACTTTCTGTTTCCCTCTGTGCGTTGGTTTTTCCGCAGACGTCTTGAGCGGGCGGTGACACGGTTGAACACGCGTCTGACCCGCCCGATTGAGCCGTTCAAGCTGGCGCGCCGCTACGATATGATCCAACGTCTGATTTACGACCCCGAGGTCGGGCGTGAGATTGCAGCCTATGCACACCAAAACAATGTGCCCGAGAATGTGGCGTTCCAAAAAGCGCGGGAATATGCGCGCGAGATCGTGCCGAGCTTCAGCGCTTTTACCTATTTTGGTCTTGGGATTCGCATGGCCCGCATGCTGGTAAATTCCATTTACGAAGTCAGAACAGGTCCGCATAACGATGAGGTCATCCGCTCTATTCCAAAAGACGCAACGGTTGTGTTCATCATGAACCACCGGTCCAACATGGATTACGTGCTCGTCACCTATCTGGCGGCGCAAACATCGGCGCTGTCCTACGCGGTTGGGGAATGGGCGCGCGTGTGGCCGTTGAGCCGCCTGATCCGTATGATGGGGGCCTACTTTATCCGCCGCAGGTCGCGCGGTGGGCTCTACCGGCGCGTTTTGGCAAGGTACGTGCAGTTGGCCACGGCAGGCGGTGTGGCTCAGGGGATATTCCCTGAAGGCGGGCTCAGTCTGACGGGGGGGCTGATGCCGCCCAAGATGGGTCTGTTGAGCTATCTAATGGAAGGACACGACCCTGACGGACGCGATATCGTGTTTGTCCCTGTGGCCATCAATTATGACCGGGTGCTGGAAGACCGGGTGCTTATTGCAGCTGCCGCCCGCGGGGATCGTCGTTTTGGGGCGAGGATCACGGTGGTTGTCCGTTTTATTCTGGGCAAGTTCTGGCAAGGACTGCGCGGCCGCTACAAACGGTTTGGCACAGCCGCCGTTGTTTTTGGAACGCCCTTGTCCTTGCGTGAGTTTGGTGCACAGCATCGCACCGAAGACCTTGCACAAGAGCTGATGGCGCGGATTGGTGTGGCGATGCCGATTTTGCTGGTGCCCTTGTTGAGCAAGATTCTGAGTGATGGGGAGACGCTGTCTGGTGATCAGCTTTTTGCACGCGTCCAGCTGGCGGCACAACAACACAGCGCTTTTTTTCTGGATTATTCTCCCGATCAGTTGCGCGCTGAGATGGACGCCGCTCTGGACCGCATGCAGCGGCACCGGATGATAGAGCGGACCGATGCGCGGTGGTGCGTTAACGCTGACCAAAAGGATCTGGTAGCCTATTACGCGCGTTCTATGGTCGTTCATGCCTCACCGCAGGATGCGGCAGCAGAATAATTGCTGCACTTGCGGGGTTATAAAGTTTCAATTTCAGCCTCTTTTGTGTTGCAATATTTCGTGTGTCGCCGTATCCAATGCCGATAGTATCGCGATTCTGCGATGCAGCACGAGTGTATTGAAGTAATTGGAGCAGGAGGCTGGCATGGCACTGGATACCACTGTCGCGGACTACGAAGCACCGGAAAAAGACCTTTATGAACTGGGAGAGATCCCGCCCATGGGGTTTGTTCCGAAACAGATGTACGCATGGACGATCCGCCACGAGCGTCATGGCGAGCCAGACAAAGCCATGCAGGTTGAGGTTGTGGATGTTCCGGAATTGGACAGCAACGAAGTTCTGGTGCTCGTGATGGCGGCAGGTGTCAACTACAACGGTGTCTGGGCGGCTCTGGGTCAACCGATCAGCCCCTTTGACGGACATGACAAGCCCTATCAGATTTGTGGCTCCGATGCAGCGGGTATCGTCTGGGCGGTTGGCGACAAAGTCAAACGCTGGAAGGTCGGCGACGAAGTTGTGGTCCATTGCAATCAGGATGATGGCGATGATGAGCACTGCAATGGTGGCGATCCGATGTATTCGCCTTCACAGCGGATCTGGGGCTATGAGACGCCCGATGGGTCCTTTGCGCAATTCACGAATGTGCAGAGTCAGCAGCTTATGCCACGGCCAAAGCATCTGACGTGGGAAGAAAGCGCCTGCTACACGCTGACCCTCGCCACAGCCTATCGCATGCTCTTTGGACATGAGCCGCACGACCTGAAGCCGGGCCAGAATGTTCTGGTTTGGGGCGCATCAGGGGGGCTTGGATCTTATGCGATCCAATTAATCAATACTGCGGGTGCAAATGCCATTGGTGTCATTTCAGATGAAAGCAAACGCCAGTTTGTGATGGATCTGGGCGCCAAGGGCGTGATCAATCGGCGCGATTTCAACTGCTGGGGCCAAATGCCTACAGTCAACACGCCGGAATACGCGGCATGGTTCACAGAAGCACGGAAATTCGGAAAAGCAATCTGGGATATCACGGGCAAGGGTGTGAACGTCGATATGGTGTTCGAACACCCCGGTGAGAGTACATTCCCGGTCTCGACCTTTGTTGTCAAAAAGGGCGGCATGGTTGTCATTTGTGCGGGGACCACAGGGTTCAACCTGACGTTTGACGTGCGCTACATGTGGATGCATCAGAAGCGTCTGCAAGGGTCACACTTTGCACATCTCAAGCAGGCAATGGCTGCCAACCAGTTGATGGTAGAGCGCAGGCTCGATCCGTGCATGTCTGAAGTGTTCTCATGGAATGACCTGCCACTGGCGCATATGAAGATGCTGCGCAATGAGCACAAGCCGGGCAATATGTCTGTTCTGGTGCAATCCCCGAAGACTGGGTTGCGGACGCTCGAAGACGTGGTGGAGGCCGGCAGTTAACCCCCTAGATTCTTAAATCTCTTTATTGAACGCCTGCGAATCGCTATAGGTTTCGCAGGCGTTTCGCGTTTTGCGTGTGTCCTGAAATAGGAACAATGGCTTGCCGGATCAGGCCTCGCTATTTCTGGGGAGTGTATAAATGCGAATTTCAGGGTCGTTACCGAAATGATATAGTTGTTTTAATCTTTCATTAACCTTTCAAGGGTGACCCTACCATGCGAAGTGACTGGATACTGGACGTTCTTACCGACTTGAAGACTTTTGCCACGGCCAATGATCTGCCTGTGTTAGCAGAACAGCTTGACGATACGGCAATTGTAGCTCTGGCAGAGATCGCCGCTCTCCATGAGAGGACGCAGGGCAATGCTGATAGAGAAAAGCAAGACAGTAGTAGAGGAGGTGTTGGCGGCGCTGGAGCGGGCGGACACGCTTGAAGCGATTCAGACTGCCATTGAGACTCTCCAACTCCACTTCAATGTGCAGAACATGGTCTACCACTGGGTGGACAGCGCAGGCGCTCAATACGGCTACGGAACCTACTCACTTGAATGGGCAGCACGATATCAGGAGCAGAACTACCTCAGAATAGACCCGGTGGTGATTGGCTGTTATCAGCGGTTTCACCCCGTCGATTGGAAGCAACTGGATTGGTCGAGCAAGGCAGCACGGGCTTTTCAGGCGGAAGCCATGAAATTCGGACTGGGCAACCAAGGATATTCCATTCCGATTCGGGGACCGAACGGACAGTTCGCACTTTTTACCGTCAACCACAGCTGTTCGGACGACGCGTGGAAAGAGTTTACGGAAACTAACCGGCGCGAACTCATCCTGATCGCGCACTATTTTAACCAAAAGGCGTTGGAGTTTGAACCGGGGCGTGCTCCGGAGCCTTCTCAACAGCTGTCCCCGCGCGAAGTGGACGCGTTAACGCTGCTTGCGATCGGCTACAGCCGGGCGCAAGTGGCTGAAACTCTGTCTATTTCTGAGCATACCGTGAGGGTGTATATCGAAAGCGCCCGGTTCAAACTGGGCGCCATGAATACGACGCATGCGGTCGCCCGTGCCATCAGCCGGGGGCTTATTGTCGTCTGAAAAAGGGGCCATTTGGCCGCCGAAGCGTTACCTGCGCGACCGTGTTGGTCGCCGCTTGTTAAATGCACATTTGCTAATCCTTTGTTCACGCCTTGCTCGAAAACAAAGGAAATTCACATGCTTCGCTACCTTTACGCAGACCAGCTTGATCAATACCCAACATTGCGTGACACAATGTTCCGTGACCGTGCGGATCAGTTCAAAACGCGCCTTGGCTGGGAAGTGTCCGTCGATGAAAATGGTTTTGAAACAGACCAGTATGATGATCTGAACCCGCTCTATGTCATTTGGGAAATGGCCGATGGCACACACGGAGGATCCATGCGGTTTTTGCCCACAACCGGACGGACGATGATCAACGAACACTTCACTGATATTATTGGTGGCGGTACGATCACCAGCCCGCATATCTGGGAATGCACCCGGTTTTGTCTGAACCGCGACGCCCCAAGCCGTGTCGCTGCGGCGCTGATGCTGGGCGGCGGTGAAATCATGCGCGGTTTTGACGTGCAGCACTTTGCCGGTGTGTTTGATGCACGCATGGTGCGCATTTACCGCATGATCGGGTCCTCGCCTGACGTTTTGGGCACCCAGGGCACAGGCCGTGACGCGATCAGTGTTGGCCTTTGGGAGTTTACCGCCGAAGCACAGGCACTTGTCGCCAAAAAGGCTGAAGTGTCGCCGGAACTGTCGAAGCTGTGGTTTGAGCGGGCATTTGGCGCGACAAGCCAACCGGTTCTGGCCGCAACAGGCTAAGAGATCGCTTCCTGTCTGGTGCATGCCGCAGCCCGCCTGTAGGGTTCCGGCATGACCTTGCCGAGCTATACATTCTCCGACGATCAAGCCACGGCTTTTGATCACGTGACGGATGTACTGCGCTCTGCCGGGATTGATCTGGACGACCAACTCCTGACCCCGCCAAAAAGCTCAGCCTCTGCTGTGCTGGCTGTCACTGGCAAGGCAGGTTCGGGAAAAACGCTCCTTCTTTCAGCTCTTTACAAGGCGATGGAGGAGGCAGGGGTTCACGTGGTCTCGGGCGACTACGAACCTCGAAAACGGCGGGAGCGGCGTACCTTGGCCATCCTCGCGCCGACGAACAAGGCGGCGTCGGTGCTCCGTTTGCGCGGGGTGCCGGCCACCACCATCCACCGCATTCTGTACACGCCTGTTTATGACCCTGAATATGAACGCATTGCCGAGTGGCTGACGGGCAATGGTGAACGGCCCGAGATTGAGGGCATCACCGATCTGGCCCTAGACCGGGCCGCCGCCTTTTATGCCACGAACGCGTCTATTCCCGGCGCGCTTGCGGCTGCGGGCTTGCGCGGCTCTGATTTTATCTCAGGCTGGAAGCGCCGCGAGGAACCTCTGGATATTGGTTTGGTCGATGAAAGCTCCATGCTGGACGACCGGCAATACGAAGACCTTCGAGAGATTTTTCCAACCCTGCTGCTGTTTGGGGACCCCGCGCAGTTGGCCCCGGTCAACCAGTCGGGCACCATGGTTTTCGACAAACTGCCGAAAAAACATGTGCTTGCGCTGGACCGGGTGCACCGGCAAGCCGAAGGAAACCCGATCCTTGATCTGGCGCATGCGCTTGGCGATCCGACAATCGGGTTTGAGGATTTCGAACGCATGGTGGAAGAGGCCGCGACCAAAGATGAACGTGTGGTCTGGGGCCAGCGTGTCGAAGTGGACCTGATGGCGCGCAGCCCGGTGCTGGTGTGGCGGAATGCGACCCGTATTCGGCTGATCAATGCCTTTCGCGGCGTCCATTGCGCGCCCGAAGACAGGTTGCTGCCCGGAGAGCCGTTGATCTGCGACGGGCTGGAATTGCCCTTGAAACACCGAAAGCGACGGTTGGATCTTGAAGCACGCGGTCTGATCAAAGGCGCGCAGGTTGTCTATCTGGGGGAGGGGCGCAAGCCCGGGTTTTCCCGCCTGCATGTGATGGGGGCAGAGGACCCGCAAATCTCTGCCGCATCGATTGTGAAAATCGAAAAACCGGACGAAGAAGAGCCCTTTATACCCTATGCCGCACGGATGGGGGCCGCGTTCCTGCATGGTGCAGCAGTCACCATTCACAAGGCGCAGGGCAGCCAGTGGGAGACCGTGCAGGTCTTTGCCCCGGACCTTTACGCGGCAGCCCGTATGGGGCGGACCGAGGCCGGGCAACCCCTGTGGAAACGTCTGGCCTATGTGGCGATCACGCGCGCGCAGGAAAGGCTGATCTGGGTTGTGCGCAATCGCTTGTCCAAACCCACGCACGGGCTTGAGGTCGATGACCTCAAGAAACTTGCGCCGGCTGCCCTGACCTTGTCTGAACCCACAACAGAGGATGCATCATGAAATCCATTATCATTACCGGTGCCAGTTCGGGCATCGGGGCCGCAACAGCAGAGGTTTTTCTGGACGCCGGATGGCGGGTGGGACTGATTGCCCGCCGCGCCGACCTGCTTGAAGCTTTGGCGGACAGATACGACACCGCCGTCCCGCTACCGGCTGACGTGACAGATGCCGGGGCCATGAAGGCCGCCTTTAAGGCTTTTGGGCATCTGGATGTTCTGTTCAACAATGCAGGGCTGTTCGGGCCTGCCGCCACCATTGACGAGATTCCGTTGGAGGATTGGGCGCAAGTCCTGTCTGTGAACGTGGGCGGCATGTTTATCGCGGCGCAACTGGCGTTCAAGGCGATGCGCGCGCAAGACCCGCAAGGGGGCCGGATCATCAACAACGGCTCTTTGTCCGCCTATGTGCCACGGCCAAATTCTGTTTGCTACACAACGACCAAGCACGCGGTCACCGGATTGACCAAGACACTGTCACTGGATGGTCGCCCGTTCGGGATTGCCTGCGGGCAGATCGATATCGGAAATGCCGAAACCGAGCTTTTGGAGAAGCTGAAAGCCGCCAACCCGGGCACGCAGACCATGGATGTGGGGAATGCGGCAAGATCGGTGTTGCACATGGCCGACATGCCGCCCGAGGCAAACGTGCAGTTCATGACCGTTATGGCGACCACGATGCCGTACATCGGGCGCGGCTGACCGTCTTCAGGCGCGGAACAACCTGAAGACCGCAGAAGCTGCCCACCCGGCACCAATGGCGATGGCAAGCGACATCAGCCCGTACAGCAAGGGCTGTTGCCGCGATAGTTCAAACAACCATCGCTCCATCCCGACCTTTTGCACGTCAATGCTGGTTTCATAGACAGAGACAACATCACCGCCGCGCGTCAGGAAAATCCGCGTGGCATAGGCCCCTTCGGTCAGGGCTGCGGGCAATTGCACGGCAGCGCGGAACAGGGTCTGTTGCTCGACGGTGACGCTGCCTTCGCGCAGCTGATAAAGCTCAGAGTCTTCGCGAATACGGATCAGCGCGTCGGTGAAAGACATTGCGTCATCGATATTATCAGGCGCACCGACCGACCGAATGGCACGGGGCACTGACACCTTGTGGCGCAAATCCTCAACGTTTTTCAGCACATCCTGCAAGGGTCCGCTGGACAGAACAGCGTAAAAACTGGGCGCGTGATCGATATCAACATAGTCCGTGTTCACCCAGATGCCCATGCGCCGTTCCTTGCGCCGGACCGTCTGCGGGGTTGAGGGGCCTGCCACGGTGATCACGACCTCGATGGGGGGGCCGTCAGGGATGCTCTCTTCGCGTTTTATCGCGCCAAAGATCAGAATTTCGGAGCCGTCAAAATTGGTGTTGATGGAAATGCTGTCCTTGCTCAGGCCCAGCACCACCTCTTCTGCTGTTGCGTTCTGCACGCCCAGAAAGACCAGAACGAGCCCTGCAAAAAGGACAGCGCGCGCCAGCATCTCAGTGTCCGGTGGCCGCGCCGATGCTATAAAGCTCGGCGGGCTGAATAAGGAGGTCCAAGGCAAGTTTCCCGCATACGGCAAGCACCATGATGGCAAGCAGGATGCGCAACTGTTCGGCCTTCAGATGCACACCGATCCTTGTGCCGACCTGCGCGCCAATCACACCGCCGACCAGCAACAGAACGGCCAGAACAACGTCTACCGTAAAGTTCGTCGTCGCGTGCAGCAGCGTGGTAAAGCCGGTCACAAAGATGATCTGAAACAGCGATGTGCCCACGACTACTTTTGTAGGCATCCCCAGCAGGTAGATCATGGCAGGCACCATGATGAACCCGCCACCGACGCCCATGATTGCGGCAAGAATGCCCACGAAAAGCCCGACGATCAGAGGCGGGATAACAGAGATATACAGACCCGAGACGCGAAAGCGCATCTTGAACGGCAGGCCATGAATCCAGTTGTGTTTCTTGCGGGCCGGCGGTTTGCCGCGTTTGGTGTTGCGGATCGCATTGAGGCTTTCGACGAACATCAGCCCGCCAATGACCCCCAGAAACAGGACGTAGCAAAGCTTTACAAGCAGATCGACCTGTCCCAGTGATTTCAGATAGTTGAAGATCACAACGCCCAAGGCGGCCCCGACCAGACCGCCCACCAGAAGGACGGTCCCCATCTTCAGGTCAACCGATTTTCGCTTCAGGTGGGCCAGCACGCCGGAAAACGACGAGGCGACGATCTGGTTTGCTTCTGTTGCGACAGCGACCGCAGGGGGGATACCGATAAAAAAGAGCAAAGGCGTCATCAGGAACCCGCCACCGACGCCGAACATCCCCGACAAAACGCCCACAATGCCGCCCAACCCCAAAAGGAGGAACGCATTCACCGACACTTCTGCAATAGGAAGGTATACCTGCATAAGCATTGGTAGGCATGGGGGCGCACAAAATCAATGGCTGGTGCTGTCTTGCAGCGAACAGGACTGATGTTTCGCCCTGATCTGGACTTAACCGGTCAGCGCTCTTTTATGTAGGGCTCGCCGCCCGCGCGTGGCGGGACGGCTTTTCCGACAAAACCCGCCAGAATGATCACGGTCATGATGTAAGGCAGCGCGCCAAGCAACTGGCCCTGAACCTTCATCCCGATGATCGCCTCAATCACATCCGGGCGGGTTTCCAACGCGCCAAAAAGACCGAAAAGCAAGCAGGCATAGAGCGCGTACCATGGCCGCCACTTTGCAAATATCAACGCAGCCAGCGCGATAAAGCCCCGCCCGGCAGACATATCTTTCACAAAACCAGCCTGTAACGCTGTCGACAGATACGCACCGGCGATGCCGCACAGGACGCCGCAAATGATCACGGCAGCATAGCGCAGACCAATCACGGACACACCGGCGGTATCCACAGCAGCCGGGTTTTCACCAACGGCCCGTAGCCTCAGGCCAAAGCGGGTGCGGAACAGGATCCACCACGTCAGTGGCACAAAGGCGAAAGCCAGATAGACCAACACAGAATGACCGGAGATCAGTTCGGCATACAGCGGGCCAAAGATCGGAACCGACGCCAAACTGTCGGCAAAGGGCAGGGTGACCGGCTCAAACCGCCCACCACCCATCAGAGACGGCGTGCGCCCGCCTTGCGCAAACCAGTCCTGCGCGATCAGAACGGTCAGACCCGCGGCCAGAAAGTTGATCGCCACGCCGGAAATCAGCTGGTTGCCTCTGAAGGTGATAGAGGCCACCCCGTGCAGCAGGCTCAGCAAAATGGAGGCGCCGATCCCGGCGAGCAGCCCCAGCCAGACAGAGCCCGTCACCGCAGCAAGGGCCGCAGAGAAAAACGCAGCCGCCAGCATCTTGCCTTCCAGCCCGATGTCGAAAATGCCTGCGCGTTCAGAAAACAGACCGGCCAGACAGGCCAGAAGCAGAGGCGTTGCCAAACGAACGGTGCTGTCGAGAAGCTGGATCAGCGTCAGATAGTCCATCACGTGTTCCTTCGGCGCAGGGCGAGAAAGACGCGTTCCAGCGGCATGCGCACCATATTGTCCAGCGCGCCCGTGAACAGAATGACCAGCGCTTGGATGACCACGATCAATTCGCGCGGGATGGACGTCCAAAGCGCAAGTTCAGCGCCCCCCTGATACAAAAAGCCGAACAAAAGAGCCGCCAGCAATACGCCAAGAGGGTGACTGCGCCCCATCAGCGCTACGGCAATGCCGATAAAGCCTGCGCCCTCTGTTGCATTCAGCACAAGCCTTTCGGCTTCGCCCATTACGTTGTTGATGGCCATCAGCCCGGCCAGTCCGCCGGAAATCAGCATGGCGATCATGGTGATTTTGACAGGCGAGATGCCTGCGTATTTCGCAGCACTCTCAGAATGCCCGTAGGCCCGGATTTCGTATCCCAAAGAGGTGCGCCAGATCAGTACCCACAACAGGAAACAGGCCAGAACGGCCACCAGAAAGGACACATTCGCGGGCGCTGCGCGTGAAAATTCTACGCCGAGAGGGGCAAGGATATCATGCAGCGTAGGCAGATGAACCGCCTCTGGAAAACGGGCTGAGGCCGGGTCCATACTACCCGGCGGGCGCATCACATTCACCAGCACGTAGTTCAGCACTGCAGCGGCGATGAAATTGAACATGATTGTCGTGATCACGATGTGACTGCCGCGCTTGGCCTGCAGATAGGCCGGGATCGACGCCCAAAGCGCCCCGAACAAAGCCGCCGTGACAGCCGCCCCGACCAGAGCCAGCGACCAATGCGGCCACGGCACGTAAAGGCAGGCAATTGCGACGCCTAGGCCCCCAAGCATCGCCTGCCCCTCACCCCCGATGTTGAAGAGGCGCGCATGAAATGCAATTGCGACAGCAAGGCCGGTGAAGATGAAGTTGGTCGCGTAGTAAAGCGTATAGCCCCAGCCATAGGTGCTGCCCAAAGCGCCGGTGACCATCAGCTTCACGGCTGCGACCGGATCCTCACCAATGGCCAGAATAACGAGGGCGGAAATGATTGCTGCCAGCAGCAGCGATATGAGCGGCACAAGGATCACCTCTGCCCATTTTGGCATCACATCCATCTGCTTGTACCCACTCCGCAAAGCCCGTCCGACAAGACAAGCGTTTCAGTTTCGCGCACCCCGGCGATTGCGTACAAGGTCATGCGCTGACACCTGCCATCAACAGGCCCAGTTCCTTCTCGTTGGTGTGCTGCGCGTCTCGTTCGCCCATGATGACACCGTCAAACATGACAGCAACCCGGTCAGACAGCGCCAAAATCTCTTCGAGTTCCACGGAAACGAGCAGGATCGCCTTTCCCTGATCTCTGAGCGCGACGATCTGCTGATGAATGAACTCAATCGCACCAATATCAACGCCGCGCGTCGGCTGGCCAATCAACAACACGTCGGGGTTGCGTTCGATCTCGCGCGCCAGGACAATTTTCTGCTGGTTGCCGCCAGAGAAGTTCTTGGCCGCCAGCCGGGGGTCGGGCGGCCTGACGTCAAAGCGCAACATCTTGCTTTCGGTGTCCGCCTTGATCGCCGCGTTGTTCATCAACAGGCCGGATTGATAGGCGGGGTCGTGATGGTATCCAAAGGCGGTGTTTTCCCAGGCGTGGTATTCCATGATCAACCCTTCGCGCTGCCGGTCCTCTGGCACATGCGCAATGCCGCGTGCGCGCCGCGCGAGCCCGGTGGCCTGCGCACCAGACAAGGGCAAATCCTGATCATTTACAGTGACCTTGCCCGTTGCTGTTGCATAGCCGCCCAGAACCTCAAGCAGTTCAGATTGTCCGTTGCCAGCGACCCCTGCGATTCCGACGATTTCGCCCGCATGGACCTTGAGGTTGATCCCTTTGACCCGCTCAACGCCCGCGTCGTCCACAACGCTGAGGTTTTGAATGTCGAGGATGACTTTGCCCGCTGTCGCAGGCTTTTTGTCGACGCGCAGCAGCACTTTTCTGCCAACCATCAGCTCGGCAAGTTCCGCGGGGGATGTCTCCGACGTCTTGACGGTCGCCGTCATCTGCCCGCGCCGCATCACAGACACGGTGTTAGTGATCTCCATAATCTCGCGCAGCTTGTGGGTGATCAGAATGATGGTTTTGCCCTCGTCGCGCAGACGGCCCAAGATACGGAAAAGCTGGTCTGCTTCTGCGGGGGTCAGAACGCCCGTGGGTTCATCCAGAATGAGAATGTCCGCCTCACGGTAGAGCGCCTTGAGGATTTCCACGCGCTGCTGCATCCCTACGCCAAGCTCTTCAATGATGGCGTCAGGGTCCACGTTCAGGCCGTATTCCTGTTCAAGACCAATAAGGCTTTTGCGCGCCTTGGCCAGAGATGGACGCAGCAGCCCGCCGTCTTCGGCACCAAGGATCACATTTTCCAGCACCGTAAAGTTTTCCACCAGCTTGAAATGCTGGAAAACCATGCCGATCCCTGCGGCGATGGCCGCCTGGCTGTCCGGGATATCGGTCTTTTGGCCGCCGATGAAAATCTCACCGGCATCCGCTTTGTAAAATCCATAGAGGATCGACATGAGCGTCGATTTGCCCGCGCCGTTCTCGCCGATTATGCCGTGGATTGTGCCGGGCATCACCCGGATGGAGATGTCCTTGTTCGCCTGAACCGGGCCAAATGCCTTGGAAATGCCCTTGAGTTCGATTGCTGGCGTCTGATCGGCCATCTTTGATCCCTTGCCCTTAAAAAGCCGCGCCAACGGATTGGCGCGGCTCTGATGTGAAGATGCCCGTGCTTAGAAGTCCAGAACCGGGCAGCTGTCGTTGGCGTAGTAGGATACAACTTCGATTTCGCCGTCGATGATTTTTTGACGCGCTTCTTCGACAGTTGCTTTCATCTCATCGGTCACAAGTACCGCGTTGTTTTCATCAAGCGCATAGCCCACGCCATTCTGCGCAAGGCCCCACGCGAACACGCCGGTTTCAAGATCCGTGCCTGCCTTCATGGCGTCATAGACCGCTACGTCCACGCGTTTCAGCATCGACGTAAGTACTTTGCCGGGGTGCAGCGCGTTTTGGTTGCTGTCGACACCGATGGACAGGATGTCTTCGTCTGCGGCGGTTTGCAATACACCGACACCGGTGCCGCCTGCCGCTGCATAGACCACATCCGCGCCCTGACTGATCTGCGATTTGGTCAGTTCAGACCCCTTTACCGGGTCGTTCCATGCCGAAGGTGTGGTGCCGGTCATGTTGGCAATCACTGTCGCGTCCGCGTTGACCGCTTTCACGCCTTGCGCATAGCCGCAGCCGAAATGGCGGATCAGCGGAATGTCCATGCCGCCGATAAAGCCTACTGTCCCGCTTTGCGACGCCATTGCAGCCATCATGCCCACAAGGTACGACCCTTCGTGCTCGGCAAAGCCGATCTGGCGAATATTGGGCGCGTCAAGCCATGTGACGTCGATGGCCACAAATTTCGTATCCGGGTAGTCCGGCGCCACGGCAGAAAGCGGATCGGCCATGGCAAAACCCATGGTGATGATCGGGTTGGCGCCGGCTTCAGCAAAGCGTCGCAAGGCCTGTTCGCGCTGGGCTTCTGACTGAAGCTCGATTTCGCGGTAAGTGCCGCCGGTCTCTTCTGCCCAACGCTCCGCGCCACCAAAAGCGGCCTCGTTGAAGGATTTGTCGAACTTGCCGCCAAGGTCGAAAATGATGGCAGGTTCCGCCAGAGCGGCTCCGGCGCTGAGGGCCAGTGCCGCAGATGCACCGAGGAATTTTTGCATGAGGGTCATTCAAGTCTCCCAAATTGTAATATTGGGGATTTCGCTCGCATAAAAGCACGCGGAGTCCCGGTTGATCAGATTTCACTGACTCTGCGCAAATTAGGACCCACCCGGCAGGCGGGGTCAACCGGTTTTTAAGGGATGTGCATCTGTTCGGCGGTGCTGACCGGACGTCAGGTTTGCCCGCATGATCAAAGCGTCTACTGCTTGAGCATCCGCACGGGAATAATAGGCCGGTCTGCGGGCAATCTCGCAAAAGCCAAGCCGCAGATACAAAGCATGGGCCGCCCTGTTGTCAGCGGCGACCTCCAGGAACGCGGTTGCGGCTGCGACCTCTTGCATCCACACGCGCATCAAAGCCTGCCCCGTGCCCTTTCCCTGCTGCGCAGGCGGGACCGCGATGGTCAGCAATTCCGCTTCGTCAGCGACGGTCCGGACCAGTGCAAACGCGCCGTCTTTAGAAAAGAGCTTTACGGTCGGATGATCGAGCAGGGTTGCAATCTCGGTTTCAGTCCAGCCTCTTTGCGGGGCAAAGGCGGATGCGTGAACGGCTGCGGCTTTTTTCGGGGTCATGGCAGCAATGGGGGCGGCAGGTCTTTTGCGGGGGCTGCATCCGCTGGGCGGACGTACAGCGGTACCGGGCGCTCTGTCACGGCCCCCGATTTGAAGGTTTCAAGGCACAGCTGCGCTAGGGTCCGGATGCCCCACGTCTGCCAGTCAATGTGCGTCACAACATCCGTCTCGGCGGGGATGACGAGGTCCGGATCACTTGCGCGCAGGCCACCTGTGAAGGTGGCTTGGTAGGCCATCTCCCTTGGGGCGGGCAGTAAAACCGTATCGCGCTGGGCGGATTGATGTGCGTGGGCTACCTCGAACGAGGAGACGCCGATGGCTGGTATGCCAAGGCCCAAGGACAAACCGCGCGCGGCGGCGATGGAAATGCGTAACCCGGTAAAATTGCCCGGGCCAGTGCCGACGCCAAGCGCGGACAGATCAGCATAGGCCATCCCTGCCTTGTCCAGCAGCGCGTCGATGATCGGAAAGAGCTCTTCGGCCTGTCCGCGTGCGCGTTCCTCAAAATGGACGGCGCAAATATCCTTGCCTCTCAACAAAGCGGCCGCGCAGTGCGCGGCCGATGTGTCAAAGCTCAGGATGGCCGGTGCGTCAGGCAACCGGGCGCACCTCTGTCACCTCGGGAATATAGTGGCGCAGCAGGTTTTCGATGCCCATTTTCAGTGTCAGGGTAGACGATGGGCAGCCCGCGCAGGCACCCTGCATGTGCAGATACACGATGCCGCGCTCAAAACCGTGGAACGTGATGTCGCCACCATCCTGCGCAACGGCAGGACGCACGCGGCTGTCCAGCAATTCCTTGATCTGGTCGACGATAACGCCGTCTTCGCCTGTGTGTTCTGCATGCCCGGACGCAGGCGTGTGATCGCCCGACATGATCGGTTGGCCGGACTGGAAATGCTCCATGATGGCGCCCAGAATACCGGGCTTGATATGGTCCCATTCAACCGCGTCAGCCTTCGTGACTGTCACGAAGTCATTGCCAAAAAACACACCCGTCACGCCCTCGACGCCAAAGACGCGCGTTGCCAGTGGCGATTTGTCAGCGGTATCTGCCGATGGAAAATCAGCGGTTCCCATTTCCATCACCCGTTGGCCGGGCAGGAATTTCAGTGTTGCCGGGTTGGGCGTCGATTCGGTTTGAATGAACATCGGTGTCTCCTGAGGTTGAGGTTCATATGCGTCTGAAACCGCCAAAGTTCAAGCTCTGGAATCATTCTAAACTGTTAGGCGCGACCTGTCACGTGATCGCTTCAAGCTTTTCTTTGCTCAGGTCGCCAGGAACAATCGTGATCGGGATCGGCAGGTTGCCCGCGTTCTTGGTCAATTGCGTCACAAGCGGCCCGGGCCCTTTTTTGTCGGTTCCGGCCCCTAACACCAACACCCCGATCTGAGGATCGTCAAGAATTTGCGCCATGATCTGATCTACTGGTTGTCCTTCGCGAATAACCAGTTGTGGATCAATGCCTTGCTTGTCCCGCATCCATTTTGCAAAGACTTCGAAATGGACCTCGATGCGCTCGCGTGCTTCCTCTCGCATTACTTCGCCCACGCCAATCCAGTGGTTGAATTCGTCCGGCGGGATCACGGACAAGATCTCCACGCCTCCGCCCGTGCTGGCGGCGCGCATGGCGGCAAAGCGCATGGCATTCAGACATTCCCGGCTGTCATCGAGCACAACGAGAAATTTGCGCATGGTTACTAGTCCCTTTTGGCGGGATCATGCCCGTAGTTGAGTTGTCTTTGCAATCGCAATCTCCGCGGGCTTGCCTCTGGACCTCCTGCGGTGTTTCCTTCAGGTGTAAGAGCGCGCTGGCGCACAGGCCAGCGAGGAGAACGCAATGCAGCAACTGATCTACTATTCGCGGCCCTTTGGGTTTGACCTGTCCATTCTGTCGAACATCCTTGCCAGTTCCAGACGCCGGAACCCCATGAATGACGTGACGGGGGCGTTGATCTGCCGTTCTGACATCTTCCTGCAACTGCTCGAAGGGCCGACACGGCAGGTGGAGGCGACCTTCAACCGCATCTCCGAAGATGACCGGCATGTGGAGGTCAATGTGTTGGTACGCGCGGCGATACAGGACCGTTTGTTCGAAGGCTGGGCCATGTACCATGATCCCCAACAGCCGGACCTGTGGAGCGTCGATGAGGTACATGAGGGCGCGCCGATGCGTGCCACCGCCCGGGACGTGCGCGGCATTTTTCTGGCGCTTGCGGCTGAGGCCAAATCATAAGGCCTGCGAAGCCGCCCAATCCCAATAAAGGCTGCGGAGCCGCCGGGCGATCGGGCCATGCTGGTACTGTCGGTCTTCAAAGCCCGTCACAGGTGTGATTTTCGACATGTTCCCGGTCATGAAAACTTCGTCTGCGGTCTCGAAATCCGCGAATGTCAGCACCTTTTCGTGGATCGTTATACCGTCCGCTTTCATGTTCGTGATGTGACGCGCGCGCGTGATGCCCGCCAGAAATGTCCCGTTTGGGATGGGGGTATAGACCTCTCCATCGCACGCCATAAAGATATTGGCGGTCGCAGATTCGGCCACATTGCCCATGGCATCCGCCACCAACGCGTTGCCAAACCCCCGTCCGCGTACCTCTGCGAGCATCCGTGCGTTGTTGGGGTAAAGACATCCCGCCTTGGCATTCACGACAGCGTCCTCAATGACGGGGCGGCGGAACCGCGTGCGGCCCAAGGTTGTTGAGGCCTCGGCGGGGGCCATAGGAATTTGCTCAAGACTTATGGCAAATCCTGTTGCCCCGCTCTTGGGCACGATGGCTGTCTCATCGCCGTGGATCGCCCAGTACATTGGCCGGATGTAGACCGCGTCGTCTGGCGTGTAATACTGCAGGCCGTCGCGCACGATCTCAACGATTTGATCGGTCGTATGGGTGGGGGTGATCATCAACGCTTCGGCAGACCGGTTCACGCGCTCGCAATGCGATCTGAGGTCGGGTGCGCGGCCGTCAAAAAAACGCGCACCGTCGAACACAGTGGTGCCAAGCCATGTGCCATGGTCTGCGGCCTTCATGATCGGCACATCCGACCGGTGCCAGCGCCCTTCAAACCAGGTGGAGATATTTGTGCCAGTGCTCATGCGGTTTTCCTTCTGCGCTGGAAACGGCTTACTTGCGAGAGGCCTGATAAACGCCTTCCGGCAAGTTCAAAGCCGCGTTCAGGTCGCGCCATTGTTCGGGCGACAATGTGATTGAAACGGTTTTATCCAGCCGTGGATTATACTGATGCAGCAGGATGGCGCTTTCTGTGGCGTGTACCACGACATCTTCCTGAAGCGGGCTTTTGCCGTCATCCACCAGCGTGATGACGGTGGCGTCAAATTCGTGTTCAATCGTAAACATGCGCGTACACTACGCCAAGCCGAGATCATTGCAAGCACTCGGATCAGGTCTTGTTGCGCGCGTGGAAAACCCTATTTTCGAAGTTGAACGATTGGTTGAGAGGTGAGGCGTATGTGGGGTAAATTCACCGGGGTTAGCTTGGCTCTTGCGGTGCTTGGTGCCTGCAGCGCCCCTGTGGCGACCACACCACCCCCCGCAAGTCCACCGTCGGACACGTCCGCGCGCGTCGTGGTGTCTGATCGGGCCGTGCAAAGCTTCACGCAAGTGGTGCGCACCGTCGAACCTGTGGCCGAACGGGAATGTCGCGCACGCACGCGCGGTGTAAACTGTGACTTCCGTATTCTGGTGGATGAGCGTCCCGGGCAACCGGCCAACGCCTTTCAAACACTGGACAAAAGCGGGCAACCGATCATTGCCTTTACGGTGGCCTTGATCCAAGACGCGCGCAACACGGATGAGTTGGCTTTCGTCATGGGGCATGAGGCTGCGCACCATATTCGCGGCCACATCCCGCGCCAGCAACAAAACGCTGTTGCAGGCGCGGTCATTGCCGGCACGCTTGCAGCCCTGATGGGGGGCGGAACTGAAGCTGTAGAGTCTGCGCAACGAACCGGTGCTCAAGTCGGCGCGCGCAGCTATTCCAAGAATTTTGAACTGGAGGCAGACGCGTTGGGCACCATCATCACCGCAAAGGCGGGCTATAATCCGCTGCGTGGGGCTGAATTTTTTAGTAGGATTGCTGATCCGGGAAATAGGTTTCTGGGGACACACCCGCCAAACGCGCAACGCATCGAAACAGTACGGCGCACCGCAGCAGGTCTTTAGCGGGTGCGCCTGAGATGCCAGCGGTACAAAAGAGGCGCGAGTATCAGATCGTAGGTCCAGGTGGCCATCTGGTTTACGCCGGGCGTCCGGACCACCCGTGCCAGCCAGCGGTACTGCGGTATGTCATCCCACAAAGCGATAAAAGCAGGGATGCCGTTTAAAAGCTTGCCATCCTTGCGCACATGCAACCGTTTCGCGGCGTCTTCGGCGTCCAGACCCCACCGCGCCAGCAGCGTCGCGTCGTTCAGATCGTCATACCCAATGGGCAGGGCGTCCCGCGCGCTGAGGTGGGCATAGTGATCGATTTCCTTGCGGCACACCGGACAGGCCGCATTGTAGAGCACTTCGGTTGACACCGGCGTTTTGGAGGTCTGTTCTGCGTTTTCCATAGACAGACAGATATGTGTTTAGCCACTGTCAGACAGAGACGCATTGCCGCAGTCAGCGGGGGCGGTGCCCGTCAATCCACTTTGACATCATAACCTTGTCCCGAAAACACGCGCGGGGGATTTCACGTCGCGTGATGCGGGCTAACCGCTCTGCAAAGGCGATTTGTTTGGAAGACGGGTAGTGCGAAAAGCGCCCGGCAGGTCGAGGGGTTTTTCGCGCATCAATCCATGCGGACAGGCCTGCGCGATCTGATAGCAGGTTTTGTGGCAGCTGGTGCCCCAAAGACTTGGCAATACGCTCTGCGTAGGCAATCTGTTTTTCGGTTGCGGGCTGCCTGATGCGCTCTGCTGGTGAAAACATGCCCGGAAACTGCGGCTGAAATGTCATATCCCGTCCTCCGTTAAGAGGTGGAAGTAGAACATTAAGAGAACATTTGCAACCCCGCACCCGCTAACGGGCTGTTTTGGCGATCAAAGCTTGTTGTGCGCCCCATCGCAGAGCGGCGCATTCGCGGTCGCCTTGCATCCACAAAAGTAAACGGTTTTGTCGGCGCTGGCGTCGTACTTCAAGGGGGTGAACGCCGTCTCTTTGTGCGACCCGTCACAGAATGGCTGGTTGGCGGACGCGCCGCAGGTGCACCAGAAATATGACTTTCCAGCGGTCACATCGACCTTGTAAGGGGCTTTTTGCGCGATTCTAGGGGTGTCCGACATGTGATGCTCCTGCAGCTTACTCAGATGCAAAGGTTATGCCGAGGATGGCCAAAGGAAAGGCCGGGCTGCGCGATTATTCTGTCAAACGTCCCCAAAGATCATAATCCCCGGCCTCGTCTACCTCGACGGTGACGATATCTCCAGGGGACAGGGCCTCATAGCCTTCGTCGATAAACAGGTTGCCATCAATCTCGGGCGCGTCCGCTTTGGTGCGGCAGGTCGCGGCCTCTTCATCGACTTCGTCTACGATCACATCGATCTTTTTGCCAACCTTTGCTGCCAGTTTCAGGGCAGAAATGGCTTGCGCCTTTTGCATGAGCCGCTGCCAGCGATCTTCCTTTACATTTTCGGGCACGTGGTCCGGCAAAGCGTTTGAGCGCGCGCCGTCGACGTTTTCGTACTTAAAGCACCCGACACGGTCCAATTGCGCCTCATCCAGCCAATCCAGCAAGGTCTGGAATTCCTGCTCGGTCTCTCCCGGGTAACCAACGATAAACGTCGATCGCAAGGTGAGATCTGGACAAATGCTGCGCCATGCGGCGATTTCATCCAGCGTGCGGGCGGCGGCCGCCGGACGTGCCATGCGGCGCAGAACGTCCGGGTGGGCATGCTGAAAGGGAATATCCAGATAGGGCAACACCAGCCCGTCTGCCATCAAGGGGATCAGGTCGCGCACATGTGGGTAAGGGTAGACGTAGTGCAACCTGACCCAAGCGCCCAACTGTCCAAGATCACGCGCAAGGTCGGTGATATGCGCGCGATGTTCGCGTTCGGTGGCATGCTTGATGTCGACCCCGTAGGCTGAGGTGTCCTGACTTATCACCAGTAATTCGCGCACACCGTTTTCGACCAGTTTTGCTGCTTCGCGCACAACCGCATGGGCGGGGCGGCTGACAAGGCGTCCGCGCATCTCCGGGATGATGCAGAACTTGCACTTGTGATTGCATCCCTCAGAAATTTTCAGATAGCTGAAGTGGCGCGGGGTCAGGCTTACCGATGACGCAGGCAACAGGTCAATAAACGGGTCCGGCGCGGGCGGGACCGCCTTGTGCACGGCCGACAGGACCTGTTCATATTGATGCGGCCCCGTCACGGCCAGAACAGATGGGTGCGCCCCGGTGATGTAGTCAGGCTCTGCCCCAAGACAGCCCGTGACAATCACCCGACCGTTTTCGGACAAGGCCTCGCCAATGGCCTCTAGGCTTTCCGCTTTGGCACTGTCGAGAAATCCACAGGTATTCACGATAACGGCATCGGCACCTGTATAATCGGGCGATATCCCATAGCCTTCTGCGCGTAGACGGGTGAGAATCCGCTCGCTGTCCACAAGCGCTTTGGGGCAGCCAAGGCTGACCATCCCGATTGTGGGTTGCCCGTCTCTCAGGGGGGCTGTGATCCGGGCGGCGGGCGCGAGATCAGGACGTAGATTTGGTGGGTTTGCACTCATGAATTGCGCTATAAAGTGTTTGGGATGGATCGGGAAGGGTCTGCGTGTGAGGGGTGTGAGATGAGATGGATCATACGTCTGATTGGTTTTGTGTTTGTTTTGGTCGCTGTGGCCATCGTGTGTGTGCTGTTTTTGCCAGCAGACCGGATCGCGCGGATCGCAACCGATCAGTTGGAAGCCGCAACCGGGCGCACGGTTTCGATCAAAGGGGATGTGCGTTTTTCCCTCTGGCCGGTGCTGGGCTTTCGGGCCGAAGGCGTCGAAGTGGGGGGACCCGCATGGTCAAGCGCACCGCTGTTGGTATCCGACCAGATGTCGGTTGGCGTTGACCCAAGGCAGCTTTTGAACCGAACCATCCTCGTTACGCATCTGGAGGCCACGCGTCCTACAGTCTACCTCGCGCAAACGCGCGATGGCCGGGTGAGTTGGGACGTGTTTGGTGCGACGGACACTTCCGATGCGCCCCCTGATGCGCCCGCAGTGTCGCCTCAGGGCGAGCGGGCGCAAGACCAGTCCCCGGCAGAGGCTGCACAAACGGAAGCGGGACAGGTCACCTTCAGCGTGGAACGTATTCGCATCACGGATGCCAAGATCAACTACGACCAAGAGGGCGCGGCCCCGGTGCAGTTGGAGCAGGTGAGCGCGTCGCTTGATTGGCTGGACCCGACGGGGGCCGCGACGGTTGGCTTGGAGCTTTTCCCCGCCGAAGAAGCAGTCGTTGTCGAGGCCGTGATCGACAGCTTTATGGCGTTCCTGTCGGGGCAGGTTCAGGGCGTGCAATCGCAAATTGAAACCACCGGTGGACGTTTTTCCTTTGACGGCAGAGCCAGCACAGCGGGTGCGGCCTCTGGTCTGATCAGCCTGCAGACAGACACAACCGCCGTTTTCTTGCAGTCCTTGGGCATTGACGTGGCAGAGTTGCCCGCAAACCTGGGCAAGCGGGTCAACGTAACGGCGCAAAGCACTTTGACACCAGACCTCAAACTGGCGCTGCGGGACATGGTGATCGGACTTGAGAACAACCGCTTGATCGGCGCATTGGATATGGCTCTTGAAACGGTGCCTATCGTCAATGCGCAGTTCGATGCAGGCACATTGGATCTACGCTCGCTCTTTGCGGAAGATGCGGCAAATTCATCACCCAGCGGAAATACCGTTTTAAATCAACCCCAAAGCGCCTCACCGCAGCCCCAGACGGCAGGCGCGGGTTCAGGTTGGCCGACTGACCCGATTGATGCCAGTGTGCTGTCAACATTCGAAGGAGCGATCGCACTTTCGGCGTCGGGCGTTGATCTGGACGCCTTTACGCTTGGACCGACACGCACCATTTTGCGCAATGAAAATTCACGCATGGTCTTTGAATTGCGCGAGGTGCAGGCTTACGGCGGTCAGGTCACGGGTGATTTCGTGGTCAACAATCGGGGCGGTCTGTCGGTCGGCGGGCGGATCAATGCCGCGGATGTTGAGATGCAGCCGTTGTTCGCTGATGCGGTTGATCTTGACCGGCTGACGGGGGCTGCGTCTTTAGCCGTGGCGTTTTTGGGGTCCGGCTCGTCTGTAAATGACATCATGCGCTCTCTGTCTGGTGATGGCCGTATCTCTGTGGGGCGTGGGACCATCGAAGGCATAAATCTGGACCGCCTGATGCGCGGAGATACGGCGGCGTCCGGGACCACAATTTTTGATAACCTGTCCGGAACATGGACGATTGCCCAAGGCGTGCTGAACAACGATGATTTGCTGTTTCAGTTGAAAAACTATGAAGCGCGGGGGGCTGGCGTTGTCGGGCTTGGCGCGCAAACGCTGGACTATGTCTTCACGCCCGTGGCACTGCGCGCCAACAGCGGTCAGGGGCTTGCTTTGCCTGTCCGCTTTCAGGGGCCATGGTCTGACATTTCCATTCGACCGGATTTTGATGCTGCGTTGGACATGCGGATTGACGAGGAAGTGGATGCTGCCAAAGAGAAGGTGGATGCAGAGATAGATGCGATCACGGATAAAGCTGACGCTGAAATTGATGCTTTCGAACGCGATGCCAAAGAAAAACTGCAAAGCGAACTGGGCATATCCCCCGCAGAAGGCCAGTCAACCGAAGACGCGGTCAAAGAGGAACTGACCAACCGGCTTTTGCGGAAACTCTTTGATTAGGCGCAGGCCGAGCCGCATTAAACTGCGACAGGGTTTGCTTTTGCGACCTTATCGAGTTGCATCAGAAGGGCGACAAGATCGGGCATCTGATCGAGGTAGACCATGTTTGGCCCGTCTGAGGGGGAGCGGTCCGGGTCTTCATGTGTCTCAATAAAGACTGCTGCCACACCGATGGCGACCGCGGCGCGCGCCATGACAGGCGCAAATTCGCGCTGACCTCCGGAGGAGCCTCCCCGCCCGCCGGGTTGTTGCACCGAATGGGTCGCATCCATGACGACCGGATACCCGGTTTTCGCCATTTGGGGCAGGCTGCGCATGTCCGCAACCAACGTGTTATAGCCAAAGGACGTGCCACGTTCGGTCAGCAAAATACGTTTGTTACCGGTACTTTCGATCTTGTCGACAATATTGGGCATTTCCCAAGGTGCGAGAAACTGGCCTTTTTTGACGTTTACAACTGCGCCCGTTTGCCCTGCCGCCAGCAGCATATCTGTTTGCCGACATAAAAAGGCTGGAATTTGCAGGATGTCCACGGCTTCTGCGGCCTGCGCGCATTGCCCCTCTGTATGCACATCTGTCAGGACAGGCACGCCCAATGCGTCCCTGACGCCCTGCAAAATTTGCAGGCCTTCTTCGATGCCCGGCCCCCGCACGCCAGAAAGGGAGGTTCGATTTGCCTTGTCGAAGGACGCCTTGAAGACGTATTGCGCCCCTGCCTGTGCGCAGGCTTCTTTCATGCGCCCGGCGATCATTTGGGCGTGATCCGCGCTTTCCAACTGGCAGGGTCCGGCGATGATTGTGAGGGGCTGGTCGTTGCCCACCTGCGTATTTCCGATGGAGACTGAGGTCATGTCAGGAAGTTACCTGTTCACGTAAAATAGAGGCCGTCAGGGAAATCATCAGGTAAACTCCGGCACAGATCAAGAAGGCAAGAACGGTGTTTTCGAACGCGCGTGGATAGCTGGCCTCCTGGGGGGCGACGGGGCGCACGCTGGTGGTCAGGTATCGCACTTGTCGGTTGGCGTCCAGCCGCGTTTGTTCCATGTGTTGGAGCGCGGACTGTAACAGCATGTCCCGTGTCAGCAGATCCGCCTGCGCCATCTGGATACCAACGCTCAACTGGGCCAGCGAGTTTTCCCCTTGGCTGACATCGGTCATACGCGCATTCAACTCGTCAAGTTGTGCGTTCAGGCGCCTGATGTCGCCTGTTGCCCCGTCCACTCTGGATTGGTTGGGGCGCGCGTTATCAAGCAGAGCCGCCAGTTGCAGTTCCTTTTCGATCACCTGTAGTTCAATGGTGTTGATCTGGGACCTTATGCTTGCAATCAGGGCTTCGGGGTCAAGTGTGGCCCCTTTTATCTGTAAGGTAACAAGAGCTTCTTGTGCGTCGCGACGCTCGGCTTCCGCCTTTTCGAAACTCGCGATGGCCTCGGCCATCTGATCATCACGCTTCTGCGCGCTCAAGGCGTTCACGCGCTCTTCAGAGTAGTCGATCAGGGCCTGATTATAGTCCGCACTGACCTGAGGATCAGCCGCGATCACCTCCATCCGGATGACGCCTTCGGTTGGGTCGTACCCGACTTTGACGCGCTTTTGATAAACCGCGTGCGCCTCTTCGTTGGTTGGGTTGTCGGTTAGCCGTTGAATAGGGTCAATGGCAGGATTTGCAAAGTGCGATTTGAAGCCCACATCCCGGTCAAGTCGCAGCATCGCGTCCTTGGACAACAGATAGGACTGCACAGCGATACTGTCCTGAGACGTCGCAAATTGAGTGCCGGACAACAACCCGCCAACCCCGCCGGATCCGCCACCTTGACTATCCGCCTGCAAAATCAGGAACTCGGATTTTGTCGAATACATCGGGGTTGCGACCGCGTAAAAATAGTATCCCGCCAGAGCCGTTGGCAGGCCGACAAACGCCACCAGCCGCCCAAGCAATGACATCAGCTTGCGGCGTCGGCGTCGAACGATATCGCGCTGGATCTCAGAGATTTCACGTTCCCGACGTGCGGCGGGGCTCAACTGGAGCGCAGGCAGACTGTCATCGCCGTCAGGCACGGTTTGCGGCAGGTTGATCTTTTGCGCGGCGCCATCTTCGCCCGGATTTGGAACAACCAACTCAAGCATATTTGACCGCGCGAACGGATCAATCCCCTTCAAACGTAGCAAACGGACCGCATCGATATCGGACGCGGGGGACAGGCCGTTTTTATGCGCGACCCGCCGCGCCATGCGGAGTTGCCGCCCGGTCAGCCCTTCGCGGCGGATTTCGTCTGCTTCAGCAGACATGTCCTTGGCCTTTGCTTTTTGACGGGCGTCGCTCTTTGCTGTGGCGTTTGACGTCGGCTCAGGGGGTGCGCTTTCTCGTTGCGCATCGATCGCGGCAGCCGCAGCGTCGCTGCTGTTCCCACCACGATCGCCGGACGCTGCGGGGGCGGCATCTAACGGCGTGCCTGCACGGCGAATGCGAAATCGTCTAGCTTTCGGTTTCGTAGTCATAAAGCTGCTTTGCTTCTTCCAGTGTGTCAAACAAGTGCAAATGCCCGTTCATCAGAACACCTGCGGATCGCACGAATTTCTCGAGAATCTTGGGTTGGTGAGAGACCATGACAATGGTTGTGGTGCGCAGCCGCTCTTGCAGGATTTCTCCGGCGCGTCTGTTGAATTCCACGTCTGTTGTCGCGGGCATGCCCTCGTCGATCAGATAAATGTCAAAGTCCAGCGCCAGCATCAACGCAAAGGAAAAGCGCGCCCGCATGCCTTGGCTGTATGTCCCGATGGGCTGGTCGAAGTACTCATCAAGATTGCACAACCAGCGGCTGTAGCTTTCCACATAGTCCGGGTCGAGGCCGTAAAGGCGAGCAATATAGCGGGCGTTTTACATGGCTGAAATGCGCGGGATGACGCCGCCCATGAAGCCCAGCGGGAAGGAAATCTTGCACTCCCGCCGGATGACGCCAGCGTCCGCTTTCTCCAGCCCTGCCATCATGTTGATCAGCGTCGTCTTGCCCGTGCCGTTGGGCGCAAGGATGCCAAACGAGTGGCCAATATCCACCTGAAAGGACACCTCATCCAAGATGACCTTATGTTGCGTTCCGGTCCAGAACGCTTTGGAGACATTCTCAAATGCAAGCATGCCCGCTCCGACTTGCCTTGCGATCATTCGCAAGGTTCCGTCATCTCTATAAACGATAGGTATTGACGGTTTATTTACTCTGATAGCGAGAATTATTGCGTGCTATGTGATGAACCTGCAAGGTGCGACAGGGCTCAGTGTAAAAATCGCGGTGGCTTTTCGCTGTGTTTCAGGCACTTTTACTTCATGCGATGAGTTGCCAAAGGCCCCCGGCGATGACTGCGCCGACCAGAGCAAAGCTCAGGTAGGCCGCAAAAACCCGGGGTTTGACAAGGGCCCACACGGCGATTGCGGCAGGAATTGAGCTGACACCCCCGGCAATGACAAAGGACATCGCGGCACCCGCTGCCATGCCTTGCGTCAGCAGCGCATCCACCAGCGGCACCGCAGCATAGCCGTTCAGATAAGCCGGGGCGCCCACAAAAGCACCCAGCACGATTGGGCCCAAACCTTCGCCGCCCAGAACGCGGGCAATCATTTCCGCTGGCACATAGGCGATCATCAAGGCTTCGATCACATAGGCGAGGGTGAGCCACTTGAGCAGGAACATCGCGTTCTCAAGACCGGTATCGCGGAACGTCTCGCGGCGGGCAGGCTCTTGCCAGAAGCGCCAGACGGGCTTGCCCGCAAAGGGTTTTTTGACGCCGCAGCACCCGCCAACAGCGGGACGTTCCTTCAGTGGGTTCGCGAAGACAGCTGAATTTGCGAAAACCATGGTTGTAAAGCCGCCCATCATGCCCAGACCAACGGCGGCCACCGTCTTGGCAATGGCAAAGTCGAACCCCAAGGTGCCCGAGGTGATGGCGAACATCGCGGGGTCCATCAGTGGAGAGGCCAGCCAGAACGCCATGACGGCGGCCAAGGGCGCCCCCACCGCAAGAAGGGCGGCAATAAACGGAATGACTTCGCAGCTGCAAAAGGGCGACAAACCGCCCAAAAGTGCCGCCATGCACACCATTTTGACCTGGTTGCCCTCAAAAGCTTTGGCGAGCAGCGTTTCGGCCCCGGTAGCCTTCAAAAAAGCAACCGCCACGACCGCAAACAGGATAAACGGCGCCGTGTTCAGCAGTGCGCGTGCCGCAAAAGCCAGCATGTCACTAAAGTATGCGGGGTCGAACAAACCGACCAACACCACAATCAGCACCGTGGCCGCCCATGCATTGGGCCGGGGCAAGCGCGCAAAAATAGTCTGGTTTTGTGATGTATCGGCCATGGGGCTACCCTTTTGGTGTTGCGGCACTGTCCGCGCAGCATTCATTCAGCAAGAAATTTGAAAGCGCCTGTACTTCGTCCAGAGCAACGGCCGCACAGATGATGCTGCGCCCCTGTTTGCTTTGCGACACGAGCCCGGCGGAGGCCAGAATTTTCATGTGATGTGTCAGGGTCGACCCGGTCACATCCACACGATTTCCCAACTCGCCGATGCTGAGCCCTTCAGGACCCGCGCGCACCAAACAGCGCAGAACCGCCAGTCTTTGCTCAGACCCAAGGGCTGCGAACTGTGCGGCGGCAATGGTGAGGTCGGGGGCTTTCGATGAAATTTCCATGATTCTCGTAATATCGAAATAAAGCTCTTGCAGCAAGAATATTTCGAAAGACATCGAAATAATCCACGGATAGGCTTTGCCGTCTGTCCTGTTTGCCTTATCTGCAGCGCATGGCCGAACTACGTGATGAAATCCGAAGCTGCGTGACGTGCAAGGACCGTTTTGCTGCAACGCAAACAAAGCATGCGCCGCGCCCGGTGGTCTGGTTTTCCAGCGAGGCGTCCATTCTCATTGCGGGGCAGGCACCCGGCATGCGGGTGCACAAATCCGGCAAACCCTTTGATGACCCGTCGGGTGACCGCCTCAGGCTCTGGTTGGGCATCGACACGGACGTCTTTTACGACCCGTCCAGAATTGCGATAGTGCCGATGGCCTTTTGTTTTCCGGGCTATGACCTAAAAGGCAGTGATCTGCCGCCGCCACCTGTTTGTGCGGCCAGCTGGCGGGACCGGGTGATGGCGCAGCTTCCGAAGGTTCGGCTTAAGGTCATCATCGGTGGATATGCCATGCGCTACCATCTGGGTCGCAAAATGCCTGTCGGGCAGGCAGTTTTTGAGGCACGGCACGGGGTCGGCGATCAAATGGTCTTGCCGCATCCCAGTTGGCGCAATACGGGGTGGATCAGGAAAAACCCATGGTTCGAACAAGAGGTGGTCCCACGCCTTCAACGGCGGGTCAAAGAGGTGCTGCATGGCGGATGAGACAATAATCGACAAGGCACATGCTGAGATGGAAGCAGCGCCAGATGACGCGCAAGCCCGGTTGCGCTTTTATGAACGGCTCGCGGATGCGGAACTGTTCCTGTTGCTGGCCAAAGAGCCGCAGGCAGGCACCGACGATGTTGAGCCTGAGATATTCGAAGTGGAGCAGACCGGGTACATACTGGTCTTTGATCGCGAGGAACGGCTGGCACAATTTGCAGGTAAGGTGGCACCTTATGTGGCTCTGTCCGGGCGCGCGCTTGTGTCGATGATCGCAGGACAGGGCATTGGCATCGGCCTGAACCTCGATGTTGCACCGTCGCAAACTCTGTTGCCTGCGGAGGCGATCGAATGGCTGCAAGACACGCTGGCCAACACCCCCGGCGAGACAAGCGCGCGGATCATCGAAGTGCAGGTGCCCACCGGCCTTCCTGAACGTCTGATCGAGGCGCTGGACGCGAAACTGGCGACGGCCATGGGTTTGGCCGACCGCGCCTATCTGGCGGCGGCGCGCTACGAGGGGGGCGCGCAGGGGCATATTCTTGCGTTTGTTTCAGCGGTCCCCGAAGCAGAGCCCGCCCTTGCCCGGGCCGTGGGGGAGGCTTTGACCTTTTCCGGCATTGAGGCGGGCGCGCTGGATGTTGCCTTTTTCAGGGCGGCTGATCCTGTGGTCGGGCACCTTGATCAAGTGGGGTTGCGGTTCGATTTGCCGCAGCTGCAGGCCCCTGCGCCCCGTGCCGCCCCGGGCAGCGACCCTGCGACACCTCCGAAACTGCGATAGAACGCGGCACTCACGCGGTGTACACGTAAAAACACGCGGCTTTCACAAGCGCGTCACTCTGGCGCACAAAGGGTTTTGCCACTGACAAATGATCGCTACGTCGAAAGGCACAATCAACCAAAAACAGCTTACGGAGCCTTTTGATGCGCTTTCCCATGATTTTCGCCGCCACCGCCACTGCTGTGTTTGCCACAGCCTCGCTCGCCTTTGCGGGTGATCAGTACATTGACGAGACGGGCTTTGCTGTGTCGGGGTACGATGTTGTCGCTTACTTCGATCTGGAGCAATCATCAGTCGGCAGCGCGCAGCCAGCAGGGGTGCCGGGCAACAAGGACATCACCGCAACCTTCAACGGTGCCACCTTTGCGTTTTCCTCCGAAGAAAACAAAGCAAAGTTCGAGGCAAACCCAGAAGCCTTCGTGCCGCAATATGACGGCCACTGCGCCTACGGTGTCTCCAAAGGGGGCAAAGTGCCGGGTAATCCGAACCTGTGGCGCATCGTTGATGACAAGCTTTACCTGAACATTACGGATGTTGTGGTAGACTTTTGGGAAGAAGACATCCCCGCCAACCTCGATCTTGCTGAAAACAACTGGGCCAGCATTGAGCCTGCGCCTGCGTCAGACCGCACGATCCCCAAATTCACCAGTGCTGCGCCGGTAAACTAAGCGATGAACGCCTCACCGGAAACACCCGCCGTCACCAAGCCCAAGCGGCTGACACGCCGCGCAGCCCTGGTGCTGGGGGCGGGGGCGGTTGCAACCGGTGGGGCGATTGCGGCGCAATGGTTTAACATCTTTGCGCAGAACGGCACCGAAACACTCACCCCGACGCAAGCGCATCAGGCAGCTGAGCGCGGTGATGTGGTGTTGGTGGATATCCGCAGACCCGATGAATGGGCGGCGACGGGTGTGGGCGAGGGCGCGCAGGCGATCGACATGCGCCGCCCGGATTTCACCAAAGAATTGCTGAGCCGCGCGGGTACGACAGACCGGGCCATTGCCTTGATCTGCGCGCGGGGTGTCCGGTCGCGCCGCCTGTCGCAAGCGCTGAACGATGCCGGATTTACCCGCATCATCGACATCCCTGAGGGGATGTTGGGATCAGGCGCAGGTCCGGGGTGGCTGGCCACCGGTCTGCCGGTCGTGTTTCCGACCGGGTGATCTGAAGAGCGGGGCCGCAAGGTCTTGGCACCCTATGAGAAAAATCTGGCATTGCTTATGAGAAAAGGCGCGGTCGCAAGGGCGTTTGCCTGCCACCGCGCATTGGCAAGCGCTGGTGCCATCTTCACCGTTTTCAAAAGGCGCAAGCAACGCGCCGCGCGGCCTAAAGACGTTATTCAGCGGTGTAGCGCTTTATTTGCCGGGGACCGTCTGTGCGCTGAGCAAAGCCGCCAGCCGCAGCCGTTCGGTGCGCGCATCGCTGACAATGCCGGGTTCGCGCAGGGTTGTTGGGCTGTGCATGCGCAGGGCATCCGGCAGGCATCTGTTCACCGGCACAACGCTCAGCGCAGACAGAGGTACCGTCAGGATCAGAGAGCCTGCAATTGGCAGCAGCCACCATGATAAAAGGCCGGAGGCCAGACCGGCAACCAGTACAATCCCGAGGGTCGTTTCCAACCAGTGAAACCGCAGCAAGACAGACAGAGGATAGTGTTCAGAGGTCCTGACCTGTGGTGCCCATTTTTCCGGGACCCCAAGCAGGGCGCGCACCACGGATTTGCACTGTTGTACCATCAATATGGGCGCGTAAAGCACCGACAGCAGAACCTCGACCATGAAGGCCGACAAAAAGGCCGCGCGCCCGCCGTAGACGCGCGTGGCCTTGGGGTGCAGTGAAATGATCGCGACGCCCACCAGTTTCGGCGTGAGCAGCATGGCATACATGATGATCAGAAAGACGGCAGAATCGATATGGCTCATTTCAGGCGGCCAGTCGGGGAAAAGCGGATTGGCCTCGTTGAAATAGCGGATCACATTTGTCTCTGCGTCTTTGCCCAGAAGGCTCCAGATTACCAAAAGACAAAACCACGCAGGCGACAGCAGATAACTGACCGCGCCGTGCAGCATATGATAACGCGACACAGGGTGCATGCCCGCCGTGCGCAACAGCCGCAGATGTTGCAGGTTGCCACGGCACCAGCGTCTGTCGCGGCGCACGTAATCCACCAGTGACGCAGGGGTCTCTTCAAAGCTGCCGCTGAGGCGCGGCATGAATTTCACGCGCCAGCCCGCGCGGCGCAACAGGCCTGCCTCGACAAAGTCGTGGCTGAGGATGAGTTCGGATTTGCCGCGCCATCCGCGCAGATGGGGCAGCCCTGCGGAGGATGCAAAGGCGCTTATGCGGATGATCGCATTATGGCCCCAGTAATTGCCCTCGCCGCGCGCCCATGTGGACAGCCCTTCCGCCAGCAGCCAGCCATAGGCGATGTTTGAAAACTGCTGAAGCCGCGCGAAAAGTGTCTCCGCCCCAATGAGCACCGGAAAGCTCTGGATCAACCCGGCGGAGGGATCGTCGCGCATGGCGTCTGTTAATCTCACGAGCGCTTGCCCGGTCATCAGACTGTCCGCGTCCAGCACGATCATTGCGTCATGCGCGGCCCCCCAGTTCACGATCCAGTCGGTAAGGTTGCCCACTTTCTTGTCGGTGTTTTCGAGCCGTCTGCGGTAGAAAACGCTGATTTCAGCCGGTGCGCTTTGGCGCAGGGCGTGCAGCGCGCGCTCTTCACAAGCGGCAATGGCAGGGTCCCGCGTGTCCGACAGAATATAGAGCGAAAACCGGTGCGCTCTTTGCTGCCGGGACAGGTGATCCAGCATGGCCGAAGCGTTGCCAAAGACATCGCTGGTGCTTTCGTTGTAAATTGGAACCAGCAAGGCCACATCCAGCGGGTCCGTGGCAGCCGTGGCGCAAGGCGAGGGTTTCGCCCGCATCACCAGACCTGCAACGGCCACCGCCACGGTGCTGACCGACAGTGTGACCCACACAAAGGTAGCGCCGATCATCGCAAGAAGCGCCCATTCCAACCATGTCAGCCCCGCATCCGCAAGCCATTGGTACACGCCCGCCACCAGCAGGGCTGTGCCAAGAAATGCAGGCACAAACAGAGCACAGCGCCACAAAGCAGCAGGCCGGTTTCCGTCTTTGCCCTGCTGTGCGGTCTGAGGATGCTCTGACAGGTTCTGCGCAATCATGTCCAGCGGCGCAGCCTGTGGCATGTAGTGGAAAGCGCCGTCCTGATGCATCACGCGCGCGTCCACCGGTAAAGCCACACTTCGGACAATGGCTCCCCCGCAAGGCGCAATTGCGCGCGGAATTCGATCAGATCGGCCCCATGTGGCTCAAAGCTGAAGGCCAGCCGTGGGCCGCCTGTCTCAGGATTGCGCTGCACGAGGCCTGCGCTGGTTTCGCCTGCATTGCTGCGCACCAGAATTTCCAGCGTGCTGACATCATTAGGCAGGTCTGCGCTGGCCTCAAAATCAATTGCGACAATGTAGCCTTCTTCGGTCTCCCCGCTGAAACCGTGCCGTTCGCCCATGGCCGTGTTCAGCACGCGCAGCGGCATGCCCTTGCGGGGCGCGGGGTCTTCGCCCCAGTCCAGTCGGTAGGTCATCTTGTGGCTGGTCCCGGCCTTGATGGGCTCTGCGGGACGCCAATAGGCAACCGTATTGTCGTAAATCTCCAGATCGGCGGGGATTTCAACGAGCGACACAGATCCTTTGCCCCAGTTTTCGCCGGGTGTGACCCAAAGAGCCGGGCGCTTGTGGTAGAGCGCTTCAAGATCGGCGTAGTCGCCGAAGTTGCGCGCCCGCTGCATCAGGCCAAAGCCGCGCGGGTCGTCATCCGAAAAGGCGCTGACCTGAAGCGTGGTGGGGTTCGCCAAAGGCCGCCAGATCGTCTCGCCCGCGCCGTTGTAGATCATCAGACCATCACTGTCGTGCACGGCTGGGCGAAAGTCTGAGAAACGGTCGCGGTTGGTCTCATCGAACAAAAACATCGACGTCAGTGGCGCAATGCCCACATGCGCAAGATCGGTGCGCGCGAAAATCTCAGCCTCTACATCCATGGTCAGGATGGGGCCGGGTGTGATGCTGAAGCGGTAGGCCCCTGTGCAACTGGCACTGTCCAATAGCGCGTGCAGCACGACGTCTTTGGCCCCGGGGCGCGGCTCTTCCAGCCAGAAGGCGGTGAATTCGGGGAACTCTTCGCCCATGGGGTCGGCTGTTTTCAACGCCAGACCGCGCGCGGAAAGCCCGTAGTTTTCGCCGGTCCCGATGCCTCTGAAGTAACTGGCGCCTTGGAAAACCGTGTATTCCTGAAAAATGCCAGCCTCAACCAGTTCCGCACGGAGCCGCAGGCCGGAATAGCCAAGCGTGTCGTCAATGGCGACATTGGGAAACTTGTCGGTGCTGTCAAAGACCGCCATGTCAAAAACTAGTGGCCGGGCCTCGCCCTCCTGCACGGTGTAGATGTCAACCGGGCGCGGGAAATACAGGCCGGGCGGGAACACATCGACCCGCTGCGGGGCATCGGTGCCTTCCCAAAGCGCGTTGCGCCCGTCGAACCATATCTTGCGGTACTGGTCGTAGCTCAGGTTGCGCCAGCTGTCCGGTATCATCGGGCGCTGGGCGTAACCTTGAGCGGCCAGCGCGCGCGCTTTGTCGCGCACGACCTCTGCGCTGAACGGGGCAGGCGCACCAAGCGAAAGGCCCGGCTCGTCCGCCATGGCTGAACGGGGCGCTGCCGCCAGCGCGGCCAGCATGGCCAGAACGTCACGTCGTTGCATCATGCAGCCCTCCGGACGCGCCAAGGTTGCGATTTGAACCAACTGGCGGTGTAAGCGGTCAGGACCAAGACGCCCATGCCGGCGATATTGACAAAGGTGACAGTCGCCACGCTGCGCTCAAGAACATCCAGCGCAAAGCCGCTGAAGCGCGCCAGAAACATGCTGACGATAAAGACTGCCAGGGATTGTTGCCCCACCTTCAGGATCAAGGACAGGATCACCTGCCAGACACGCGCGAGATACCCGCTGCCGGTGGCGACAAGGCGTGCGCCTTTGTCGCCAGCCGCAACCCAGCACAGATACGCCAGCGCCAGAAAGTGGACATAGCGCAGGAGGCCGAAATCGGACTTGCTGATCCAGCCACGGTTCTCGATCCGCCAGTCGCGGGCCCAGTCAAACCCAAGTTCGCGCATGCCGATATGCGACAACGGAATATTTGCCAGAACCACGCACAGCGCCACGCCGATCAACACCCGCGAAACGGGCGGTTTTGGCAGCCAGCCGCGCATGAAGGCAAAGCCTGTAAAGAAGATCAACTGCCAGCCAAAGGGGTTGAAAAACCATTCCCGTTGCGTGCCGTTCTCTTGCACCCATGGCTCTGCGACAAAGTTCCAGTGCGGCAGCCCCAAGGCGTTTGTGATCACTGTCTGACCCATCGCCCATGTGATGGCCATAAAGCCTGCCACCAGCCACAGGTTCACGCGCGACAGGGCCATCACCACGGGCATCATCACCAGAACGACCATATACATCGGCAGAATGTCGAAATAGTTCGGCACGTAGTGCAGCGTCATGAAGCTGAGCCAGATGTTCTGATTGCTCCAGCTTTCGCTTTCGACGAACAAGGGCCAAAGGTTCAACTGTCCCCAGTAGTTGCGCGTTGTGAGGTCAAGATCGGTCAGAAAGACCACCAGCGCCACCGTCGCGAAAAAGAGCCCGACATGCGCCCAATAGACCTGCCAGACACGGTAGCCTACACGCGCTGTTCCCAAGGCAAAGCCCGCACGGTCATAGGTGCTGCCAAAGGCGATGGCAGAGGCCATGCCGGAGCAGAAAACGAAGATCTCTGTTGCATCGGAAAAGCCCCAGCGTGCGGGGATCCAAGAGGTAAAGAAGTTTCCCGGTGTATGCGCAAAAAGGATGATGAACATCGCAATGCCACGAAAGAAATCCAACCGGACATCGCGTAAGCGCGGTTGATCCTTGGCAGCCGCTTTCGCGGCATCCGTCTGGGGGCGATTGGACGCCAGGGAGGAGGGGTCAGCAAGTGTCATGACCGTGCTTTATTCAATGCTCATCTGGAAGTCATCAGCCATACTTTTATTGCGCAGGAACACGCAGGGCCGCGTTGATAGACGCAAGGCGCGTGGTGGTGTACCGGTCGGCGTGTCCGGCTCTGCGTGCAAGCCTGTCGCGGATGATGTGTTCGGCATGGTCAAACTGTCCCGCACGGATACCTGCGTCGATGGTCAGCCGTTCGAAAACGTCCCGTTGCGCGTGGCTGCCGCCGATGGTCTGCATGGCGGGCCGTGCCGCGGCAAGCTCTGCAAAGGCCTGTCCGTAGCGCCCTTCCGCGAAGGCGTTCAGACCCGCAAGCGCGGCTTTTCCGGGATCGGCGTAGCGCGACTGCATGTCAGATGTGCCGCGCGCATCCCGTGCAAAGCGTGCAGTCATTGCGGCCTGCGCGTCGGGTCTGTCTGCGCCGGTCAGCGCCAGCATGTAGTGCAGGTCCGCGAATACAACGCAGCCGTCTTCGGTTCGCTTTTCTGACAAATCAGCCAGTTCTTGCCAGCGCGGGCCCACATCTATGCCTTCAAGCTCCAGCCTGACCAGCAAAGACGTGGCGTTCGAGATGTCCCGATAATCATCCGTTTTATCCGCGCGAATTTGCGCGTCATAAAGGCCAAGCGCCATGTCCAGCTCGCCGCGATCCATGTGCAGCAGCGCTTTGTGCCACCACACATGATACCGGAAGTTGTTGCAGTGATCCCATGAGGAAGTGTTGTTCTCGATCAAGGCGATGCCTGCGTCCGGGCGCGCGGTCATGTCATAAACATGCGTTACCGCGTGCAGCCCCCAGGAATCGCGCGGGGCAAGTGCCAGACCTTCCAGCCCGGCGGCTTCTGCGGCGTCATAATCGCCGGTTTCTTCCAATGCGAAGGCATAACACCCCAGCAGATACCCACGGCAGGCGTGATCCTGATCATGCGCCCCCATCACGCGTTCCAGAGAGCGGCGCATGCCCGCGCCGTCGCCCAGAATAAAGCGAATGGCGTGGCTGACCTTGGCAGATATCGTATCAGCGGGGTGCAGCCGCAGGCAGCTTTCCATGGCGGCAATCGCCCCCGAGGGGCTGCCAGAGAGCCAGTGATCCAGCGCTTCAACCCAGAGCGTTTCGCGTTTTCCTATCGATGCGCGCCCAAGTGCTGCATGGGCGTCCACAGCAGCCTCTTGCGCGGTCCCAAGCATTTCAGCCCTGCCCAGCATGAGCGAAAACAGGCCCTTTGCCGCATAGCCCATGGCAAAATCCGGCGCTGTCTTGAGCAGGGCTCCCAGATGCGTCGGCGTGGCCGTCCCGTGTGACAGAAAGGCATTGATCATGCCGTCCCACTCTTTAAGGGCCTCAGGCGTCGTTAAGGAAACAGGGCTTTGACAAACATCATACATCATAGAAAACACGCCTTTTCGCTGTGTGTTATACCTCTGTGTACTGAAATATTGAGACGCGGATAGAGCACCGCCCGCCGTTACACGCCGATGTGAAGCGGCGTCAGTGAAAAGCGGGTATATTTCATGCAAACAGGCGTGTTTGCGCGCACAAATTCGCCCGAGAGGCGAATTTGTGCCTGCACCGTTACAGCGCGGTCAGGCTTTGGGCGGTTCTATTTTGTAGCGGCGCAGAACGTCTTGCGTGTCTTGTCCGAAACGCGGCGGCGCTGATCGGTATTGAACGGGGGTCCGCGAGAATTTCAGCGGGTTGCCCAGCACATGGACGTGCCCCTGCGCCACATCATGCGCGGGCATTTCGACCACCGTGCCCCGCGCTTTTGCCTGATCGGATCGCAGGGCCTCTGCGACCGTATTGATCGGCCCGACCGGCACCTTGATCGCGCGCAGACGCGTGAGAACCTCGTCTTTGGTGAGATTTGACAGGGCAGGGCGCAAATGCTTCATCAGCGTATCGCGGTTCTGAATGCGGGCAAGGTTGGTCGCGAAAAGGGCGTTTTCGGCCAAGCCGTTCAGGCCCATGGCCTCGCAGAACCGGGCAAACTGCGTATCGTTGCCAACCGCCACCAGCACATGACCATCGCGGCAGGCGAATGCATCATAGGGCACAATGTTGGGATGCGCGTTGCCGCGCCGCTCCGGCAGTTTGCCGGATGTCAGGTAGTTGCAGCCTTCGTTGATCAGCCACGCCATTTGCGCATCCACAAGCGCCAGATCAATGTGCTGCCCGTGGCCTGTTGCCTCTTTGTGCCGCAGGGCCGCCAAAATACCGATGGTGGCGTACATGCCGCACATCACATCGGCTATGCCCACGCCCACCTTCATCGGCGGGCCGTCCGGGTCGCCTGTCAGTGACATGATGCCGCCGTAGCCTTGGGCCATCAGGTCATACCCCGGCTGGTCCCTGTTGGGGCCGGTTTGCCCAAAGCCGGAGATCGAGCAGTAAACGAGGCCGGGATGCGCCTTGAGCAAGGTGTCATGATCAAGGCCGTATTTGACCAAACCGCCGGGTTTGTAATTCTCGATCACCACATCGGCCTGTGCTGCCAGTTCTTTGATGATCCGCTGGCCATCGGCGGTGGCCAGATCAACGCTCATCGACAGTTTGTTGCGGTTGGCGGACATAAAATAGGCGGATAGGTCCGTCGGCGTGCCACTTTCATCTTGCGCGTAGTTTGGCCCCCAGCCGCGCGTGTCATCGCCGCGGGTATTGGGGTTCTCGACCTTGATGATCGTGGCCCCCATGTCGCCCAGCAGTTGCGTCGCCGTGGGCCCGGCCAGAATGCGGCTCAGGTCCAGCACCATCAACCCGTCAAGCGCCATGGGCGTGTCAGATGCGGCCATCGTACCCCCCGCGTTCAATGACGGCGGCGATGACGGTGAAGGTCTCTGCCGCAAGCGCTGTTTCAAGGGCGACTTCAAGCTCTGCGCGTGTGGTCACCGTATGGCCCGCCCCGCCAAAGGCCCGGCCCATCGCGGCAAAGTCATGCTTTGCAAAATCCACGCCGGTGTTGGTCAACTGCCTGCTGCGTTGTTTAAGCTCGATCAAAGAGAGCGAGGCATCGACGAAGACCACGATGATGGGGCGCAACCCAAGCTCTGCCGCTGTTGGCAACTCGCCTGCCACCATCAGAAAGCCCGCGTCGCCACAAAACGCGACGGCGGGACGGTCGGGTGCCGCCACTTGCGCGCCCATCGCCAAGGGGATCGCGCAGCCCATCGTGCATAGCGCTGTCGATTGCGTCAGGCCGCGTGGCTCATAGGTTTCCCACATCTGGCTGAGCAGAATGCGGTGCGCGCCGCTGTCGACCGTTGCCAGCGTTTCTTTCGGCAAAACGGTCCGGCAGGTCGCAATTACGGCGGCAGGTCCCCATGTGTCATCCACGGGAAAGGCTGCGCGCAACGCGGTTTGCGCGGCAGGGATTTCGCCGTTTCCCCATGTGTCGCGCGGCGCAACCCCGTCAGAGAGGGCCGCAAGGCTCGCCTTGCACTCAGCGATGATGTTGAGCGTGGCTTGATGCATGTAGTGGTGGTTCGGCTCATGCGTGATGTCGATAATGTTTTGTTTGCGGACATCAAAGATGTTGCGCCATCCCGTACGCATCTCAATCGGATCATATCCGACGCAGATCACCAGATCGGCACTTTCCACCAGCGGCAGCAAATGACGGTCCGCAAGCGGCGAAAGTCCGGCACCTCCCAAGGCGAGCGGATGATCTTCGGGGACGATGCCCTTGGCTTTGTAGGTGGTAATGATGGGCACGCCAAAGGCGTCTGCGAATGCGGCAATTTCAGGTCCCGCCGCGTCATTCATCGCATCAAGGCCCACGATCATGAGGGGGCGTGTTGCGGTTGCAATCCATGTGCGCGCGGTCTCAAGGTCCGTACCGGTCGGTGCGACAACCGACGCCGGGGTCCGGTATGCGGGCGCTGTGGCAGGGACCATCGCGTCCGCCACGGAAATCGGGACGTCGATGTGTACCGGGCCGGGGCGTCCTTCGGTTGCGATGCCCACGGCTTTATCGGCAATCACATGTGCAGCCCCCGGTACCAGCGAAAAGCTGGCTTTGGTGATCGGGCGAAAGACAGCCTGCTGGTCAAGGACCTGATGGGTGTAGGTTTGCGCCTCATCGGCATCCACGGCACCGGCCAGAACGATCATGGGCACCCGGTCCTGATGCGCATTTGCAACAGCGTTCACGCCGTTTAAGGCGCCCGGCCCGACTGTGGCCACCAGAATGCCCGGTGCGCCTGTCTGGTGATAGACCCCTTCCGCCATGAAGGCCGCCGCGTTTTCGTGCTTTGCAAGGATGAAACGGATGCCCGCTTTTTTCAGCGCATCCAGAAGGGTCAGGACTTCGCCGCCGGGCATGCCGAAGGCAAATCTGCAGCCAGCATCGTAAAGACGGCGGGCGAGGGCGTCTGCTGCGCGGATTGTATCTGTCATGTCAGGGCCTTGTTTGCTGAATTCTCTGGCAACCAATTAACCGACGACAGACGGATCACAAATCACCTTTGCGCGCGCTTGTGTTTCAGGCGTTACCCGGTCAGCGGCGGCGGTCGCGTCGTGAAGACATGGGCTGGAATGCCACGCCAACATGCGCTTCGCAGTAGGGTTTGCCTTGTTTGACGGGCAGTCCGCAGAACCAGAAATCTTCGGTTGCAGGGTCGCCGACAGGCCATTTGCAGGTCCGTTCGGTCAGTTCCATCAGCGTTATTTTCTTGGCTTTCTTCTCGATTTCAGAGACTTTTGCCAAAGCTTCGGGGCTGATTTCGTTTGCCGAGGGCTGCGGCGGCAAAGGCTGGCCTGCTGGAATGATCTGTTTGCGAATAGGCAGTTTCGGCGTCACAGGTGCTGCTTCTGCCGCAACGGCAGGTTCGGCAGGCTTTGGCGCGGGCTTTGGCTTTGCCTCTACCTTTGGGGCGGCCTTCGCCTTGGTCTCTGATTTTGCGGGTGTCGTCGTTCGGTTGGACAATCCTAATCTGTGGACCTTGCCGATCACCGCGTTTCGGGTCACGCCGCCCAGTTCTTTTGCGATCTGGCTGGCGGACTGTCCTTCACCCCACATCTTTTTGAGAAGTTCAACGCGTTCATCTGTCCAAGACATGGATGGTTCCTTAAGTCAAAAGCGGCCCTTTTGCCCGAGGCCGCTTTGTTCATTCGCAAGACCTTATTGTAAGCTTTGCAGTCGGAGTTACAAGTCGGATCATGCGTTATCCCTGCCAGAGCGTTGACACAGCGGCGCGCTAAAAGCGCAGCAACCGCCGCGTCTTTGGCGGGGGCGTCGGAACAGCCTACGCGATCCCAAGCGCTGCCGCGATCTTGAGCCGTTGGATTTTTCCGGATGGGCCTTTCGGCAACTCTTCCATGAAGTAGATGGCATCGGGCGATTTGAAGGTCCCGAGGTTGCGTCTGCACAGCTCCAGCAGGTCCTGTTCGCCCACGTCCGATCCGTGGCTGACCCGCACGGCGGCCTCGACCGTTTCGCCGTAGGTTTGGCTGCTGCGCGCGAAAGCTGCGGCTTCGACCACATCGGGATGGGCATAAAGTGCTTCATCCACCTCGCGGGGGGCGATGTTTTCACCGCCTTTGATGATCAGCTCCTTGAGCCGCCCGGACACAAAGACATACCCGTCCCGGTCCATGCGGCCCAGATCGCCACTGCGCAGCCAGCCGTCCGTGAAGGTCTTTTCGGTCGCCTGTGGGTTCTTGAGGTACGCGCGCATCACATTGGGGCCGCGCACCACGATTTCGCCCTCCGTGCCTGCAGGCGACTGCCGCCCGTCCGGGTCGTGTATCTGAACCTCGCATCCGTAACTCAGGCCGGGCGAACCGATCTTGCGGGTTCGCGGGGGCAGAGGGTTGGACAGGATTTGGGCTGCCGTCTCTGTCAGGCCCATGGTTTCGATGATGGGCATCGAAAACCGCGTTTCGAAGGCCGTTTGCGTCTCAACCGCCAAAGCGGACGAGGCAGACCGCGCAAACCGCAGGCGCGCAAGGCAGTCGGGCGTCGGTGCCGCCGCCCCATGCAGCAAATGAGAAATGATGGTTGGCACGGCAGAGAACCACGTCACTTGGGCTTGGGCCACCTGTGACCAGAACTGCGAGGCGGAAAAGCGCGACACCATCGCCAACGATCCGCCCGACACCAGACTGCCCAGCACCGTCACGCAAAGCCCGTTGATGTGATACATGGGCAAGATGCAAAATCCGCGATCTGAGGGTCCGAGTTCATGTGCAATCGCCGTGGTCCACCCGCCGGCCAACAGGCTGGCATGGGTGTGAACAACGCCTTTCGGCTGCCCTGTGGTGCCTGAAGTATACATCAATAATGCATCATCATCGGGGCCTGCGTCGTGCAGGGTCGCATCTGCCGTGGTGTCAAAGGCCAATGGTTGAATGCCTGTTGTGTTTGCGGCCACGAACTGCGCCTCACAGTCGGGATGCACATAGGCAAACCGCGCTTCTGAATGCTCCAGCGCGTAAGAAATCGCGGCCTTGCCTGCCGCCAGATTGATGAGGGTCGCGCGAAAACCGCCGAGGGTGGCCCCATAAAACGCCACGATCGCCTCGGGGCTGTTGGGCGCTACGATTGCGACGCTTTCGCTTTTCTGAAGGCCCTGGGTGGTCAGCAGTCTGGCAAAGCTCATGGCCGCTTCTTCAAGCTGGTTCCATGTCCATTCTGTACCGGTTTCGGGAAAGACAACGGCCACGCCGCCCGCCTCTGCGCGCGCGCGCAGCCAGTGGCGGATCGTGCCTTTGGGCGGCGTGTCCGGGTCGAGCGTCATGACCCCGCGGCCTGCCAGTAGTCCGAAAAGATTTCCTCCACGCTGGGCTCGCGCGCGGGGATCTCGCGGATGATTTTGGTGGACTGGATGTACTGCCGCCAATGCACGTTTTGGTTGACCGAATTTCCGCCCCACGTGCCGCAGCCCATCGACAGCGAAAACGGCATGCCGTTTGTGAACGACCCGCCCGTCGCAAAGGTGTGGGGCTGGTTCACAATCACGCGGCTGGTGGGGACAGCGTAGGCCAGCACGGCGGGGCGCGTCTGATCCTGCGTGTGCAGCCCGACCGAATGCCCGGCCCCCTGATATTTCTGAAGCGCTGCGGTCGTTTTGACGGCATCCGCAAAGCTGGGCGCGCGGTAAAGCGCGATCACACGGCTCAGCTTTTCGCCAGACAGCGGATGCGCGGGGCCAATCCCTTGGGTTGGCACGGCGATGAATTCAGTGCCTGCGGGCGCGTCAACCTCAAGGGCTGCGATCATCTTGTCCGCATCCTGTGCGATGACAGCCCGGTTGAGGTGCCCGCCGGGCCACAGCTTTTCGACGATATGCGCCTCATCCGCGACCACATGCCCGCCGTGGTTTGCCATGGCCGCCACGAAGGCGTCAAAGACGCTATCCACCACGACCACAGCGTTTTCAGATGAACAGGATGTGGCGTTGTCGAAAGTTTTTGAGGCTCTGATCTTTTCCGCCGCCGCGTCCAGATCGGCGGTTTCATCGACGATAACCGCCACATTGCCCGCCCCCACCGCAACTGCAGGGGTGCCAGCGGTCTGTGCACGGTGCACGTTGTTCTGGCTGCCAGTTGCGATGATCAGGTCGCAGTTTTCCATCAGATATTGTGTTTTGGCCTTGGAGCCGGGGGCGGGCAACATCTGCACCAGATCGCGATTTTCCCCGATCCGGTCAAACTCGGTGTAGATGAAAGACAAAAGGCGCGCGCAGGTCTCAACGCCTTTGGGGGAGGGGGCCACCACAACGGCGTTGCCGCACTTCACAGCGTTGATAATGTTATTGGCCGGGGTGGCCGCAGGATTGGTTGAAGGCACAATGGCGCCAATGACCCCCATCGCACGCGCTATTTCGGTGATCCCGGTGTCCGGATCATCTGAGATGACCCCAAATGTCTGGGCGTCCCTGATGTCGCGCATCAGGCCCAGCGTCTTGCGGTGGTTCTTTGTGATCTTGTCCGCCACATTGCCCAACCCCGTGGTCGTCACGGCCAGTTCGGCCAGTTCACGGTTGCGGGCGGGGTCCATAATCGCCCAGCCGACAGCTTGTGCTGCCCGGTCGTAGCGTTTCTGGCTGCCGTTTGCCTCGTATTCGGCCTGGGCACGGCGTGCTTTGTCCAGAACGCTTTCCAGCGTATCGGCGCCTTCATCTGCGATCATGTGCAAATCCCTTGTGGCAATGGCGGGGCACACCGCGTGCGCAGCATGCCCCGGCGTTTTGCCTTATAGTCCTGACAGCAGTTCCTGCAGCGTTTCTTCACGCGCCGCCCACATTTCGATGACCTCGTCCCGGGTCATCACGTGCATGGGCGAGCCGCCCGCCTTCATCTTGCCCTGAACCCGGCCGTTTTCGAACATTGCGGGCATGGTGGCCGCCAGCTTGTCGATGATCGGCTGCGGTGTGCCTTTTGGCACCATGATGCCGCGAAAGTTCACGGAGGCATTGTCGATGTCGAAGCCTTGTTCTTGCATCGTGGGCACGTCGGGCAAGAATTCGTTCCGTTCCAGATCAAAGACGCCAAGGATTTTGACATTGCCTGCCTCACGTGCGCGGAACGCATCAGACAGGTTGTTCACGCCGCCCAGCACTTCGCCTGCGATGACCGCTTTCATGGCACCCGCACCGCCCTTGTTGTTCGGGATGTAGGCCAGTTTCACCCCTGCTGCCTTTTCAAGCTGCAAGGCGGCGATATGGTGGCCCACAAACAGACCCGCGCCGGAAAACGTCAGCTTGCCGGGGTTGGCGGTTGCGTAACCAACGACATCTGCCATCGAATTGAACTCACTGTCAGCCGCAACCACAAAAACTGCAGGGTCTGCACCCCAGTTGGCAATCGGTTCAAAACTGTCAGTGCTGTAGCTGACGCCGCCTTCGATAGATTGCGCTACAAAGTGCGGAATGTTGTAGGCGGCAAGGGTGTAGCCATCGGGTTCGGCCTGAGATTCGAACCAGTTCCAGCCGACACGCCCGCCCGCACCGGGCTTGTTGATGATGGCAATCGGCATGCCGAGCGCGTCTTCGTTGCCGGCGGTCATGGTCACGATACGCGCCTGAAAGTCCGTGGCCCCGCCTGCACCGTAGCTTACCATCAGCATCAGCGGGCGTTCGGGAAAGCTGTCGGCGTCCTGTGCCATTGCATGCCCTGTGAGCGTCATAAGCGCCACGGATGCGGCTGTGATCAGTTTTTTCATTTCTTTTTCCTCCCTGGGATGAGTGTTCTGCCGCTCTTGCGGTTCAGAAGAAAACCTCTCGCGGTGTGAAAACATTCAGCAACATCGCGAAGAGACCGTACATGACCACCAGAAATCCTGCGGTGGTCAGAATGCGTTTGATCCATGTCTTGATTTCGGTGTGGGGGGCCGGATCGTAAAGCGACAGCAATATGAAAAACGTCACGGTGGACGCTGTGTAGAACCCCACGGCTTTTGCCGCCCAGAACACAAAGATAAGCGCGACCGCCAGCCCCGGCAGAATGCGCCCCATCGCATGGGCGGTCAGACCGTTGCCAACCTTGGTGCGCCCCATCACGGCCTTGCCGAAGGTCCAAAGAGCCAGCACCACAAAAACAGTGGAGATGATCCGTGGGAACAAATAGGCGGCTGCAGGCTCTTGCGTAAAGCTCAGGTAGGTGACGGTGATGCCGACGGCAGCCACAAGGCCGCTGGCGATGATATGCTGGCTGCGGGGCAGATCGGTCATGACAGCGCCTCTTCCTTGGCGACGGCGTCGTCCTTGGTAGTGTAGCGCCGGTTGCGCAATTCCATCCAGATCGAATAGCCAACGGAGGCCACGACAATCCCGATCAGCGTCAGGTTCAACGCGCCGGTAAAGAAATATGACCCGATGCCGGACGTTGCATTGGCGATCATCGAGCCTTGGATAAAGTTTGCCTCGGCAATCGGGCCGAGGATCAGGCCCAGCACCAAGGGGGCCGCTGAAAACCCGAAGCGTTCCAGAAAGTACATGGCGGTGCCAAGCGACATCATCACATAGACATCACCCATGGAGTTCTGGACCGAATAGCTGCCAAAGACCGCCAACCCCAGCACAACCGCTGCCATGACAGCATTTGGAACCTGAGCAACTTTGGCAGCCAAACCGGCCACATAGAGGCCGAAAATGCACATCATGATCTGCCCGATGAGCATGGAATTGATAAAGGTCCATGCCACATCGGGGTAGTTGTCGAACAGATCACTGCCCGGAAAAATCCCATGGATCAGCAAGCCGCCCAGCAGCACCGCCGCCGTGGGTGAGCCGGGGATCGACAGCGTCAGCAGCGGGACCAGAGACGGCCCGACCATAGCGTTATTGGCACTTTCTGCGGCGATGACCCCTTCGCTGTGCCCGGTGCCAAACTTGTCGCGTTCCGGGCTGAGCTTTTTTGACTGGTCATAGGCGACAAGCCCCGCGATCTGGCCCCCAACGCCCGGAATGAGCCCGACAATCGAGCCGGTCAGAGTGCCGATCGTCAACGCGCGACTGCGCCGAAATACTTCGCGAAAGGCTTCTCCTATGGGGTGCTTTTGCACGCTGAGCACTTCGGCATCCAGCCGCTGCCGCCCCTTGGCGAACATGGAAATGACCTGCGGGATTGCGAAAAGCCCGATCAGCGCAGGGATCACATTGATCCCTCCCGCTACACTGTCGTGAAAGATAAACCGCTGTGCGCCCATGATGTCATCAAAGCCAATCGTGGCCAGCCAAAGCCCGATACAGCCCGCCAGCAGGCCTTTTACAACCGAACTGGAATCCAGTGAGCCAATCACCGTGACGCCCAGTATTGCCAGCCAGAAAAGGTGCGACGGCCCAAATGCCAGCGCCCATTTTGCAAGCATGGGCGTCAGAAAGATCAACAGCAGGACACCAAACACACCGCCAATGGCGGAGGCAATAAAGGACAGTTGCAAAGCCCGCGCCCCTTGTCCTTTCTGTGCCATCGTATGCCCGTCAAGGGTGGTTGCGATGTTGGCAGGCGCGCCGGGTATCTTGAGAAGAATCGCGCTGACAGCCCCACCTGCGACAGTCGACGTATAAGCAGCCCCCAACAAAATAAGGCCCTGTGCTGCCTCCAGCTTGAAGGTAAAGGGGATGAGCAACGCCACCGCCATGGTCGGTGACAGGCCCGGCGTGGCGCCCAATATCAGGCCGCCAATCGTGCCAAGCAGCAGAAGGCCGAAATTGATCGGGGTAAAGACATCGCCGAAATAGGCCAGAAACTCCAAACCGCGTCCTCCCAAACACGCTGTGGTTGACGCACCAAGCTAGAAGATGAAAATAGTTTTGCAAATGTTTTCATGAATGGGCGGCGAAAGAGGGGCTAATAATCTGTAATGGTTGATAGAAAGGCAGATATCATTGCTGTTGCAAAAGCGGCCAAAGTCTCTGCATCGACGGTGTCGCGCAGCTTCAATCATCCTGAACTGGTCAAAAAAACGACTCGCCGCAAGATCGAGAGGGCGGTCAGGCGGTTGGGGTACATCCGAAATCGCGCAGCGCAAACCATCCATGGCATCCGCAGCGGGACAATTGGCCTGATCGTGCCGACGGTTGATCAGGCCATCTTTGCCGAACTTATCCAAAGCTTCACAGAAGCGGTTGAAGACCACGGATTTACAATCTTGCTGGCATCGCACGGCTATTCTTTGGACCGTGAATATGCGCTGGCCCGCAAAATGCTGGAACACCGCGTGGATGGGGTGGCCCTGATCGGCACCGAACATGCACAGGACACCTTTGAGTTGCTGACGCAACAGGCTGTCCCGGCGGTTTTGCTGTGGAACTATGCGGAGGCGTCTCAGTTTCCCTGCGTTGGCAGCGATAATTTTGAGGCGGGCGCGCTGATCGGGCAACATGTGGTTGATCTGGGGCACACAAGAATTGCCTCCGTTTTTCCGCCGCTGGAGGGCAATGACCGCGCAGAGCACCGGTTTGCCGGGGTGTTGCACGCCTTGCAGCAGGCAGGTCAGGACATTCCGGAGCACTGGCGCAAGCAAACGCCCTATCGGATTGCCTCCGCGAAAGAAATCGTGACCGAGGTGATGTCTGATCCTGTGCGCCCCACGGCCATCATCTGTGGCAACGATGTGCTGGCGTGGGGGGCGTTGCATGCTTTGGTCAAAACGGGATCGTCTGTTCCGGCGGAGGTCACGGTGACCGGGATTGGTGATTTTCGCGGGTCCATGGACTTTGAACCGGCGCTCACGACTGTGCGTATTCCGGCCCGGACGATTGGCCTGCGCGGGGCGGATGTGATCGCAGAACAGATCAAGACCCAAAACACCGATCTTGCAAGCCAGCTGATCCGGCCGCAGTTGATCTGCCGCTCTACCAGTAGCCGCCCGTCTGATGTGTGATGGCGGGCGCGCAAAACACACTCGGGGGCGCATCGAAAATGAGGTGTTTCCAAATTCGTCCGACTGGAATAAGACGCCTGTATGTTGACCCTCGCATTCATACGCCCTCGACGACGCTGATCGTTATTCACGCCTTGATTGGCGCAAATTGCCCTTGGCGGGGCGCGTGCAACACATTCCCATATTGACCTCCTGCACGGCTCATGCACCTATTCAAAGCCTTGCAGCCGCTCCATTCTTAAGGACGAACCGATGATCCCAACTTTGCTGCCCACATACGCCCGTGCTCCGATGAGTTTCACCAAGGGGGAAGGCTCCTGGCTGATCGAGGCGGATGGTCGACGCTTTCTGGATCTGGGCGCGGGCATTGCGGTAAATGCGCTGGGCCACGCGCATCCTGCTTTGGTTGCGGCCCTCACGGATCAGGCGCAGACGCTCTGGCATACCTCAAACCTCTACCAGATTCCGAAACAGCAGGAGCTTTCAGAGAAACTGACCGAGGCCACATTTGCCGATACCGTGTTTTTCACCAATTCCGGCACGGAATCCTGTGAGCTTGCGGTAAAGATGGCGCGCAAATACTGGTTCGAGAAAGGTGCGCCTGAGAAAACGGATATCATTACGTTTTCTGGCTCTTTCCATGGCCGGTCGTCCGCTGGTATCGCGGCGGCGGGGTCCGAGAAAATGACCAAGGGGTTCGGCCCTTTGTTGCCCGGTTTTGTGCATGTGCCTTTCGGCGATCACGACGCCTTGCAGGCAGCTGTGTCCGATACTGTGGGTGCTATTCTCATTGAACCTGTGCAGGGTGAGGGCGGCATCGTGCCGGTGCCGGACCAGTGCCTGAAGGGATTGCGGGACCTGTGCGATGAAAAAGGCCTGCTGTTGATCTTTGATGAGGTGCAGTGCGGTGTGGCGCGCACGGGCAAGCTTTTTGCACATGAGTGGGCCGGGATTGAGCCTGACATCATGATGGTCGCCAAAGGGCTGGGCGGTGGGTTTCCCATCGGCGCGGTCCTCGCCACCGAAGAGGCCGCCAGTGGCATGGGGCTGGGAACGCACGGGTCAACCTATGGCGGCAATCCCTTGGGATGCGCTGTGGCACTGGCCTTGATGACGACGGTCTCTACACCTGAGTTTCTCAGCGAAGTGTCCCGCAAAGCAGGGTTTTTGCGGCAAAAACTTGAAGGGCTGATCGCGGCACACCCTGACGTGTTCGACAGTGTGCGGGGCAGTGGGCTTATGTTGGGTCTGAAGTGCATCAAACCCAACGTTGATATTGTGAAGGCCGGGTATGAAGAGCTTTTGCTCACGGTGCCTGCGGCCGACAATGTGATCCGACTGCTGCCCGCTTTGACGATCAGCGATGACGAAATCGGACAGGCCGTCGAAAAGCTCGATGCGGCTGCAACCAGACTTGCGTCTTAAGCAAAAGGACCGTTTGAGACATGAACCACTTTCTTGATATTCACCTGACCGCCCCGTCAGACCTGCGTCACATCATCGATACGGCGGCACAGATGAAGCGCGCGAGATCTGACAAGCCGCGCGGTGCGCCGGACGACATACAACCGCTGGCCAACCGGATGGTCGCCCTGATTTTCGAAAAGCCATCCACCCGTACCCGCGTGTCGTTCGACGTGGGCGTGCGGCAGATGGGGGGGCAGACCATGGTGTTGTCCGGGTCAGACATGCAGTTGGGACACGGCGAAACAATCGCCGATACCGCCCGCGTGCTCAGCCGTTATGTCGATATGATCATGATCAGAACCTTCGATGAAACAGTGCTGACGGAAATGGCGGAATTTGCCAGCGTGCCGGTGATTAACGGGTTGACCGATCGCACGCACCCTTGTCAAATCATGGCGGATGTCATGACGTTTGAAGAGCACCGGGGCCCGATTGCGGGCAAGAAAGTAGTCTGGTCCGGGGATGGCAACAATGTCTGTGCGTCCTTTCTGCAGGCGGCAGGCCAGTTTGGCTTTAACCTGACCTTTACGGGGCCATCGACCCTGAATCCGGAACAGGAATTCATAGACTTCGCCCGCGCGCGGGGCTCAAAAATCGAGATTGAGCGCAATCCGGAAAAAGCGATGGCGGGTGCAGATCTGGTGGTGACAGACACTTGGGTGTCGATGCACGATGCACAATCGGCCCGTGAACGGCGGCACAACCAGTTGCGCCCCTATCGCGTGGATGCGGCGTTGATGTCCAAGGCAAAAAGCGACGCCCTGTTCATGCACTGCCTGCCTGCGCACCGGGGCGATGAGGCGACATCAGAAGTGATGGATGGCCCGCATTCGGTGATCTTTGATGAAGCCGAAAACCGTCTGCATGCGCAAAAAGCGGTTATGCGGTGGTGTCTGGATCAGTAGTCTGCGACGCGTTTGCCTCAGGCGGGTGGCAATTGACTCCCTTGCTGTTGCATAGGGTTGTGAGTGGTCAGATTTGGTCGGCGTAGGCGGGCAGGGTCTTGCTGACCTGTTGAAACACTTGTTGCAATCGCGGTTCTCTGACCCGCGTGGCGGCCTCTGACAGGTCGAACCAACGCCGGGTGCGTTGTTTTCGTTCCGGGTAGTTGTCTGCCAGTTCCGCCACTTTGGTCATGTAAATTGCGGCGCATATTGGTTTGATCCGGCCGTTTTTCAGCACTTTGTCGTAGGTGTAGGTGCCAATGGGGTGTTCTGTGACGTCGGCAGAACGCACCCCTGCCTCCTCCCATGCTTCTTGAGCCGCCGCTTCTGAATCTTTCAGGCCCTTGATGGGCCAGCCCTTGGGGATGATCCAGCGGCCTGTGTCGCGGCTTGTGATCAGCAAGACCTGCGTGTCAGCTTGTGACCGCCTGAGGCAGAGGGCTGCAACCTGCCGGTAAGGTGTGATTTTCTGGTGTGGAGTGGCAGGTTCAGAGGGGGGCGGATTGGCTTGGGGCACGTTTGCTCGCTATCATCTGTACTGTTTAATCATGAAATCGAGGCACAATAACCCGTACGTCGACCGCCAAAGTGTCGGCTTATATGACAAACAAATGATTAATCGCAGCGTTTTGGCAGTCTTACTGACGCGGCTTGGTGCGCAAGGTCGGTTGCGCCTGCGTCGGATCTTCGGGCCAGGGGTGCTTGGGGTAGCGCCCGCGCATGTCTTTGCGCACATCCGAATAGGAGTGCGTCCAGAACCCCGGCAAGTCGTTTGTAATTTGCACCGGCCTTTGCGCAGGCGACAAAAGCGTCATTTGCAAGGGCTGCCCCGCCACGATGGGGTGCACGGTGACGCCAAACACCTCCTGAAGGCGCAGGGTGACGCTTGGCGCGCCGTTTTCAAAATCGATTGGAATCTGACGACCCAGCGGCGTCCTGAAATGCGGTGGCACGCGCTTGTCCATCGTCTGTTGTTGCGCAAAGTCCAGCCGGGCGCGCAACGGTTCCAGTAATTTGAAGCTGCGCCAGGCCTGCGCGGTGGTGATGCCCGCGATAAACGGTAGAAGCCAGTCTTCAAGCTGCGCCATCAGGTGCGTTTCAGAGAAATCTGGGAAATCCGGGTCGATCTTTTGCATCAAACGGGCCCGGGCCAGAAACCTTTGGGCGGGTGCATCGGCGCGCAGGCCAAGGTGGCGCACCCCGTCGAGCATGGCCCGCGCGACACTAGCCTCCGGTGCGTCACGCCACGCCTGATCGTCTAGCACAAGCGCGCCAAACCGCTCCTGCCGCCGTGCGCGCACTTGCTTGTCGCGTTTAGACCAGTCGCACAGGCTGTGCCAGGCGATCTGCTCTGCGAATATCTCCCGCAGTTCCGCTTCGGTCATGGTGGCGGCTTGACGGATACGGGCTTCCTTTGGGTCGCCATCCAGATCAGTTGCCACCAGCAGTCGGCTTCCGTTCAACGGGTCTTCTTTGGGCAGGTACGCGCCTTTGCCATTGGACAGGATGTACCGGGGCGCGTCGCCGGGCCGCCGCAGTGCGATACGGTCGGGATAGGCAAGGGCCGCCGGGGGGGCTGCGTATCGACGGCCTTTTGCCTTTGTCATGGCGCGCAGTCGTTTCGCCTCTTGCCGCACCCTTTCGAGGGCTGGTCTGTTGAGCAGAGCGCCGTTTTGACCCTCGCACCTGTCCGGCGCTTGTAGCGCTTGCAGCCGCAAGGCAATATCCACAGGTGCCCCCCGAAAAATATCGCGATCCGACAAGAGAGCTGCGAGATTTGAGGCCTCAGGCCCGCAGATTTGCAGCATATGTGCAAGTCTTGGATGGATGGGAAGGCGGGTCAGGGCGCGGCCATGCGCGGTAATCCGGCCTGATGTGTCCAACGCGCCCAGCATGGTCAGCACGGCGCGCGCCTCTGCCAGTCGCCCGTCATGCGGGGGGCTGAGGAAAGCCAGATCAGACGGCGCAGCCCCCCAGTTCGCCAATTCAAGCGCGAAGCCCGAAAGGTCCGCGATGTCGATCTCCGCAGGGGGGAAGGCGGGCAGCGCGCCATCGTCCCCGCGCGTCCACAGCTTGTAGCAAATGCCGGGTTCCAGACGCCCCGCGCGGCCTGCGCGCTGCGTGGCTTCTGCCTTGCTGACGCGGGTCGTCACCAGACGCGACATGCCTGAGCCGGGATCAAACTCGGCGCGGCGCGCGCGGCCGGTGTCCACGACAATGCGGATGCCTTCGATGGTCAGGGATGTCTCTGCAATGGCTGTGGCAAGCACAACCTTGCGCCCTTGGGACAGCGGCGCAATCGCCTGCCGTTGTGCCTTGAAATCCATCGCGCCGAACAGCGGAAAAAGCGCTGTTTCTGGCGGGAGGGCGCCCCGCAGACGCGCCTCGACCCTGCGAATTTCGCCTTCGCCGGGCAAAAAGACCAGCATGCTGCCGTGTTCTGCTGCCAGCGCCTCAAGGATCAGATCAGAGGCTGCCTGTTCAAAACGCATCTCTTTGCTGAGCGGTTTTTGCAGCCAGCGTTCGGTCACGTCATAGCTGCGCCCCAAAGACTGAACGACCGCAGCACCTATCATGTCCGACACGGGCACGGCATCTATGGTTGCCGACATCACCACCAGTTTCAGATCGTCGCGCAGCGCCTCCGCCACATCCAGACAGAGCGCCAACCCCAGATCAGCGTTGAGAGAGCGTTCGTGAAACTCATCAAAGATCACAGCCCCCACGCCTGGCAGGTCTGGCGTGTCTTGCAGCATGCGGGTGAGAATGCCTTCGGTTACCACCTCGATGCGCGTGGCTTCGCTGACGGCGGTCTGTCCGCGGATGCGGTAGCCCACTGTCTGGCCAACTTTCTCAGCGCGCATCTGCGCCATACGTTCGGCGGCGGCCCGGGCCGCAAGCCTGCGCGGCTCAAGCATGAGGATAAGCCCGTTGCAGATGTCTGCATCCAGCAAGGCCAAGGGGATACCTGTGGTTTTGCCAGCCCCGGGGGGCGCGTGCAGGACCACACGGCCCGTTGTGCGCACCGCATCAAGCACCTGAGGGATCGCATCGTCGATGGGCAGCCCGGTTTTCATACAAAGCTACATATCGAAAGCCGTCAGCAGCGCCAAGCGCTGGACATTTGCGGCGTGCTGCCGGAAAACCTCACCATGAGGCATGCAAAGACGATTGATCCTGAAAAACTTGCAGCACGCGTGGCGGCGGGTGAACGCCGGGCGCTGTCGCGGGCGATCACGCTGGTGGAAAGTGGTCGCGCTGATCACCGCGCAGAGGCGCAGCGCCTGCTGACAGCCTTGCCACGAGACCGCGAAGCGCTTCGGATCGGGTTGTCTGGTACGCCGGGTGTCGGAAAATCCACATTTATCGAGACGTTTGGCATGATGCTTACGCAACAGGGGTTGCGGGTGGCTGTTCTGGCGGTTGATCCATCGTCGACACGGTCGGGCGGGTCGATCCTGGGCGACAAGACGCGCATGGACTACTTGTCGCGCGAACCGCTGGCGTTTATCCGCCCGTCGCCCAGTCAGACGCATCTGGGGGGGGTCGCCCGGCGGTCGCGCGAGGCGGTCGCGGTCTGTGAAGGCGCAGGTTTTGATGTGATCCTTGTGGAAACGGTCGGCGTGGGGCAGTCCGAAACCGTAGTGGCGCAAATGTCGGATGTCTTTTTGTTGTTGCTGGCCCCTGCGGGTGGTGATGAACTGCAGGGCGTCAAGCGCGGCATCATGGAGATCGCAGATCTGATCGTCATCAACAAAGCCGATGGTGATCTGAAGCCAGCCGCCACCCGCACCTGCGCGGACTACGCGGGCGCACTGCGCTTGCTGCGCAAAAGGCAGCAGGACCCCGAAGGCTATCCCAAGGCGCAAATGGTCTCCGCGCTGGAGGGGCGTGGTCTGGACGGCGTCTGGTCGGACATTCAGACCTTGATCGCGTGGCGCAAGGCGCAGGGGCATTGGGCGCGGACACGGGCAGAGCAGGCGCAGTACTGGTTGCGCGAAGATGTGCGTGCGGCGCTGTTGAACCAGATGGAGACACCAGACGCGCAAGCCGAATTTGCGCGAATCAGTCAATCTGTTGCGCGCGGCGAGAGACCGGGTGGTGAGGCTGCGGCAGCTTTCCTCGACTGGCTTGGTCAACAGAGCACGCATCGGGCATGAATTCCAACCTATCGGGTTGACCCAACCACCGATTCAAACTAAAGCGCGGGGACGAAAAATGATGGCGTGGCCCTGATCCGCCCCCGTAGTGCTTTCCGACATGTCGGAGCCAGTTGAAAAGAAGAGGATATCCCATGTCGCGCGTCTGCGAACTGACCGGTAAAGGCCCAATGACTGGCAACAATGTCAGCCACGCAAATAACAAAACACGTCGTCGCTTTTTGCCGAACCTGAACGATGTGTCCTTGCAGTCTGAGTCACTGGGGCGTGCGTTCAAGCTGCGGATATCTGCCGCTGCGCTGCGGTCCGTCGATCACCGTGGTGGTTTGGACAAGTTTCTGGCGAAAGCGAAAGACACCGAGCTGTCGACAAATGCGCTGAAGATCAAAAAGGCGATCGCCAAGGCGAGCGTACAGCCAGAAGCGCTGAGCTAACTCAGGTTTATCGCATTTAGGATTGCCCTGCCATTTTGGCGGGGCTTTTTTCGTATCCGGGGTTAAGCGCCCAAGATTTCCTCCACCCATATCGGCAAGGTCTGGCTGGCGGAGCCGATGCGCGTTTCTTCAAACAGACTGCCGACAGCTGTCGGTTCCAGATTGAACTCAAGCGTATGTGCGCCGAATCTGCGCGCCTCAGAGACGAAGCTAGCGGCTGGATAGACATTTCCAGAGGTGCCGATGCTGGCAAACAGGTCTGCGCCCGACAAATCCTCGTAAATGCGGTCCATCTGATAGGGCATTTCCCCAAACCAGACAATATCAGGGCGGGCGGTCGGCGCGGCGCAGGACGGGCAGGCATCGCCGGGGGCCATCACCATAGGGGCAGGCCAGCGATGGTCGCAACTGCCGCAAAGCGCGCCATTGAGCGCGCCGTGCATGTGAATGACGTTCTCGCTGCCCGCCTTTTCGTGCAGATCGTCCACATTCTGGGTCACAAGCAAGAATTCACCGTCAAAACGGGCCTCAAGATCCGCCAGCGCCATATGTGCGGCATTTGGGGCGGCCTCGGCGGCCTGTGCCCGGCGTGCATTGTAGAAATCCACTACAAGGCGCGGGTCGCGGGCAAATCCTTCAGGGGTTGCGACGTCTTCGATCTTGTGTTGCGCCCAAAGCCCGCCTTCGGCCCGGAAGGTGCCAAGACCGCTTTCGGCTGAAATCCCGGCTCCTGTCAGAATGACGATCTTTTTCATGAGGTGTCTCCTTGGTAGCAGGTTTGCGCAGGCTGGTCTTGCTTGTCAAACGGTCTCAGGTGCTGGGTCGAGCACTTTCAGCGTTCCCTTGAGAAAGGGCATCTGCGCGACTGCCGGATCAATCATCTGGGACTGGATCAGCCGGCGCATGGTGGTGGCCACATCCAGCGGCACCTTATCCGACCACTCCGCACTGGCAAACAGCGAAATCTGGCGTGCGAGGTCTGGGAAAGGCAAGGGATGTGCTTGCAATTGGGCGTGAAACCGGTGCGCTCGCATGAAGCCCAAGGGCGTCGTGATCGTCCATCCAAGCTGCCGCGCGACCATGGCCATGAGCGCAAGGTGGCTGCTGATTTCAAAGCGTTTTGGAAAAGACAGCCCATGCGCATCAAGATGCGCGTCGATTTGCGTGCGGATAAGCTGGCCTGCATCATAGCGCAGAAAGGGGAGGGTCGCTGCGGGGTCTGTTGCCACCTCCGCCGGTATGGCCGCAGGCGTGACAAGCACAAACGGGTCGCGCGCCAGCGGGTGTTCGACCACGCCCTCAATCCTGTCCCCGGTACGCGCGGAAATGGCGAGGTGTAGGTGCTTGTCGGCAATGGCTGCGAGCAGATCATGGCTGGAGGCTGTAATGAGTTTCAGCTGACACCCCACAAGATTATCGCCCAGAATAGTGGCCAGCCGTGGGGTCAGATTGTCGTCAAAATCGTCGATGATGCCGATGTGCAGCGACTGTAATTGCGCCAGATCCATCACCTGCAACTCGCTCTGTGCCAGCCGCAGTTCTGCCAACGCGGCCTCGGCGCGGGTCAGAAACAAGGCGCCCGCCGGGGTCAGGCGCATGGGGCGGCGCGTGTGGTCAATCAGGTCTGTTCCGATCGCCTGTTCGAGATTGCGAAGCTGCTGGCTGACCGCAGACTGGCTGAGCCCGCTGCGCTCTGCCGCGCCTGCGACCGATCCGCTTTGGGCCAAGGCTTCAAATATTTCGATCCCGCGAAGGCTGATGCCCTTGATCACTGGCGCTTACTTTCAGTTTTTTCGGTTGTATCAGGCTGAGATTGCACAATTGGCCTGAATTTTCCATAATGATTTTAGAAAAGGTGCAACCATGGGGCGTCGCTTGCCCCGCTAGAGTTCATGAGAGGTTTCTTTGATGAAAGTCGCCACTGCTGCCTACCCATTGGATTTTCTGGAGTCGTGGGGGCACTATGAAGACAAGATTGCGGCTTGGGTGAAAGAGGCCGCAGAACAGGGCGCTGAGCTTCTTGTCTTTCCGGAATACGGGGCGATGGAACTGGCGACACTGGCGGGCACGGAGGCCGCTGGAGATTTGCAGCGCTCGACCGTCGCGGCCTCCGAACGGCTGGACGTGGCAGACACGCTGCACGCCAAGCTCGCGTCAGAATTCAATGTCCACATTCTGGCGGCCTCCGGTCCTGCGGTGACCGACAAGGGGCCAGTGAACCGGGCAAGGCTGGTGACGCCCACGGGCGCAATCGGTGTGCAGGACAAACAAATCATGACACGGTTCGAGCGGGACCCTTGGCAAATCGTTGGCGGTGATCCGCTGCAGGTCTTTGAAACTGCACTTGGAAAAATCGGTGTGCTGATATGTTATGACGCTGAATTTCCGCTGCTGGGGCGGGCCCTTGCCGCGTGTGATTTGATCCTTGTGCCGTCCTGCACCGAAGCCTTGTCGGGGTATTGGCGCGTCCGCATTGGGGCAATGGCCCGCGCGCTTGAGGCGCAGTGCGTGACGGTGATGTCGTCCCTCGTCGGAGAGGCCCCTTGGTCTGAGGCGGTGGATATCACAACCGGGACGGGGGGCGTTTTTGGCCCGCCGGATGCAGGCTTTCCCGATGATGGGGTGCTGGCCCTTGGCACCCTTGGACAACCCGGATGGACCTTCGCCGATATTGACCTCAGCCGTGTCGAAGCGGTGCGCCAGGACGGTCGCGTGCTGGGACGCACCCATTGGACAGAGCAAACAGGCCGCGAATCCGCCTCAATCGTTAACCTGCGCTGAGTTTGTACTTGAAAAACCCCGGCAATACGCTCATTTAACGGGCGTCCGCACAAAGCGGGCCTAGTTAAAGGAGAGACCATGGCCAAGGAAGATACGCTCGAATTCCCCGGTGTCGTGAAGGAACTCCTGCCGAATGCGACATTTCGGGTCGAGCTTGAAAATGGCCATGAGATTATCGCACACACGGCAGGTAAAATGCGCAAGAACCGCATCCGCGTTCTGGCAGGCGACAAGGTGCAAGTGGAAATGACGCCGTATGATCTGACGAAAGGTCGGATCAACTACCGCTTCAAATAAGCTTTGTTCATTCTTGGGTCCGGCAGTCCCAGACGCCGCGAGTTACTGGCGCAGATTGGCATTGTGCCGGATGACATTCGTGCTCCGGATATTGATGAAGACCCGCACAAGGGCGAAACGCCACGGGTCTATTGCGGGCGCATTGCGCGCGAAAAAGCCGCAGCCATTCAAATGGCCGCAGGGGACGTTGTCCTTTGCGCAGATACGACCGTGGCGTTGGGGCGGCGCATTTTGGGAAAGCCTGACAGCGCGGTGGAGGCTGAAAAGTTCCTGCGCGCTTTGTCGGGTCGTCGTCACCGGGTCATCACGGCTGTTGCTGTGCGAAAGGCCGATCAGGTCTGGTTCCGCGATGTTGTGAGCGCCGTTCGCATGAAGCGTTTGGATGCCGATGAAATTGCGTCCTACATCGCCACAAATGACTGGCAGGGCAAAGCCGGGGGATACGGCATTCAGGGACCCGCCGGGGCGTTCATTCCGTGGATATCCGGGTCCTTTACCGGAATCGTTGGATTGCCGCTGGCTGAGACCGCAGGCCTTTTGCGCGCGGCGGGTATCAAGGGGCAGGGGGTGCCGTCATGAAAGGGCAAAAGATCATACTCGACCATGTGGAAGGGCGTGAGGCCGCAGCACTGGTGACCGACGGTCAGTTGGATGATCTGCTGATTGATACAGACACCCCGCGCCCCGGCACGATCTACCGCGCCATCGCGGACCGGCCCGTGAAGGGGCAGGGCGGCATGTTCCTTAAAACGCCTGCTGGGTCGGCTTTCCTGCGACAAATCAAAGGTCTTGCGCCCGGGCAGTCCATTCTGGTTCAGGTGTCGGGATATGCTGAGCCGGGCAAAGCTCTGCCAGTCACACAGAAGCTATTGTTCAAAAGCCGCTACGTGATCGTCACGCCGGAAAATCCGGGCATCAATGTGAGCCGCAGCATCCGGGATGAGGCAGAACGCGACCGTCTGCTGGAGATCGCGCATGATGTGATCGCGGACAGGGATGTGGGTGTCATTTTGCGGTCCAGTTGTGAAAATGCGCCCGACACCGACATCGCAGAGGATCTGGAGCACATGCTCGCCGCAGCGGCAACCGTCACGTCGGACGCGGGTTCCGAGATGGATACGCTGTTGGAAGGGGATGGCCCGCATGTTGTCGCATGGCGCGAATGGGTCAGCCCTGCTGATATTGTCACCGAACCGGGAGGCTTTGGCGCCGAAGGGGTGCTGGACGCACTGGACGCTGTGCGCCGGTCGCGTGTGTCTTTGCCTGGCGGGGGCGCGATTTTCATTGAACCCACGCGCGCGCTGGTGGCGGTGGATGTCAACACTGGGCCCGATACCTCGCTGGCCTCTGGTCTCAAGGCGAACATTGCCTGTGCGGAAACGCTGCCGCGTGCACTGCGCCTGCGGGGACTTGGCGGTCAGATCGTGCTGGACCTTGCACCGATGCCCAAAAAAGACCGGCGCAGCTTTGAGACAGCGCTGCGGCGCGCGTTTCGCAACGACCACATCGACACCGCGCTGGTGGGCTGGACCCCTCTTGGTCACTACGAGCTACAACGCAAACGCCTGCGCCCCCCGTTGGCCGAGGTGCTGGCATGACGTGCCCGATCTGTAGCAAACCGACGCAGGCTGCCACCCGCCCGTTTTGTTCAAAACGCTGCGCGGATGTTGATCTTGCGCGGTGGCTGAACGGCAGTTACGCGGTGCCATCGCAGACACCCGAAGATGATGAAGCCTTGGATGCGGCATTGCGGGATGCGGACAAAGGCGAAGGGCCCCAGACCCAGCACTAGGGGTCGAAGGTCACATCCGGCAAGTGGTCGAACGCGGTCTTCAAAGCGTCCCCCCACCCTGATGAGATGCTCTGGTAGTCCGGGTCGTCAATCTCGACCCGGCGCTCGACCAAGGCTTCAAAGGTGTCGTTTTCATAGACCAGAAAATCAAAGGGCAATCCCACCGACAGGTTTGACCGAGCGGTCGAATCGAAAGAGACTAGCAGCAGTTTGACCGCGTCTTCAAAACGCATGTCCGCCTCGAAGGCGCGGACCAGAATGGGCCTGCCGTATTTGGTCTCCCCGATCTGGAAAAAGGGTGTTTCAGTGGTCACCTCGATAAAGTTGCCTTCAGGGTAGATCATGAACATCGTGGGGGGGCTGCCCTTGATCTGCCCGCCCACAATGACCGTGGCCTGAAAGGCAGCATCGCTGGTCTGCCCGATGGGCGCGCTGTCTGCGATCACCTCTTTGAGGGTGGCGCCGATCATCCGCGCCACCTGAAACATCGACGGCGCATGCAGAATAGAAGGGTCGCGGTCGCCCGCCGCCTTTACGCGTTCCTCGATAAGGCTCACGAGCGATTGGGTGGTGGCAAGGTTGCCAGCGGTCATCAGCGTGATCAAACGCTCGCCCGGCACGCTCCATGAAAACAGCTTTCTTGTCTGCGAAAAGTTGTCAAAGCCTGCGTTTGTGCGCGTATCCGACATAAACACCAGACCTTTTTCGAGCCTGAGCCCCACGCAATATGTCATTCAAATGTCCTAATTAACGATGGTGAAGCGACGTCGCCCCTATTGTTGCACTTGCAAAGAGACTGCCATTTCCTCAGCTGCATCCCCCAGTCGAAGCCCGGATATGGGAGCAGCGTCCGTATAGTCAAGGCCAACCGCCAGACGTACGTAACGATCATCCGGGCTAATGCCGTTCGAGACATCAAAACCGACCCAACCCAAGCCATCAATGTGCGCTTCGGCCCATGCATGGGTGGCATCCTGTTCGATCCGGTCATCCATCAATAAATAGCCGCTGACGTAGCGTGCCGGAATGTCGGCTGACCGTGCTGCGGCCACAAAAATCTGCGCGTGATCCTGACAAACCCCACCTTCACCGGCAATTGCGTCTTCGGCTGCGGTTTCGGCATAGGTGGTGCCGGTCTGGTAGGGGGCCGCCGCAATGATATGTTCAGAGAGGGCGTGAAGGGCGTGCAGCTTGTCGGTGGCCTTCACCACCGGGGCTGCCATCGCTTTGATCTGCGTGCCTGCTTTGGTCAGCGGTGTGCTGTTGAGGAAGTACCAAAGCGGAACATGCCCGCGTGCAGGTCCGAAAACACCCGATGTGTCGGTCGTTTGCACCTCGCCTTGTGCCGTTATGGCCACGGCCTGCGCGTTCCGTGCGGTCGAGACGAGGTGCACAATGGTCCCAAAATGATCAGTGTAGGAGGTCTCTATCTCGCCGCCTTCAACAGACACGTCCCACGAGACAACCTCCTGCTGCGCATTGTTTTGCGGGCTCAAGCGCACTTGCTGTAGCGCATAGTCGACCGGTTTGTCGTATGCGTACCGCGTCGTATGGTTGAGCTTCAGTCTCATGCTGTGTCCGTTACCCCGTGAATTGGTAGTCTTGCTCGATTTGCGCGCCCAGCGTGTTATTGTCACGTATGAAGTCCGCGATGAAGTCGTGCAATCCTTCATCAAACACGGTCGTTATATCGTATGATTTCAGTTTGCGCCGCATCGCGTCCGCCATAGCGTGGCAAGTGTGGCGCTTTTCGTATTCTTCTTCAAGAAACCGCAGGTTTTCCGACAGCTGTTTCATGCTGAAGGCAAGCGACCTAGGCAGACGTTTGTCAAAGATCAGGAATTCCGCAATGGCAGAGGCGGTCATCTCTTGCTCATCAAGCCAGCGAAAGCACCTGTGCGCGGATACGGAGCGCAGGATCATCTCCCACTGCACGTTATCGAGGGATGTGCCTACCGCAGACGGAGACGGCAGCAACGTGTAGTACTTTACGTCGATGATCCGCGCGGTGTTGTCGGCCCTTTCGATAAAGGTGCCCAGCCGTGCAAAGTCGTAAATGTCGTTGCGTAACATCGTGCCATAAAGCGCACCGCGCACCAGCGCGCTTTGCTGCCGGATCGTGCCCAAAGCCGCAGGCAAATCCACGGGCGACACAGGTTCCGCCAGCAAGGCGCGCAGTGTCATCCAGTTGTCATTCACAGCCTCCCAGACTTCCGTGGTCAGTGCCGTGCGTACAAGTCTGGCGTTTTCGCGCGCAGCTTTGGTGATCGACAGCACGCTGGAGGGGTTGTCGGTATCCCGGAGCAGGTAGTCCATGACCTCAAGGTCGGTATAGCTGTCGTATTTCTTGTCGTACCCTGCCAGTTGGCCGGATGTCACGACAACAGACCGCCACTCACTTTCTGCATCTTTCGATCTGGTAAGGGCCATCCGAAACCCCGCCTCCAGCAAACGGGCGGTGTTTTCGCCGCGTTCGAGGAACCGAAACATCCAATAGAGACCGCCTGCGGTTTTCCCAAGCATATCAGTCCTCCAGCACCCAAGTGTCCTTGGTGCCCCCACCCTGGCTGGAGTTCACCACCAGCGAGCCTTCCTTAAGCGCCACCCGCGTGAGACCCCCCGGCGTGATGTCGATGCCGTTTGGCGAAACCAGCACGAAAGGCCGCAAATCGACGTGTCGCGGTGCCAGCCCGTGTTCAACAAAAATCGGGACAGTAGACAGCGACAGCGTGGGTTGCGCGATATAGTTTGAGGGGTTCGCGATCAGCTTTTCACGGAACACTTCGATCTCGGCTTTGCTCGCGGCAGGGCCCACCAGCATACCGTAGCCGCCTGATCCATGCACCTCTTTGACCACAAGTTCTGACAGGTTATCCAGCACGTATTTCAGCGTGTCCACCTCTGAGCACCGGAAGGTTTCGACATTGCGCAGAATCGCTTTTTCACCGGTATAAAACTCTATGATTTCAGGCATGTAGGAATAGATTGCCTTGTCGTCCGCGATGCCTGCGCCCGGAGCGTTCGCAATGGTGATACCGCCGGCGCGGTAAACATCCATGATGCCCGGCACGCCCAAAAGGCTGTCCGGGTTGAAATTCAAGGGGTCAAGAAAGTCGTCATCAATGCGCCGGTACAGGACATCCACCACCTTGTAGCCGCAGGTGGTGCGCATGCAGATACGCCCATCGACCACACGCAAATCGTGTCCCTCGACAAGCTCTGCACCCATTTGATCCGCCAAAAACGAATGCTCAAAGTAGGCTGAGTTGTGGATGCCCGGTGTCAACACCGCCACGCTGGGCTTTGATGAACAGGCCCTCGGCGCGCAGGCCGCCAAAGACCGGCGCAGGTTTTTAGGGTAGTCGCTGACAGGTTGTACTTTGATTTTGCTGAAAAGCTCCGGGAACATTTGCAGCATCGTTTCGCGGTTCTCAAGCATGTACGAGACGCCCGAGGGTGTGCGCGCGTTGTCTTCGAGCACGAAAAAATCCTCTGGCCCGGTGCGCACAATATCGGTGCCTACGATGTGCGTATAAACGCTCCCCGGTGGAGTGAAGCCCATCATCTCAGGCAGGAATGCCTCGTTTTGCGAGATCAGATGCTGGGGAATGCGGCCCGCCTTGAGAATTTCGCGTCGGTTGTAAATATCCCAGATGAAGGCGTTGATCGCGCGCACGCGCTGCTCGATCCCTTTGGATAGCTTGGTCCACTCCCTGCTCGACAGAATGCGCGGCACCAGATCAAAGGGGATCAGACGTTCTTGGGCTTCTGCGTCGCCATATACATTAAAGGTAATGCCCGTGCGGCGGAAAAAGGCTTCGGCTTCGGCCGATTTGCTTTCCAGCCGGATGGGATCCTGCGCGTCAAACCATGATTGATATTTGCGATAAGGCTCATGGACGTTTCCGCCGCCGCCTATCATTTCGTCAAAGTGTTTGTTTTCCCCGGTCATTTGATCAGCATAGCAAGCTGGACGGGAGGTACAATGGCCCCTAACGCTCGGCCATGCGCGAATGCCTGCAGGTGACCGTTTCTTAATCATCTTCGCAGTCATTCGGCCGGGGTCAGCAAGGCGATCTGTGAAGCCGATGCATTTCGTTTGTATCGGGCTATGATTTTGCTCTGGACACTAGGGATGCAAATACATAGAAGGCCCTCACCCCGCCGGTCTACCGGTGTCCCGTGCCCGGGTAGCTCAGGGGTAGAGCAGTGGATTGAAAATCCTCGTGTCGGTGGTTCGATTCCGCCCCCGGGCACCACATACTTACCCATTCTTACCGCAAAGCAATAGGTTATCTGATTGTTGCCAGTAATGGGATTCCCATAGATACTCATGTTTGCTACCCTCAGCGCATAGCCTGAAGGAGACAAAGTAAGACAAAAACTTACCGATCTAACGATCCGAAGTCTGTCCGTCGTCAGGGTTATTGGAACCGATGCGGGCCTGAACTGATTGAGAGTTTGGCTCATCTGTTTGGTTTGATTATGCGGCGTGCTGTCTGTGATGCAAGCGTCGCGCTTCGAGTGTCTTTCGTTTGATCCTTTCGC
>JBGCEG010000053.1:0-100765 GCA_045106135.1 Roseobacter sp. | reverse complement strand
GCGTGCTGCCCGTTGGTGCCGGCAGCACCCCAGACCACCGGGCCGGAAGAGACCTCGACCGGGGTGCCATCCATCTGCACGCCCTTGCCGTTGGATTCCATTTCCAGCTGCTGAAAATAGTCCGGAAGCCGTGCAAGGCGTTGATCATACGGCAGAACAGCGCGGCTGGCATAGCCACAGACCTGCCGGTGCCAGATGCCCACCACAGCCAGCAGCACGGGCAGGTTTTCCAACGGGTCCGCCGCGATAAAGTGCTGGTCCATCGCCTGCGCGCCGCGCAGAAACGCCTCAAACCCTTTGGGGCCGATGGCGATCATCACCGACAAGCCAATGGGACCCCACATCGAATAGCGCCCGCCGACCCAATCCTCAAAGCCGAACACCCGTTCTGGCGGGATACCAAAGGCGGCGGTCTTGTCTGCGGCTGTGCTGAGCGCTGCAAACTGCGCGCTGGGGTCGCCTCCATTGTCCGCCATCCACGCCTTGGCCGTGCGCGCGTTTGTCATGGTCTCGATCGTGGTGAAGGTCTTGGAGGCCACGATCACAAGCGTGTGGCGTGCATCCAGCCCGCGCAACGTGTCCGCGATATGCGCGCCATCCACGTTCGACACAAAATGACAGCGCGGCCCGTCGTGGTAGGGCGACAGCGCCTGCACGGCCATCGCCGGGCCAAGATCAGAGCCGCCAATCCCGATATTGACCACATCCGTGGTGTCGCTTTGGCGGATTTCGTCGGCAAAGCGGCGCATACGCGCCAGTGTGTCCAGCACACCGGGCATCACATCCGCGCCGTTCACCGTGACGGGACCACTGTCGAGATTGCGCAGGGCCGTGTGCAGAACTGCCCGCCCTTCGGTATCGTTGATTGGCTGGCCTGCGAACATATCCGCGCGTTTCCCGGCAAGGCCCGAGGCCTCAACCAACGCTAAAAGGGCGTTGCGCGTCTCGGCATCGATATTGGTCTTTGAATAGTCAAAGAGCATATCGCCTGCCTGCGCCGAAAAGCTTTGGGCGCGATCCGGGTCCTCAAAAAGCGACAGGATCGGCCGTTTGGCGGTTGCGGTGTGGCGCTTGCGCAGCGCGTCCCAGTTTTGTGTCATGCGGCCCAATGAACGGTCCCCCCTTTCATGACGGCAGCAATCGGCGCGTCCGTCGCAGGCAAACGCTGCGCCTTCTCGATTGCAGCTTTTTTATCATCCCCAAAAATTACCACGTGCTTGTCCATGGCACCTGCCAAGGCACGCGCGCTCAGTGTGATCCGTTCTTCCGGCTGGTCTGCCGGCGAGACCGCGCACAACAGCGGTGCACCGCGGGCCATCGCGGCCTCAAGCCCCGGTGCGCCGGGAAAGAGCGACGCGGTGTGCATATCCGCGCCCATCCCCAGCACCAGCACGGAAATAGGTGTTTCTGCCTCAATCTCTTGCGACACGACCGGTGCGGCCTCTGCGGCCGTCATGCCATCCCGGTAGAACGACACAAACGTTGCCGCCGCCGCATGGCCCTGCATCAGGCGCGTCTGCACCAACCCTGCGTTTGACCGCGCATGCCCCTCGGGCACCCAGCGTTCATCGGTCAGCATCACATGTACCCTGTTCCAGTCAATCTCCACACTGGTCATGGCATCAAAGATCGGCCCCGGCGTAGTGCCACCCGGCACAGCAAAGCTCGCCGTTTCGTGGCGCAGCAAACACCGCCGCAGATCACTGGTGATCGCATGGGCAATATTCATGACAGCCATGTCGCGGTCTGCGTATGTGTTAAAGTTCATACATCCACCTTTCGCCACGCGCGTCCTTCGCGCTGAAGCATTTGTTGCGCGGCATCCGGGCCTTCGCTGGCGCTGTCGTAGGGTTTTGGCACATCGCCCCGGGTCACCCAGCTTTCGATGATCGGGTCTGTCCACGCCCAGGCCGCTTCGACCTCATCACCGCGCATAAACAATGTCTGATTGCCTCGGATCACGTCCATGATCAAGCGTTCATACGCCTCGACCGATTCCCCACCATCGGGTCCCAAAGCCTCCGCAAAGGTCATATCAAGCGGCACATCAACCAGCCGCATGCCCCCCGGCCCCGGTTCCTTGATGGTCACGCCCAGGGTGATGCCTTCGTTGGGTTGCAACCTGATCGACAGCACATTGCGGTGCCGCCCCGCCTCTTCACCGAAAATCGAATGAGGGGTGTCTTTGAAAATCACCGAGATTTCGCTCGATCTGGCCACCATGCGTTTGCCGGTGCGCAGATAAAACGGCGTGCCTGCCCATCGCCAGTTCGCAACCGTGCACTTGAGCGCAATAAAGCTCTCGGTCTTTGAGCGCGGGTTATCCACCGCTGCCCGGTAATCGGGATGCGCCTCTTCGGCCCCGGCTTGCGCCTCGTACTGGCCCCGCACGATGTGGTGCGGCTCTACCGGTTCAAGCGCGCGGATCACCTTGAGTTTCTCGTCCCGCACCGCATCGGGCGAAAAACGCGCGGGCGGCTCCATCGCGATCAGACACAAAAGCTGCATCAGGTGGTTTTGCACCATATCGCGCATGGCACCGGATTTGTCGTAGTAATCACCCCGTCCGCCAACACCAACAGTCTCTGCCACCGTGATCTGGATGTGGTCAATGAACTGGCTGTTCCACAGCGGTTCAAACAGCATGTTGCCAAACCGCACGGCCATCAGGTTCTGCACGGTCTCTTTGCCCAGATAGTGATCAATTCGGTAGATCTGTGTCTCGTCGAAGTACTTTGCCAGCGTGGCGTTCAGCGCTTTTGCAGTGGCCAGATCGCGCCCAAAAGGTTTCTCGACCACGATCCTCGACCGGCTGTCTGCCATGCCGTACCCTTGCAGCCGTTCCGCCAAATCCCCAAAAAGCGCAGGTGCTACGGAGAAATAATACGCCTCGACCCGGTCTTTGGCTGATGTTTTTTCCTTTAGATCATCCCAGCCTGCCGTGCCCCGCGCATCAATGGACACATAGTCGACCTGCGCCAGAAACCGTTCCAGCGTGCCATTTTCACACGGACCATCGCCCACGTGTTCCCGAATAGCATCCGTGACGAAGGCGCGGTAGCCTGCCACATCAAACCCACTGCGGGCAGCCCCGATGATGCGCGCCTCCGGCGGCATCTGACCTGCGCAGAACCGCCGGAAAAGACCGGGCAGAATTTTGCGCTGCGCCAGATCACCTGTCCCACCAAAAATCACCAGATCAAAAGGATCGACCGGAATTACTCTGGAAACCATAGATTGCCCACCCGGGATTTGGGCGATGGGAGTCGCCCTGCCAAAAATGTTAGCGCAAACATGCACAAATCAGCCAAGATCACAAGACTGTGCAATGTCGCGGCGCGATGTTTTCTTGCCTTTCGATCTGTGCTCGCTCAAATAACGAACAATACACGACAACTGAAAGAGCAAAATGAAAGACCTCCTCGTTGCGAACAAAGAGAAATTTCGTGATCCAGACGTCACTGCCAAAGGAGAGGCCCGCGCCAAAGTTGCTCTGACGGACCCCAAGACGCTTTGGTTCAACACCGGGACCTTGTGCAATATCGAGTGCGTCAATTGCTATATCGAGAGCAGCCCAAGCAATGACCGCCTCGTCTATATTACAACGGACGAAGTCACAGAATACCTTGATCAGATCGTCGACTGCGGCTGGCCTGTGCGCGAGATCGCCTTTACGGGCGGCGAGCCTTTCATGAACCCGCAGATGATCGGGATGGCGCGCGCAAGCCTCGAGCGCGGGTATGACGTGCTGATCCTGACAAATGCGATGCGCCCGATGATGCGGCGCAAGGTTCAGGCTGGCCTGAAGGACCTTAATGAAACGTTCCCGGGCAAAATGACCCTGCGCATTTCCGTTGATCATTTTGATGCTGATCTGCATGACACCGAACGAGGTGCCGGGGCCTTTGACAAAACGGTTGAAGGAATGATCTGGATGCGCGATGCGGGCATTCCAATGGCTGTGGCCGGACGGTCCGCGATGGGCGACAGCGACGCTGCAAGCCGCGCGGGATATGCGGCGTTTTTCGACACCTACGGCTTTGACATCGACGCCGGGGACCCTGCGCAATGCGTGTTGTTTCCTGAAATGGATACATCGGTCGAAGTGCCTGAAATCACGACCGAATGCTGGGGCATCCTTGGCAAGTCACCGGATGCGTTAATGTGTTCGTCGTCTCGCATGGTGGTGAAACGCAAAGGGGCTGCCCGCCCCGCTGTCTTGGCCTGCACATTGCTGCCCTACGATGCGGCGTTTGAAATGGGTGAAACGCTGGCTGAGGCTCAGGGTGAAGTGGCTCTGAACCATCCGCACTGCGCCAAATTCTGCGTGCTGGGCGGCGCCAGTTGCTCGGCCTAGGCCGCAGGGGATGCCCGTCCCCGCCAGAGCGCTGCCTGCGTCGTTTTAATGGAGCGTGAATTCACCCGTCACGTTGCGCCATTCGCCGGCCGATACCAGCTTGCGGTGCGTGAACCGCACTGAATGCAGCGGCCCTTCGATCTCCGACTGCCAATACTCCACAAACTTGAATAGGCGCGGATGATCCGGGGCCAGATCATACTCCTGCCATACGAAACTGTTCAAAACATTCTGATAATCCGGCATACGATAGAAAAACTCTGCAGTCGTAAGCCCATATCCCTTCAGCAAAAGCTCTGTCTCTGACTGGGGCATTGATGTCCTCTCTTTGGCTTCCATATCCCCAGCATGCCAAAGCAAAATTACTTTTCAATGAAAACAAGGCATTACCACTCAATGAGGCTGGCTGCTAACAGATTAGGGCTTTTGGATTGCACCGCATATGTCCGGTCGTGTAGAGTTGTCCCACAAGATATAGCGTTTGACCAAAAAACGAGCATCCTACGTGAACGACACCCCACAAGAGCCTGAAAACGAAGACGAAACGCCGCCCGAAGGACCGCGCTATGACGGGCCGACGGTGACAATCGAGCATGAGATGCGCACATCTTATCTCGATTATGCGATGTCGGTGATCGTCAGCCGCGCGATTCCGGACCTGCGCGATGGCTTAAAACCTGTGCACCGTCGCATCCTTTTTGCCATGCACGAGACAGGAAACACCCACGATAAGTCCTACAGGAAGTCCGCGCGCCCGGTCGGTGACGTAATGGGCCAGTACCACCCGCATGGGGATTCGGCGATTTACGACGCGCTGGTGCGGATGGCGCAGGATTTTTCGATGTCGCTGCCCTTGCTCGACGGACAGGGCAATTTCGGCTCCATGGACGGGGACAATCCGGCGGCCATGCGCTACACCGAAGTACGCATGGACAAGCCCGCCGCTTACCTGCTCAGCGATATCGACAAGGATACGGTCGATTTTCAGGACAACTACGACGGCAAACAGCAAGAGCCTACCGTGCTCCCTGCCCGTTTTCCCAACATGCTGGTCAATGGCGCAGGCGGCATTGCGGTGGGCATGGCGACCAACATCCCGCCGCACAATCTGGGCGAGGTTATCGACGCCACGCTGGCCTTGATCGAAGACCCCGACCTCACGTCAGAGCAATTGATCGACTATGTCCCAGGCCCTGATTTTCCGACCGGTGGCATCATGCTCGGCCGGTCCGGGGCGCGCAAAGCCTACCTTGAGGGGCGCGGGTCGGTGATTGTGCGGGCAAAAACCCGGGTTGAGGAGATTCGCAAGGACCGGTGGGCCATCGTGATTGATGAGATTCCCTATCAGGTGAACAAGGCCACGATGATCGAACGCATCGCAGAGCAGGTGCGCGAGAAAAAGATCGAAGGCATCGCCCACGTTCAGGACGAATCTGACCGCAACGGTGTGCGGGTTGTCGTTGAGCTGAAACGTGATGCGACGGCGGAGGTGGTGGAAAACCAGCTGTACCGCTTCACACCCTTGCAAACCTATTTTGGCTGCAACATGCTGGCGCTGAACGGCGGGCGGCCCGAACAACTGACCCTGCGGCGGTTTTTGACCTCCTTTATTGATTTCCGCGAAGATGTTGTGGCCCGGCGCACCGCCTACCTGTTGCGCAAAGCGCGCGAGCGCAGCCATATCCTGTGTGGTCTGGCCGTGGCGGTCACAAACATTGATGAAATCGTGGCTACCATCCGCGCCTCAGCGGATGCTGCCGAAGCGCGCGCCAAGCTGATGACCCGGCGCTGGCCTGCCGTTGATATTCTGCCCTATATCGCGCTGATAGACGACCCGACCCATACCGCCAATGACGACGGCACCTATAACCTGTCCGAGACACAGGCGCGTGCGATCCTCGAGTTGCGCCTGCAGCGCCTGACCCAGATCGGCGTTAAGGAAGTTACCGATGAGCTTGAGGAACTGGCTGCCAAGATCAAGGAATACCTCGAAATTCTGGGATCACGCGACCGGATCATGGCCATCATCACCGATGAGCTGAAAGAAGTGCGCGACCTTTTTGCCGTCCCGCGCCGGACAGAGATCGTCGAATGGTCCGGCGATATGGAGGACGAAGACCTCATCGCGCGCGAGGATATGGTGGTAACCGTCACCTCCGGCGGCTACATCAAACGCACCCCTCTGGCCGATTTCCGCAGCCAAAAGCGTGGCGGTAAAGGGGTATCGGGCGGCACGCTCAAGGAAGACGATGTGGTGACGACCCTGTTTGTTGCCAATACGCACACGGCGCTGTTGTTCTTCACCACCGACGGGATGGCCTACAAGCTCAAGACCTGGCGCTTGCCGCAAGGGGGCCGCACATCCAAAGGCAAGGCCATCGTCAATATCCTGCCCATTCCGCCCGGCGTTTCGATCGCAGCCATTCTGCCAATCGACCGGGACGAGAAAGACTGGTCCGAGCTGCAGATTGTTTTTGCCACCTCCGCAGGCACGGTCCGGCGCAACGCTTTGTCGGACTTCACCAATGTGAAATCCAACGGCAAGATCGCCATGAAGTTCGAAGACGAGCACGCGGACACCACGCTGATCAACGCGCGCATTGCATCGCCGGACGATGATGTGATGCTGGTCACAGCCTCAGGCCGGGCGATCCGCTTCCCGTCAACAGATGTGCGGGTCTTTAACTCACGTGCATCGGTCGGGGTACGCGGCGTCAAACTGTCTGGCAGCGAAAACGTGGTTTCGATGTCCGTTATTCGCCATTTTGATGCAAAACCCGATGAGCGCGCGGCATATCTGAAACAGCGGCGGTTGATGGCCGGGGTCACAGAAGACCCCGAAGCCGAAGAGGATGACGCGGCCCCGGGCGATTTGTCGCCAGAGCGTTATGCAGAGATGTCAGCATCCGAAAACCTGATCCTGACGATTACCGCAGGCGGGTCCGGCAAGCTGAGTTCAAGCCACGACTACCCGGTGCGGGGGCGCGGCGGCATGGGGGTCACCGCATGGGAAAAACGGATGCAGATGGGTCCGATCATCGCGTCCTTCCCGGTGGACATGGAAGACCAGATCATGCTGGCCACGTCCAAAGGCCAGTCGATCCGGGTCCCGGTTGATGGCATCTCCTTCCGCTCCCGCTCTGCCGGGGGGGTCAAGGTCTTCAACACCGGCAAAGGCGAAGAAGTCGTCAGCGTCGCGTGGATCGCCGATCAGGGCGACGAAGACGACATCGAAGAAAGCTGATGTATGAGGCCGCGCGACACGTTAAGTCGCGCGGCCTCACACGCTGCTAAAGTCCATAAATCGCAGAGAATTTTTCTTTCAGATAGCTGAGCAACGGCGCCTCGGAAAGGACAGCCCCTGTGGCCCGCTCGATGACCTCGCGCGGCTCGTAAAGCCCACCGTGGCGCTGCACATTGTCCCGCAACCAGCTTGTGGCCTGCGATGTGTCGCCCTGCGCAAGGTCAGCATCCAGCCCCGGCAAATGGGCGCGCAGGGCCTCGTGCAGGCAGCCCGAATAGACATTGCCCAGCGAATAAGTGGGGAAGTACCCAAACAATCCAACAGACCAGTGCACATCCTGCAATACACCATTGGATGGTTTATTCACCGCAAAGCCGAAATCTGCGGCAAACCTGTCATTCCAAGCGGCTTCCAGATCAGTCACAGCCAAATCACCCGAGACAAGCGCGCGTTCCAGATCGAACCGCAGCAGAACATGCAGATTGTACTGCAATTCGTCTGCCTCTGTCCGGATGTACCCGTTCCCGACACTGTTCACACAGGCGTAAAACGCGTCTTCGTCCGCGATGCCAAAATCCCCAAAGGCATCGCGCATCTGTTGGAAAAACCAGCCTGTAAAGGCACGGCTGCGCCCCAGCTGGTTCTCGTAGATACGGCTTTGGCTTTCATGCACACCCATCGACACGCCGCTGCCAAGCGGTGTCAGCAGGTAGGCGCGGTCCACGTTCTGCTCGTAGGCGGCATGCCCGACCTCATGAACGGTTGAGTAAAAACAGTTGAAGGGATCATTGGCGCTGGTGCGCGTTGTGATGCGCACATCGAGGCCAGAGCCGGAACTGAAGGGATGCACCGCCTTGTCGAGGCGACCGCTTGAGAGGCTGTAGCCAAAGGCCTCCGCCAGCTTTTCAGCGATCTGCATCTGCACTGTCTCGTCGAAGGTGCCGGACACGCCGGGAGCCGGTGCCGCGTTCAGTACCGCCGCACGCAAGGCGGACAATTCCGGGCGCAGGGCGCCGAACATCGCCTCCAGCTCCTGCTCGGATGTGCCGGGTTCGTAGTCCTGCAACATCGCGTCGTAGACCCGGCCTCCGTCTGCAAGGGCTGCACCTTCCTCGCGTTTGCGCGCCAGCACCTCGGTCAAGGTCGGCGCAAAAGCGGCGAAATCATCTGCCGCACGTGCATCTGCCCAAATCCCTTGCGAGGCTGACGTCAGGCGCGCCAGTTCCGCCGCCAGATCGGCAGGCACTTTGGTGGCGCGATCATAGGACCGGCGAATATGGCGGAGCTGCGCCTGCTGTTCACCGGACAGGGCCTCGCCGTCCAACTTTGCCATCCATTCCACGATCTGTGGCGCACTTCTGCGGGCATGCAACACGGATTCCAACGCGGCCATTTCCTCCGCCCGTTGCGGGGCGGCATCGCGCGGCATCATGGTTTCCTGATCCCAGCCCAGCCTGCCTGCAACAGCACCAAGAGCTTCGGTTTCGCGCACATAGCGCATCAGATCGTCGTAAGCAGACATGGATCAGGTTCCCTTCACAGAGGAGGCCACCGGATAGCGGCTGAGAAAACGGGCGCGCAGGATCAACACCCATAGCACCACGGCAAGCGCCTGATGCACAATCGCGATGTACCAGGGCGCGCCATAAAGAATGGTCACGATTCCCAGCACGATCTGCAAGAACATGGCCGCCAGCACCGCGTTGAACGCAAACCGCGTGCGCGGATGTGCGGACCGCCTGCCCCGCAGCCAGACCACAACCGCAAAAAGCGCAAGCACATAGCCCGTGACCCGGTGAATGAACTGCACAAGGCCGGGGCTTTCAAAGAAATTGCGCCACATCGGCTCGAAGGTGAAGGCGGTTGCCGGGAACCACGCGCCGCCCATCATCGGCCAGTCGGTATAACTGCGGCCCGCATCAATGCCCGCCACCAGCGCGCCAATCAGGATTTGAAGGAAGGTGAAATGCAAAAGGCCCGTCGACAGCCCCCACTGTTTGCGTTCTGCCGCGCGCCGGGCCTGCAGAATATCCTGTCCGCTGCGCCCCAGATGCATGATGTACCAAGCGATGAAGCCCAGAATGAGAAAGGCAAGCCCCAGATGCGTTGCAAGCCGGTAACTGGCCACATCGACCATACCTTCGCCCTGCGTCACGCCAGAGGCGACCATCCACCAGCCAATGGCCCCTTGCGCGCCCCCCAGAGCACCCAGAAACAGCAGTTTTGGCGTCCAGCCTGGCGGTATCTTGCGGCGCAAAAGAAACCACAGAAAACCAATGGCCCACACCACGCCGATCACGCGCCCAAGCTGCCGGTGTCCCCACTCCCACCAGTAGATGACCTGAAAATCCGCCATCTCCATCCACTGGTTCTGAATGCGGAATTCGTCGATTTGCTGGTATTTCTGGAACTCACTTTCCCATTCCGCAGCGCTCAGCGGTGGGATGGCCCCGGTGATCGGGGCCCATTCTGTAATGCTCAGCCCGCTGTCGGTCAGACGTGTCAGCCCACCGACGGCGATCATGATAAAGACCAGCGCAAAGAGCATCTGCAGCCAGACGCGGATGGCGCGACGCGCCTTGTCGCGGCCCTTGTCGATCAAGCCCGGCTGCACCGCAGGGCGTGTTGTCTCTGCGCTGCCAACTTCTTCAAACAGTTTGCGTTTTCCGCTCATGCCGTGCCTCAGGTTTTGTGTGCGCGCACCCTATTGTGATGCAGCAATCAGGTCTAGCGCGCTTCATCGTCGCGTGGCCGAACAAGTTGTCGCAGCACGCCATGCAGCATCTGCACATCAGCGCGGGTCAGCGGCAGGCGGCTCCACATATTGCGCAGGTTGGTGCGCATTGACTGCGACTTGTGCAGCGGAAAAAAGAACCCGGACGTGTCAAGCCGGTCTTCAAAATGGCGGGCCAGATGCTCGATCTCGTTCCCATCCGCCCACTGGGTTCCGGCCATTTCCGTGGTGCGTGCGTCCACCTGCGCGGTGGCGCGGCGCCATTCATACCCCAAAAGCAAAACACATTGCGCCAGGTTCAACGAAGGAAACTCAGGGTTAACCGGCACCGTCACAATCGCATTGGCGCGCGCAATATCGTCGTTTTCAAGCCCTGACCGCTCCGGCCCAAACAGAACGGAGACACGCTGACCACTGGCAATACGATTTGCCGCCTCGCGCATGGCTTCTTCTGGGCTGAACACAGGCTTGGTCATATCTCGGTCGCGCGCGGTTGTGGCAAAGACAAAATGCGCGTCCTTGAGGGCCTGCGGCAGGTCATCGCAAAGCTGCGCTTCATCCAGCAACCGACCCGCCCCGCTGGCCATGGCAACAGCCGATTGGCTGGGCCAGCCATCACGGGGGGCCACCACCTGCATCCGGTCGAGACCAAAGTTCCACATCGCGCGCGCGGCCGCCCCGATGTTTTCCCCCATCTGCGGACGCACCAAAACGATGCTCGGTATTTTCAAAGGCTCAACTGACTGTGACATGACGCGCCTGATACTGGCCTATGGCGCGCTGTGCAATCGCCCAGACACCAAACGAGTTTTCATTCGGCATTGGGTAGGCTAGTGATCTGACGGCACGACCAAAGGACCGTATCATGGACAGCCCTGCGCATCCCCAGCTTTACCTGATTACCCCGCCTTCGTTTGAGCTTGGAGCATTTCCCGATCTGCTGGCGCAGGTGCTTGATGCGCATCCGGTGGCCTGTGTCCGGCTAGCCATGGCCAGCAAGGATGAAGACAACCAAGCGCGTGCCGCAGATGCACTGCGCGAAAAGACCCATGCGCGCGATGTGGCTCTGGTGATCACGCAGCACTACAAACTGGCGCAGCGGCTTGGTCTGGATGGGGTGCATCTGGACGATGGCGCGCGGTCGGTCCGGGCGGCGCGCAAGGAACTGGGCGAAGACGCCATCGTGGGCGCCTACTGCGGTCAGTCGCGGCACGACGGCATGGCCGCAGGCGAGCACGGTGCAGACTACGTCAGCTTTGGCCCGGTCCAGCCGTCCAATCTGGGCGATGGCAGCTTTGCGGAAGCCGACCTATTTCAGTGGTGGTCTGAAGTCATTGAAGTGCCGGTGATTGCCGAAGGCGCGTTGGATACGGCCCACGCCACAGCCCTTGCAGACACGGCAGATTTCATCGCGCTGGGCGAAGAAATCTGGGGCACCGCAGACCCGGTTCAAACGCTGGGGGCCTATCTGGACGCTCTGCGCTGAAGCTCAGAAAAACACCCGCTCGATGCTCCAATAGGCTCCGATCACGGCAATGATAACAGAGGCGGGCAGAGAGACCGCCCGGAACATCACCGGATAGACACCGGCAGGCATCTCTTCCGCTGGCAAATCTGCGCGTCGCGCCAGCTGCACGCAGAGCATCAGCAGCAGCGCGGCAATCGCAATCACCGTCAACTGCCCGATCTCAACCCCCACATTGAAGCCAATCAGCGCTGGCACAAATTGCCCCTGCGGCAGTCCGAACTCTCCCAGAACGGAGGCAAACCCCAAGCCGTGCAGCAGGCCAAAGCCAAAGATGATCATCGGTCGCCACCGGCTTAAGCGCCCCTGCATGAAGATATTCTCGACCGCCACATAGACGATAGAGGCGGCAATCAACGGCTCCACGATATGGGCCGGCAGCGTGACAAGGCCCAAGGCCCCCAGCGCAAGCGTCACCGTATGCGCCAGTGTGAACGCGCTGACCTGCCACAACAGCGGCCCCAACCGCGTCGACAGAAAAAACAGGCCCAAGACAAACAGAATATGGTCAAGACCTTTGGGCAGAATGTGATCAAATCCGACAGGCACATAACTGAGAAACGCCTCACTCGCGCTTTGTTCGCCGCCCCCCTCAAAGGCAATCACGGGGCTGCTCGCCCCGCCCGCCAGATAGCCGGTATAGGGCTCTGCCACGCCTTGCTGGCGCAGCACCAACGCCCCCCCGCCTGAAAGCCAGTTGATCACGATGCCCGTCGCCTCAGCGCCAATCGGTGCCGTCAGGCGCAATTCGGTGACGCGCGGCAGTTCAAAATCCACGTCCTCCGGGATTGTCACGGATGTCAGCGCCAGAGCCAGCGCGGTATCGGTCTGCGCCAGAGGGTGGGCGTTCCATGTCGCCACAAGCGGGTCCAGTAGCGCCTCAAGCTCTGCGGCATTCAAGGCCCGCAGCGCATCATAGGCGTCAGACCCTGCGTCCTCATCCGTGTCTGCAACCGCATCCAGATCGACGCCTGCCAGAAATGCCTCGACGTTCAGGCGCAAATCCAGCGTCACAACGCCCTCAGGGGTCACGGCGAGATCCGCAATGGTTGGCAAGACTTCATGCGAGACGGCGTCGCGGGGTGCCGCCATCAACAGCAGCATTGACATCGCGCTCAAAAACAACAGCTTGACGGGAAAGAACTTGGATGGGTGCCTCATGCGTTTAACTCGATTTTGTCTTGTGTTTTTGGCGTTGCTGGCAACCACTGCACAGGCGCATGAGTTTTGGCTGGAACCGCGCGCGTTTCAAGTCGATTCCGATGAAACGCTTGAGGCAGACCTGCGGAACGGCGAAAATTTCAAAGGCATCTCGCTGTCTTTCTTTGAAAACCGCTTTACCCGGTTTGAGATGGTCATGGGGGACAGGGTCACGCCCATCACAGGGCGGATGGGCGACAGCCCTGCCCTGCGTGCAGAAGGTGTCGGTCAGGACGGGCTGCTGGTAATCCTGCACGAGACAACGCCGTCGTTGCTCAAATACGCGAAGTGGGAGAAATTCCAGAAGTTCGCAGCACACAAGGACTTTGCGACCGCCGAGGCAGATCATCTGGCAGCGGGCTGGCCGCAGGAAGGGTTTCGCGAACGCTATACCCGTCACGCCAAGGCGCTGGTGGCAGTGGGCAACGGGACGGGCCAGGATCAAGCGTTCGGGTTGCAGACTGAATTTGTCGCACAGACCAACCCCTATGCTGCTGATTTTGAGGGCACAATGGTGGTCGCGCTTTTCGAGGAAGGCCAGCCAAGAGGCGATGCGCAGGTTGAGGTGTTTGAGCGCGCCCCGGATGGCACCGTGGATGTCACGCTGCACCGCACGGATGCGGATGGGGTTGCGCGGGTCAAGGTCACAGCGGGACATGACTACCTGTTTGACGCGGTGGTGCTGCGCCCTGCCCCTGCAGACCCGGACGATCCGCGCGCGCCAGTCTGGCTGACGCACTGGGCCGCGCTGACCTTTCACGTGCCCGGGCCGCAGTAGCGCTTGCGCTTGGCCACCCGGCGGGCCACAAGACCTGCATGAAATCCCAACCGGATATACTGTGCATTGGATCGGTCCTGTGGGACGTGATCGGACGCTCTGCCAGCGTCATGCGCCAAGGCTCTGACGTGCCGGGCCGCATCAGCCGCCTGCCCGGTGGCGTGGCCATGAATATCGCCATGACTTTGGCCAGATTCGGTCTGACCCCCGCCTTGCTCACCGCTGTCGGGCGCGATGCCGAAGGGGACGAGCTGATCGCCGCCTGTGCCGCGCGTGGGATGATCACGGATACCGTCTATCGCTCGGACGATCTGCCCACGGATATCTACATGGCGGTCGAAGGGGCCAATGGCCTGATCGCGGCCATCGCCGACGCGCATTCGCTCGAAAAGGCCGGTGAAAAGATACTGGACCCGCTGTCGAACGGTCGTCTGGCAACACCCGACACCCCTTACGCGGGGCCGATCGCCCTTGATGGCAACCTCACGCTTGAACTGCTGAACCAGATCGCGCAAAGCGCCCGGTTTGGTCGCGCTGACCTGCGGGTCGCCCCCGCCTCACCCGGCAAGGCAGAACGCCTCGCGCCCTTCATGCAGGCCGGGCGCGGCACGCTTTACGTCAACCTCGAAGAGGCCGGGCTGCTGTGTCAGGCGGAATTCACCTCTTCGCAAGAGGCCGCACGTGCCCTGCTTGCCCGGGGGGCTGCGCGCGTGCTGGTCACAAACGGCGGTGAGGATGCCACCGAAGGGCGGCGGGACGGCACGCTGACCCGCACGCCGCCGCAGGTGCTGGTGACCCGCGTCACCGGCGCGGGCGACACTTTCATGGCGGCCCATATCGCGGCAGAGGTTCAGGGCGCAGACGCTGATGCCGCCCTCGACCGTGCGCTACAGGCTGCTGCCATTTATGTTTCAGGAGAGACCCCACTATGACAACGCCCCCTTTTCTGCTGAGCAGCGAGGTCGCTGCGGCAAAAGCGACAGGTCAGCCGCTTGTGGCGCTCGAAAGCACCATCATCACCCACGGCATGCCTTATCCGCAAAACCTTGAGGTGGCCCGCTGCGTCGAAGACGACATCCGCGCGCAAGGGGCCACCCCGGCCACCATCGCCGTGATTGACGGGACGTTGCACATTGGCCTTGAGCCTGCGCAACTTGAAGAGCTTGCGCAGGCCAAAGGGGTCGCGAAACTGTCTCGTGCGGATCTCGCCGCCTGCATGGCCTCGGGCGGGACAGGTGCAACAACCGTAGCAGCCACGATGATCGCAGCCCACCTTGCAGGCATCGACGTCTTTGCCACCGGCGGCATCGGCGGGGTGCATCGCGGGGCCGAGAACAGCTTTGATATTTCCGCCGATCTGATGGAGCTTGCGCAGACGCCGGTGACGGTGGTTGCCGCCGGCGCAAAGGCGATCCTCGACGTGGACAAGACGCTTGAGGTGCTGGAGACGCAAGGGGTGCCGGTGATCGCCGTGGGGCAAGACAGCTTTCCCGCGTTCTGGAGCGCCACCTCCCCCCTCAAAGCGCCCTTGCGCATGGACAGCGCGGCCCTGATCGCCGACGCGCACCAGATGCGCCGCGCGCTGGGCCTGCCGGGCGGGCAACTTGTCGCCAACCCGATCCCCCAAAGCGATGAAATTCCCGCCGCTGAGCTTGCGCCCATCATTGCACGCGCGCAGGGCGACGCCGACACGCACGGTATCCGGGGCAAGGATGTGACACCGTACCTGCTGCAGCGCATCTTTGAATTGACCGAGGGCCGCTCGCTGACGGCAAACATTGCTTTGGTGCGCAATAATGCCAGCCTTGCCGCCCAGATCGCCCAAGCACTAAGCGCTCGCTCACGCATCGCGGGAAACTGAACACCTCAGTCCAAACGGACCATTGTAGACCCCTGCGCAAAGACATAACTATGACGGGCAGGCAATTACGGACCCCGAATGAACACGCCCTTTGACCCAGACCCACCGGTACAAAAACGCAGCGCCATAGGCTGGCTGCGGAACTCCTTTCTGACCGGTGTAGTTGTGATTGCCCCGGTTTGGCTGACGGTCTGGCTGGTCTGGTCGGTGGTCGGATGGATTGACGGGTTTGTTCTGCCGCTGGTGCCGGGCGCTTATCAGCCGGACCGCTTTATTCAGAACCTTCTGGGGCTGGACCCATCCGTTCAGATCAACATCCGCGGCATTGGTGTCGTGATCTTTCTGCTCTTCACCATCCTTGTGGGCTGGATCGCGAAAGGCCTGATCGGTCGGTCGCTTATCGCATGGGGGGAAAGCATTGTTGAGCGCACGCCGGTGGTGCGCAGCATCTATTCGGGCATCAAGCAAATATCAGAAACCGTTTTTGCTCAAAGCGAACGCTCTTTCGAGAAAGCCTGCCTGATCCAGTACCCCCGCCCAGGGATATGGGCCATCGGGTTCATTTCAACCAACACCAAAGGCGAGATTGCCGCGCGCGGCAACGATGGCGAGCCAATGCTGAGCATCTTTTTGCCCACAACCCCGAACCCCACGTCGGGGTTTTTGCTGTTCCTGCCTCAAACAGATGTGATCGAGTTGGACATGTCTGTAGAGGACGCGGCCAAACTGGTGATCTCGGCGGGGCTGGTCTACCCAAATGGCGACAAACTGGCCACAGACGCAGAAACGCGCGCTGCCTGATTACTGGAACATGTCAACCAGATCGACGCTGCTGCGTTCATTCAGATCGTCCCAATGCACGCTTAGGAAATGATCCGCCGCGCGCTGGCCCGCGTCTTTCAGTTTCGCCAGCGTGTAGGGCGTTGGCACCATTTTTGTTGCAACCGTCAGCTCGTTCATCAGCGCGTCATCGGCGATCATATGCACATGCACGCGGCTTCTTTCGCCCTTTTTCAAACTGCCATCTTCCAGCAATCGTTGGACAAACTCGATCGCGCGCAGCTCGCGCAGCAATGACGAGTTAAAGCTTATCTCGTTGATGCGGTTCTGGATCGCCTGCGCGGTGCGCGGAATTTCCGTGCGTTCCAGCGGGTTGATGTTGATGATCACAATGTCATCCGGCAAAGACGGGTTGAACAGCGGGAACAGCGCCGGGTTGCCGGTATAGCCCCCGTCCCAAAAAGCTTCTGTTGTGCCGGTTTCGGGGTCTTCCACCTCCACCGCCTGAAAGACCGTGGGCAGGCAAGCGGAGGCAAGGATCGCCTCGGTGCTGATCTCGCTGTCCTTGAATACCCGCACCTTGCCACTGCGCACCCGCGTGGCGCAGACAAACAGGCAAGGGCCCGTCGTGCCTTCGGCGCAGACCGCGTTGAAATCGAACTGATCCACGATGCGCTGCAACGGATTGCTGTAAAACGGCCCGTAATCATAAGGCGACACAACCCGCGAGAGCGTCTCGGAGGCCAGCACAGGCCATGACATCTCGAGCGCGCGACTGAACTGCGACAAGGAATAGGGTGTCATCCACTGCGGGATTTGCAAATCCGGCTGCGCGCCGATCTCTTCCCACAGCCACTGTAGTTTCGCCCGCGCGCCCTCTTTGCCGCCTTCGATCATGCCCGCCTTAAAGGCCGCGCCGTTTAAGGCCCCGGCACTGGTACCAGAGATCGCGGAAACCTCAAGATCGCTCTCGGACAGCAACCGATCCAGCACGCCCCACGTGAAGGCGCCATGCGCGCCGCCCCCCTGTAACGCCAGATTAATATGTTTTTTCACAAAACCGCCCTCGCATTCGTGCAGCAACGGGTGAACTCACTCAACACCCAACCGTTTGTCGGTCTGACGCCCATTTGCGCGCATAACCCTGTTCAAAGTGCCTACAAAACGTCCGTTGCCTTGATTACAGCGCGGTCCAGCCGCCATCGACACTGATCGTCGTGCCCGTGATTTGCGCCGCCGCATCCGAACACAGGAAGGTTGCAGTGCCTCCCATCTGCTCAACCGTTGCGAATTCCTTGGACGGTTGCCGCGTCAGCATGACGTTTTCAATCACCTCATCGCGGGTCATGTCGTATTCTTTCATGGTGTCGGGAATCTGTTTTTCAACAATGGGCGTTAGCACATAGCCCGGACAGATCGCATTTGCGGTAATCGGCTCCTTGGCTGTTTCCAGCGCTGTGGTTTTGGTCAGCCCCACAATGCCGTGCTTGGCGGCGATATAGGCAGATTTATAGGGCGACGCGGTCAGGCCGTGTGCGGAGGCGATGTTGATCACACGCCCCCAGCCCGCATCGCGCATCATCGGCAAGGCAACGGCGGAGGTGTGGAAAGCAGAACTGAGGTTGATCGCAATAATCGCGTCCCATTTTTCGACCGGGAAATCAGGAATACCTGCCACATGCTGGATGCCCGCATTGTTGACAAGGACATCGCAGACTTCCGCTTTCTCAATCAAGGACCGGCTGGCCGCCCCATCCGACATATCTGCGGAAATATACCGCGCGCTTACTCCGGCGGCCTTGGCAATCTCAGCGGCAAGCGCGTGGTCCTCGTCGTTGTCGGTGAAAGAGTTCAACACCACATTTGCACCGGCGCGCGCTAATTCCCACGCGATGCCCAGCCCGATACCGGAATTTGAGCCTGTGATGACGGCGGTCTTGCCACTCAGATCGATTTCGAATGCCACGGAATGTCCTCTTTGCTGTGAACCTCAACTTGACCGCCACCATGCATTGCTGCACGTGCAAAGAAAACCTTCAATTGATTGAAACAGGCGCTTTGAGCGGCCAAAAAAAAACGCCTGCACGAAGCAGGCGTTAAGTTATTGAGGCAGGTTTCATACAGGCAAGAAACCTATCGAGCAGTGCGTTAGTTATAAGCAATCTGGTGCCACTGTCCAAGCTAAAAGTTTGAAAAGATGCAAACACCTCGGTACGGTTTGAGCCAATAAAACATGAGCAGTGCGGAATTGTCCTCAATATGAATACGGTTTTTTTCCATGGAATGCGTTCCTTTTTTGTCTGCCTGACGCTGATTCTGGTGCCAGGCGAATCCCGAACGCAGCCGATGCACGGGATATCTATGTATGGGTCCCCCGCCCTACCACCTGATTTTGTGTCTCTCCCTTATGCGAACCCCGATGCGCCTAAAGGGGGGGCAATCACCTTGGGCAACACCGGCGGGTTCAACGGGCTCAATCCTTTTGTGCGCAAAGGGACTGTGCCCTGGCAGCTGCGGTTTTTCACGCATGAGTCCCTCATGGGCCGTTCCTGGGATGAACCTTTCGCACTTTACGGCTTGCTCGCCGAATCAATAGAGACGGATGAAGATCGCCGCTGGGTGGAGTTCACGCTGCGCGACTCAGCGCGATTCTCAAACGGAATACCCGTTAAAGTTGAGGATGTTATCTTTTCGTTCGAGATATTGGGCACCCAAGGGCATCCCCGCTATCTGGGCCTGTGGAACCAGATTGAAAAGATTGAACAGACCGGTCCACGAAGGGTCAGGATCAGTTTTTCCACTCTGAACCGGGAACTTGCGCTGCTCGCAGGTCTTCGCCCGATCCTGAGCAAGGCACAGTGGGAGGGCCGGGATTTCGCCAATGCGCCGATTGACCAGATACCAGTCGGCACCGGCCCCTACCGAGTGACAGATTTTGAGGCCGGGCGCTTTGTTACGCTGTCGCGCAACCCGGACTACTGGGGGGCCGACATTCCGTTTCGCCGGGGCACGCATAATTTCGACGAAATCACGCTCGATTTTTATGGCGATGCCAGCATCCTGTTTGAAGGGTTCAAGGCAGGTGAGATTTCGGCGATCCGCGAATTCAACGCGGAGAAATGGCAAACCCAGTATGATTTCCCTGCCATAGGCCGGGGTGAGATCGTGAAATCGGAAATTCCTCATTCAAAACCGTCTGGCATGACAGGTTTGGTGATGAACACAAGACGCCCCCCCTTTGATGACTGGCGCGTGCGCGAGGCGATGATTCAGGCCTTCAATTTCGAGTTTATCAACGACACGCTCACCGGGGGCGCGCAACCGCGCAACAGCTCGTACTTTTCAAACTCCGCACTGGCCTTCGAACCCGGACCGGCACCGGCGGCGGTGGCTGATCTGTTGGCCCCCTTTGCACCTGACCTGCTGCCCGGCACGTTGGAGGGGTACACCCTGCCCGTCAGTGATGGCAGCGTGCGAAACCGGCAAGGGATCAGGCGCGCCATGGCGCTTTTGGCAGAGGCCGGGTGGACCCCTGTCGATGGTGAGATGCACAATGCCGCCGGAGAGCGGCTGTCGTTCCGCATCCTGTTATCGCAGGGTAGCAGCGAGAACCGCGCCATTGCTGATCTCTACCTTGCCGCTCTGGAACGGCTGGGCATCGATGTGTCGGTAGAGACGGCGGACAGCGCGCAGTATACCGGGCGGATCAACAGTTTTGATTTTGACATGACGCCCTTTCGGCGTGCCTTGTCGCTGTCGCCGGGCAATGAGCAGCGGTTTTATTGGGGGTCGGAGGCGGCCACGCAGGAAGGATCGCGCAACCTCATGGGCATGGCCTCTCCGGCGGTGGATGCGATGATCGACACCATGCTGACGGCCCGCACCACAGAGGAATTTCTGGCAGCCACCCGCGCGCTTGACCGGTTGCTGATGGCCGGGCGCTACGTGATCCCGTTTTGGCAATTCACAACGGGGCGTATCGCGCATAAAGCCGAACTGCGGTTCCCGGACCGGCTGCCCATCTACGGGGATGGTCCGAACTTCATGCCAGAGGTGTGGTGGTTCGATCCCTCGTGACGCGTCCGTCATAGCGCGGTGGTGATCTGGCGTTTTGCGGCCGGGTTAAGTCAGGGATGTCACCCAGAGGATGGTCGCGTCTTCGGCGCTGGTTGAGACCACGTTATGCCCCATGGTCCCGTCGTAATAGGCACTGTCGCCGCGCCGCATCTCCACCGGTTCGTAGAATTCGGTGTAGAACCGGATGACGCCCGTGAGCACATAGAGAAACTCCTCACCGTCATGACGCACCCAGCCGTCGAATTCCTCCATCGAGCGGGCCCTGATGCGCGCCCGGTAAGGGAGCATCTGCTTTTTGGTAAGCGTCTCCGCCAAGAGCTCGTGCTCGTAGGTGACGGTAGCCTGCGCTGTGCCGGTCCCGGCGCGCGTCATGGCAAAGCGACCATTGATCTGGCCCTCGCGCGGGGGGGTAAAAAGCTGCGGCACAGAAATTTCCAACCCGACCGCCAGCTTTTTCAGCGCGTCATAGGTCGGCGACATCTGGCCGTTTTCGATCTTGCTCAGGGTTGAACGCGCCAGCCCTGCCTGCCGGGCGGCTTGCTCCAGCGTCCAGTCCCGCGCCTTGCGCAAGTCGCGCACCCGCGCGCCCAGATCAAGCGGCACAGCCAAATCGTCGTCGCCGCCCTGCCGCGCAATTCTGATCAGTGTTTGTGGACCGTGATCTGTCATACGCAGCCTATAGCGGGACAGGCACCTGCTTGCAACGACCGCCCGGCTGGGGCACTCACACGGCATGCTTAGTGTTTTTGACCAAGGTGCCCATGCGCCCTGCCCCTCTCCGTTCAATCTGACGGAATACGTGCTGGGGGCCGCAAACAGTCCGGATGCGGCGACCGCCCTGCGGCTTGTTGGTGCGGACAGCGCAGAGGTCTGGACCTACGGCGCCCTGCGCAGGGCGGTTTTTGGCACGGCATCAGGGCTTTTGGGCCACGGGCTGCGCGCGGGCGATATTCTGTTGATGCGGGTGGGCAATTCGGTTGATTTCCCGATCCTCTTTCTGGCAGCCATCGCAGTGGGCGTGGTGCCAGTGCCCACATCGGCACAGTTGACGGAACGCGAGGTGGCGCGCCAGATCGAGGTTTTGGCCCCCAAGGCCATCGTCCGCGCACCGGGCATCGCATGCCCGCCAACCGCCAACACCATTGCCTTGGACACCGCACGCGGCTGGCGCGACAGCCCGGCAGCAGCCCCCGTCAAGGGAGAGGCAGACAGGCTTGCCTATATCGTCTTCACCTCCGGCACGTCGGGCACCCCCCGCGCTGTGGCCCATGCACACCGCGCCGTCTGGGCCCGCCGCATGATGATCGACGACTGGGCAGGCCTGCGTGCGACGGACCGGCTGATGCATGCAGGTGCCTTCAACTGGACCTACACGCTGGGCACCGGCCTGCTTGACCCCTGGACCTGCGGGGCCACGGCCATCATCCCGCAGGAAGGCACCCCAACGCGTGCACTGATGCCCCTTCTGGCGCGGGAGAAAGCGACCGTTTTTGCCGCAGCGCCGGGCGTCTACCGCCAAATGCTCCGCGACACGCCCGAGGCACGCCTGCCTGATCTGCGCCACGGGCTGAGCGCTGGCGAAAAACTGGCGACATCGCTTGCTGAGCGTTGGCAGGCCGTGACCCGAACGCCGATCTTTGAGGCCTACGGCATGAGCGAATGCTCTACCTTCATCTCCTCCAGCCCGGATCGGCCCGCCCGCCCGAATGCGCTGGGCCAGCCGCAACGGGGCCGCAAGCTGGCCGTTGTGGACGCGCGCGGCCCTGTTGCCCTTGGCATGCCCGGCACAATTGCAGTTCACCAAAGTGATCCAGGCCTTATGCTGGGCTATCTGGGGGACAAAGAAGCCACACAGGCGCGGTTTCAGGGCGAATGGTTTCTGACCGGCGATCAGGCGGTGGCGGATAACGCTTTTCACATCACCTATCTGGGCCGCGATGATGACATGATCAACGCAGGCGGACTGCGCGTCTCGCCCATTGAAATCGAATCCGTGCTGAATGCGCACCCGTGCATTACCGCCTCCGCCGCTGTCGAAGCGCGGATTTCCGACGACACCGCCGTGATCGCCCTGTACTACACCGCCGCCGCAAAGGTGGACGAAACTGCGCTGCATGGCTATGTCAGCGACAAGCTTGCGCGGTACAAACAGCCGCGTCTTTATTTCCATCTTGCCGAGTTACCCGCCGGGGCGAACGGCAAAATTCACCGGCGCGTCTTGCGCGACCGGAGTAAGGCAGAAAATGACTGACACGATCAAGCTCGACATTATTTCCGACCCGATCTGCCCTTGGTGCTATATCGGCAAGGCCCACCTTGACCGTGCGCTGGCCGACATTCCGGACCATCCGTTTTTGATTGAATGGCATCCGTTCCAGCTGAACCCCGACATGCCCGAGGGCGGCATGGACCGGCGCGCCTATCTTGAGGGGAAATTTGGCGGCAAAGAGGGAGCAGTGCGCGCCTACGCCCCGGTCGTCGAAAACTCAAAAGCCGCAGGCCTGAACATCAACTTCGAAGGCATCAAACGCACGCCAAATACCATCGACGCGCACAGGCTCATCCATTGGGCAGGCATCGAAGGTCGCCAGACAGCTGCGGTCTCAAAACTGTTTGAGGCTTACTTTGTCGAAGGGCGCGACATTGGTGACCGCGAAGTCCTCGCCGATATTGCCGATAGCATCGAAATGGACGCGGCTGTGGTGATCAAATTGTTGTGTTCAGACGCTGATATCGAAGACATCCGCAAACGCGATACCCACAGCCGCGAAATGGGCGTTAATTCGGTGCCGACGTTCATTGTCGCTGGAAAACACGCGGTCCCGGGGGCTCAACCGCCCGAATTGTGGAAAAAAGTGATCGAAGAACTGTCAGCAACCGCCTGATCTGTTCAAAAATGCGCAGTGGTTAAACATTTTTACACGATTGCGCACCCTACAACTGTAGGTTATTCGTCATCTACCCGCACGCGTTCTTTACGGTGCGGGTTTTGTTTGGAGTTTCGATATTTGACGGTTGCAAAACAAGAACTTCCCATGGCGCGCGGAGAGTTTGTGGCGCTCATGGCCATGATGTTCGCAACGATCGCCTTTTCGATCGATGCTCTTTTACCCGCACAGACCGCAATTGCACAGGAACTGACGCCGGACAACACCAACCGGGCCCAGCTTATTCTAATCTGCTTTGTCCTTGGAATGGGGCTGGGCACGCTTGTGGTGGGCCCGCTTTCTGACGCGTTTGGCCGCAGGCGGACCATGTTTGCGGGCGCGGCGCTCTATATCCTTGGCGCAGGCGTCGCGTGGTCCAGCGCCTCGTTTGAGGTTATCCTAGCGGCCCGGTTTGTGCAGGGCATCGGGGCCGCTGGTCCACGGGTGGTGTGCATTGCCATCATCCGCGATCTGTTCTCCGGGCGCGAGATGGCGAAACTCGTCTCGATCATTCTGATGGTTTTTACGCTGGTGCCGGCCTTTGCGCCTGCAATGGGCGCGGTCATCATAGAGCTTGCGGGCTGGCGCAGCATTTTCGGGGCTTTTGTGGTCTTTTCGGCCATCACTGTGATCTGGCTGGCATGCCGTTTGCCTGAAACACTACCTGTGGCTGAACGGCGCCCTTTGAAGCTTTCAGTGATCTTCGCCTCGGTTGTTGAAATCCTAAGCCACCCGCTTGTGCGCCTGTCCATCCTTGTGCAGAGCCTTGCCATGGGGATGCTGTTTTCGATGCTGATCGTGGTCGAGCCAATCTACGATCAGGTCTATGATAAACTGGAAACATTTCCCTATTGGTTCGGGGGCATCGCGCTGTTTTCCGCCACGGCGAGCATCCTCAACGCGATGCTGGTGATCCGCTTTGGCATGCGCCTGCTGGTGGCATCGGCGCTGGCCATGCAGGTTGTGTTGTCGGGCGCGGTGCTCGTGTCGCACCTGTCCTTGGGCTCAACTTCTTTCGTCGTTTTTGCCGTCTGGCAGGCCTTCGTGTTCTTTCAGGCGGGTCTGACCATCGGCAATCTGAATGCCCTCGCCATGGAACCAATGGGCCATATCGCCGGGACAGCCGCCAGTGTGATCGGGGCGATCGCCACCATTCTGGCGGGTCTTTTCGCCGCTGCGGTCGGTGTGTTCTTTGACGGCACGATCATCCCCTTGATCGGATCCATTTTCGTTCTGGCCTGTGTCGCCAGCTTTTTGATGCTGTTCATGCGTCGCATGGAAAAAGAAGCGCAGCCAACGGCTTAACCCGCACCTTGCGTCTGCCCTGATTAGCTTGCTTTCTGACGTTTCGCCATTTTCGCGGCTGAGACTTTTTCAGCCAGATCGCGCGCGATGGCAAAGTCCCCTTTCATCTTTTCGGCATCCGTTTTCCAGTCGCGGCGCACAACGATCTTGTTGTCCTTGATCTTGGCAAGGCCGCGTTGGTCCTGCACAAATTGCACCAACCCCTCGGGTGAGGCGAATTTATCGTTGTGAAACTGGACCGTCGCCCCTTTTGGCCCGCCATCAAGCTTGGCAATGCCAGCGCGTTTGCACATGGCCTTGATCCGCACCACCAGCATCAGCGTATTGACCTCTCGCGGCAGCTTGCCAAAGCGGTCAATCAGTTCGGCGGCGAACCCTTCAAGTTCAACCTTGGTTGTCAGGCTGGACAGACGCCGGTACAGGCCCAGCCGCACGTCAAGGTCCGGCACGTAAGCTTCGGGGATAAGCACAGGCACGCCAAGGTTGATCTGTGGTGCCCATTGATCATCCGCCTCCGACAGCCCCTCCATCTCGCCCGCGCGGATCTTGGCAATCGCCTCCTCCAGCATGGACTGGTACAACTCAAAACCAACGTCCCGCATCTGACCGGATTGCTCCTCGCCCAGCAGATTGCCAGCCCCGCGAATATCAAGGTCCTGGCTGGCCAGCGTGAACCCCGCCCCGAGCGTATCAAGGCTGGAGAGCACACGAAGGCGTTTCTCAGCCGTGGGTGTCAGTTTGGCGCGGGGTTTGGTGGTCAGATAGGCATAGGCGCGCGTCTTGGACCGCCCCACCCGCCCGCGGATCTGGTACAGTTGCGCCAGCCCGAACATGTCAGCCCGGTGCACCACCATCGTGTTGGCAGTGGGAATATCGAGACCCGATTCCACAATCGTCGTGGCCAGCAGCACGTCATATTTGCCGTCGTAAAAGGCGTTCATACGGTCATCAAGCTCACCAGCGGCCATCTGCCCGTGCGCGATCACATAGGTCAGTTCCGGCAGTTGCTCTTTGAGGAATTCTTCGATCTCGGGCAGATCATTGATGCGCGGCACCACATAAAAGCTTTGCCCGCCACGATAGTGTTCGCGCAAAAGCGCCTCGCGCAGGGTAACGCTGTCAAACTCGCTCACGTAGGTGCGAATGGCCAACCGGTCCACGGGGGGGGTGCCGATAATGCTCAGATCACGCACGCCGGTCAGGCTTAGCTGTAAGGTGCGCGGGATCGGCGTTGCGGTCAGCGTCAGCACGTGAATGTCCGACCGAAGCTGTTTGAGCCGCTCTTTGTGGGTCACGCCAAAGTGCTGCTCTTCGTCGATGACAAGCAGGCCAAGGTTCTGAAACCGAATGCCTTTTGCAAGCAAGGCGTGGGTGCCAATGACGATGTCAACCGTCCCGCGCGACATGCCATCACGGGTGGCGTTCGCCTCTTTGGTGCTGACAAACCGGCTGAGTTGGCGCACGTTGATCGGAAAGCCGCGAAACCGCTCTGCGAAGCTTTTGTAATGCTGCCGCGCCAGCAAGGTGGTGGGCGCGATCACCGCAACCTGAACGCCGGACATCGCCGCCACGAAGGCCGCGCGCATGGCGACTTCGGTTTTGCCAAAGCCCACATCGCCGCAGACCAAACGGTCCATCGGGTTGCCGGAGGTGAGGTCTGTGACCACGTCCTCAATGGCGTTCAACTGATCGTCGGTTTCCTGATAGGGGAAGCGCGCAGAGAAGGCGTCCCACATGCCTTCGGGCGGATCGAGCACGGGGGCCTTGCGCAGCGCCCGTTCCGCCGCCACGCGGATCAGCTTGTCCGCCATCTCGCGGATGCGCTCTTTCAGCCGGGCCTTTTTGGCCTGCCATGCCCCGCCACCGAGCTTGTCCAGCAGCCCCTCTTCATGACCGTACTTCGACAGAAGCTCAATGTTCTCAACAGGCAGGTAGAGCTTTGAACTTTCGGCATATTCCAGCAGAATACATTCATGCGCAGCCCCTGCGGCCGTGACCACTTCAAGCCCTTTGTAGCGCCCGATACCGTGATCCACATGCACGATCAGATCGCCGGGGCTTAGGCTTTGGGTCTCTGTCAGAAAGTTCTCGGCCCGCCGTTTTTTCTTGGCCGACCGGATCAGACGATCACCCAGAACGTCCTGTTCGGCAATGACCGTGATCCTGTGCGTGTCGGACGGATCACGGCCAGCGCTCCACGGCCCTTCAAACCCATGCTCCAGCGCCCAGACCGCCAGATGCAGCCCGCGCTTGCCGATGCGTTTTGCGTCACTGACAGGGATGGCTTCGGCAAGCCCTTCATCTTCGATGAGCCCGGTCAACCGCTCGCGCGCGCCTTCGGAGTAGCTGGCAATCAGCACCGGCCCCTCTTCCATCTTTACTTTAATATGCGCGGCTAAAGCCTCGAAAAGGCTTAATGATTCCTGCTGCCTCTCTGGCGCGAAGTTGCGCCCCACACGCGCACCTGCATCAATGGCGTTAGGGCCTGTGGGCTGCGGCAAGGCCGACAATTGCAAGACGCGGCGGTCTTGCAACTGGTTCTCCCACGCCGCATGGTCCAGATACAGCCCGCCGGGAGGGGCCGGTTTGTAGACCGTGTCCATCTTTGACCGGTTCGACATCGCAAGACGCCGTGTCTCGTATTGATCGGCGATCGTGTCCCAGCGCGCCAGACGCGATGGTGTGACCTGATCATCCAGAGAAATCGTGGCAGCGGGCAAATAATCAAAAAGCGTTTCAAGGTTTTCGTCGAAAAAGCTGAGCCAGTGCTCAGCGCCCTGATGCTTACGCCCGGCACTGATCGCCTCATACAACGGATCGTCTGTGCCCGCCGCGCCAAATTCGATGCGGTAATTCTGCCGGAAACGGGTGATCGAGGCCTCATCCAGCATCACCTCGGACACCGGGGCCAGTTCGATCACATCAAGCTTTTCGGTAGTGCGCTGTGTGCCTGCGTCAAACCGGCGCGCACCGTCCAGCACATCCCCAAACAGATCAAGACGCACAGGCCCCAGATCGCCCGGCGGATAGATATCGATAATCCCGCCGCGCACCGCATAATCGCCCGGCTCTGTCACCGTGGGGCTCTGCACAAAGCCCATGCGCACCAGAAAACCGCGCAAGGCGGCCTCATCAATCCGGTCGCCCACACGGGCGCTGAAGGCGCTTTGCCGCAAAACATCCCGCGATGGAATGCGCTGGGTGGCCGCATTCAGCGTGGTAAGCAGAATGAACTTGTCCGGCATCCCATGCACGAGGGCGGCAAGGGTGGCCATCCGCCGGGCGGAAATGTCCGCGTTGGGCGACACCCGGTCATAGGGAAGGCAGTCCCAGCCGGGAAAGACAACCACCGGCACATCGGGCGCAAAGAATCGCAACGCAGATTGCATTGCAGCAAGCCGCTTGTCATCGCGCGCGATGTGACAGACGGGGCGTTCTTTCTGCTCCAGCTCACGGACCAAATACTGCGCGTCAAACCCTTCGGGCGCGCCGGAGACAGTGATTTTCGATTGTGACACCATGGCCGGGTCAATTGGACCTCAGGGCGGAAGTGTCAACCTTACAAAACGCCCAAGGTGAGGTTTTGGTACATCCCCCACAGGGCGGTGACAAAGATCGACACAACGCCCGTCAGCTGCACATAGAGCCGCTGACGGGTCAGACGCTTGCACAACAGCTCGCCCCGCGCGTTCTCAAGTTCGATCAGCCGCGCCGTCGACAGCGACAAAAGCCCCACAATCGACATGGGCAGCCCCAGCAAAAAAAGCGCCTGCGCAATCTCAAGCCCGTAGAAAAAACCCATGATCATCAGGACGGTCAGCGCAAAACACACCAACCCCAGCACCCACAGACCAGAGACCCGCGCGATATAAAGCAACCTGTTGCTGTGAATATGCGCAAGATTGTCGAGGTCCTGTTCTGCCTGCCCCCCGTGCCTGCGCGCGCGTTGCACCAGATCGAAGGGGACGCCGACAATCCAGTGGCTGGCAGATGACCACATCACCGCAAGCGCAATCCAGAACCACAAGTTGGAAAACGACCGCATGTCGATCAGTTCAAAGATGTTCTGGTAGAAAGACAAGTCGCTGCACTTTTTGTCGTTGCTCTGGCCTGTCTTAGCGACCCCATCCGGCAATTCCTAGCCTTGGCGCGGGCAAAAAATCGTGGCACTCATAAGCTGTCAACAAAATTGGACAGTTTCATGCGCCCTACCCAAGCCCCCTACCCTGCAACCCGGTTGCGCCGGATCCGCCAGTCTGCCGCGACGCGCGCGCTGACCCGAGAGAATACTGTCACGGTCGATGATTTCATCTGGCCGGTGTTCGTGCGGTCAGGCGACGGGATCGAAGAACCTATTCCGTCGATGCCCGGTGTTTTTCGCCGCTCTGTCGATAAGGTCGTTGAGGCCGCGCGCGAGGCTGCCGATCTCGGAATTCCGGCGATGTGCATCTTTCCCTACACCGGTCTTGAAGAGCGCACAGAGGATTGCGCCGGCGCGTGGGACCCGAACAATCACGCCAACCGCGCGATCCGGGCCATCAAAAAAGCCGTGCCAGAGATTGCGATCATGACCGACGTGGCTCTGGATACCTACAACATCAACGGGCATGACGGATTTGTGGAAAACGGCGAAATCGTCAATGACCGCACCGTGGATGCGCTGGTGAAAATGACACTGGCACAGGCGGACGCTGGTGCGGACATCATCGGGCCCTCTGACATGATGGACGGGCGTATCGGAGCGATGCGCCACGCGCTGGAGGCCGAAGGTCACCAGAACGTCATGATCCTGAGCTATTCCGCGAAATATGCCTCTAGCTTTTATGGGCCGTTCCGCGATGCGGTGGGCGCCTCCGGTGCGCTGACAGGCGACAAAAAGACCTACCAGATGGACCCCGGCAACGCCCATGAAGCGTTGCGCCTGATCGAACGCGACCTGCGCGAAGGCGCGGACATGGTCATGGTCAAGCCGGGCATGCCCTATCTCGACATCTGCAGGCAGGTCAAAGACACCTTTGGCGCGCCCACCTATGCCTATCAGGTATCTGGCGAATACGCGATGGTTCAGGCCGCCGCCAGCCAAGGGTGGATTGACGGGGACCGGGTGATGATGGAAAGCCTGATGAGCTTTAAGCGAGCGGGATGTGACGGTATTCTGACCTATTTCGCCCCGGCGGCGGCCAGACTTCTGAACGGATAGCGGCTGTCCGCGCCTCTGCGACCTTTCCCGTGACAGGGCGTGTTTGCTCCTGTATGGTTGCGCCCAAGGTCAGAAGAACTGGCCATCCAGCAGTAAACACAGGCATTGCAATGACACAGATAAGAACGTCGCGCCGGGCTGTCACCCTTGGCGCACTTGCAGCGATAACCGGGGTTGCGGCCTGCGGAAATGGCATCGGATCAAACGGCGCAGACGTGATCGACGCCCGCGTCGCGGCCACCCTGACGGAAATGTACGCCACATATCCCACCACCAGAAACCTCGCGGACAAGGCCAGCGGCATGTTGATCATGCCCTTGATCACAGAAGCGGGCTTTGGCTTCGGGGGGGCCTATGGCCGGGGGGCATTGAAAGTGGGTGACACCACCGTTGACTACTATTCGGCAGCCCAGATATCAGGCGGTCTGCAAATCGGCGCGCAGCAATATGCGCATGTTCTGTTCTTTATGACAGACACCGCTTTGGCGGACTTCCGAAGCTCTGCCGGTTGGTCCGCGGGCGGCGACATTGAATATGTATTTTCAAATCAAGGCGATGGCGCAAGCACTGACACCAACACCGCCCTGTCGCCCGTGCTTGCGGCGGTCTTTGCGCGGGCGGGCCTTTTGCTGGGGGCCACGTTGCAAGGCACCAAATACACGCGGATCATTCCCTAAACACGCATGTGCATTGTGCCGCGCGCCCGACCTGAGGCGCGCAGCACTTAAACTTTTCAGAGCGCTTGCAACCGCTTGAACAAGCTGGATGTGTCCCAACGACCGCCACCCATTTTCTGGACATCTTTATAGAACTGATCCACCAGCGCGGTGACCGGCAGGCTTGCACCGGTCTCATCTGCGGTGGACAGGCAAATCCCAAGGTCCTTGCGCATCCAGTCGGTGGCAAACCCGTGATCGAAGTGGTCGTCCAGCATGGTCTCAAAACGGTTGTTCATCTGCCAGCTGCCTGCGGCCCCCTGACTGATGACCTCGACCACGGCCCGGCCATCAAGACCGGCTTTGTCCGCAAAATGCAGCGCCTCGCTGAGGCCTTGCACCAACCCGGCAATGGCAATCTGATTGCACATCTTGGTCATTTGCCCGGCACCGCTGTCGCCAATGCGGCGGCAAATCTTGGAATAGACCTCCATGATCGGCAACGCGCTGTCGTAGGCTGCGGCATCGCCGCCGCACATGATCGACAGGGCCGCGTTTTCGGCACCCGCCTGCCCGCCGGAGATGGGCGCATCGACAAAGCTGATGCCTTTTGCCGCCGCTGCGGCGTAAAGCTCGCGCGTGACCTTTGCCGATACCGTCGTGTGATCAACAAAGACGCTGCCCTCGGCCATGCCCGCGAAGGCGCCATCGTCCCCAAGACAGACAGACCGCAGATCATCATCGTTGCCCACGCAGGCCATCACGAAATCCGCACCCTTTGCCGCCTCGCGGGGCGTGGCCGCAAAGGATCCGCCGTGTGCGGCGGCCCAGCTTTCGGCTTTCGCTGTGGTGCGGTTAAAGACGGTGACATCGTGCCCGGCTTTCTGCAAATGACCCGCCATGGGGCCGCCCATGACGCCCAGCCCCAAAAATGTCAGTTTTGCCATATCTCTTGTTCTCCCCTTTGGGTGTTGCCTTCTGTTGCGGTCCTACCTAACAGTCAAAGCCGTAGGGTCAATCAATCAGAACGATTTCGAAGGTCCAGAACATGGCGCTTGTGTTCAAATGGCTGTTTCGGCTGGCCAGCCTCATGGTGCTCGCGCTTGTGGCGGGCGTTGTGCTTGTGTATTTCCTGGCCGCGCGCTCCTTGCCCGACTACGACAACACGCTTGCAGTACCCTATCTGAGCGCCCCTGTGGAAATTGTGCGCGACAATGCGAATGTACCGCATATTTTCGCGCAAACAGATGCAGATGCCTTTTATGCTCTGGGCTATGCACATGCGCAGGACCGGTTGTGGCAGATGACGATGCTGCGCCGCACGGCACAGGGGCGGCTGTCTGAACTTTTTGGCGCATCGACCGTCAGTATCGATACACTGATGCGACGTCTCGACATTTATTCGCTTGCGGCTTCGTCTTATGATGCACAGGACGCACGTACGCAGCTCATTTTGCGCGCCTATGCAACGGGTGTGAACGCGCGGCTTGACCAGATCAACGCCGAAGCGCTGGGCCGTGGCGCGCCCGAGATGTTCATGTTCAACGCGCCTGTCTCGCCCTGGCGGCCTACGGATTCTCTGGCGATCATCAAGCTGATGGGTCTGAAACTGTCCAATCACCTCAGCCATGAGGTTTTGCGCGCACGGGCGTCTCTTGCATTGGGCGACACGGACCGGGTGATGGACATCCTGCCAGATGCGCCGGGCACGGGTGTCGCGGCCCTGCCTGAATATGCCTCGCTGTTTCCGGGCCTGCCGCTGCCGCGTTTTGCCCAAGCGGCGCCGGAGCCACCACATCCGCTCTCTCCGTTTCCGACACGTGCCCTTGGCGGGGCTTCAAATGCTTGGGCCGCCGCGCCGAACCGGTCTGCCTCCGGCGGTACTTTATTGGCCAATGACCCGCATCTGGGTCTGGAATCGCCCTCAATCTGGTACCTTGCACGGCTGGAGCTAGAGACTGGCGGCGTCATCGGCGGGACCATCCCGGGCCTTCCCTTGGTGCTGGTCGGGCGCAGTGCCACGCTGGGCTGGGGTCTGACATCGGCGGGGATGGATGATCAGGACGTGTTCATCGAACAGCTCAACCCCGACAACCCCGAAGAATACCAAACGCCCGAAGGCTACAAGAGGTTCGAGACGCGATCTTCCATCATCAACATCAAGGACGCGCAGCCCATTACCCTCACCCTGCGCTGGACGGAAAACGGGCCGGTGCTGCCCGGGCGCTACGAGGCGCTGTCCACCATCACGCCCCCCAGTCATGTGGCATCGCTGGCCTGGACGGTGTTGAGCCCTAATGACACGTCAATGACTGCAGCGCTCAAGCTGATGTCCGCGCAAACCGTGCCGGACGGCATCGCCGCGGTCGAGGACTTTGTGGCCCCGGCCCAGAACCTGATCCTTGTGGACCGCGAAAAGATCGCGATGAAAATGATCGGGGTCATGCCCCGCCGCGACGCACGCCACCAAAGCCAGGGGCGGCTGCCCGCGCCGGGCTGGATTGCCAACAACCGCTGGCAAGGCCGTCTGCCCTACGCATCGAACCCCGAGTTTATTGCTCCTGCGGGGGGGATACTGGGCAATACCAACAACAAGGTGGTCGACCGCCCCTTTCCCAACCATGTCTCGTTTGACTGGGGCGATACGCAACGTGTGCAGCGCTGGACACGCTTGATGCAGGCGCGCCAAGTCCACACCCGCGACAGCTTTATCGAAGCGCAACTGGATGCGGTCAGCTTTACGGCGCGCTCCTTGCTGCCTTTGATCGGGGCCGAGCTTTGGTTCACGGGCGAATCCGCGCCCGACGGAACGCCATTGCGGCAACGCCAGCGCGCGCTTGATCTTTTGGCCGGATGGTCGGGTGAGATGAACGAACATATGCCCGAGCCACTGCTCTATGCCGCGTGGCTGCGCCGTTTGCAGGCGCGCATGGTGCAGGACGAATTGGGCCCGCTTGCAGCCGAGTTTACCCATGTGGAGCCACTTTTTATCGAACGCGCCTTTCGCGACGTGGAGGGGGCTTCGATCTGGTGCGATGTGATCCAGTCCGCCCCGATCGAGACCTGTGCCGACATGGCCCGTCTGGCGCTTGACGATGCGCTGATCTGGGTCGGAGAGACATGGGGCGACGCGCTGGAGAGCCTGCGGTGGGGCGACGCACACCAAGCCACCCATGACCATGCGGTGCTGGGCGAGGTGCCCCTGCTGCGGTATTTCGTCAACATCCGACAGTCCACCAACGGCGGTGACAACACACTGCAACGCGGGCTGACCGCCGGGACCGGCGAGAACCCGTTTTTGAACGTGCACAGCGCTGCCTATCGGGGGGTGTACGATTTTGCCGACCCCGACAGTTCGGTCTTTGTCATCTCTACCGGGCAGTCCGGGCATTTCCTGTCGCGGCACTATGATGATCTGGCGCAACTGTGGCGCCGGGGGGAGTACATCCCGATGTCACTGGACGAAGAACTGGCGCGCGCGGCGGCTGTTGGCGTCACTGTGCTGCAACCGGCACCATGAGTGCAAAGCTTATCCTTTTCAACAAACCCTACGGTGTCTTGCCGCAGTTCACCGACAAAGGCACCGCTGGCTCTGCGCGGCCTACCTTGTCCGGTTTCATCGACCAGCCCGGCTTTTACCCCGCAGGGCGTCTGGACCGCGACAGCGAAGGGCTGATGGTGCTCACCGATGACGGCAAACTGCAGGCCCGCATCAGCCATCCGAAACACAAGATGCCCAAAACCTATCTGGTGCAGGTGGAAGGAACGGTCACGCAAGCAGCGCTGGCAGATTTGCGCAGCGGCGTTGACCTGAAAGACGGCCGCACAAAACCGGCGGATGTGCAAACGACCGCGCCGCCCGACACGCTCTGGCCGCGCGTGCCACCGGTCCGGTTTCGCAAGACAGTGCCCGATGCGTGGATCACGCTGACGATTACCGAGGGGCGCAACCGGCAGGTCCGCCGCATGACCGCCCACGTCGGCCTGCCCTGCCTGCGGCTGATCCGGCTGCAGATTGGCCCTTGGTGCCTCAATCAACTCGCGCCGGGGGCATGGCGTTTTGCCTCTGCGACGGGGGTGTAAGGCCCAACGACAAGCTCCCTCGGCCGCATGGTTTGCACAACTTTAACTTTCGCAATACCCGCTCCTCTAGAAAGGGCAAAAAAGCCCAAAAAGCGCTTTCGGACGCCGCGAATACTCTATAACCTTAACAAAGTATTAAACTGGAGGTTTTTCATGCGATATTTTACTTCGGCGCTCACAGCACTTGCGCTTATGGCACCTGCCGCTGCCTTTGCTGCACCGATCAACAATACCGGCAACGTGACATCCAACGCCATCTTCGGATCGGGCAACGCGAACGGTTCTTTTACCGGTGTTTCACAGGTTTACGACATTCCAAACACGCCTCAAGCTCAATTTCCGGTTCTTGAACTGGGATTGCGGGCAAAGCTGCGCTTCAATGACGCCAACAGCCCTGAAAACACTTTCAACTATGACGGGGTCGACACCTATTCATTTACAACTGGCGCGGCACCGGGCGGATTTGGCTTTGACGCCAACAGCCCCACAACACCGGTGTGGAATTTCGAATGGCACATTGGTACCGATAGCGACTTTCCAGGCTTGCCATTTAGTGGTTTGACGTCGCTGGATAGCTTTACGTATGAGTTGAGGATCGACGGCGATCCGACCGCAGGCACAGATTTCGCCGTCTTCGATCCGATCAATGTGCCCTTCGCCGATCATGCTTTGGGCATATCAACAACCGGCAGCGGTGCTGGCACATCGGCGATAAATCCAGCCAACTATGCTTTTTTGATCAACGATCAGTCGGTCGCGCAGAACTCGTGGAACTACGAGTTTTTCAATGAGGCCACAGACGGCTTTTTCTTGCCGCAACTGTCGCTGTTTGATCCCAATCAGGCGGGCAGCTACCGTATTGAGCTCGAAGCGTTCCGCAATGGCACCAGCATCGCCTCCACCGGCATAAACATCGACGTCTCACCCGTTCCCCTGCCCGCGTCAGCCTTGCTGCTGTTGGGCGGCATGGGCGCTTTGGTCACGGTCCGCCGTCGCAAAAAGGCCTGACGGACCCCGTCAACAACACCTGAAAAAGAGCGCTGCATCCATACCGGATGCGGCGCTTTTTTATGTCGCAGAGTCTGACTGGCGTGATCGCACAGCGCGTTCAGACAGCCGGCCCATTGCTGACGCGTTCAGAGCTTGGAGTACTGCGCCTGCTGTTTCGCAGTCCACCGGACGGAGATGTCAAACCCCTCATCCGTCTGGGCTTCGTCATCAATGACGTCTTGCGCAAAGAGCCATGCGCGTTTCTTGCCATCCGCAAAACTCAAGTGCAGCGTCTCTGACTGTAGCGCACCTTGCAACTGCTCTGTGACCGACGCCAACAAGTCGGAAATCCCGTCGCCGGTCAAAGCAGATATGGCATGCAACTCTTCCGTGCGCGCAGCGCGGGCCATTGCGGCCTCCGCTTCTTCGGCAGGCAGCAGGTCCAGCTTGTTCCAGACCTCAAACATCGGGCGGCCTTCGTCGACGTTGAGGGAGGCGAGGATTTTGCGCACGTCTTCTGCCTGCTCTTCGGTTTCGTCGTGCGAAATGTCCCGGACATGCAGAATGATATCCGCCGCCAGCACTTCTTCAAGCGTGGCGCGGAAGGCCGCCACCAGTTCCGTGGGCAGATCAGAGATAAATCCAACCGTGTCGGACAGGATCACCTCCGGCCCGTCGGGCAGCTCCAACCGCCGCATGGTCGGGTCAAGCGTGGCAAAGAGCATGTCTTTCGCCATCACATCCGCCCCGGTCAAGCGGTTGAAAAGCGTGGATTTCCCGGCGTTTGTGTAGCCCACCAGCGCCACAATCGGATAGGGGATCTTGGCCCGGGCGGCACGGTGCAGCGTGCGCGTCTTGACCACCTTGTCCAGTTGGCGCTTGAGGCGGTTCAACTGCTCGTCAATCGCCCGCCGGTCCGCTTCGATCTGTGTCTCACCCGGTCCGCCGACAAAGCCCAGACCGCCCCGCTGGCGTTCAAGGTGGGTCCATGCCCGGACAAGCCGCGTGCGCTGATAGCTGAGCGCTGCCATCTCGACCTGCAGCACGCCCTCGCGCGTGGCGGCGCGGTCCGAGAAGATTTCAAGAATCAGACCGGTACGGTCCAACAGCTTCACACCCCAGGCTTTTTCAAGGTTGCGCTGCTGTACAGGGCTGACAGGTCCGTCGACCAGCACCAGTTCGATCTCGTCGGTCTCGAGGCGGGTTTTGATCTCGTCGATTTTGCCGGACCCGAACAGCATGCCGGCCCGCACCGTTTTCAGCGGGACAATTTCGGCGCCAATCACGTCCAGATCAGGCAACGCCCGCGCAAGTGCCGACGCCTCCGACAAACCGTGCTGCGGATCACGGCGCGATGCGTCTGACTTTATATCAGGATGCAACACCCACGCGCGTGTGACACGCGGGCCATCCGTATTGTCAATCTGGAACGGCGGACGGCTCAAGAAGCGTCTTCGCCCTCATAAAGGCTGATGGGCTGGCTGGGCATGATCGTGGAGATCGCATGCTTGTAGACAAGCTGCGACTGTCCATCACGGCGCAACAGCACACAAAAGTTATCAAACCACGTGATAACCCCTTGCAGTTTCACACCATTAATCAGGAAAATTGTGACCGGGACTTTCGTCTTTCGCACATGATTCAGGAACGCATCCTGCAGATTCTGTCTGTCCGACGCCATTCTGGTATTCGCCTTTTTTCTTGTTAGCCCTTAGACCGGGCCCTCCCTTGTTACGAGTATGAAGGGCCAAGGCCAGAGTTTCCACCCCAAAAAACAGTCCGTTACGGACCTTTCTGTGCGAACGCTTATCCGCGCCACAAATCCGGCGTGAGCAAAGCAATGATCGCCAGTGTCTCAAGTCTGCCCAGAACCATCGCGGCGCAAAACGCGGCCTTGGCACCGGTTTGAAGTTCTGCAAGGCGAATGGGCGCATCCGTACCAACCTCTAGCAAGGGCCCGGTCGTGGACAGACCCGCAACGCTGAGCACCAGAGCTTCATCAAAATCACTGCCCAAAAGGGCGATGATGACGGTCAAGGCGGCAAGGCTCAGAGCAAACAGCATGAAGAAAATCCAAGCGATGAAAGCCCCGTTGCTCTGGACCCGGCGGGCATCTCCGCCTGCGCGGCTGACAGAAGACGGATGCACCAGCTTTTCAAGTTCGCGCGCACCATTGAGGTAAAGCGCATAGACCCTCAGCAGTTTGACCCCGCCCGCAGTGGTCGCCACCCCGCCCCCGATCAGCGCCAGACCGATGAGGATAATGCCCGGTGTTTCCAGCCCGGACCATGTTTGCGCCGTGTCCCATTCCGCGCTCAGAAACCCTGTGGTTGTCAGAAAGGACATCACCGTGAAAAACGCGCCCCAAAGGGCCGGCAACGCCTGTTCCAGATCATCCTCAGCCGCCACATCAAGCGCGCCGATCCAGTGGCGCAGGAACAACACCAGCGGCACGCCCATGACAATCAGAAAGCCGATCCGAAACTCCGGGTCTGTCCGCAATCCACCCTTTGTGGCCGTCACAGTGTCAGAAGAAAACGTCAGCCGTGACAGCGCAAAAAGCATGAACAAGACCATGAGGAATTCACCCGTGAACCCCGAACCATCACTGCTCAGCCCACCTTGGGGTGAAATGCCGGACGTCGACATGATCGACATGGCGTGGATCAGCCCCACGAGGGCGGCATCCCCGCTGACGATCAGCACAACCCACAGCAAAACCGTGAGGCCCAGATAAATTGGCGCCAGATCAAGCAGAATGCGGAAAAGCTGTGCTCTGGGGTCGATCCCCTGATCCAGATAGCCAGAGACCTCGCGCTGACCGGGTTCATTCTGCGCGGTGACCTCGAAGCCCCCCAGCGCGAGAGGTGCGAGAATGGCGGAGGCAGCGATCCACATGATCAACCCGCCCAGCCACGCCACCTGCGCGCGCCACAAATGCAATGTCCCGTTCAAACGTTCAGGATCGTCGAATATGGTGGCCCCGGTTGTGGTAATCGCGCTGACCATTTCCACATAGGCATTGAGAAACGTGGTGGTTCCAAGCCCTTCGTGAAACGGAATGGCAAGGGCCACGGGCAGGAAAACCATGGTCGAAAAGAGCGACAACAACCCGGTCAGCGGGCCGCGCCTGCGTTTCTGGCCCGAAATCGTCATCGCGACCATGCCAAAAATGATGACACCAAGGATAGCACAATAAAGGAACGCGCGGGCCGCCTCCAGATTGCGGGAGGCCCCGCCGTGCAAGGCAGGCACGATCATTGAAGCAGCGAAAGCGCCAAAGATCAGCAGAAAAAGTGGCAGTTCCGCCATGTGTGCCGCGACACTTTTGCGCGCGCGAGACTGAGGCGACCCCGCCATCGCTTAGAAAAAGTCGATAGAGACTTGCATCAAGCGCTCTACCTCGGGCACGTCTTTTGCCAGTGCGAAAATAGCCACAACATCGCCTTCGTCAATCCGCGTGCTGCCCAAGGGCCGGATCACCTTGCCCCCCTTGCGCACCGCACCAACCAGCACTCCTTCGGGAAAGTCGATGTCCAGAATTTTGCGGCCCGCCAGCGGCGACGTCGACAAAACCTCCGCTTCGATGACTTCAGCCTCCGCATCCCCAATAGAATAGACCGCGCGCACCCGCCCGTGCCGGATGTGCCGCAAAATGGAGCTGACGGTCGTGGAACGCGGGTTGATGTAGGCGTTGATGCCAAGCGGCCCCATCATCGGTACAAGCGTCGGATCGTTGATCAGCGCAATGGTAAAGGGGCAGCCTTCGGCCTTTGCGCGCACGCAGGCCAGCATATTGGTCTTGTCATCATCAGTTACAGCCAGCATCGCATCCGCCCGTGAGATGCCCGCTTCGGCCAAGAGCCCCGCATCAAGGCCATCGCCATGCAGCACAATCGTCCGCTCCAGCGCTTCGGCGGCAAGCTCCGCACATCTGCGGTTTTTCTCAATGACCTTGGCGCGCACGCGTTCTGTCCGGCTTTCCAGCGACTGGGCCACCGCGAGGCCCACGTTACCGCCGCCCACCAGCACAACGCGGTCCTGCCGCGATTGTTTCTTGCCAAAGATCTCCATGGTGCGCGGGATGTCGTCCACATGCGTAAAAAGATAGCAATCGTCGCCGGCAAAAAGCTGGTCGTTGGATTCAGGCGCAAACAGCACCCCATCGCGGCGGACCCCCACAACGGTGGCGCGCAGCGTTGAAAACAAATCCGTCAACTGACGCAAGGGCGTGTTGATCACCGGGCATTCATCGTCAAGCGCAATGCCCAGAATCTGCGCCTGCCCGTCCATGAAAACTTCCGTATCGAAGGCGGCGGGGGCCGACAGGCGCTGCAAGGCGGCCGCGGCAACCTCGCGTTCAGGGCTGATCACCACGTCAATCGGCATGTGGTCGCGCCTGTAAAGATCGGAATAGATCGCATCCAGATAGGACTGGCTGCGCAACCGGGCGATCTTGCGATTGATCCCAAAGACCGAATGGGCCACCTGACAGGTCACCATGTTCACCTCGTCGGAATAGGTCGCGGCAATAATCATTTCCGCATCGCGCGCCCCTGCCCGGTCAAGCACATCCGGATAGCTCGCAAATCCGGCAATCCCCTGAACGTCCAGCGAATCTGTGGCGCGCCGCACAAGATCGGGGTTGTTATCAACCACCGTCACGTCGTTTCTTTCGCCAGAAAGGTGCCGCGCGATCTGCCAGCCCACCTGACCCGCGCCGCAAATAATGACTTTCATGCGAGCTCCCTGTTCGCCCCTTCGGGCCTTCTGCATCGCATGAGCCGCTTGCGGCGGTCAATTCAATTGTCCCGCGCGCCGCACTATGTCAGAAAACCATATGACCCGACCCACTCTCTGCCTGACAGGCCTTTTGCTTTTCATGATCGCCTGTTCGCCTGTGCGGCTCTATCACAAAGCAGGCGTGCCCGTCGCCCAGATGGAGCGCGCAGAGCTTGCCTGCCGCATTGACGCGGTCGAAAGCGCACCCGTGGCAAACCAGATCCGCCAAGGCCCGGCGCGATATGTCCCGGCCCGGCGCTATTGCAACAGTGCAGGCGCGTGCCAGATCCGCGGGGGCTACTTTGTAGAGGGCGAGATTTACTCGGTCGATGTCAATGCAGGGCTGCGCCGCGAAATTGAACGGCAATGCATGGCAGATCAGGGCTTTACCTACATCGAATTGCCGCAGTGCAGTTCAGGCGTCTCAAGCGCGGTGCCTGCGGCTGCGACCGAAGTCTTGCCCCCGGTCAGCGCGCAAAGCTGCGTGATCCGAAACGCGGACGGCACCTACCAGATTGTCGACGTATCCGAATGATCCTTGTCGGTTTTGGCCACGACGCTTGCCGACCACTCGTTTAGAGGTGCGCAGATGAATGCCCCATCTCCCCAGACCACCGATTTTTCCGCCGCCAAATCCACGGTGCGCGCTCACTATGGCGCGCTTGCCCGAGCCGATGCGCAGACGGTCGCGCAGGTTCTGGCGGCACACCACGCGCCCGATTGCGTTTGGCACGGCATTCATCCCTTCAACACGCAAAGCGGGCCTGAGGCCATCGCACAGAGTTTCTGGCAGCCGTTTCTGCAGGCGTTTTCCCACGTACAACGGCGCGAAGACATCTTTTTTGCGGGCCTTAACGAAATCGATGGATTCCAGAGCGAATGGGTCTGTTCGATGGGGCATCTCATGGGGCTTTTTGATGCCCCGTTTCTGAATATTCCACCCACCGGTAAGATTGCGATGCTGCGCTATGCGGAGTTTAATAAGGTTGAAAACGGATGCATCGTTACGACCGCGCTGTTTGTTGATCTTTTGCATCTGATGCTGCAGGCGGGCCTGAACCCGCTGCCCGCGCCCCAGACGGCGGCCCATCTGGTGCAGCCCGGCCCGATGACCCACGATGGCCTGTTGCATGCCGCGCAACCGCTTGAGGAAACGCAAAAGACACTGGCGCGCATCAACAACATGATCGGCTCGATCAATGACGCAAACGCAGCGGAGGTACCGCCCACCCCGCAAGAAGAGCTCGCTGTGGACTGGGATGACGATATGATCTGGTGGGGTCCTGCGGGCGTAGGCGCCACCTACACGATTGACCGCTATATCGATCAACATCAGGGCCCCTTTCGGCGCGGCATCACGCACCGGGTCTACAATGGGCATCTGTGCCGCATGGCCGAAGGTCACTATGGCGGGTTCTTTGGCTGGCCCAATCTTACCCTCTTTAACGGAGGGGGCTTTATGGGCCTGCCCGCAACCGACACACCCGCCGACATGCGGGTTGTCGATATTTATCGCCGGTCCGGCGAGAAACTGGCGGAAAACTGGGTCTTTATCGACATGCTGCATTTCCTGAAGATGCAGGGGATCGACGTGCTGGGACGCCTTAAGGGCTGACAGCCTGCCGTCAGTCCACGACCTCCGCGTCTTCATCTACATGAGCCACCCGCGCGCCTGCCTTGGCCGAGGTCACAACCCCCAGTGATTTCAGTTTTCTGTGCAGTGCTGATCGCTCCATGCCGACAAAATTTGCCGTCCGAGAGATGTTGCCGCCAAACCGATTGATCTGGGTCAGCAGGTATTCCCGTTCAAACGCCTCGCGCGCTTCGCGCAGGGCCAGTGTGGCCAGAGCGCCCGACAAGACAACGCGTCCAGTGCTGTCATCAGGGTCATCAACGCCGGGCAATTCGCTGGACTTGATCGGCCCGTTGCCGTCGCCAAGGATCAGGATGCGTTCGACAAGGTTCTTGAGTTGCCGCACATTGCCCGGCCAGACCATGGTCTGCATTAAGGCCACCGCATCGTCGGAAATTTCGCGCAGCGGCAGACCCTGAGACCTGTTCATCTCTTCAATAAAGTATTGCGCAAGCTCTGGAATATCCTCGCGCCGCTCTTCCAAAGACGGCACGGCAATCGGCACCACGTTCAGCCTGTGATACAACTCCTCCCGGAAGGTTCCCGCGTCAATCGCTTGCACAAGATCCCTGTTGGTTGACGAAATGACCCGCAGATCGACACGCACCTTGTCATTGCCGCCAACCCGCTGAAATTGCTGGTCCACCAGCACGCGCAGAATTTTCGACTGGGTGCCAATCGGCATATCGGCCACTTCATCAAAGTAGACAATGCCCCCGTGTGCTTCTTCCAAAAGGCCCGGCTCCACACCGCGCTGTGCCGTTTCCCGACCAAAGAGCACTTCTTCGACCCGCTCCGGCGCGACCCCTGCACAATTGACTGTGACAAAGGGCGCGTCCGCTCTGTCGGAGTTGACGTGAATGTAGCGCGCGGCCAGTTCCTTACCTGCCCCTGCCGGGCCCGTCAGCATCACGCGACCATTGGATTTGGTCACTTTGTCCAACTGCCCGACCAGCGTTTTGAAAGAGGCCGAACTGCCGATCATGTCACATTGTGTCGTATCCCGGCGGCGCAGGGTCTGGTTCTCGCGGCGCAGCCGCGAAGTCTCCATCGCGCGGCGAATTACAACCAGCAACTGGTCGATATTGAATGGTTTTTCGATGAAATCGTAGGCGCCTTGCTTGATTGCGGCGACCGCAATCTCGATATTGCCGTGGCCTGAGATAATCACCACCGGCACATCCGGGTTGTCGCGTTTGACTACCTTCAGAATGTCGATGCCGTCCATCTTGCTGTCTTTCAGCCAGATATCCAAAACGATCAGCGCGGGGGCATCCACATTGATCGCGGCCATTGCATCCTCAGAATTTCCGGCCTTGCGCGTGGCAAACCCTTCATCCTGCAAGATGTCCGAAATCAACTCGCGGATGTCGCGTTCATCGTCCACAATCAGAATGTCACTCATGGGCAATCTCTCCTTCGGGTTCGGTGTTCGGAACGGTCACTTGCTCGGGCAAAGGCAGGATAATCGTTGCCTTTGCGCCAAAGTGCGCGTCTGTATCAAAGGGCGCTGCGTCATCCAGCGTCAGCGTCCCTCCATGCTCTTCGATAATTTTCTTCACGATGGGCAGGCCCAGTCCGGTGCCCTCGCTGCGGGTCGTCACGTAAGGTTCAAACAGCCGTGCGCGGTCCTCAGGCAGGCCCACACCATTGTCGGAAATGGTGATCAATGCGCGTCCATCAGCCGCGCGCATGTCGATCCGGATACGCGGGACAAAACCGGGTGGCGCAGATTTTTCTTTATATCCATCAATGGCTTCGCCTGCGTTCTTGATCAGGTTTGTGAGAGCCTGACTGATCATTGTCGCATCAATCTCAGCCATCATCGCCCCCCCCGGCAGGTCTGCGGTAATCTCAACGCCCGGCTGCCCGGTTTGTTGCAGCATAACCGCATCGCGCACCAGTTTGGTCAGGTCTTCGGTCTTGCGGTCAGGTTCTGGCATCCGCGCAAATTTCGAAAACTCATCGACAATCCGGCGCAGATCGTTGGTTTGGCGGACAATCACATCCGTCATCTGGTCAAGCACGTCACTGTCCTCGCCCACGCGGGAGCTGAACTTTCTTTTGATCCGCTCGGCAGACAGCTGAATGGGGGTCAGGGGGTTTTTGATCTCATGCGCGATGCGTCGCGCCACGTCGCCCCAGGCGGCCATGCGCTGCGCGCTGACCAGATCGGTCACGTCGTCAAAGGCCACAACGTAGCCTTCCAGCCGCCCCTCTTCGGAGCGGCGCGTGGCCATCCGGACCAGCAGGTTTTCCAACCGCCCCTGCCGCGTCACCTTGACTTCGGCTTGTGCTGCATCCCCCGGCGTGCAGCGCAGCGTCTCAAAGAGAGGCCCGAACTCTGGCACGGCGACCACCATATCAATGCTCTGGCGGTCTTCGCGCCAGTCCAGCAACCGCTCTGCTGACCGGTTCACAAAGGTGACCTTGCCGTCGGGATCAAGCCCCACAACACCAGAGGTCACGGAACTGAGCACGCTGTCAAACAGGCGGCGTCTGCGTTCGACTTTCTGGGTGTTTTCCACCAGCGCCTCGCGTTGCCCTTTGAGCTGACGGGTCATCTGATTGAAATACCGCCCCAACATCGCGATTTCATCGTCACCGATATCCTCGCGCACACGCACGTCAAGATTGCCCGCGCCCACCTGTTGTGCCGCCCCCGTTAACCGGCCCACCGGATCAGACAGCCGTTCCGCAAACCACAGGCCCAGCCAGATCGCGGCCAGAATGAGCATCAGCGCAAAGGCGAGATACAACAGACCAAACTCAAAAAGCAGTCGCCCGCGTTCGCTTTCAAGCTGCTGGTACAGCAAAACCGTTTCCTGCGTGTCATCCAGCAAGGACAGAATCTCGCCATCTACCTCGCGGCTGACATACAAAAACCTGTCCAAAAACGCATCAAGGCGGACAAGGGCGCGGAATTCATTATTGGCCCAATCCTCAATGATCCGGACATTCCCGTCGCCTGCATCCTGAATGAGTTCAGGGGTAGGTTGTTCAAAATCAAAGAGATACGACCGATCCCCGCGCGCGCGAATATCGCCCGTCCCATCAATGAGGTAGGCTTCTTTCAGGCCGCGTTGCACCTGACGTTGCGCGGTTGCCAGCAGCTCGCTGTCACCGGCCGAGACACCGGTGCGGCGCGACCTTTCAATATAGACGGCCATGGCACGGGCGTCTTCCGCCAGATCCACCCGCTGTTCCTGTTCGTAGGCTTGGGCTGCCGCGAGCGAATTGCCGACCACCTGCCGGACACGGTCAGAAAACCATCCCTCAAGTCCCACATTGATGGTCAGACCTGCAAAAATGGCGACCGTCACCGTTGGAATAAGCGCCAGCAATGCAAACACACCCGTGAGCCGCAGATGCAACCGCGATCCCGCTGATTTCGCGCGCCGCGCCGCAATCAGCCGCGCCACTTGCGACAGCACAAGTGTCGCGACCACCAGAATATAGACAAGGTCTGCAAGCAGGATCAGGCGCAGGCTCAAGGTGTTGGAGGACCGGCCAAACGGCCCCAGCACCATATAGGTGGATATAGCCAGCGCCGGGCCAAGGATCACCAACCCCAAGGTGGCCGCATTGCGCAGCTTGCGCCGTTGACGCAAATCGCCCGGCCGCAGCCAGCGTGACATTTCTACCCGGGGCCTCACCGGCATCCCTCACCATGATGTGACACGTGACGTGTCTAACCGCTCTATGTCGTGGTCGTTTCCCGAGTGTCCCCGGATTGCCACGGTTTATGTTGCGGTTTTACATCAATTTGCGGCGGCGTGTCACCTCTATATCGAGGTCAGTGATCTTCTTTCTGAGGGTATTGCGATTTATTCCAAGTAAATCAGCACATTTCGCCTGATTTCCACCTGTGGCTTCCAGCGCAATTTCGATCAGCGGCGCTTCGACTTCGCGCAAAACGCGGCCATAAAGCCCCGCGGGCGGCAACATATTGCCGTGCAGGTCGAAATACCGCTTGAGATGGCGTTCGACCGACGCGCCAAGTTTTTCGGTGTTGCCCGACGACCGCATGGGGGCCAGTTCAGGCTGGGCACCCAGAACCTGCTCTACTTCATTCGCCGCAATATCCGCCGCCCGGCTGGTCAGGCCCAGCCTGCGAATGGCATTCTCCAACTGGCGCACATTGCCGGGCCAGCTGTAGTTGCGGAAAATCTCAGCCGCTTCATTGGACAGCGTGCGCGGGCTGGCCCCTGATGCCTCTGCGCGGCTCATAAAATGCTCTGCCAGCAAGGGGATGTCTTCGACCCTTTCGCGCAACGCAGGCACCGTCAAGGTGGCCCCGCTGAGGCGGTAGTAAATATCCTTGCGCAGCTTGCCCGCCTCCATCGCGGAGTTCAGATCGGACTGGCTGGTTGCCAGAAAGCGCGGCGCATATTCGCCGGGCGTGTCCATCATCTGCACAAGCCGCGCTTGCAGGTCTTCGGGCAGATCGGCAATTTCCTCGATCAGAAGCGTCCCACCCTTGACCCGCGCCAGAACCCGCGCGGGCCCTTCAAGCTCTTGCAGATCACTGGCCGCCACCGACACAAACGGCAGGCTCCGCCTGTCCGAGAAATCGTGAATGGCGCGGGCAATCAAAGACTTCCCCGTGCCGGATTCGCCCCAGATCAGCACCGGAAGGTCCGTGTTCATGACGCGCGCCACAACCCGGTAGAGCGATTGCATGATCGCCGTGCGCCCGACAAGCGGCAGATCGTCGGGCCGCTCATCCACAGGTGCTGCAGCTTTCTTGGCATTGGCGCGCGATTCCAACGCACGCGCTGTCCGCTTCATCAGGTCCGGCAGGTCAAAGGGCTTGGGCAAATAGTCGTAGGCTTCGGCTTCTGCCGCCTGAATGGCCGTCATGATCGTGTTTTGTGCAGAGATGACGATGACCGGCAAACCGGGGCGATCCTCAGATATCTTGGGCAGCATTTCCAAGCCGTTCCCGTCGGGCATCATGACATCGGAAATCACCACATCGCCGCGCCCTTCACCGACCCAGCGCATCAACGTGGTGAGGCTGGACGTGGCGTGAACCTTGCAGCCCGCGCGGGTCAAAGCCTGCGTGAGTACGGTGCGAATAGTACGGTCATCGTCTGCAACCAAAACTGTCCCGTCCATAAGTCAGCTCTCCTTTGTCGTTTTGTCTGAAGCCTTCGCGGAATCGCGCGCGAGTGAAATTCTGAAGATGGTCTCTCCGGGCACGGAGGATACCGAAATCCAGCCGCCGTGGTCCGAAATGATCTTGCTCACCAGAGCGAGGCCCAACCCGGTGCCGTTTTCACGCCCCGAGACAAACGGGTCAAAAATATCGCCCTTGATGTTTTCCGGCAGACCCGGTCCGTCGTCGATGATCTCGATCTGCAGCGGCAGGGATTGCCCCGCCCCGTCAGAGCGCCGCAGCCGGAAAGAATGCTCATAGTAGCTGTGCAGGCGGATGGTACCCGGTGTGCCGCCCGAGGCCTCGGACGCGTTCTTGAGCAAGTTCAAAACAACTTGCAAAAGCTGGTCCGGATCGCCTGTCGCAGCCGGCAGCGATGGGTCGTAGTCTTCGATGATCTTCATGTGCGCGCCAAACCCCAGCAGCGCGGAGCGCCGCGCGCGGTCCAGCACATCGTGGATGTTCACCGCCTGAAATCCGGGCGGGGACAAGTTGCCAAACTGCTCCACCTGCCCCAACAGTTTCACAATCCGGCGGCTTTCCTCGACGATCAGATCGGTCAGTTCCAGATCTTGCGCATTAAGGTTCATGCTCAGAAGCTGTGCGGCGCCGGTAATGCCTGCCAGCGGGTTCTTGATTTCATGGGCCAGCATTTCGGCCATGCCGATCGCCGATTTCGCCGCAGATTTTACCGAATGGTTCTGCGTCACGCGCCCCGCCAGTTCCCGGGGAGAGATCATCAGGATCATGTAGCCGGGGCTGCCCACAAGAGGTGCGACCTGCAAATCAGACTGCATCGGCGCGCGCGCGCCGGACCCCACATCGACATCGTTGACGAAAAGCGGCGTACCGCTGGACCTTGCCCGTTCAAAGGCCGTCTCTAAAGGGTCGTTTACCGCGATCTGGTCCCAGACCGGCGTGCCCAGCAGCGATTTGGCCGACACGTTCAGAAACCCTTCGGCGGCGGAATTTAGGTCCTTGATGCAGTCGTCAGGTCCAATAATCACGGCCGGGATCGGCAGGCTTGCCCAGATCTCAAGATCGCTGGTCATGCGGCGGCCCTGCCGCTGGCGCTTAAGGCTTGTGTCAACGCAAGCTTGGTTTCATCCGGTGTTTTTGCCGTCAGCACGGCGCGGCGCAGCGCAACTGGCGTGTCTGCGGTATCCATGTACCAGCCAAGGTGCTTGCGCGCCACACGCAGCCCAATGACCTCCCCATAAAACGAGATCATCTTGTCATAGTGAACGAGGACCAATTGCAGAAAATCCTGACCTGTAGGGATGTGCGGTTTGCGGGTCCCGAACAGGGCGTGTGCCACCAGCGCGGGCAACCATGGCTTTCCTTGTGCGCCGCGCCCGATCATCACGCCATCAGCCCCGGAGGCTTTCAGCGCCGCGCGCGCGCTCTCGGCACAGACGATGTCACCGTTGGCGATGACGGGAACGGACACTGCGTCTTTGACCGTTCGGATCGCTGCCCAATCGGCTTTGCCTTTGTAAAACTGGCACCGGGTCCGCCCGTGAATGGTGAACATCTTGATCCCGGCGGCTTCTGCACGGCGGGCAATCTGTGGCGCGTTCAGACAATCGTCATCCCAGCCCAACCGGGTTTTAAGCGTGACCGGAATGTTGACCGCCCGCACCACTGCCTCAATCAGGGTCAGCGCATGATCGGGCCTGCGCATCAAGGCAGAGCCTGAATACCCGTTTGTCACCTTCTTTGCCGGACACCCCATGTTGATGTCGATCACACGCGCGCCCTGCCCTTCGACCATGCGCGCGGCCTCCGCCATGGGGCCTGCTTCATGACCCGCGAGTTGCACCGCCGTGTAGGCATTGCCCAATCCAAGCTCCGCCTTTTCACGGCTGCCCGCCCGCGCGTTCAGCATGTCGTGGCTCGCAACCATCTCGGACACCACCAGACACGCGCCAAAGGACGCAACTAGATCTCGAAACGGCAGATCCGTAATGCCAGCCATGGGCGCAAGCAGCACGGGTGGCGCGATTTCCACCGGAAAATGAACGTCGGTCAAACTGCTTAATCCTTGTGCATCTGCCAGTCGTTTAACAAAGTGCCCGCGATCTCTCAATAATTCGGATGGGTTGCTGAAATGATCATCGGTGCATTTGCCTACTTTTTAAGCACTTCCACTCTGGAATTGCACCGGCACGGACAAAGCCATAGAGAAGAGGCATGCTGGACCGGGTGCACAAATGAGAATAGCCGCCATCATCGTTGCCGCCGGACGCGGGCAGCGCGCGGGCGGCGGCGTGCCCAAGCAATGGCGACCTGTGGCGGGCCAAAGCAGCGTCGCCCATGCGCTCAACTGCTTTGAGACCCACGACCGAATTGTGCGCACGCTGGTTGTCGCGCACCGCGATGATATTGCCGCGGGCCTGATGGAAACGCACGGTCTGACAGACGTGGTGCCGGGGGGCGAGACGCGCAGCGCCTCTGTGCAGGCCGGGCTTGCCGCGTTAAGCCCCGACATCACCCATGTACTGATCCACGATGCCGCGCGGCCTTGTGTGTCTGCCGATGTGATCAACGGTGTTCTCGACGCTCTGAAAGACTATGACGCAGCAGCCCCCGCCGTTGCCGTTGTCGATGCCCTTTGGTCGGGCAAGGATGGCTTTGTTGCGGGCAATGTGGAACGCGCAGGCCTCTACCGCGCGCAAACCCCTCAGGGGTTTTCGCGGCCCGTGATCATAGCCGCGCATCGTCAGTTTCCGAATGGTGCCTACGACGATGTTGCGGTTGTTCAGCAAGCCGGACACCGGGTAAAGATTACGCCGGGATGTGAGGACAATATCAAAATCACCACCCCCGCAGACTTTGACCGCGCAGAGCGCATATTGAGGACGCAGCATGGACATCAGATTGGGTAACGGCTTTGACGTGCACGCCTTTGGCCCGGGCGACCACGTCACCTTGTGCGGCATCGATATCCCGCATGACCACGGGCTTGTTGGACACTCCGACGCGGATGTGGCGATGCATACGGTGACCGATGCGCTGTATGGGGCGCTGGCCTTGGGGGACATCGGCCAGCATTTCCCGCCCAGCGATCCGCAGTGGAAAGGGGCCGCCTCAGAGATATTCTTGCGCCATGCGGTGGCCTGTGTCGCAGACCATGGATTTGAAATATCAAACGTGGATTGCACGATCATCTGCGAGCAGCCCAAAATTGGCCCCAACGCCGCGCAGATGCGAGCGCAGATGGCGGGTTTGATGAACATGCCCGAAGACCGGGTTTCCGTAAAAGCGACAACCTCCGAGAAACTTGGGTTCACAGGGCGCGGTGAAGGCATTGCCTGCCTCGCCACAGTCGCCCTGATCAAGCCGTGAACCGGGTCGCGCACTGGATCGGTACGCTGCTGGGTGTCGGCTACATCCGGCCTGCCCCCGGCACATGGGGGTCACTGGTAGCCTTGCCTTGGGGATGGCTGCTGCACGTGATTGGCGGCTTTCCCTTGCTGCTGCTGGGCGTTGTCGCGGCATTTATCAAAGGGTGGTGGGCCACGTCCGTCATGACCCGCGATCAAGACGACCATGACCCCTCTGAAATCGTCATCGATGAACTTGTTGGGCAATGGATCGCCCTGTTACCTTTATCTTATGCGGCATGGTCTATGACTGTAGATATCGTCGCGATGTGGCCCGGCTGGATTGCGGCGTTCGTCTTTTTCCGGCTGTTTGATATCCTCAAGCCGGGACCTGTTGGCTGGGCGGACCGTCGGGGCGACGCCTTGGGGGTTATGCTGGATGATGTGATTGCGGGCGTGTTCGCGGCACTCGCTGTCTTGCTTCTGGCTGGGATATATCACGGGGTACTTACATGACCTGCGCTGCCCAAATAATTGAAATCGCGTCTCAAAAAGGCGTCATGGTGGCAACGGCGGAAAGCTGTACCGCAGGCATGGTAGCAGCCGCAATCGCAGATATTGCAGGGGCCTCTGCCGTGCTCGAACGCGGGTACGTGACCTATTCCAACACGGCGAAAGTTGAAATGCTAGACGTCTCGCCCTCGACACTCGAAGCTTACGGGGCCGTCTCCGAAGCTGTGGCGCTTGAGATGGCGTCGGGCGCGCGACACAGATCGCTGGCCCAGATCACCGTGTCCGTAACCGGCATCGCAGGCCCGGGCGGGTCGGAACACAAGCCCGAGGGGATGGTGTGCTTTGCCACCGATGACGGGCATGACGTGAAAGCGGAAACAATCGAATTTGGGGCCTTGGGCCGCACGGCCGTCCGTGTCGCGGCCCGCGACCATGCCCTTGCACTGCTTTTGCGGGCTTGCGAAGGCTATCCGGCCCCATAAAGCGCGTCGGCGCGCGTCTCGAATGCCTTCACGATACGCTGCATCGCTTCGTTGAACACAACGCCAATAAGCTGCTGCAAAATCATGTTTTTGAACGCAAAATCCACGAAAAAGGAAACATCACAACCGCCCTCTACATCCTTGAAGGCCCATGAGGATTTCATGTAGCGAAACGGCCCATCCAGATATTCGGTATGGATTTCACGCCTGGCCCCGTTGAGCTGCACGCGGCTGGTAAACCGCTCCCTGAACACTTTGAAGCTGATCACGAGGTCCGCTTCCATGATCTCGCCCTCATCGAACGGCGTCCGCGATTTGACCCGAGCCGCCGCGCACCACGGCAAAAACTTGGGATAGCTGTCCACATCTGCAACAAGGTCGTACATTTGCTGCGCGGTAAACGGAAGTGTTCGGGTTTCAGAGTGCGTTGGCATTGATTTGTCGGTTTCGAGACGTTAGCCCTTCACTTCTTATGTCTGACTACTGGTTTCAAGGTCTTTAACATGTCATCGCGTCCTTATGTCATAGATGAATTGATTTCGGCCAAGGCCATCGCGGCCCGGATCGAAAGCCTGTGCAAGGAAATCCACGACGAGTTCAAAGATACGAACAAACTGGTTGTGGTTGGCCTGTTGCGCGGCAGCTTTGTGTTCATCGCCGATCTGGTGCGTGAATTGGACCTGCCCATCGAGGTTGATTTCCTCGAGGCCTCCAGCTACGGTGACGGCATGGAAAGCAGTCGCGAAGTGCGCATTCTCAAAGACTTACGCGGCGCAATTGAAGCAAGAGACGTGCTGGTTGTTGAGGACATCGTCGATACCGGCCATACGCTCAATCATGTGTCGCGACTGCTCAAAAGCCGCAAACCCGCCCGGCTCAAGACGATAGCCCTGCTCGACAAACCCAGCCGACGCGAGGTTGACTTCAAGGCCAGTTGGACCGGATTTGAAATTCCGGATGAGTTTGTTGTGGGCTACGGGATCGACTTTGCGCAGCGCAATCGCAACTTGCCTTATATCGGCAAGGTGCGTTTCACGGATGGGTAGCGCCAAATGAACCTGCGATGGCTGATGCGCATGTCGCTTTGGGCCAGACGCCCGCCGTCGAAACGGCAAATCATCATGGTCGGATGCGTTCTTTTTGTGTGCATTACACTCGCCCTGATCGAAACGCTGGGGTTCTGGCCCCACACCCTGACCACGCACTCTATGCGCCCCTGACGGTATTCCGGTCTGTAAGGCAGTAGCGGACGGGGCTACACCCGCTCCAGCTTGCGGGTCCGAGCGTCGCGCAAGCGGGCAAAATCGTCCCCCGCGTGATACGATGAACGCGTAAGCGGCGTGGCAGAGACCATCAGGAACCCTTTGCCATAAGCCGCTTTTTCGTAGGTTGCGAACTCATCGGGATGCACAAAACGGTCCACCGCGTGGTGTTTGGGCGTCGGTTGCAGGTACTGGCCGATGGTCAGAAAGTCGATATCGGCGGCACGCATATCGTCCATGACCTGCAAAACCGCCTGTTTATCTTCGCCCAGACCCACCATGATGCCCGATTTCGTGAACATCGAGCGGTCCAGTTCCTTGACCCGCTGAAGCAGGCGCAGCGAATGGAAGTAGCGCGCGCCCGGGCGCACCTCAGGGTACAGCCCCGGCACGGTTTCTAAGTTGTGGTTGAACACATCAGGACGCGCCTCAACCACCACTTCAAGCACTGCGGGATCGCATTTGATGAAATCCGGTGTGAGTATCTCAATGGTGGTGTTCGGGCTGCGGTGCCGCACGGCGCGAATGGTCTGCGCGAAGTGATCCGCCCCGCCATCCAGAACATCATCGCGATCCACAGAGGTGATGACCACATGGTTCAGCCCAAGCTTTTCGACCGCATGGGCCACTCTGCCGGGTTCAAACGCATCCAGATCTTCAGGCGGCTTACCCGTTGCGATGTTGCAGAACGTGCAGGCCCGGGTGCAGACCTCACCCATGATCATCATGGTGGCGTGACCCTGGCTCCAGCACTCGCCGACATTGGGGCAGCCGGCTTCTTCGCAGACGGTCACCAACCGGTTTTCACGCATGATTTTGGCGGTCTCAGCATACCCTGCGCCACCGGGCGCTTTGACGCGGATCCAGTTTGGCTTCTTGGGTTGCGGATTGTCCGGGCGGCGCGCTTTTTCGGGATGACGTTGTTCTGGTATTTTAAGATCGCGCATCGCGGAGGCCTTCGATTTTCGACTGTGAGGATCATCTTAACACAGACTGACATCCAAAGCACGCCCCCGTGACGCTGTGCCGCGACCAGATAGTTTAACCGATCAACGGTCCTCCGGGACCGAAGGTTTCGTCATAGTGACGCTTTAGTCGCATCAAGGCGATCCGCAGAACAATCTTACCGGAACGTGCTGACCAACCAAGCTTTTTCTCGGTCGTCTCAAGGCCTTCCAGATGGCAACAGCAGCGCAGCGCAACATCCGCCAAACCCGGCCCGAGATCGGACAAGGCGTCGGCAACCCGCTGCTGCGCATTCGACACAGCCTCGTTGCCGCCGCCATTTGGCGAAAAACCCTCACTGCCGCCGCCCGTGAGAAAGCGGTCCCAGTTCTGGGTCACACGCGGCCCCATCTGTGCAAGTTCAAAGTCTTCGCGCAGCCGTTCGCCGACGGTAACGAGGTCATCGCTCAGAAAGGGTGAGCCATCCTTGTCGCGTCTGCGGGCGAGCGCGGTCAGCGGGCTTTCCGCCAGATTGTAGCGCATCCGGCGCGATCGGCCGCCCGCCCCAAATACGTCGTCTTCATCCCAGTCGGCTCGTTCAAAGCCTGTCTGCTGCTCCGCAAAACCCGGGGTCATTTCCTGCTCTGGTTCGTGCAACAACCCTTCGAGGGCCGTCCGGCCAGCGGCCGTGATCGAATACCGCGTGATTCGTCCTGAAACCTGAGGGGTGATCCATTCTTTCAACGCCATCGCTTCGGCGATATGGCGGTCCACAACACCGGTCCGTGTGGCCACGCCGCCGGTGCCGTCACGCACGATCACCGCTTTTTCCATGTCGACAGCAACGGCCAATACCGCCCCTTTTTCACACAGGCGTCGCAAAATGCGGCGCGCCTCTGCTTGCAGGGTTTGCTCATCAGGGCTGGAGCCGGTGCCTTTGGGAGCGCTGATTTTTTCCTGAAAACTCATATTTCCTACCTCGGTTGCATCAGCGGATTCTCCGCTTGAGGGTGATCTGAAGTGAACTGTGCCCAACGTGCGGAGGGCCGCATCGACAAGCGGGTCGTCCCTGCGTTGCTCAACCCGTCTGACCTGTCGCAGAATGGTGGACGCATGACATCCCTTGGTTCGTGCAATGGCCCGGATCGGCAAACCTGCCTCTGTGTGGACCAGATAAACCTGCGCCGCATCCGGCACCCAGGGCGGTAGCGGCGACCGTATCATAGGGTCACTGGGTCGCCTGATATGTTGTTCGAGTACTGCCATGGACAAGCCTGCCTTGAGGTTGCGTTTCAAAGTTATCCACAACCTAGAGAAGAAATATGTTACCTGTTCGTTAATTGGACGCTTCTCCCCAAGTATTGTTCTTCAAAGCTAAACAGTCATGGGTAGACCGCGCGGTACCTTGCACGATTACGCAACAGTCCGCGCCCAAAGCGACTCGGGCCGCCTTGTTGAACACGGCACAAAGCGCTTCCGATATCGCGTTGATTCCAAATGTAAACAGTTTCCTAACCGACCTATGCGCTGCGAGCGGTCATGCGGCAACACCCGCAACAGTCATGGCAAGATGCCGTCATCGCCCACCAAAACCATACGGGCTGGCAATGACAGAAAAGGAACCGACCCATGCAAGACGTTTTATCAATGCTCCACATCCTGCGCCGCCCCGCGCTCTTAATGCGTGCCGCCCGTATTGGCGCGACTGACTACCGTCGGGATGTGCATTTGCCGCGCCTGCTGGGATACGGAATTCTGCCGCGTCATGGGGCTGCGTTAATGAAACTGATGCAGCAAGAGGACGAGTTGAACCAAAAACGGCTTGAAAATGATCGCAGCTATAGTCTGGTCAAGCATGTTGATCTGCTGATCGCGATGCTGGGCGAGGCGCGCGTCCTGCAAGCCGCGCGCCAGACCTGATTACATAAAGCTGTCCGCAGTATCGGCCTTTTTGCGCGCAATAAAGTCGTTCAGCCCTTCCGCGATGGCAGGGTCCAATGCGGGCTGCTGATAATCACCCAGCAGCTTTTCCACACGTTGGCTGGCCAGCGCTTGCGTATCCCGCGCGCCTTCGTCGGACCACGTCTCAAAGGGCTTGTAGTCCAGCAGATCAGACTTCCAGAAGGCTTCTTTGAAATTCGCCTGAGTATGTGCGCAGCCAAGGTAGTGCCCGCCGGGTCCGACTTCGCGGATCGCATCCAGCGCCAAGGCGTTTTCGTCCATTTCAACCCCTTTGGCCAAACTGTGCAAAACGCCCAACTGATCTGCATCCATCACGAATTTCTCAAAGGACGACACAAGGCCGCCTTCCAGCCATCCGCAAGAATGCAGCATGAAGTTCACACCCGCCAGCAGCCCCATATTCAGGCTATTTGCAGTCTCGTAGGCGGCTTGCGCATCGGGCAGTTTAGAGCCGCAGAAGGCCCCGGCCGACCGGTAGGGCAAGCCCATGCGCCGGGCAAGCTGGCCCACGCCATAGGTGATATGTGACGCCTCAGGCGTGCCGAATGTGGGCGCACCGGAGTTCATGTCGATTGAGGTCACAAACGCCCCCAGAATCACCGGCGCACCGGGTCTGATCAACTGGCTGTAGGCGATGCCTGCCAACACCTCTGCCATCACTTGCGTCAAGGTCCCTGCGACGGACACGGGTGCCATCGCCCCCCCCACGATGAAGGGCGAAATGATGCAGGCCTGGTTGTTTTGCGCATAGACCTCAAGCGCGCCCATCATCACATCATCAAAGGTCATGGGCGAGTTGATGTTGATCAGCGACGTCATGACCGTGTTTGCCCGCACGAAGTCCTTGCCGAAGAGGATCTCGCACATTTCCACCGAATCCTGCGCCCGGCTCGGCTCTGTGACGGAGCCCATGAAGGGCTTGTCGCTCAGCGTCATATGCGCGTGCAGCATGTCCAGATGCCGCTTGTTGACCGGCAGATCAGTGGGCTCGCAAAGTGTCCCGCCAGAATGGTGCAGCCATTTGGACATATAGCCAAGTTTTACGAATTTCCGGAAATCCTCAATCGTGGCGTAACGCCTGCCGCCGTGCAAATCGCGCACAAATGGTGGGCCGTAAACCGGGGCCAGCACAAGGTTATTGCCACCCACATCCACATTGCGGGCCGGGTTGCGGGCGTGCTGTGTAAAGGACCGGGGCGCCGTCTTGCACAGCGACCGCGCAAGTCCCCGCGGGATATGCACCCGCTCCCCCTGCACATCGGCGCCTGCGTCGCGCCACCTTTGCAAAGCTGCGGGGTTTTCCACAAAGTTGACACCGATCTCTTCCAGCACCAATTCGGCGTTGGCCTCGATGATCTCCAGCGCTTCTTCGCTGAGCACTTCGAAATTGGGTATCTTGCGCTCTATGAACTTTGCGGTCTCGAATGAAATCGCGCTGCGCTCTGCCCGGCGCGCAGCCCCGCCTCCCCGTCCTCTTTTGCGTGCAGCCTCTGCCATGGCGTCCCCCGATTTGAACCTGTATCGCCTCGCTATCCCATTTCGCGGCAACCGCTGCGGCAAAGAACGGCCATGCACAGCAAAAAGCGACATTGCGACACGCTTGAGGGGTGCAGGTGTCAGCCTGAGGCGCTTGGGTACTTGCCACAGACCGCGCTGCGGCATAACACGCCTGCATGAGCACAATCGAACACGACCGCCTTCTCATCATTGATTTCGGCAGCCAAGTCACCCAGTTGATTGCGCGGCGTCTGCGCGAACTGAATGTCTACTGTGAAATCCATCCCTTCAATGCCGTGACGGACGCCTTTCTTGAAGACTTCGCGCCCAAGGCTGTGATTTTTTCGGGCGGCCCGGCGTCTGTGTTCGCGGAGGGCGCGCCGATGCCGCCGCAAAGCGTGTTTAGCCTTGGTGTGCCTATTCTGGGCATTTGCTATGGCCAGCAGGTGATGATGCACTGCCTTGGCGGACAGGTCGAACGGGGACAGGGCACGGCGGAATTCGGGCGCGCGTTTGTCACCCAGCAAGGCGACCGCCCAGCGATTCTGGACGGCTGGTTTGCCGAGACGCGCGAACAGGTCTGGATGAGCCACGGCGACCACGTGAGCCAGATCGCCCCCGGCTTTGAGGTCTGCGGCACATCGCCGAATGCGCCCTTTGCGATCATAGCGGACACGTCGCGCGACTTTTACGCCGTGCAGTTCCACCCCGAAGTGCATCACACGCCAAACGGCGCAAAGCTATACGAGAACTTTGTGCGACTTGCCGGGTTCACCGGGGACTGGACCATGGGCGCCTACCGCGAAGAAGCCATCGCGCGCATCCGCGAACAGGTAGGCTCTGGTCGGGTCATTTGCGCGCTGTCGGGCGGCGTGGACAGTTCTGTTGCGGCAGTGCTGATCCATGAGGCCATCGGCGAGCAATTGACCTGCGTCTACGTAGATCACGGCCTGATGCGCAAAAACGAAAGCGCCGAAGTCGTGGGCATGTTCCGCGAGCACTACAATCTGCCGCTGATCCACGCTGACGAATCCGATCTGTTTCTGGGCAAGCTCGAAGGCGTCAGTGATCCGGAGACAAAGCGCAAGATCATTGGCGGTCTGTTTATCGAGGTCTTCGAGAAACACGCCAAAGACATCGGCGGCGCGGAGTTTCTGGCCCAGGGCACGCTTTATCCGGATGTGATTGAAAGCGTCAGCTTTTCTGGCGGGCCCTCCGTCACGATCAAATCGCACCACAATGTGGGCGGGTTGCCCGAACGCATGAACATGCAACTGGTGGAGCCGCTGCGCGAACTCTTCAAAGACGAAGTGCGCGCGCTTGGGGTGGAATTGGGGCTGCCCCAGCATTTCATCGGGCGGCATCCCTTCCCCGGCCCCGGTCTGGCCATTCGCTGCCCCGGAGAGATCACGCGCGCCAAGCTCGACATCCTTCGGGAAGCGGACGCAGTCTATATTGACCAGATTCGCAAACACGGGCTCTATGACGAGATATGGCAGGCCTTTGTAGCGATCCTGCCTGTGCGCACCGTGGGTGTGATGGGCGACGGACGCACCTACGACTATGCCTGTGCGCTGCGCGCGGTGACGTCCGTGGATGGGATGACGGCTGACTACTATCCGTTCAGCCATGATTTTCTGGGTGAAACCGCCACGCGCATCATCAACGAGGTGCCGGGCATCAACCGGGTCACCTACGATATCACCTCCAAACCGCCCGGAACGATCGAGTGGGAATAAAGCGTTAGTGTCGCGTCCCTCTGGGCACAAACTGGCAAAGGGCATCGGCAGAGAGATTGGCGATGCAATGAACCTGACGTTTGCTTTGTCACTAAATGCGCAGACCAGAGAAGAGGACGAACAACGCGACGCTGTTTAAACTGTTGCATGACAAAAAGTGCTGTAGAAAGTAGTGTCGATCCCAGTGATCTGCTTGGTCGACCCTGGTCATTCAGACGAAAACACAGCAGCGCGCCCACCGCAGGGAATAGAATATATGCCTTTTCGCACTGGGTCAGTGGTGCAAACTGAAGTGGCCCCCGTCAACACAACGCTTCGCGCGGCTTTCTGGATGATTGGCGCGATTTGTTCGTTTTCGTCTATGGCGGTGGCCGGGCGGGAGCTTTCCGGCGCGCTCGATACCTTCGAGATCATGATGTATCGCAGCCTTTTCGGGGTGTTCATCGTAGTGGGCGTTGCCGTTGCGACAGGCACCTTGCGCGACATCAACACACGGAACCTTGGCACGCATACGGTCCGCAATCTGGCGCATTTCACCGGCCAGAACCTTTGGTTCTATGCGGTGACTGTGATCCCACTGGCGCAGGTTTTCGCGCTGGAGTTCACGACACCGCTTTGGGTGATCATTCTGTCCCCGCTGCTGTTGGGGGAGCGGTTGACCGCAACGCGGGCCATCGCGGCGATCATGGGGTTCGGGGGCATTCTGATCGTCGCAAGACCTGATGTCGGCACCATAAACGTCGGCATGGTTGCGGCTGCCTCGTCTGCGATATTCTTTGCGCTGACAATGATGTTCACAAAACGCCTGACCCGGACACAGAGCATTACCTGCATCCTGTTTTACCTGACCGTGATGCAGCTTGTCTTTGGGCTGATTGCCGCCGGGTATGATGGCGATATCGCTCTCCCGGATGCCGAGAGCCTGCCTTTTGTCCTTTTGATTGGCGCGGCGGGGTTGCTGGCCCATTTCTGCATCACGAATGCGCTGGCCATCGCACCGGCAACAATAGTTGTGCCGCTCGACTTCATACGCCTGCCTGCCATCGCGGTCATCGGCATGCTTCTGTACGGCGAGGCCCTTGATATATGGGTTTTTGTGGGGGCCCTGATTATTTTTGCCGGAAATTACTTCAATATATGGTCCGAAAACCGCAGGGTTCGATAAAGTAACGCAGGGTAACTAACCGCAGTTCCCCTGCGTCAATAATTGACCAAAGATAACTTCATGCTTAGGTGCGTGAGCCTTTATAACACATGAATAACACCAGACAGGCGCATCTTCTGGGGAGGAGAAAAATGAAAAATACAGTAATAAGTGCCACAGCCTTGTGTCTGGCGGCGGGCGGCGTCAGTGCTGGCGCGCTGGACCGCACGGGACAACCGATAAACCCTCTTTTCGAAGACGGCAGGTACATTGAGTTCAGTCTGTCCTACATTCGACCAGACCTGACCGGGGTGAACACCAACCCACGTCTTGGTCCAGTGGGGACCCAATCGGGTGACATCGGTGTAGGCACGTTGGCTTTTGGTGGCGCCTACAAAGCAGACATCAACGACAGATGGTCTTATGCGTTGATCCTGGACCGACCGTATCTTGCAGAGGTCAATTACCCCACGGTGCCAGGTTACTTCGGATCAGCCTCGTCTGCTGAATTCAACTCGGTAGCTCTGACAGGCCTGCTGCAGTATAACTTCAATGGCGGTTTCTCGGTCTTTGGCGGCTTGCGCGCGCAGGAGACCGATGCCAAGGCCGCGATTGCTTTTGCAGGCAACTATACCGTCGAGGCCGAAGGCGATTACGGCATCGGCTATGTAGCAGGTGTTGCCTACGAAATGCCGGAAATTGCACTGAGAGTGTCCCTGACCTACAGCTCCGAGATTTCGCACACCAACAATGTGACCGAAGCGGTTGATACGCGGGCGGGCCGCAGAACGTTCAACAACACAGCGGATTTTGACACACCGCAGTCCCTGAACCTTGAATTTCAGACCGGCATTGCCCAAGACACGCTTCTGTTTGGTGGCGTTCGTTGGGTCGACTGGTCTGATTTCGACCTCTCACCGCAAGTCTATTCGAGCAGCCTTGTCGCCAATCAGCCCCTGTTGAGCTACGTCGACGACGTCACGACCTATACCCTTGGCGTTGGCCGTCGTCTGACCGACAACTGGGCCGTTTCCGGGTCATTGTCCTATGAAGAGAACACTGAAAACCTCTTTACCAACCTCGGACCTGTGGATGGGGCAACCAGCCTCGGCTTGGCTGCGGTCTACACGCAGGACAAGATGACGGTGACCACCGGTATCCGCTACGCGTGGCTTGGCGATACAACAACCGCCGTTCAGGGCGTCAGAGCTGCAGAATTCAACGACAACACCGCAGTCGCGATTGGCGTGCGCGTTGGATACAACTTCTGATCCGACGGTAACAGCTTGAGTAATACGAAAAGCCCGCGTGTCTCACGCGGGTTTTTCATTTTGCGTGTTTGGCTGGTGCGTCTGGCCGCACACTTCTCGAATTTGGGTACGGCTTGCGAATTCACGTCAGACACAAAAAAGCCCGCTGAACAGCGGGCCTTTGTACGTTTCAAAATGGAGTAAGTGGCGCGGTTGACGGGGCTCGAACCCGCGACCCCCGGCGTGACAGGCCGGTACTCTAACCAACTGAGCTACAACCGCCCTACTCCGATCCATGCGACTGCATGCAACGTGACGCGTTACTATTGCGCCCACCCAGCCCCGTCAAGCGCCATATCGCGCAAAGTAAAAAATTCTGCAGCACCCTTTTTGCCGCGCATTACGGAAGCGGTATAAACTCCTGATTGTCGCCCGGCGGCAGTTTGAAACGCCCGTGCGTCCAGTCCCCTGCCCGCCATGCTTCCTTGGCCGCGTCGATCTTGTCCTGAGAGGACGCCACGAAATTCCACCAGATGTAACGCGACCCCCGCATGGTCTCGCCCCCCAACAGCATAAGGCGTGCGCCTTCATCCCCGGCGGTGACAGAAATCTGGTCTCCCGGTCGGAAAACCATCATCTGACCTGCATCGTAGCTGTCGCCCGACACTGTGATGCTGCCGCTGACCACGTAGATGCCGCGATCTTCATGATCATCCGGCAGCGGCAGTTTGGACCCCGCCTCCATCAAGGCATCGGCATAGAACATGTCCGAGTAGGTCCTGACCGGGGCGCGCTCCCCATAGGCGGTTCCAAGGATCAGCCGAACCTGTTTGCCCTCCCCCTCCATCAGGGGAAGCGTGTGTTTTGGCGCATGTTCGAACGCCGCCGCATCCTCTTCATCCTCTTCGGGCAAGGCCACCCAGGTCTGAATACCAAAGAGCGCATGCGGATGCTGCCTTATGTCGCCATCTGTCCGTTCCGAGTGGGTGATTCCGTTTCCAGCGACCATCCAGTTGACGGCACCGGGTTCTATCCACTGATCAGTACCAAGGCTGTCGCGGTGATGGATCTTGCCTTTGTACAGGTAGGTCACAGTCGCCAGCCCGATATGCGGATGCGGGCGCACATCGATCCCCTTGCCGGTCAAAAACTCTGCCGGGCCCATCTGATCGAAAAAGATGAACGGCCCGACCATCTGACGTTTCGGGGCCGGTAAGGCGCGCCGCACCTCAAAGCCCCCCAGATCACGCGCCCGTGGCACAATCACTGTATCAATAAGATCAACCGCATCGCCAATTGGACAATCGGGGTCAAGGGCGGGATTCCAGCTCATCTTCAAAGCTCCTTCTAGTCTCAGTCAAGCGTGACTTCGATCAACGTAGGAAACTTACGCCCATGCACCATAGCGCGATAGATCACATTTTGCGCATCTTCAGTGCGCTGACGCGCATAAGAGCGCGTTCATCCAGACGTTGCGCGGCTTGATCAAGCTTTGCTGCCATCAGAATAATTTCAGACACTTCTTCGGCATTCTGATCAAGCGCCATTTCATAGGCTGCATACTCAAGAAAAAAAACAGCCATTTCCATCGAGGATCGCACACGATCCAGCGGGGGCAGCCTGTCCAATGCCTCTGCTGCGGCAGACAGGTCGATCGGAACGGCTTTTTTCTTGTCAGTTCGGGTTGGCATTTTCCGGCCCTAAGAGGTGGTCATCTTACTGAGGAAGATGACGAAAACGGACGACTTGAATGATCTTTCTCCGCGCCGACGGACGGTCAGACGAGCTCGCGCCTCAAATGACATGAAATAAAAGAGCGGCTGTCAAGCCAAGGCTGACGAGCTGTTTCGCAAAGTGCCCGGCATTTGTCTTAGTTTATGATGTTCGAAAGCTGTCCATACGGCGCTTTTTCCGGGCCCTGTACGCCATCGCCCTGACGGTCTAACTGCGCAGCCCAGTCGATCAGTTCCCCAATCCGTGTACTGGGCAATACGGTTGCCGCCTCAAAGGCCGCAAACTCCACAAGTTTTGAGGACACACTCAACGCTTCGCGGGCGCGCATGTCGGGAGGCAGGTCCATCAGTGCATCCAAAAGTGCCTGCATTTCATACATTGGCGGACACGCATCTCGACGATAGTGCTTTCGATCTTTGCGCATAACAGGCAACCTTTATCCACCACGGCACCCTTTCGCCGTATGCGGTGCATTGATACACAGCTTTCCTTCGATGTGTAGAGCGCAATTCATTTTTGTAGCCAATAAGACATTTTTTGCCCATCCCGGCGTCGATGACACAAATCTGGCAAAACGCCGAAACAACCGCGCAACGGCCAAGGAGACCAGCAAAACGCAACTGGTGCCGCAAATGCCCGTCTATCAGAAATCCCGAAGTCAGAGCACATGCGAGGAAAAAAATGGTGGGTCGTGAGAGGTTCGAACACTCAGACGCGATTCGAACCCCCCTCTTTTTTACATAAATACCTCTGTAAATAAGGCCGAAATGTACAACTCGATGTTACAATATTAGCTTTGTAACACCGACAAAAATGGCCAAATCAACCAACCTACTGGACCGCAACGGACGCTGTTTTGCGCGCATTGTGGTGCCTAAAAAGTTGCGTCCATACCTTGGGAAGACAGAACTTCGCACGCCGCCAAGACCAAACTAGTGCCAAGCGAAGAAAGCTCTTCCCGTTGCACTAGCGGAATTGCAGGCGCAAATCGCAGCCGCTGAAATGAAATTCGCAGACGAAACCGGAAGTTTACCTCAATAGGCGCGCTTCCAAATGACGCCGCAACAGATGACCATCTATTCGTATAAGAAGCGCGTCAATTTTGATACTGACATGTGCAAGGCTGACCCACGTCACGCACAGATAGGCATTGACGACATACTTGCAGACCGCATGAAAGCCGCAGCTTCCGGCACAGCGTCAGACAAAGAGCTTGAAAACTTGGTAGGCCGTCATATTCAATTCTTCCGCCGACGCGGAAATCTTGCAGCCGCCCCCGGTAGCATGGAATTGCACGAGATTGCGCAAGTCTTGGCCGCTTCAGAGTATGAAGCCATGGCACGCGCCGCAGAGCGCACAGACGGCGTGTGGAACGGCACACCTGCCCTTCAGGTGCTCATAGACGCAGACCTAACGAAAGACGTCCTACATCCGCAGGATCAATCTCGCGAGACGCCCAGTCCTCGGGATTGCTCGAGTTCTGCTTTTGAACATCGGCGCTGATCAAGCTGGAATCGACGGCGAAGCCATGACCACCAACCAACCCTTCCGCGATGCAACGCGCGACAGTCGTCTCAAACACATGGCGCAACAGGTCGCTCTCGCGGAAGCGACCGTGGCGGTTCTTTGAAAAGGTCGAATGGTCCGGGATGCGATACGTCAGGTCGAGGCGGCAAAACCAACGGTACGCCAGGTTGAGGTGCACCTCTTCACAGAGCCCCCGTTCTGAACGGATGCCGAAGCAATACCCAACCAATAGCATCCGGATCAGCAGTTCAGGATCAGCTGATGGGCGACCCGTGTGGCTGTAGAAATCCGCAAGGTTTGCCCGGATGTTGCTGAAGTCGACGAACCAATCAATCGACCGCAGCAGGTGATCCTGCGGAACATGCTCCTCCAGCGAGAACTCGTAGAACAAGGCCGCTTGCGCCTCTTGCTTCTGTGCCATCATTGCAAACCCTCCCGCTCGTCAAGAGAATTGAATCAGCCGCTGCCGACCCGATCAAGAAAGAGTTTTTCAACGAAATCAGCTCTTGGCGGCCATTAGATCGATCGCAGCATGTTCACTCGGTTCATTGATAGCTGCTGGCAGGTACGGCCCTGACGAGACATTCACAACAAGGTCTGTTTCTCCGGCGCGGCATTCACCATAGCTGCCGCTCGATTGCTTCGCGTCTCAACCGGTCAAAGCGGACATTCAACGACCTCAAGGCAATTCAGAAGAAAACACTGCTTGGAACGCGCGAAACGTTGGTTGCAATCAACGTATTTCAGAGCCTTTCACCTCTCCATCTCATAAAGGGATGGTCATTTCCTAGTCGAACTTAACAAACATTGCTCTATGCCATCCAAAGTGTAATCTTTCATGCACTATCAAAGAAAAATCTGGGAGGATTGAAAAGTGAGATTTGCCAAAACCTTATCGGGAGCGACCTTCGCGGTGCTCTTGGCAGCAGCACCGGCATTTGCGCAATCAGGCGAGGACTGCCACCGGGGCACTCTGGATGTTGCCTATTGCGACCGCAACCTTGACCAACTAGCCGATCTGCCATCGGATCCTGCGGACTGGGCCGATCCATCGACGATCATTTTCACCTATACGCCGGTGGAAGACCCTGCCGTTTATGCCAGCATTTGGGACGGTTTCGTGAACCACATGTCCGAAATTACCGGTCGCGACGTCGTGTTTTTCCCCGTCCAATCCAACGCTGCCCAGCTTGAAGCGATGCGGTCCGGTCGGCTGCATGTGGCAGGCTTCAACACAGGGTCTAACCCGATTGCAGTCAGCTGCGCTGGTTTTGTCCCATTTGGCATGATGGCCTATGATGATGGGTCCTTCGGCTACGAGATGGAAATCATCGTTCCTGCCGATTCTGACATCACGTCGCCCGAACAGATCGAAGGCCGCACAATGGCCTTTACCTCGCCGACATCTAACTCCGGCTTCAAAGCGCCTTCGGCAATCCTGAAGAGCGAATTTGGTCTGATCGCGGATGAGAACTTCACGCCTGCGTTCTCTGGCAAGCACGACAATTCGATCCTTGGCGTCTACAACGGCGACTACGAGGTCGCTGCCATCGCTAACTCAGTTTTGCAGCGCATGCAGCGTCGCGGTGTGATCGACGAGGGCAAGATCAGAACGATCTACAAATCACAGACGTTCCCGACCACCGGATACGGCCATGCGCACAACCTGCATCCTGAACTGGTTGCCAAGATCAAGACGGCGTTCTGGACATACGAATGGGACGAGAACTTCAAGAAAGAATTCTCGAAAGCGGATATCTTTGTCGGCATTGAGCACAAGTACGATTGGGCGGTGATCCGTCAGATCGATGCGGCCAACGGCGTATCTTACGACTGCAAATAATCAACGCTGAACTGATTGGGGCCCGCCCGCTGTGGCGGGCCTTACCTGACCCTTCTGATCTCATAAAAGAAAGACGCTTATGCTGCGCCTTGAAAACCTGTCCAAGCGCTACAAAACCGGCGACTTGGCGCTGAATGATGTGTCACTCGACATTCCCGATGGGCAACTGGTCGCTCTGATTGGCCCGTCCGGGGCGGGGAAATCCACTCTGATCCGCTGTGTGAATCGGCTGGTCGATGCAACCTCTGGCCAGATTTACCTAGGTGATCGGGAGATCACCTGCCTGCCCAAATCAGAGTTGCGCAAAGCGCGCCGCCGGATGGGTATGATCTTTCAGGAGTACGCGCTGGTTGAGCGGTTGACCGTCATGGAAAACGTGCTATCGGGCCGGTTGGGCTACGTGAATTTCTGGCAAAGCCTGTTCCGCAAGTTTCCCAAAGACAGCGTACGCGAAGCATACCGTCTGCTGGACCGCGTTGGCCTGATGCATATGGCTGACAAACGGGCAGATGAGTTGTCTGGTGGACAGCGTCAGCGAGTGGGTATTTGTCGGGCACTGATCCAAGACCCGGAGCTTTTACTGGTGGACGAACCCACCGCCAGTCTGGACCCCAAAACCTCGCGCCAGATCATGCGCTTGATTAAGGAACTGTGCGAAGAACGCGGCCTTGCGGCAATTATCAACATCCATGATGTGGCACTGGCGCAGATGTTCTCCCAGCGTGTTGTGGGTCTCAAGCTCGGCCAGATTGTCTTTGACGGTGCGCCGGACAGTCTAACGGCGGGCGTCCTGACCGAGATTTACGGTGAGGAAGACTGGGAAGCGACCATCGAGGACAAAGAGGTCAAAGAAGAGATCCTGAGTGGCGATGGGCACGCGGCATGAGTGACGCGACAAACCAATACGCCGATCACTGGAAGAAACCGCCCTTTATCAAGTCGTCATTGCTGCGGTATCTGATCTATCTCGCCACGGTGACCTATTTCGTCCTTGCCATCTACACGATGGAGGTGAACTGGACCCGAGTTGCCGAAGGTCTTCCGCGTGGGGCGGAGATGCTGAGTAAGTTCTTTCCGCCGGACCTGAGCGATAGTCGCGGTGTGATCCTGGACGGTATTCTGGAGAGCATCTGGATGGCCATTATCTCCACCATCGGAGGTATCGTGCTGTCTGTTCCCATTGGCCTTGGTGCAGCACGTAATTTGGCCCCGACTTGGGTTTATCTGTTCTGCCGGGGCATTATCGCCGTTTCAAGGACCTTCCCGGAAGTCATCCTTGCCATCTTTGCCGTGAAATTCTTTGGCTTTGGCCCGTTTGCCGGGTTCATCGCGCTCTCTATCGGAACCATCGGTTTCTTTGCCAAACTTCTAGCTGAGGACATTGAGAACATGAGCCGTTCACAGGCCGAAGCTGTGCGCGCCACTGGAGCGTCATGGCTGCAATGGGTGAACTACGCGATCCAGCCGCAGGTTTTGCCGCGGATGATTGGATTGTCGCTCTACCGGCTCGACATCAACTTTCGCGAAAGCGCGGTGGTGGGGATTGTTGGGGCGGGTGGCATTGGTGCGCATCTGCTCACCTCCGTCCAGCGCTACGAATACGCGACCACAGCGACGATACTGTTCTCCATCATCGCGATTGTGATCACACTGGAGTACACCTCCGGCTATCTCAGAAAGTGGGTGCAGTAATGCCGATGATCGAGACAACAGAAGGACCGGTCTGGCGCAAGCGGACCCCTTTGAAACAGTGGTTGATCTGGGGCGGCTGGCTTATTGGGCTATGCATCGCCCTCTACGCCTGGCAGCTGATATCGGAGAAGACGATTTGGATGTTTGTCTGGGATGCCCCGCGACAGATGGCGGATATTATGGAGCGTATGGTCCCGCCGGACATGAGCTATCTTTCACAACTTTGGCGACCCGTTTGGGACACGCTCAACATTGCGACCATCGGGACAGCGATTGCGATGGTTCTTGCGATACCGATTGCCTTTCTGGCGGCTCATAACACAACCCCGCACAAGTCGGTGCGGGCTGTGATGCTATTGATCATCGTGGGCACACGGTCAGTGAATTCACTGATTTGGGCGCTGCTGTTGGTGGTTGTTGTTGGGCCTGGGGTGCTGGCGGGCACGTTGGCCATCGGCATCCGTTCCATCGGGGGCTGCGCTAAGCTGATTTACGAGTCGATTGAAGAGATTGACCAGAAACAGGTCGAAGCGATCGAGGCCACCGGAGGATCGCGTGCGCAGCAGATGATTTATGGCATCGTACCGCAAATTCTGCCTACGATCGCAGGTGTTGGTGTGTTTCGCTGGGACATCAATGTGCGGGGCTCCACGATCCTCGGGATTGTCGGTGCCGGGGGGATCGGTGTGCAGCTGAACGCGTCGATCAATGTGCTGGCCTGGACGCAGGTGTCGACTATTCTGCTTGTCATTCTCGGGACAGTTTTTGTCTCGGAGTACATTTCGGCAAAAGTCCGGGGGGCGATCATATAACATGGTAACAGGAGATGCGGCATGGGCTGTGCAGCAGTACGAATCTGTGCGTGAACTCCTGCCCAAAGCCACCATGCCCGGCCACTTTACTCTTGAGGCAAACCTCGGTGAGATTGCTGATGATTTTGATGTTTTCCTGCTGGACGCCTTCGGTGTCCTAAATGTTGGAAATTCGGCGACAGCTGGTGCGACCGAACGGGTGAACATGCTGCAAGACATGGGCAAGCGTGTGCTGGTCCTGACCAATGCAGCGACTTACCCAGCGGAAGTGGCGCTGCAAAAATTCACCGATTTTGGCTTCGGTTTTCAACTGGGTGACATTGTCTCCAGCCGGGACGCGCCGAAGGTTGCAATGGCAAAGCGGGAAGAGGCGGACCTCTGGGCTGCGATGTCTGCGCCCGCCTCTGCGGTTGAGAGGCTTGGCGTTCCGTGGCAAAGGCTCGGGTATCAGCTGGACGTCTATGATTTGGCTTGCGGTTTCCTACTGTTGTCGACGTCAGATTGGCATCATGCGCAATACGCGCTCTTGCGGGATAGCCTTGCAAAAGAACCAAGCCCCGTGCTTGTCGGCAACCCAGATATCGTGGCGCCACGAGAAGACAGGTTCAGCCTAGAGCCGGGCTTTTTTGTCTATCAAATTGCTCGCAGACTTGGTCTTGCGCTGGAATTGTTTGGAAAACCTTTCGGCAACATCTACGATCTTGCACTCGAGCGACTGCCAGACACTGATCTTGTACGAGTTACGATGGTGGGCGACACGCTGCACACGGATGTACTTGGCGGGGCGGCCTACGGGATAAAGACAGTGCTTGTGACTGATCACGGTCTCTTTGCAGGATGCGATTGCGGGGCGTTTGTCGCTCAGACCGGTATCATGCCTAACGACACTATTCCCGGCATTTGAAGGAGTAGGGAGCGCCATGAAACCCACCAGGCGAGAGCCATGCCAACGAACGAGAAGAGACCGCGGATGAAAGCACGGATCGTCTTTGACCTCGACGGAACGTTGATCGACAGCGCGCCTGATATTCAGAACATCGCCAACACTGCCCTCGCGGAGTTGGGTGTTGCTCCGATTTCCTTGCAAGAAACACATTCATTCATAGGCGAGGGCGTCGATGCCTTTGTGCGCAAAATGAGAGCGGCACGGGATGTCTCAGACACCCAGCATGACAAGCTGTTGCAAGGCGTGGTCTCCCGCTACGATGACGCGGTTACGCTGACGGTAATGTATCCTGGCGTAACAGAGGCGCTCGCACTCCTTTCCCGGAACTACGCCATGGGCATCTGTACCAACAAGCTGCACCGGCCTGCCATGGCTGTGTTGAAACACCTGCGAATTGATCATTTCTTTGGCACTGTTTGGGGGGGCGACAATGACCTCGCCCGCAAACCCGACCCCGCACCGCTGATTGCGGCTTTTGACGCGTTGGGTGAGGGTACGCGCATCTATGTAGGAGACAGCGAGGTCGACGCGGAAACGGCCAAGCGGGCCGGGGTTCCGTTTGTCTTTTTCACCGAGGGATATCGAAAATTGCCGATCGAGAGCATCCCCCATACGGCCCGCATCGACAGTTTCAGCAATCTGGCCAAAGCGATTGAACGCATCCTGCGGGGGCAAGGGTAAAAAACGGCCCGCCGGATGCTGCGCGTGCACGCGTCACGCAAGGTATGATATCTCTCCGTTTGCAAGCTCAAAACAGCCCTCATGCGGCTCGGGCAGAGCAAAGATCTGCGCATGTGTCAGACCTGCGTAAATGCCGCGAAACACCCGAGAAGTCAGCCCGTGACAGAAGATCAGGGTGGTGGCACCCAGCGATGCGGAGACATACCACTCAGCGACCCGCTCATGGACATCCGCATAAGACTCGCCTGAGGGCGGACGCACCCCCCATCGATCCGCTGTCCGCGCTTGCCATGACGCTGGGAATTGCTGGGCGATTTGTTGGTCTGTCAGGCCTTCCCACTCTCCGAAACTGGACTCCATCAACCTGTCGTCATACTGGATAGCATCCTTCAAAAGCCCAAGTTCATCCACAATGATCTCAGCCGTCTTTTTCGCGCGCCCCAGCGGACTGCAATACATCACGACCGGCCCATTCAGCTCACGTTGCTTCTTGAGGCCTCGGGCATTCCTAAGGGCTTGAAGTTTCCCTGTCTCCGTCAAAGGCGAATCGAGTTGCCCCTGCCGTTTGTTTTCCGCGTTCCACTCGGTCTCGCCGTGTCGAAAAAGGTAAATCGCAACCTCTGTCATGCGACTTATAACCGCCGTTTATTGGTGTTGGTGTCCATACCAGCCGGTGTCCTTTGTTGTTTCTATCACAAGGGTACTCCAAATAGGCGCTCTTGGTCGCGCTCAAAACGGTTCGGGTTTTGTCGATCGGAATTTGAGGTCCCGCCATACAATTGTGAAGGTCGGCTCTGTGTCATTCCAACGCAGCCTCTCGCTCCCGCAGCTAATGGCCGGTTTCCAACGATTCCGGACTGTCCACCACTTTTGAGGACGAATTGAAACCCCCGTTCAGGAAACCAGTGCTTATCGTGTGTAATCAAACCCTCTTAAGTTGCTCCCAAACAGCTCTCCCGCTTTTTCCATTGTCGTTTCTTGAGTACTTTTTGCATCGCTTTACGACTAAACTTGTCAATAGAACCGTCTTTAGATCAAGCCGATAAGGCCATTCAAAGAGCTTTGATGGTCAATACTACATTTAGCTTTCAGAGCCCAAATTTTGATCAATGCTCAGAATAAGTTGTTCTTTTTGCTGTTTTGGCGAAACGTTAGCTGGTCAAAGTCCATGTTTTGTTGACGTTTCTCATCCCAGCGCCGAGCATTTGAAACTAATAAACGTGCTTTTTCGTTTACCTTTGGAGCCGACGCCTGTGCGTTATGCTCGATTTTCTTTCCAACTGTTTCATTCGGTAAAGGCTGAGGAAAGCACAACATGTGGTGTTTGAGGGTTTCAATCAATTGTTAGCGAAGGGGCGGTTTAATGACCCACCGCCCGGCCTCTCTCAGCTAGCTAGCACATGCCGAAATAACTGCACACGCGCAAGTGTAGGCGCAGGATCGCTGTCAACAGAGAACAACCTTATAAAGCCGATCCAAGCTCGCTCATTTTCTGACAGGTCTTCGAGTATCGGCATGAATATTGATGAAGGTATATTCGTCATTTGTGAAATATACCCTGAAGCGCACCACGCGATCTTGTTGTGAGTGCTGGATCCTTTTTGTCGGATGCCTCGCGTAACGCGTTTAGCCATGTCACTTCATTGCGTGAAACTATCGTACCAAAAATTTCCTCAATTACCTTTGATGTCGTTTCATGGCCAGATTGTTCGATTGCCATTTTGAAGAGCATACGTGGATCAACTTCGAGGGCTTGTGCGAGTGCTGCAACCCGGTCGAGGGGAATCTTGCTTTTGCCATTCTTGAACATGCTCATCATATTTACATCGATAAATCCGGCTTCCGCAGCGATTTGCAACTGGCTCTTCCGTGGACGCAATTCGAGTATTCTCTTAGTGAGAAAAGCTGAAAGGCGTGTATTTGCATAGGGATTTTTCGGTGGCATTGCTTGGTCCGTGAATAAAATTTCGCAGCAACTCTACTGCTTACTTTTGTTATAGCGAGACCAAATCAGGGATTGCGCAGGGGTATTGTAGAAATAATAACCGCACCAATAATTAAGCTAATCAAGGCAGACAAAAGCTGATCAACGTCAATGACAAAGAGAGCAGTTCACTACCGTTGTTTCATCTGCGCCCTATTTTTTGATTTTTTCAGTGTGATTAGCCATCAGAATTGTGGACGTACAATTGGAGATTTTTATGTCAAAACCCCTCCGGCGTACTAGCCCCTAGGGACATCTCAAAGGAGTTTAGAAGCAACTTTTAGGGGGCGTACAAATAGCACGTCGGTTCAAAAAGAGCATAGGGCCAGCAAAAAACCGCGTATATTAGCGTCTCAATACGACAGTTTCATTTTCTTGCGCAAAAAAGTTACTAACACCTGTTACAAATCGACGAGCCAAATTACTCTAAGATACTGAAAAATATAGAAATAATGGTGGGTCGTGAGAGGCTCGAACTCCCGACATCTTCGGTGTAAACGAAGCGCTCTACCAACTGAGCTAACGACCCGTGAGAAAGGGTTTAGCCAATCCGGGGCTGGGCATCAAGGCCCTTCGACAGCCTTTTTTGAACACCGTTCTCAAGGTGGAAAACAACGCCCTGCCCGCCATCCACAGTTGCTATTTCTCGCACCGGCAGCCCCAGCACAATCAGCCGCAGCATCCGAGACGTCACACCGTGCGTCACCAAAACGCTTGGCCCCGTAAGGTCTTTCAGAAAAGCGCGGCACCGGATTTCCAACGCCTCGAGGCCTTCGCCCCCAGGCGCACGATTGTAGTGTTCAAATATGGCTCCTGATGCCGCACCTGAATGAGAAGGCATCCCAATCTCATGGCGCAAGCGTCCCGCCCATGCGCCGACACCAATCTCTCTGAGGCGATCATCTGTTTCTATACCGGAAAGGTGCCCCATAACGGCGATTGCGGCGGTTTGAAAGGCACGCCCTTGCGGACTGGACAAAGCACGATACCCGGTCAGGTCTTCGCGTGCCAGAATGCCATGTTGCGCCTCAGCCTGTGCAACGCCTATCCGCGTCAGACGCGAATCAAAGCAACCTTGCAGACGATCTTCGGCGTTCCACGCTGTCTCTCCGTGCCGCAACACATACAGCGGCGGATAGTCATTGGTCATGCGCGTGCTCGTTTGCTTGGCACTGCCAGAAACCCTCATCTTCCGTCGTCCGTTTAGCTGTCTGTCTTGTGACGTGCATGACTGGTGCGTAGCAAAGACAGCCCTATGTTTCCAACAGGTAATGCGATGCTACCGCTTGCGGCTGAAAACAAACCTCAGCGCAGAGGGAGATGCCATAATGGCAACTACCTAAGAGCTTACCGGACAAGAACAATTGGTTGATTCCGAACCCGGCACTCCGCTTTTGTGGGTTATTCGGGATAACCTGAAACTGACTGGCGCGGAAATTGACGACGACTTGGACGGCAATGCCTGTTGCTGTGCCAGCGATCAACGTATTCGCGCCGCAATTCTGCGCGCGGCTGACATTGTGAAGGCTTGAGCGATGACCATAGCTACTTCACGCCTTGGATTTCTTGGCTGATGGAACAGCCAGCACCGGGCCGCCGGCCATTGGTGTCACCCCGCATTGGGCCTTGGCCAAAGCATCGGGCGGCGCGCTTAATCCTTTGTGACCATTGATGCAGACAGCGCCGTGACGACCATCGGAAAGCACTTTGAGATGGGCCAAAGCACCTCCACCGGGCTGCCCTCGATCAATAGCGACGAGCTGAGCGCCGCTGGCGGCAGTGAAATACGCGTTCGCCCCGCCGAACCCAGACATTTACAACAATCTTGCATTTGGTCCGTTTCAGGGCACCGGCGGCTCAACAGCCATCTCCAGTTCGTGGATGCATTCCCGCAATGCAGGGGCTGCAGTACCCGAGATGATGCTGCAGGTCTCAGCAGCTGAGTGGAACGTGGACGCCAGCGAGCTGACCCCGAAGGACGGTTTGATTTCAGGGGCGGGCAAATCAAAAAGCATGGGCGCATTTGTTTATGCCGCAGCAGCGCATGACGTGCCGCTAGAACCATGCCTCAAAGACCCCACAGATTTCACCGTCATTGGCAAGGAAGGCCATCACCGCCTTGACCCAAGTGGCAAGAACAATGGCACCACCACCTGTGCGATGGATATTCAACTGCCGACCCAGATGGTTGTGATGATCAAAAGAAGCTCCCGGAAAGGAGGGCTAGTCGCCTCCTTCTACGCCAGTGCCGACGGACAGGCCAAGGCGTTCATCCATGCGGCTTCCGTGCCTAACAAAGCGGGCATTGCCATCTATGCCGAGAAAATCTGGTCAGACTTTCAGGCGCGCGATCTTATCGTCTTAGCCTGGGGCCCGGGGCATGGGGCATGGGGCATGGGGCATGGGGCAGACTAAAACCCGCAGCTCTGTCGAGGTAAAGTCGGAATAACTTACAGCCATCGAAGAGGCCGGTCAGGTGGTGAAAGCGACTATTATTTCCTACTGCTTACACATGCGCCCCTGGAACCTTTGGGCGCCACAACCGAACAGTTGCCGGACGGCACGGTCGAGATGCACGACGGGGCGCAGTTTCCGGCCAGCAGCAGCGCGGTCATGGCCTCTATCCTCGAAGTGCCGCCGGAGACAGCATGACTTGCATTCTTGCAATGACCAGATCTACAGCTTGACTAATCAAAGTCGCGAAGATCGGTATCTTCATTGGACCAGCCGCACAGATCCCCAACCGCTTTAGTTGAGAAGCGACTTCAAGCATTGATCGCGGGGCTGCTATGCGGCGCTGGCTACTTTTTCCAAGGCCCTGACGCCCCTACGCCTTCCGAAGCCACTTAGTCCAAATTCCAACGCGCATAGACGTTTTGTTCCGGACGAGCACCTTTGCATGGGTGTGGGCGATCACATGATGCCAAATGGTGTTTGGGAATTCTGGGTAGTTTCGAAGTAAATATCAGTCGAGCAATTCATGTTTTAGGCAAGAGGGCGTTCTGCCTTTGCCTTCACAAACGCTCCTGATGCCGCACCATTAAGTGTCTGGGGCATCCTTATATGATCTGACAGACACATCTTCCGAGCCAGATGCGTCGCGATTCGGTTTACGCAACAAAAAAACGCGCCCGATCACACAATCGGGCGCGTTGGAATTTCCGTTCTTTTTGCGACATTGATCAATGCGCAGTTGCAGCGTCCGAACCATCTTGCGTGCTGGCGATCGCAGCTGCCGCTGCGGCTTCTTCGCTGGCTTCATCCCAATCAATTGGTTCAGGTTGGCGCATAAGTGCCTGTTGCAAAACTTCCGAAACATGCGTGACCGGAATAATCTCCAATCCTTCCTTCACGTTGTCTGGAATGTCCTGCAGATCTTTCTCGTTTTCTTCCGGAATCAGCACCGTTTTGATGCCACCACGAAGTGCCGCCAACAGTTTTTCCTTCAAACCGCCGATCGGCATGGCATTGCCTCGTAAAGACACCTCGCCCGTCATTGCAATATCCTTGCGCACGGGAATTTTCGTTAAGACCGACACGATCGAAGTGACCATTGCCAGACCAGCAGATGGTCCGTCTTTCGGCGTCGCGCCATCTGGAACGTGAACATGGATGTCGATCTTGTCGAATTCAGGCGGCTTGACACCAATCTGCGGGCTGACCGACCGCACATAACTGGACGCGGCGTCAATGCTTTCCTTCATGACATCGCCAAGTTTACCCGTCGTTTTCATACGACCCTTGCCGGGCAAACGCAGCGCTTCGATGCTGAGTAATTCCCCCCCGACCGACGTATAGGCAAGCCCGGTTACGACACCGATCTGATCCTCTTTTTCAGCCAGTCCATAGCGGAACTTCTTCACGCCAAGGAACTCATCAATGTTGTCCGATGACACCGTCACAGCATCCGCTTCTTTTCGCACAATCCGTGTCAGTGATTTGCGGGCGACTTTTGCAATTTCTCTTTCAAGGTTTCTGACGCCCGCTTCGCGCGTGTACGTCCTGATCATCTCTGTCAGAGCGCTGTCTTCCAGTTCAAATTCCTTTGGCTTCAAGCCATGGTTTTTAATCTGTTTTGGAACCAAGTGCTGTTTTGCAATCTCAAGCTTTTCATCCTCTGTGTAGCCTGCAAGAGGGATGATCTCCATGCGGTCCAGCAAAGGTCCGGGCATGTTGTAGCTGTTTGACGTTGTCAGAAACATCACGTTCGACAAGTCATATTCGACCTCGAGGTAGTGATCAACAAAGGTCGAATTTTGTTCCGGATCAAGCACTTCCAACATGGCACTTGCAGGATCGCCACGAAAATCCTGCCCCATTTTGTCGATTTCATCGAGCAAGATAAGAGGGTTTGTTGTCTTGGCCTTTTTCAGTGCTTGTATGATCTTTCCCGGCATGGAGCCAATGTAGGTCCGACGGTGGCCGCGAATCTCGGATTCGTCGCGTACTCCGCCCAAGCTGATCCTGATGAATTCACGACCAGTCGCTTTGGCAACAGACTTGCCGAGGCTCGTTTTGCCCACCCCGGGAGGGCCCACAAGACACATGATCGGGCCTTTGAGCTTGCTGGAGCGTTGTTGCACCGCGAGATATTCAACGATGCGTTCTTTAACCTTTTCAAGCCCGTGGTGGTCGTCATCCAGAACTTTCTGGGCGCGCCCCAAATCCTTTTTCACGCGGCTTTTCACACCCCACGGAATGGACAGCATCCAATCCAGATAGTTGCGCACAACCGTGGCCTCGGCAGACATCGGGCTCATGTTCTTGAGTTTTTTGATCTCCGCATCCGCTTTTTCGCGGGCTTCTTTGCTTAACTTGGTCGCTGCAATCTTCTCTTCAAGCTCGACAACCTCGTTCTTGCCATCTTCGCCATCGCCAAGTTCTTGCTGAATGGCTTTCATCTGCTCGTTCAGGTAATACTCGCGCTGCGTGCGTTCCATCTGGGATTTGACGCGCGTTTTGATCTTTTTCTCAACCTGCAGCACTGACATTTCGCCCTGCATCAGCCCGTAGACTTTCTCAAGCCTTTCAGAAACGCTCAACGTTTCCAAAAGCTCCTGTTTTTGCTCCACTTCGATGCCAAGGTGGCCAGCAACCAGATCAGCGAGTTTCGCAGGTTCGGTGCTTTCACCGACCGCAGCCAACGCTTCTTCGGGGACGTTTTTCTTGACCTTTGCGTAGCGTTCAAATTCGTCTGTGACGGTGCGCAGCAGGGCTTCGGTCGTGGCAGGATCGCCCGGCATTTCTGTCAAATACTCGGCACGCGCCTCAAAAAAGCTGTCGTTTTCCACAAAATCGGTGATCCGGACACGCGCCTGACCCTCAACAAGGACTTTGACGGTGCCGTCTGGCAGCTTCAAAAGCTGCAGGACGTTGGCGAGCACACCCGCACGGTAGATGCCATCGGCGTCCGGATCATCGACGCCTGGGTCTATTTGGCTCGAGAGCAGGATTTGTTTGTCGTCGGCCATGACTTCTTCAAGCGCCCGGACCGATTTTTCCCGGCCAACAAATAATGGAACGATCATAAAGGGGAAAACTACGATGTCGCGCAGCGGCAACACTGGATATGACGCATTAAGGGGTTCTTGCATGCTCTGTCCTTATTATTGGCAAGATAGCGCTGGCCCCGCGATTGCAGCAGCACTCGACCATCTCCGGTTATGGAAGACAAAAGTGGGGCGGACCCCCGACTAAATCAACCTTTCCAGCAATATTGCTACCGCGACAATGGCTGGCAGCGCCCGGAAGCACAACCAGTCAAATCTGTGAACAATGGACGCACGCGAGCAGTGCAGCGTTAGTTCAGACGGTCCGTAAGTGAAACGGACAGCGAGGAGACGCGAGACGATAAGGCCTTCACCTCGTCTGCAATCACGTTGAACCCCTTTCCGGCGTCGCCAACCCGGGCCGCTTCGATTGACGCATTGGTGGCTACCATATTGATCACGCGCCCAATTTTCCCGATTTCCATTGCGATTGTGCTGGTCTTGTCCAACGCGTCTGCTTTGCCCTTTTCCGTGAGTTCAAGGAAAAAGGCCCCAAGAGCACTTGCGAAAGTGCTCAAGCCGTTTGCCACGCGGGTGCAGCACAGGTCATACATTTTGGACACTGGCTGAAACCCTTTCAGGCCACCGTCGTCGGATGGGCTACACCGCTCAACGATGCGCAAAAGCTCCAAAAGAGCAGATTCGACTGACGTGTGGATCGCAACGAGATCCTTTGGAAGCTCAATCTCAAAAGATTTCAACCTGACTGAGGTAATCTCTTTCATCATAGCATGTGCGTTGCGCAACTCATCCACCGACTGCATGAACACCTCAGGTGTCACATCGCTTTCCGCGTTTGCCTCTGTCTGCGTGTGGTAGACAAGGATTTGCATGGCTGCAACGCGTGCAGGTTCCATCCCCTTCAAAATGAGATGTTGTGCTTCATCCAGCGAAGCGCCGAGATCCGCTTCGTTCCCTGATTTGCCAGCCGCCATGTACCGCCTCCATGCGCAAAAGTTTCACGCCGTTCTAGGCCGCTAGTCTTAAACGCCCGTTAATAGCCCAACGCAGGCAGCACTATTTTCAGACAGTTTGAATAAGTTACAGAGGATCAATATCGCCCAAGCCACGCTCCGCATGGAAAGATGTCTGCCAGGCCTCGAACGACCCCAAGGTGATAGCCTCTCGCATCTGAGACATAAGATTCTGATAATACGTCAGATTGTGCCATGTCAGAAGCATTGAGCTGATGATTTCCTGACTTCGGAATACGTGGTGCAGATAAGCCCTTGAATAACCCCGGCAGGCAGGGCAGCAGCAGGCTTCGTCCAATGGGCGCGGATCGTCGCTGTGGCGCGCGTTCTTGATGTTCACAACGCCGCGCCGCGTAAACGCCTGACCGGTCCGGCCCGAGCGCGACGGCAGCACACAGTCCATCATATCAATGCCGCGCGCAACCGCGCCGACGATATCATCGGGCTTGCCGACGCCCATCAAATACCGTGGCTTGTCTTGCGGCAATTGCTCAGGCGCATACTCCAGACAGGCAAACATCGCCTCCTGTCCTTCACCAACCGCCAAGCCCCCCACCGCGTATCCGTCAAACCCGATTTCCGTCAGCATCTCAGCGCTTTGCTGTCGCAAATCCTGTTCCAGACCACCTTGTTGAATGCCAAACAGCGCGTGGCCCGGACGGTCGCCAAAGGCCTGTTTGGAGCGGGCCGCCCACCGCATCGACAACTCCATGCTGCTGGCAAGCCGGTCCCGGTCTGCCGGCAAGGCGGGGCACTCGTCAAAGCACATCACGATATCAGAGCCGAGCAGTTTTTGAATTTCCATGGACCGTTCAGGGGTCAGACTGTGTTTTGATCCGTCAATGTGGCTTTTAAAGGTCACGCCGTCTTCGGTGAGCTTTCGCAGATCAGCGAGGCTCATCACCTGAAAACCGCCTGAATCGGTCAAAATAGGGCGATCCCAGTTCATGAATTTGTGCAAACCGCCCAATTTAGCAATGCGTTCTGCGGTGGGTCGCAACATCAAATGATAGGTGTTGCCCAGCAAAATATCCGCGCCGGTGTCGCGCACAGAGCCCGGCAGCATGGCCTTGACCGTGGCGGCTGTCCCGACCGGCATAAAGGCTGGCGTTCTGATCTCACCGCGTGGCGTGGTGATCACCCCTGCCCGCGCCCAGCCATCCTGCGCGTGTTTCTTAAAACTGAAGCCTGTCATGGAAATTGCCCTGTCTCGTGCGACAGCGATTAGCCCCAAGACCTGTAAATTGCAAATGCTGCCTGCGGTTGAGGGTCACTGGAAGACCTGATAGCCACGACCTCTGGGGGAACATAATGAACAAACTGACATTTGGATGGGAAGAATGGGTGGCACTGCCCGACCTTGGGCTCGTTGCCATCAAGGCGAAAGTCGACACCGGGGCGCGCACCTCAGCCCTGCACGCCCATGACATCGAAGTCTTCGGACCGGCGAAAACGCCCAAGGTGCGGTTCAACGTAAACCCGATTGCAGGCCGGGAGGACGTTACAATTACCTGCTCGGCCCCGTTGGTCGACAGACGCGAGGTGACATCCTCCAACGGTGAGACAGAACAGCGGTTTGTCATCGCGTCCACGCTGGACGTGGCAGGCCAGAGCTGGCCCATTGAGATTACGCTGACCAACCGCTCAGGGATGAACAGCCGGATGCTGCTGGGCAGGCAAGCGCTGGCCGATCATATCTCGATCTCCCCGACGGAGCGGCACTTGCAGCCCGAACTGGACTACGACGTCTACCAGTCCTCGACGCTCAAAAAGGTAGCACCCAAACGGGCCTTGCGGATTGCCGTGCTGAGCCGGGAGAACAACTATTCCACCCGCAGGCTGGTTGATGTGGGCGAAGAGCGCGGCCATGTGGTTGAAGTCATCGACACAACCCGTTGTTATATGGCGATTAACGCCATGAGCCCCGAGATTCACTACGACGGCAACCGGCTGCCGCGCTATGATGCAGTTGTGCCGCGCATCGGGGCCTCTATCACCTCCTACGGGACCGCCGTGATCCGGCAGTTTGAGGCACTTGGGACATACTGCGTGAACGGATCAGCTGGGATTACCGCCAGCCGCGACAAACTGCATGCGCACCAAATTCTGGCCACCAAGAAAATCGGGATGCCGTCCACAGCGTTTGCGTCCTCTCCGAAAGACACCTCCAACCTGATGGGCCTTGTGGGCACTGCCCCGCTAATCGTGAAACTGCTGGAATCGACGCAAGGTAAAGGTGTCGTGCTGGCAGAAACCAAAAAGGCAGCGGAATCGGTCATTGATGCCTTTCGGGGCCTGCGCGCCAATTTCCTTGTGCAGGACTTTGTCAAAGAAGCCGCCGGTGAGGACATTCGCTGTCTTGTGATCGCGGGTAAGGTCGTGGCGGCCATGAAACGCACCGGGGCTGATGGTGATTTTCGGTCAAACCTGCACCGGGGCGGTACCGCAAAGGTAGTGCGCATCACCAAAGAAGAGCGTGACAGCGCCGTGCGCGCCGCCCGCGCCTTTGGTCTGGGCAAGGCGGGGGTGGACCTTTTGCGCTCCTCCACCGGACCAAAAGTGCTGGAGGTGAATTCATCGCCCGGTTTCGAAGGGATCGAAACCGCGACCGGCAAAGATATCGTGGGCAAGCTGTATGATGAGATCGAACTGCGGGTGCGGCCACAACCGGCGCGCAAAAGGCGGCGCTGATGCGAGCTGCCCCGTTCTGATCAAAGGCATCCCGTTTTACGACGTTACAAATTTTACGCATTCGTTTTCAACAACTTGAAGATCCCGCCGTGCAGCCTTTGGCTGTAGCTGACACTGAGCCGCTGCCACCCCCGCACGTTGTGCTACCTGCACTGATCCGAGGTCTGCAAGGCGCTGCACAGGGCCGCTGGTACCTGCGAGCGGCTGCAGGGACTTCAACGCGCCTTGCGGTGGCGCCCGCCGCATCATCCTCGGCGACGCAAGCGCCTTAGGCGCGGGCTGCGGCGTAGTACTTTATATGGTCATTCATTGCCCCTGCTCTTCGCAAAACGCGAACCGCACAGCATATGACGTCCCAAAGACCAACTGCCCTTTACCTTTGGCAGCGGAATTCTTATGTATTCTATCAAGTAATTTTTGAGGTCCGAGATGAACGACTCTCCCGAACCCCTAGAGGGCACGCCACTTATCGCACCATCTTCAACGGATCACCCGTTGTACGAGCAAATCGTTGACGCCTGTCGGTCGGTCTATGACCCCGAAATCCCGGTGAATATCTATGAGCTGGGTTTGATTTACACGATTGCCATTGATGACGAGAACGCAATTGACATCAAAATGTCGCTCACCGCGCCCGGATGTCCTGTTGCGGGGGAAATGCCGGGCTGGGTTGCCGATGCGGTCGAACCTATTCCCGGCGTCAAGCAGGTGGATGTACATCTCGTCTGGGAACCCCCGTGGGGCATGGACATGATGTCTGACGAAGCGCGGCTTGAACTGGGTTTCATGTAAATTGCCAAGCGAAAAGCAAAAGATGATCACCGGGGCGCTTTACCGTCCGGGCGATCCCGAACTGGTGTCCGACCGGTTAAAGTCGCAGCAATTTCAGCATGCCTACAACACCACGGTTGTCGGCGACGCGTCCCGGGGGCCACTGCTGCAAAAGTGGCTGGGGAGCACGGGCGACGATTGCGCCATCAGAGCACCTTTTTACGTGGATTACGGCTACAACATCCACTTGGGCGACAACGTCTTTTTCAACTATGGCTGCGTTTTGCTGGATGTATGTGACATTCGGATCGGCTCGGACACACAGGTCGGACCTATGACGCAGATTCTGACGGCAGATCATCCCCGCGAGGCCGATGCGCGCGCCGAAGGGCTGGAATTCGGGCGTCCCATCGCGATCGGGCGCAACGTCTGGATCGGCGGCGGCGCTTTGATCCTGCCCGGGGTGACCATCGGGGATGATGCGGTGATTGGTGCAGGCAGCGTCGTGACGCGAGATGTGGCTAAAGGCGTCACAGTGATGGGCAACCCTGCCCGACCCGGTGCGGTCTGATCCCGTGCGATCTGATCTTGTCTCGCACGCGGGCAGACCTTAGATTGACACCACAAGGAGATTTGCAATGTTTGGCATTCCGGGCAAGCAGGCTGTGACACTGACGCCAAAGGCGGCAGCACAGGTATCAAAACTGATGATCAACGCAGGCCACGCCGGGCTTCGTATTGGCGTGAAAAAAGGCGGCTGCGCAGGCATGGAATATACCATGGAATATGTGCAGCAGACCGACCCCAACGACGAGGTGGTTGAACAGGACGGTGCCCGCGTGATGATCGCGCCTATGGCGCAAATGTTCCTGTTCGGCACTGAAATCGACTATGAAACAAGCCTGCTCGAATCTGGCTTCAAGTTTCGCAACCCAAACGTAACCGAAGCCTGCGGGTGCGGGGAATCCATAAAATTCGGCTAAAGCGTAACAGCGTTCTGTGCGGCACCGCTGTTGATCGTAAAAGCCACGACTCCTGACCAACCCCTCACACCTTTGTGGCATCCGCGTCCTGCAAGTGCAGATAGGTTTCCGAAAATCTCTGCGACAAATATGGCCCGGCGAGGATTTGCACGCTCTGATGCGGAGGCGATATGTCCGTGGTGTAAGACGGATTGAAAAACAGCGGGATCGATAGTCTTTTCTGCGCCCCACCCCGCACCCGGTGTGGCGTGGCCTTGACGGCGCCATCTGTCCAGACCTCCATCATCTCACCAAAGTTGATAATGAACTCGCCGGGGGCAGCGGACAAAGCCCGCCATGTGCCGTCATGCAACCGCACCTCCAGACCGGGCGCACCATCGGTGGCCAGCAGGGTCAGACATCCGTAGTCCGTGTGCGCGGCAATCCCGAAATCATCGCGCCCGGCCCACGCGGGCCTCGGCGGGTAGAAGTTTCCACGCAGCAAGGCCATGGGCGGATCAAATTCGGCATCAAAGCTGTCTCTGGGCCGACCAAGCGACTGGGACAACCCGCGCAACACATCCATTGCGACATCGCAGGCCTGCGAAAAATAACTGCTGATAACCTCTTCGAAACCCTCAGGGTTTTGCGGCCACTGGTTTGGCGCATAGACGGCATGCTGGGACAATGGATGATCGCGGGCCAGCTGAAACCCACAGTCAAACACCTCCTTGTAGTCCGGATTTGCCTGCCGGTTGACCTGCTCCCCTTGCGGGGCACCCCACCCTCTGTTTGACCCGGTGCGCGCCATGTCGATGCGGGATTTCTCCTCGGGTGAACGCTCGAAAAACGCTTCATAGACCGCAAGTACATCCCGCACCCGGGAGGCGGTAATGCGCGTGTTGGACACCACTGCAAACCCTGTCTCAACCGCAGCGCGGCGCATGGCCCTCAGCGCCTGCGGGTCCTGTGCAGCCAATGCCGCCGCATCAATCCTGTCAAAAGACATCCAATGCCCTCGCTTGCTCTATCAACTTGATCAACTTGATTGCAGCGCAATTCACGCCCTGATAGGTCCTTGGTGACACCTGTTAAGGAGATTTGACATGCGACGCAAACTCGCGGCTGGCAATTGGAAGATGAACGGAACGCAAGCCGGTCTGGACATGTTGAACGACCTCGCCGGCAACAATCGCTCTGCCGGGTGCGACATTCTGATTTGCCCGCCCGCGCATCTGCTTATTCCTGCGGTCGCAAAGTGCAGTGGCACGACAGTTCAGATCGGTGGCCAGACCTGCCATCCGGCCAGCCAGGGTGCCCATACAGGCGATATTTCCGCCCCGATGATCAAAGACATAGGCGCATCTTATGTCATTGTCGGTCATTCCGAACGCCGCGCTGCCTACGCACAAAGCGACGCTGACGTGGCCGAACGGGCGCTTGCCGCACAAAACGCGGGCCTGATCGCCGTGGTTTGTCTGGGCGAAACACTGGTGGAGCGTGAAGACGGGCGCGCACTTGAGGTCATAACCGCCCAGCTTGAAGGATCGATGCCGGACAGCAGCACCGGACAGACGCTGGTTGTGGCCTACGAGCCAATCTGGGCCATCGGCACCGGGCTGATCCCAACGATGGACCAAATCGCCGAAGTTCACGCGCTCCTGCGCCAAAAACTGACAGAAAAGCTTGGTGAGACCGCACAGGACGTACGATTGCTCTATGGCGGCTCCGTCAAAGCGGGCAACGCACAAGAGATATTCGCCGTGCCTGACGTGGACGGTGCGCTGGTCGGCGGCGCCAGCCTGAAGACCGGTGACTTTCAGCCGATCATCGACGCGCTCGCACAGGCCTGAAAGCCTTAAGCGCACTCGTTACACAAGCGCCACATCCGCCTTGGGGGCTCACGCAGGCCAAAGACGCCCATAAAAAGGAATGCGGCGCAAGCCGCGCCGCTGGATCACTTGTCAAACGGCAGCATCGTGGTGAACTTAAGCTCCTCCATCGACAGCAAAGCCGTCACATTGTAAATGCGCACCTCTGATATCAGCGCCTGATAAAACACGTCATAGGCTCTCGCGTTCTTGACGCGCACTTTCAGGATATAGTCGATATCCCCCGCCAAACGGTGCGCCTCCTGCACTTCCGGACGGTCGCGCAGAGTCTTGAGAAATTTGGCCTGCCAGTCCGCTTCATGCTCTGAGGTTCGGATCAGCACAAAGAAACAGGCCTCAAACCCAAGGGTTTCCGCATCCAGCAGCACTGTATGTTGGCCAATAACGCCCGCCTCCTTCAGTTTTCGAATGCGATTCCACACCGGCGTCTTAGATGACCCTATTTCACGCGCAATTTCGTCCAGCGACTGGCTTGCGTCCCGTTGCAACTCCCTGAGAATTTTCCGATCTGTCTCATCAATCCGGATCATCTTCCCTCACTCTTCCACATTCGAACTCAATCGTTCCAAACCAGCACTAAACCAGAACGTACGTCCTTATCAACCGTACGATATAGTCATTTATCAGGAAAGTTTCCTATATAGAGAGGCAGAAACCGCAACACTGGAATATGTCGATGGATCACTTCCCCGTCTTTTTGCGCGTCCATGGCAGACGCATCGTTCTCTCTGGTGGCGGTGAGGCTGCTTTGGCGAAACTGCGGTTATTGCTCAAGACCACAGGCAATATCACCGTGTTTGCGACCTCCCCCGCCCCCGAGATCGAAGCGTGGGCCGCACAGGGAAAACTGCGACTTGAGCGTTGGAAAATGGCACCGGGCGATACTGTGTGCGCCGCCCTGTTCTACGCCGCTGACGAAGACGACGAGGAAGATGCGCGCACCGCCGGCATCGCGCGGGCGGATGGTGCATTGGTCAATATCGTCGACAACCTGCAAGACAGTCAGTTCATCACACCCGCCATCGTGGACCGTGATCCGGTCACGGTCGCGATTGGCACGGAAGGGGCCGCACCGGTGCTCGCGCGCGCCATCAAAGCCGACCTCGAAGCCCGCCTGCCCACGACCTTGGGCCCTTTGGCGCGGATCGGAAAGCGTTTTCGCAAAATGGCTGACGCCCTGCCCTTTGGACGCGCCCGCAGAGATTTCTGGCGGGAATACTATTTCTCAGCAGGGCCCGAAGCGATCAAGCACGGCGAAGACCGCGTGGGCGAAACCCTCAACACGCTTTTGCAAAGCCATCTGGACCGCAAAGCACGGGCAGGCCATGTGTTTTTTGTGGGCGGTGGACCGGGCGATCCGGACCTTCTGACCATGAAGGCGCGCCGGGTTCTGGATGAGGCCGATGTGGTCATTTACGACCGTCTGATCAGCGCGCCCATCCTCGAACTTGCCCGCAGAGAAGCGGTGATGATCGACGCTGGCAAAGAAGGCTTCGGCCCGTCAATGCAGCAAGACGACATCAACGCCCTGATCGTAGAACATGCGCGCGGCGGCGCGCAGGTTGTCCGCCTGAAATCCGGAGATGCCACCGTCTTTGGCCGCTTGGACGAAGAGATTGACGCCGTGGATGTCCATGGCATCGGGTGGGAAATCGTGCCCGGCATCACCTCCGCCTCTGCAGCAGTTGCCGCGATTGGTCAAAGCCTGACCCGGCGCGGGCGAAACTCCTCCGTGCGGTTTCTGACCGGGCATGACACCAAGGGTTTTGCCGATCATGACTGGGCGGCCCTTGCAAAACCCGGTGCTGTGGCCGCCGTCTACATGGGCAAGAAATCGGCGCGTTTCATTCAGGGCCGCCTCATGATGCATGGTGCAGACCGTCACACGCCGGTGACCGTCGTCGAATACGCCTCGCGCCCCGACCAACGCATTCTGGAAACCACGCTCGATGCGCTGCCGACCGCTCTGGGCGCCTCCGCCATGAGCGGCCCGGCCCTGACGTTCCTTGGCCTCGCCCCGCGCGCCGCGCAAGCCGCTATGCTCAACAACGCACAAGACTTCCAAGCGCCTCAACCCCAGCCTCAAACTGCTCAGGAGGGCCTCTGACATGCCCAAACCATTCACCCCAAAAGTCGTCACCGCCAATCACCTGTTGAAGGGGGATGTCATCTACCAGACAGCGGATGGCTGGACGCGGCAGTTGTCCGATGCTGAGGTGCTGACCGATGCGGCAGACGCTGATTTACGCCTTATTGATGCGACACAGCAAAAGGCCATTGTGGTCGGCGCTTACCTCGCAGACGTGGACGCCTCAAACGGTGTCCCTGCCCCCACCCATTTCCGCGAAGATTTCCGCGCGCGCGGCCCATCCAACTACGCGCATGGCAAGCAAGAGGATCTGCCAAATGTATAGCTACACCGACTTCGACCACGCCTTTATCGCCGAACGCAACCGTCAGTTCAGATCGCAGGTTGAGCGCCGCATCGATGGCTCGCTTACTGAGGACGAGTTCAAACCCCTGCGGCTGATGAACGGTCTTTATCTGCAATTGCACGCCTATATGCTGCGTGTGGCGATCCCTTATGGCACGCTCAACAGCCATCAGATGCACAAGCTAGCCTACATCGCCGAGCGATGGGACAAGGGCTATGGCCATTTCACCACCCGGCAGAACATCCAGTACAACTGGCCTGAGCTGCGCGACGTGCCTGACATGCTGGATGCGCTGGCAGAGGTGCAGATGCACGCCATCCAGACCAGCGGCAACACCATTCGCAACGTCACCGCAGACCACTTTGCCGGGGCTGCGGCGGATGAGATTGCGGACCCTCGCCCTGTGGCTGAATTGATCCGGCAATGGTCCACCGACCACCCTGAATTCCAGTTCCTGCCGCGCAAGTTCAAGGTCGCTGTGACCGGCAGCCCCAATGACCGCGCGGTGACAAAGGCGCATGACATTGGCTTGCGGATGGTCGAACAGAACGATGAGCCGGGCTTTGAAGTGATCGTAGGCGGTGGCCTTGGCCGCACCCCGATGATCGGCAAAATCCTCAAGGATTTCCTGCCGCGCGAAGACCTGTTGCCCTATCTTGAAGCCATCGTGTCTGTCTACAACCTGCTCGGACGGCGCGATAACAAGTACAAGGCACGGATCAAGATCACCGTGCATGAACACGGCATTGACGACATACGCGCGCGCGTTGAAGAACGCTTTGCGCTGATCCGCCCTCAGTTCAGCGGCGTTGACCAGCAAATGCTGGCAGCGATCGAGGCAGATTTTGCCGCGCCCGACTTCAAGGAACAATCGCAGGGCGCGTTCGAGGCCGCCTATACAAATGATCCGGTCTTCCGGTCATGGGTCGATACCAACGTGGCCGGGCACCGCGCGCCGGGCTATGGCATCGTGTCGATCAGCCTCAAGGCGCATGGGGCAACGCCGGGCGACGCCACGATAGAGCAGATGCAAGTTATGGCAGAGGTGGCCAAGGCCTATGCGCATGATGAATTGCGCATCAGCCACGAGCAAAACGTGATCCTGCCGCATGTGCATCGCGCGGACCTGCCTGCGGTTCACGCCGCGCTGAAAGAGGTTGGTCTTGCCACGGCGAACATCGGTCTGATCTCTGACATCATCGCCTGCCCCGGCATGGACTACTGCGCGCTGGCCACGGCCCGCTCCATCCCCATCGCGCAGGAAATCGCGACCCGCTTTGACGAGTTGAAACTGGAACACGATGTGGGCCCTCTCAAGATCAAAATCTCGGGCTGCATCAACGCCTGTGGCCATCACCATGTGGGGCATATCGGCATCCTTGGGCTGGACCGCGCAGGTGTGGAAACCTACCAGATCACCCTGGGCGGGGACGGCACCGAAAACGCAGCCATCGGCGAACGCGCAGGCCCCGGCTTTTCCGCGGATGAGATCATTCCAGCGGTGGAACGGCTTGTGCTGGCCTACCTTGATCTGCGCAGCGCACCGGCCGAAACCTTTCTTGAAACCTACCAGCGCACCGGACTGGCCCCCTTCAAAGCAGCGCTTTATCCAGAGGCGCAGGCCAATGCCGCTTGATCGCAACCGCGTGCAGCACGCAGAGCAGTCAGCCCCTCTGAGCCCGCTTCAGGGGCTGGTAGATACGCTCAATGACAAGATGCGGCACCATTCTGCGTCAAGCGTGATTGAAACCGCTCTGTCAGAGATCAGGCCCCTGCCGCTGGTGTCCAGTTTTGGGGCGGAATCGGTGGCGCTTTTGCATCTTGCGGCCATGGTCGACCGCGATATCCCGGTGATCTTTGTCGACACCGAGATGCTATTTGCTGAAACGCTTGTCTACCAGCAGGAACTGGCGGAACGGTTGGGCCTGCGCAACCTTCGGATCGTACGCAACGAGGACATGGCGCAGGTGGGCCCGGCGAAAGATTTGCACAAATCCAACCCGGATGCCTGCTGCACCCTGCGCAAGACGATACCGTTGCAACGCGCGCTTGCGGGCTCAAATGGCTGGATCACCGGGCGCAAACGCTTCCAGTCGCAAGACCGCGCTGAACTGGCGTTTTTTGAGGTCGAGGCCGAGACGGACAGGATCAAGGTCAACCCGCTGGCGCATTGGACACGCGAAGACGTGGCCGAATACATCGCGGAAAACCGGCTGCCAAAGCACCCGCTTGTGGCAAAGGGCTACCCGTCCATCGGCTGCATGCCCTGCACCACGCCGGTGCAGAGCGGCGAAGACACTCGCGCCGGACGCTGGCGCGCCTTGGACAAGGACGAATGCGGCATCCATTTCATCAATGGCAAAACGGTTCGCGCAGGAGCAAACAAATGAGCAAGATCGTAAAAGACACCGGATTTTCTGACGACGACTGGACCCATGGATTTGTGGCTTTGGGGGCGGCAAATGATGCGGATGCGCTGGATGTGCCCTCGGATGCGGACCCCGCTGATGTGCCGGTCTGCGACGGGTTGCACATGGTGCGGATCGACTTTCCCTCATCAGCAGACGGTCGTGGCTTTACCATTGCCAAACAGCTGCGACTGCGCGGCTACCGTGGCCGTCTGAGGGCCAAGGGTCACGTGCTGGCGGACCAATACGCCATGGCCCGGCGGGCAGGCTTTGACGAGGTGGAAATTTCCGATGAGCTTGCTGCGCGTCAGCCTGAAGATCAGTGGCAGTTCCGCGCAAACTGGCAAGACCACAACTATCAGGCCCGCCTGCGCGGCTGAGGCGCACGCCCTGTTAAGCGCGACGAAACGCCAACTTTGACAAAAGACAATCCAGCGTTACAAAAGGCGCGCAGGCTGTAAACCTGCGTTGACACCCATATGACTGAGCATAAGACCGTGAATGAACAAACCGCCACCAAAGTGCCCACCCTGCCTGACGCTCAAACGGTCACAGAGGTAAAGCACTACACCGACCGGCTCTTCAGCTTTCGCTGCTCCCGGCCTGCGTCTTTGCGTTTTCGCTCGGGCGAATTTGTGATGATTGGCCTGATGGGCGAGCCCGACGCCAAAACCGGCAAGCAAAAGCCGCTGCTGCGCGCCTATTCCATCGCATCGCCTTCTTGGGACGAAGAGTTGGAATTCTATTCAATCAAAGTGCAGGACGGCCCGCTGACATCGCGCTTGCAGCACATTCAGCCCGGTGACCAGATCATCCTGCGCCCCAAGCCCGTGGGCACGCTTGTGCATGACGCGCTGTTGCCCGGCAAAAGACTGTGGCTCTTTGCAACCGGCACGGGGTTTGCACCCTTCGCATCGCTGTTGCGCGAACCACAAACCTACGAGGACTACGACGAGGTCATTATCACCCACACCTGCCGCGAAGTGGGTGAGCTGACCTATGGCGCCGAACTGATTGAAAGCGTCAGACAGGACGAGCTGCTGGCGGAATTGATGGGCGACGGCTTTGCTGACAAAATTCGCTATTATCCCACGACCACCCGCGAAGAGAGCCCCAAGATGGGCCGCATCACCGATCTGATGCGCAGCGGCGACGTCTATAAGGATCTTGGCGTCCCAGCGCTTTCGCCTCAAACGGATCGCGCGATGATTTGCGGCAACCTTGCGTTCAACCTTGAGCTCAAGGCGATGCTGGAAGAGTACGGCCTCGAAGAGGGCGCAAATTCCAAGCCCGCACAGTATGTTGTCGAAAAAGCCTTTCTGGACTGACGAAATCGGCACGATTCAGAGGGGATCATGGCTTTGGGGCCGATTTTGCGTCTTGAAGTAGGGCGGGTGCGGCTGTACTTTGCTTCGGCAGTATTCGCAGTAATCAAAGGACAACCACCATCGCTCGCAGACCCCATAATGCGCCGCCGCAAAGAGAAACCGGCCCGCGCGTAAACGACAAAATTCGTTCTACTGAAATTCGCCTGATTGGCGCCGATGGCGAAAACGTTGGCGTCGTAACTCCCACAAGGGCCATGGATATGGCAAATGAAGCCGGACTTGATCTTGTGGAAATTTCGCCAAACGCAAATCCGCCTGTGTGCAAGATCATGGATTTTGGCAAGTTCAAGTATGAACAGCAAAAACGCGAGAGCGAAGCGCGCAAAAAGCAAAAGACCATCGAGATCAAGGAAGTCAAATTCCGTCCGAATACGGATACTAATGACTACGATGTAAAAATGCGCAACGTCTTCAAATTTCTGGAGAACGGCGACAAGGTGAAGGTCACGCTGCGGTTCCGTGGACGTGAGATGGCGCACCAGAACCTCGGCCGCGAGCTGTTGGAACGGGTCGCTGCAGACACGAAAGAACACGGCAAGGTCGCGAACTTCCCCAAGATGGAAGGCCGCCAAATGGTGATGCTGATCGGGCCGCTGCCCAAGTAATCCAACTGCAAAGCTTTTGAAAAACGCCCTGCCAACCGGTCAGGGCGTTTTTGTTTGCGCACTCATACGGGGCGCGCGATGCATCACGGCCCTTACGTCTTCGATCTCAGAAGCAAAGCACCCTGCCCCGCCTGGCAGCAGGGAAGTTTGGTGCGGGCAAGGTGGTCGGCCTGTTCAGGTGTCAGCGCCCATTTGCGGTGGGCTCGGGCAGCAAGTCTTTCGAGGGCTCTCAAATCATCTTCTCCGGATTAAACAGGGCTCGGCGCGACCAGACTGCGGACCTGTGCACATCAGCGGCGCGCTCTGCCGATCAGGCATGGGTTTTCTGCAAGGCCGCGCGACGTTCCTGCACCAGTTGGGCCAGAATAGACAAAGCGATCTCTTCGGGGGTAACCGCCCCCAGATCAAGACCGGCAGGCGCTTGGACCTTGTCAATCGCGGCAGGTGCCACCCCTTTGGCCTGCAGTCTGGTCGCCAATGCCGCGTATTTCATGCGGCTGCCCACAAAAGCCACGTAGGTAGGGTCAGCATCAAAAGCTGCCGTAAGGGCATCCATATCACCCTGCCCTTGCGTCGCCACAACCACGAAACAGGGCTGGTGCGGTTTTCCGGCCGCGAGGCCCGTGGCCACCGACCAATGAAACTGCGGGGCCAACTGGCAGAGCGCTTGTGCCACCGGCGAGCCGCCCAGCACCACCAACTGCGGCGTAGGCAGGCAGGGTTCAATAAAAATGTCCACCGTCCCACGCGAAGGACACCCGTTGCGGGCAAAGCTTGTCCCGTCCACTTCGTCTCCGGCGCTTACCCCTTTTTCGGCCAGCAGGTCTTCGGGGGCGACAGAGACAAGCTGCGGTGTGCCGTCCTGCAAGGCTTGCAGTGCAGCGCGTTTCACCGCCCCCTTTGTGCACCCGCCGCCCAGCCAGCCTTGCACAATCGTGCCATCCGCGCTGAGCAGTGCTTTCGCGCCCGGCTTTGCCGCCGTTGATCCTGCGGTGCGTACAATGGTGGCAAAGGCGAAGGGTTCATCCCTTGCGCGCATCTGCTGTGCGGCTTCGGCCAGATCGGATGACAGGATTTCGGCAGGTGTCACAGGCGGGCAAACTCCCGCTCCAGCGCGGCCAGATCAGCCAGTGTGTTGGCAGCTTTGAATGCGTCCAAATAGGGCAAGGCAGCGGCCATCCCTTCGGCCACGGGTTCGTAATCGGCCCACCCTTTCAAGGGGTTGAGCCAGACAATTTTGCACCCGCGTTTCTTGAGTTTTTCCAGCGCTGCTGCCATCGTCGCGGGCGGTTCGGTATCAAACCCGTCCGAAAGGATCAGCACGACGCTGCGGCCATCCACAAAGCGTTTGGCGTAGGTATCCGCAAATCGCATCAGCGAGGGCCCAATTTTTGACCCGCCGCCAAAGCCATCCGCCATCAGCGACAGGCGTCCGATGGCGCGCATCGCGTCCTTGTCGCGCAAGGCTTCCGTGATGCGCACCAGTCTGGTGTGAAACAGGTAAGCGTCTGCCGCTGTATCGGCCCGCATCAACCCGGCCAGAAAGGCCAGAAACACACGGGCATAGACCGACATGGAGCCTGATACATCACAGATCGCCACGATCTTGCGCGTCCGGTCCGGGCGTTTCTTGCGCAACAACCGCACGGGTTCGCCGCCCGTTGACAGGCTGCGCCGGATCGTTTTGCGAAAATGCAAGCGGTCGCCTTTGCGCGCGGCAATTCTGCGCCGCGACCGCCGGTCGCGCAGGGCGGCCCCGATGCGGCGTGCCACCTCTTCTGCCTGTGCAACCTCTTCGGGCCGCACCAGGTCTCGCAGGTCCTTGCGGGCAAGGTTCCGCCGCTCTGTTGCGATCAGTTTTCCGGTGCCATCGCTGTCTGCCGCACCCTCCGCGTCATCGGGTGCTGTCGTGCAGCCGGAGGTACCTGTATCCTCGCCTTTGGCATCGCGCGAGGAGTGGACATCCTCGTTGAGCGTGGCGGTTTGGGTCGGGATGACCTTTTGTTTTACCCGGCCCATGTCCATCCAGTAGCTGTCAAACAGGTTGTCAAACCGGTCGGCCTCGTCCTTGCAGCCGGTGCAGACTGCCCGCAGGGCGCGGCAGCTGTCGTCTGGTCGGATCGCATTCACCTCAGACAGGGCAGCCATCGCGAGGTCGGCCTCTGCCACCCCTAATCGCAACCCGTTTTCGCGCAGATGCGCGATGAACCCGGCAACCCGCGCCGCCGGACCGGGGTCACGGGCCGCGAATTTCGTCACCCGGCTCATGCGGCTTTGCCCGCTATGCGGCCGGCGACCTCAGGCGTGATCTGTGCCTGATCCCTTTGGGTTTTCAAAAGCGTTGTAAGCGTGGCGTGCAGCACCGCAGGATTGTCCGTCAGGTCCGCAATACCCAACCCCATGAGCGCTGCTGCAAAGTCCAGCATTTCAGCGACACCGGGCGTCTTTTCAAGCTCTTCCTCGCGCAGCTTTTGCACAAAGCCAATGATCTGATCCGCAAGGTGTACCGCGACCTGCGGTGAGCGGGCCTTGAGAATGGCAAGCTCTGTCGCGCGGTCAGGGTATTCAACATAGGTGTATAGACACCGCCGGCGCAGCGCATCCGACAGATCGCGCGTGCCGTTTGAGGTGAGGATCACAATGGGGCGGGCGCGCGCCGTGATTGTCCCAAGTTCCGGGATCGAAATCTGGAAATCAGACAGGATTTCCAGAAGGTAGGCTTCAAATTCCTCATCTGCACGGTCAATCTCGTCGATCAGCAGCACAGGGGGCGTCTCTTGGGTGATGGCCGCCAGCAAGGGACGCTCCAGCAGGAAATCGCGCGAAAAGATGCGGTTCTCAACGGCCTTGCCTGTCTCACCATCTTCTGCGGCGGCGCGGATGGTCAAAAGCTGGCGTTGGTAGTTCCATTCATAGATGGCCTGCGCGGCATCCAGCCCTTCATAGCACTGCAGCCGGATCAGATTGGTGTTTTGCACTGTCGCAAGCGTCCGCGCGATCTCTGTCTTGCCGACGCCTGCCGCCCCTTCCAGCAACAGCGGCCGCCCCAGTGACAAGGCAAGTTGCAAGGCAACCGCCAGATCGTCGGAGGCCACATAGCAGTGATCCGCAAGGGCGGTTTTCAAATCAGTCCAGGTCATTGTGTGCTCCGACGGGCGGGGACAGGCCCCGCCCTACGTTTGGATCAGTCGTGCAGGCCCAGTTCATTGGCGGTTTTCCAGATGCGCCAGTGATCATGCGGCATATTGGTGTGCGTATTGCCAAAGGGTCGGAACGCATCCTGCACCGCATTGGAAAAGCACGGCACACCGCCCACATGTGGACTTTCCCCGACACCCTTCGCACCAATCGGGTGGTGCGGGCTTGGGGTCACGGTGAAGTCGGTCTCGTAGTTCGGCACTTCCCATGCGGTGGGCAGGAAGAAGTCCATCAGCGTGCCGGTTTTGACGTTGCCCATATCGTCATAGGCGATCTCTTGGCCCAAAGCGACGGCGAGCGCTTCGGTCAGACCGCCGTGTACCTGCCCTTCGATGATCATCGGGTTGATGCGGGTGCCGCAATCGTCCAGCGCATAAAAGCGGCGGATGTCCACGACACCGGTGTCAACGTCGATATCCATCACGCAGACATACGCGCCGAACGGATAGGTCATGTTGGGCGGGTCGTAGTAGCTGACCGCCTCCAGCCCCGGTTCGATCCCCGGAATGGCCTGATTATACGCCGCAAAGGCGATCTCTTTCATCGTCTTGAACTTCTCAGGCGCGCCCTTGACCACAAACTGGTCCACATCGAATTCCACGTCGTTGTCGTGCACTTCCAGCAAATAGGCCGCGATCATCTGCGCCTTGGCCCGGATTTTGCGGCCCGCCATGGCCGTCGCTGCCCCGGCCACGGGGGTTGAGCGCGACCCATAGGTGCCCAGACCGTAAGGGGCGGTGTCGGTATCCCCTTCTTCGACCGTGATACTGTCTGCGGGCAACCCGATCTCGGAGGCGAGGATTTGCGCAAAAGTTGTCGCATGCCCCTGCCCCTGGCTGATCGTGCCCAAACGCGCAATTGCAGAGCCTGTGGGGTGGATGCGAATCTCACAGCTGTCAAACATGCCAAGCCCAAGGATATCGCAGTTTTTGACAGGTCCCGCGCCGACGATCTCTGTAAAGAACGACAGACCGATACCCATGAGCTTTCGGGTCTTTCCGGCTTTGAAGTCTTCGATCTGCTGCGCCTGTTCGGCGCGCAAGCCTTCGTAGTCAACGGCCTTCAGCGCCTTGTCCCATGCGGTGTGGTAATCGCCGCTGTCATACTCCCAGCCAAGGGCTGCCGTGTAAGGAAACTGTTCCTTTTTGATGAAATTGATCCGGCGCAGCTCTGCCGCGTCCATGTTCAGTTTGATCGCCAGAACTTCGATCATCCGTTCGATGAAATACACAGCCTCCGTCACGCGGAACGAACACCGGTAGCTGACACCGCCCGGTGCCTTGTTGGTGTAGACCCCATCAACCTCAAGATAGGCCGTGGGAATATCATAAGAACCGGTGCAGATGTTCATGAAACCGGCCGGGAATTTTGTGGGGTCCGCGCAGGCGTCAAAGCCCCCGTGATCCGCTGTCACCTGACAGTGCAGCCCGGTGATCTTGCCCTCTTTTGTGGCGCTGATCTTGCCCGTCATGTGATAATCCCGGGCAAAGGCCGTGGTCATCAGATTGTCCATCCGGTCTTCGATCCATTTCACCGGCTTGCCGGTCACGATCGAGGCCACAACCGAACAGACATAGCCCGGATAGGCCCCCACCTTGTTGCCGAACCCGCCGCCAATATCCGGAGAAACCACCCGGATGTTGTGCTCTTCGATGCCCGAAATCAACGAGACAATCGTTCGGATCGCGTGCGGTGCTTGAAACGTGCCCCAGAGCGTCAGCTTGCCATTGACCTTGTCCATCGACGCCACGCAGCCGCAGGTCTCAAGCGGGCAAGGGTGCGTCCGGTGATAGTACATGGATTCCTCGGCCACGACCTCTGCGTTGGCGATTACCTCATTTGTGGGCTCCTTGTCGCCTGCTTCCCACGTGAAGATGTGGTTGGGATGCTTGCGGGGGCCATGCGCACCGGGCGGGACGGAACCATCCTCGGCCACGAGGTCTTCGCGCAACACCACGTCAGACTGCAGCGCTTCAAACGGGTCCACGATGACAGGAAGCTCTTCATAATCGACCTCGACCAATTCAATGCCGTCTGCCGCCGCATAGCGGTCTTCCGCCACGACAAAGGCAACTTCCTGCCCCTGGTACAAGACCTTACCGTCCGCCAGAACCATCTGCTTGTCGCCCGCAAGGGTCGGCATCCAGTGCAGACCCAGCGGTTCAAGATCAGCCGCCGTCAAGACCGCCAGAACACCGGGGACCTTCAGCGCCTCTTCGGTATTGATCGAGACGATGCGCGCATGGGCATAGGGCGTGCGCACGAAATCCCCGAACAGCATTCCGTCCAGCTTGATGTCGTCGACGTAGTTGCCCTTGCCTTGCGTGAACCGGGCGTCTTCCACCCGCTTGCGCGAGCATCCCATGCCTTTGAGGTTGTCGATGCGCTCTTCGCGTGTCACTTCATCCTTCATTCTGCGGCCTCTACTTTTTTATGCCCTACCGCTTCGCTGCTTGAGGGCTGGCTTGCATTCATCTCCGCTGCGGCGGCCTGAATGGACTTCACAATGTTCTGATACCCGGTGCAGCGGCAGATGTTGCCCGCCATGCCAAACCGAATTTCCTCTTCGGTGGGGCTTGGGTTTTCTTCCAACAGTTTAGCCGCGCGGGTGATCATGCCCGGTGTGCAATAGCCGCACTGCAGGCCATGATGCTCTTTGAACGCCGTTTGCAACGGGTGCAGATCATCCGGCCCGCCGATCCCTTCGATGGTGGTCACCTCCGCGCCATCCGCCTGCGCCACAAACATCGTGCAGGATTTGACGGATTTGCCGTTGATGGTCACCGTGCAGGCCCCGCAATGCGAGGTTTCGCACCCGATATGCGGCCCGGTGATATTCAGCCGCTCGCGCAGGGTGTAGATCAACAGCTCACGCGGTTCAGCGAGGAACTCTTCGGCCTTGCCATTCACGTTCAACTTGATGTGCATTTTCTTCGACATGCTTGTTCCCCCTATGCCCGTGACCAGGCGCGTTCGATGGCGCGGCGCAGGATGATGCCCGCCACGTGTTTCTTGAAGGCAACCGGCCCGCGGTTGTCCTCGCTTGGGTCAATGTCACCCAGCATTGCGGCTGCGGACGCCTTCAGCGCGGCATCGTCGACCGCTGTGCCCACCAGTGCCGCACAAGCCGCCTCAGAAAACACCGGCGTGTCGCTGAGGTTGGTCATCGCGACAGAGGCGCTTGTGCACAGCCCGCCGTCCTTGACGATCTGCACGGCCGCCGCTGCCGTGGCGTAGTCGCCGATCTTGCGCTTTTGCTTTTCATACGCGTAGCCGCCCTTGGGCTGCGGGATCGTGACGCCGGTCAGAACCTCATCATCCGCACGCGCCGTCATATAAGCCGCTTCGTAAAACTCACGTGCCGGAATGTCCCGCACCCCCTCAGGGCCGACAACCGAAAAGACCGCATCAAGGCACTGCATGAGGCCCGGCATATCATTGCCCGGATCGCCGTTGGCCACATTGCCACCAACCGTTCCCATGTAGCGCACCTGCGGGTCCGCAATTTGCAAAGCAGCCTCCCGCAGGATCGGCGCGGCCTCTGCCAGTCCCGCATGATCGATCAGGTCAGATTGCGTCACCATGGCCCCGATCTTGATGCTGTCGGCCCCGACCTCGATGTCAGACATGCCACCGACGCTTTGCAAGTCAATCAGATGGGGCACGTCTGCCATGCGCAGCTTCATCATGGGGATCAGGCTGTGGCCACCCGCCATGACGCGCGCTTCGTCTCCGTGCTCTTGCAGGATTGACAGGACACCGGCCATGTCCGTGGGTCGATAATACTCGAAGGCCGCTGGAATCATCGGCTTACTCCTCCCTTGAAGCGAATATTCTCGCTGGAGCACAACCTGTATCCCGCGGCATTCCGCGACACTAACAAATCAATGAAACACGGGTATTTTGCACGAAATGCGCGCGCCTACGCACGAACTGCGCCAGACTGCGACGCTAAAGCGTCTTGGATCGCCTTAAGCTTCGACCGGCTCACAGGGGCGGGCGGCACTTCCGCACTCTCAAAGATGCAACGCCCCTTGTCTTTGGTACGCTCAAACCGTGCCACGCGCCTTGGATTGACAAGGTAGCTGCGGTGCGTCTGCAAGAACCCCTGTGGCAACAATCGCTTTGACGCCTCGGTCACAGGCCAGGCACAAAACAACCGGTCGGTCTCAGTGTAGACTTGGGTGTAGTGCCCATCCGCCCGCACAAAAGAGACATCTTCCACCCGGATAAAAACCTTGCCCCCGTCACATTCGCAGGGGATCTGCAACGCAGCGGGCCTTGGCGTCGGGGCCGCCTCTTCTGCCTGTGGGACCTGTTCTGTTTCAGGCTGGGGCGGCACAAGATATGTCACGCTCACCCACAGGCAGGCGCCGAAGATCACAAAGCTGAAAAAGATCACCCCAAGCGCAAGGGTCTCATTGCTCATGGACGGGCCAAATTCAGAGGTATTGGGCTCAGAAACAAAGCCGGTGCCCGAGATCGCCAGAAAATGCACGGAGCAGACGGCAACCGCAAAACAAAGTGTCCCAAGAACAATGTTGCGATTGGTCCGCTGCCCATAGGCAATCCCGAAGGCCAGAATGCACAAGCCAATGGCCACAACCGACGACACAATGACCCCTGAGGTCGAATAGACAGCGCGACAAAGCTCCAGCCCGGCCATGCCGATGTAGTGCATGACCAGAACACCCACACCAACAATGCCACCTGCCGCCGCAATGGTCTTTGCAGTGCGCTCTGTAAAGTGCAGCAAGATCAGCGCGGCCCCCACAAGCAGGATCGCAGACAAGGCGGACACAAGTGTAATCGCCGCATCGTAGTAGAACAAAATGGGCAGCTTCAGTCCCAGCATCGCAACAAAATGCATGGCCCAGATCCCGCCGCCCAAGGCGACAGCAGCAAGCGCGATTGACACTTTCTTCTGAAACACAGGTTTTACCGACAAGTCTCTGGTTAGGGAAAGCCCTGTAAAACCTGCAACAAGGGCCACCACACAGGACATGGCGATCAGGAAACCACTATGGCTGACGCTCAACAATTCCATAGTTTATAAGATGACTAAGTCTTAATCACATTGCAAACGCTCAAGCGCGGCCACCGCTTCAACACAACGCGAGCGCGCGGCACTCCCACCGGACTGTTAGCTTTGAACCTCGCTTGAAACTGCAAGGCTGTAGTTTTCCACCCAAAAACCGCCCTCAAGTTTGGTTTACGTTGTGTCGCCAAAAAAACCGTCGACAAAAAGACAGTATTCGAG